>JAEOTO010000004.1 GCA_016839805.1 Candidatus Hermodarchaeota archaeon
AAGGGGCACATAACTGGCGATGGCTACTGGAACGCATATGATTGTGGTATTGAAGAACTCGTAATGAAGTCTTCACAAGAGTCTAGAATCCAATCATCTCCTATTGCGGAGGTATACAGAGTTATACTGTCCTCAAAAAAAGTTCAGTAAGGCTTGGGTTTGTGAGTATAAAAGCGCCGGTCGTACAACCCCCTTCTGTTCTGCTAATTTATTGGTAAAATATGTGATTTTGAATTAATACTGAGCTCCCCAATTGTCGCTGTTTAGTTTATGAAATGTATTTATTTTTCTAATTTTTCATTGGAAAGGATATGTGTGCTCAAACTTCCAAAGAAATTGCTCTAAAGTTTCTTCAAAATCATCACTTTCTAACAATGGCCACCTCCTCAAAAACGGGAATACCAAATGCAACTCCCCATGAATATGGTTTTCATGGAACAAACGTTTTCTTGGAAATTTCAAGAGAACATGTATCCGTAGCCAATATACTAGAGAATCCTGTGGTTCATTTTGAAATCCATGATATCTTCACTCCTGAGACTGCCCAAAATGCCAAGGTCTTACAGATCCTCGCTGAAGCTGAAATTCATTATCCTGATTCGCTTCAATTTGAAGGCTACTGGGAAAAACTCACTCACCAATTCCCCTACATGAAGACGTTCCCCAAGGAAACTCGTGTTATCCTCGTTTTTCATCTCAAAGAAGGAATGCTAATAGAGTTCTCACAAACCAAACTTCAAAGAACGTTTCTTAATTTCTCATAATCACTGAAAATAAAAAAATCAGGAAGAATCTCAGTATGGCTTGGTTTTATGAGTAAAACCCTTGCTTTACTACCATTTATATCCAATGAGGCGTCCAGCTAGCCCATATTAATTTTTTTTAAACTCTGTCATAAGCAGAAAATGCAAAGATTATTAGAATAAGAGAGAAAGGCATGGAAGCCAATCTATTCCCTAAAAGGAATGAATTCTTCGAGCATGGTCATTACCTGTCCTCGTTCAGGTTCTTTGAGCTCAGAATTAACGAGGTCAAGAACATCTTGAACTGTGATCTTTTCGCTCGAGTATGACAGTCTCAAATCGTTGAAATCTGCATCAAGGACAAGAACCTTGCCTTTACCTTCAGTGTTGTCCCAAGCAGGCCAATTTGGTAAGTCAATATTATTAGGATTCCCTGTTCTCGCAAAATTAGCCAAATAGCTCATGCACAAGTCTTTCAGTTTTTCACGACCGATCTGGTTATCCTTTGTGTGAGTCTTTCCTATCAAAATGGCAAAATCTGATCCTCTCGTTCCCAAGAAGAAGGGTAACTCAGCCCCATGGTGAGCCCCCAGTTCCTGACCTTTATTTTTTGGTAGGACACTCACCCCTTTATCATCAGGGCTTCCCCAGTCAAACCTGTATACATAAACAGGGACGTTGTTTTTAGCGGTCATTTCGCTAGCTGGTTTATTGACACCGTTTGCACGCCATAGCATGGAATGATAATCCCAAACCCTAGAGCTTAGAGGAAGGTCTTTGATGAAATGACCAAAGAGTTTCATTTCATCCTTTGTGCAGCCTATAATTACTGGCACCTTGTTTGCCCATTCCCTAGATGAAAAAACACTATACCCCTCTGTAGGTATAACTGTTCCATCAGCAATAATAGAACGCCATTGTGCCATTCCTAAAACAACAGTGGGAATATTCTTCGTAATCGTGAAGGCTGATTTCGAACATAGATATGTATTAATCTCATTATATTGCATTTCACTGATGTGCTTTACAGCCTCTTTTTCATTCGCAACTTTTCGATCACTGATAAGAAGGGCAACCAGAAGTCGTTCACTCTGAGTTTTTGCTTCCTCAATACTACAAACCGACGTCAGACCACTTTCAACAACAGCTCGATGGAAAAGTCCCTTTGCAGAGGGAGACACCAAGAGTGAAAGTACATTGAACGCCCCTCCAGACTCACCCGCAATTGTAACATTGTTTGGGTTACCCCCAAAAGCTCTGATATTATCCCTAACCCACTCTAAGGACTTCACCAGGTCTAGGGTTCCATAATTCCCACTCTGGTCCTCTGGAGAACCAGAACCAGTCACAGCAGGGTGCTTAAACCAACCCATTGCACCGAGTCGGTAGTTGACAGAGATATACAGCAAGTTCGATTTTTCAGCCACGGCATTACCGTAGTAGGTTGACGTGTCTGATGACCCAATGGAATTACCTCCCCCATGAATATACAAGTAAACCGGTAGTTCAGTTTCAGAGCTCTTAGGACGCCATATGTTGAGGTAAAGACAGTCCTCTGAACCGGTTGGACCCATGATGGGCATAACCTGTGCTGCAGAGTTACCAAATTTCATTGTCTTGCGCGTTCCGAGCCAAGGGATAGGATCAAGTGGTGCCTTCCATCTTAATTCTCCTACTGGAGGAGTGCCATAGGGAATCCCTTTCCAACACCATGTGCCTTTATCTGAAAACCCACGAACCAAACCATACTTCGTCTGAACATTTGCCTCATTGTTCCACTTGCCCAACTCATATATACTATCAGAAGGTTTTGGTGCGAAATGACGTCTTATCGGTTGAGAAATGGCCCTTTCCAGATAATTCTTCAACCTGAATAACGGGGATAAGAGTGACGCAAACTTCATTATTTTGGACACAATTTCTCACCATCAGAATGAAATCAATAAACTAGCAAGGTTAACCTCTGATATATTTTCGTATAACTCTTCAATTTAGTCTTGCTTCGAAGAAATACATGTATGATGATTAAAATAAAACCTTCAAGGAAAACTGGCCTATAGTTATCGCTATTCTTATTTTCCTCCTTTCAAGGAAAAAAGTTCAGTAATGCTAGGGTTTGTGAGTAAAAGCGTATCAGATGTCCATTAGCCATCAATCATTATTTTTCTTCAAAGTGCTTACTTTTCCTTATCGTAATCACGATTACGATAAGAAGGCAAATTCCACAGAATGCTGCTAGAGGAATGATTAAGCCCCAAGGTACTTCCAATGTTATGGGTGTTGCGATTATAGAAATATCGATATATGTTAAAGGTCCAAGTCCATTAACGTCTGATCTAGTTGTAGTTGGTGTGTGGTTCAACAAATAACTAGTAATGATATATGCTACATCGATCTGATTGCCCATGAAGTTATCTGTAATTATGGTGCCCTCTTCATCATGTAGATTTTGGTATATGTGCCATCCGAATGCATCATGTGATGCAATGGAGACTCCAATTGTTTGATTTGAGGATTTTTTTATCTGGACTGTAAAATTATTAGGTGGGGATTGCAGTTTATGGATGTGAAAGCCATAGTACCGCAGCGAAATTGTTTGATTAAGAAGGGGAAGCACATTAACAGGATAGTATCGGGTAATTCGAGCATTTAGATTCTCAAAGCCATAGAGGTTGTTGCAGACTCCTAGTTCATCAATTGTTAGTGCCGTGATCCAATTCAAGTAGAGTTCATTAAATGTAATATCATAGCCTGCGGTTTGCAGAACAGCCTCAATCCCATGTGGTCCATCAGCGGGTTCCGTTATCAGGTTTCGGAGGATTTCAACACCATATTGTTCAGCGATATAGAAGGCAAACAAATAGGCGCTTCCATAATCAATGACCATAGACACTCCTCCGTCATTGTACATATTCCAATACAGAAGAGACTCCTCTGGATGGGGCAGAAAGGCCGCTACCTGTGGAGCGAGGTTATGATAGGGTTCTAGATAGCCAGCATAGTACATAGCATATTGAGCTAAAGCCTCTAGGATGAATTGAGGCTCATCCCATTCATTGTTAAACCAAATGAGATGATGAAATTCATGTGCAACTACATTTACCACCGGAATCCTGTAATGGATATAAATCATCTCACACACATTAGAATAATCAAATGGCAGCTCGTTTCTCTCAGAATAGTAATTAGCGCAATTAGCAAGCAAGATTACGATCCTAGGATCACCATCGATATCCCCTAATGTTCCATTGGGATGTCCAGCTAGATCTGTGATTCGAGGATAGATTGTGCTATCAAATTCATCGCGTATGGTCTCGGTCTTCCCAATCGCAACTAGTTCTCCTAGTTCTGTTATACAACTATTTTCCATGAACACAAGGCTGTACTCGCCTATTGCGAGTAATGTTGCAGTTATTTCATAGAAAAATGAACCAGTGAAATCATAAACCCAGAAAGTTCGTTGATAGCCAACCTCTTGGAATTCCTTCCGCTCTGATTGGTCTTGTTTAATCTGTGAAGGTTGAAATGTGTGATTTTGAAGTTCGTAATTAAGTTGTTTTAGAATATCACATTTTTCGGAGTGTTTTTGTAAGTTAGTTTCATTTGGCCTCTGGTGATATTGAAAATAAGACCCAGGCTCACTTATGTTAAGGGCACCAATTGGAATAAGGATCCCTACAGCTAAAATAATAAGAAGACCAAAAGAGACTAGCAGTTGCATTCTATGCTGATATTTTGTAGAAGCCAACATGATGTGTAAACCGCTTTCAAATAATGATGTTGTTATCAGAATCAAATGCTTATTATCCTAAGGAATTGAACAGTCAACTCTAATCAGCTGTAAGAGTAAACGAGTTAAAAAAATGTCATCCGAAAAATAATTCTTTGTGTGGAAGGAGTTGAAAAAAAGACATTTTTTAACCCATTTTGAACTAAATAAATGAAACTATAAGAAAACCATAACTTCTCTAATGATTTCTCGACTTGCTTTTCGAGTGGTTCTAGCGAACAATTTATAACTTCGGTGGATACGGCGGTTTGCTAATTATTGAACTTGTTGGAATCGTAAGCATGAAGTGGTAAAAATGGCAACTGAAGAAACTACTGAAGAAACTTATGATGAACAAAAGGAAGAGGCCTTCTGGAAAGATCTAGCCCGCCGATATTGGGGTTTTGTAGTCATATTCGGTGTGATCTTGGTAGGGGCAATTGTTGGATTTGTACTGACATTTAACTGGTATATCGCTACTTCACCCCTTGGTGGATTCGGCACATGGACCTTCGATCAATTTTCACTGGGAACCGCTATTGTATGGTGTCTCTTCTTATGTCTCTGGACACTGCTATTTGTTGTATTGCCTACCTTAGGTGTAGCAGGACTTCTCATAGCGATCATTTGGTTCGTTGTCCTTCCCCCAGAACTAAAAGGAGAAATCAAAACTAGATTAAAAGCCCCCCGACCACATAAAAGAGAAAGTGGCGGTGGAGGATTCAGTTTCTTACTCTTTGTTGGGCTTTGTATCTTTGTCTTCATTGATGGTAATTGGTTGACACCATTTGGAAGCCTATCCTTTGGATATTTTGCCTACGCTTGGATCACTGTATTCATTTGGGCGGCTATCATTTTCGGCATCCCAGCAGTAATAATTGGGATTTACTGGCTATTCCGAAAAAATGGCGATTAGATCCTACGGGTTCTCGAAATGAAGTTCTTGCCAAAGCTACTCAATAGAAGATAGTATTGCTACTCCCATGAAATGATAAAAAGAACATGTCCTCCCTTCAGGATTCAGGAATGAAGAAGTTCTTCAATTGTTGTTTAATCGCAATCGGGTTAATAATGTGTTTATCTACCCTAGGAGTTCTCTCTACGCCAGTACGGGTTACTGTTGGTCAACCTTCTTTGATTTCCGTTTGGAACCCAGTTGATAGAAGGAGCCAACAACTACCAGAAGCAAGCTACCAAGCGCGATAGCTGCAATGATGCCGAGGAACCAAATGGGGGGACCTGCAACGAAGAGTCTCGTTACAGATGTCTCCGCAGACTCTCCCTGATCATTATAGGCAATACCTTCAAAGGCATGCGGACCCAGTTCGTAGTCAGCGGTGTTAAGTTCCCACTGGAAAGGAGCTTCTGTATCATTCAGCACCAGCTGCTCGTCCAGAAAGAACTCCACTCGAACAACATCACCGGAGACGACTGCCACTACTACAAAGGTGCCCTGGATTTCGAGGGTTCCAGCATCGAAACCCCTCCGCTTGAGAAATTGCAGCGAAATCGATGGCGGAACGATGTTTACAAAACCTGAGTTAAGCACCACAGGGGATAAGCACAAAAAAAGGCTGAATATGACGAAGACACTAGGCACATGCTTCAAAACTATTCATCACCACAGAACTCTCTCTTTATTTACTCACGTTCAAGCAGTTTGGGCTAGTCCCGAGAAAACTATTTCTGGCTCGTTCAGTTCCAGTCTTCTCTCAATGAGTGCCTTAACTTTCTCTGGTTCTTTCACTGATAAAACGATTTGTTTCCAGCGTCCTCTTCTCAGTCGAAGTCTAATTCCTTCATCACGAATCGCGAAGTATTTGATTCCACTGTGTTTGGTTCTCGGTATTCCATATCGCAATCCCCGACCAACAGTCCACGGAATCTTTTCCACAAGTTCAACACTTTCAACGTCAGAGAAAGGAATCACTTGTTTATGGGGCCAAAAGTAGGCTTCAATCCGGTCTTGAAAGACTTTGAAAGAATACGACCAGAAGATTAACCGCCCCTTTTCTTCGTATAGTACAATCTCTTCGGGTTTCACGAACATCCCTCAATGAACTCTTCATCACTCAGCAATAAAAATCTTGATAGCAAACTTACAATGAAAAAATTTCAGTAAGGCTTGGTTGTGTGAGTAAAAACTATTGGATATCCATTATCTACATTCCAGAGGAACATAGTTTGTATCTCTCACAAACCTAAAATAACACATACATATTTGGGTATGAGCATTCCTTAGAAGTAAACACTGAACCTATTTCTTAATTAATGCTTTACTAAAAAAAATCAAGGTGTACAGAGACTGCCTTTCATTGATCCAGGAATGGTTGTAGCGTTTATCCTTAATCGTCGGAAGAAATCTAATCTTTCTCGGGCTCAATCCTTTCACAAACCTCAAAATAAAAACCCGTTTGTCCAAGCGGTCCGAGGTGCACTTGAATTGCTACCTTTACTACAGAATCATTTTACTCTTGAACTAGGATCAGAAGGTGGCTCTGCTAGTCAAGGGCTTCTCAACTGTATTCGCACCGATTTAGAACCATCTCCGGGACTTGATGTTATTTGTGATGCAACCATTCTCCCCTTCCGTAATCATGTATTCGACCGTACTTGGGCGGTCTACCTAGCTCATCACATTGTTGACACACACGCCCTGATTTTAGAAGCTCGACGGGTATCAGACAAATTCTACATGTTTGATTTTCTTCCGAACTCGTGGCTGCACTACTACTCGGTCATCTGGGATTGGCTTATTTTTAGCACACGCATCAAGGCGGTAGACCCTCAACTACTCAGCGAACTTGCACCCAACCATCGCTTCTATAAGCGATCACACCTTGGCACTATTCTCTACGTTTTTTAGCAGGAATACACCGATTCCAGGCTTCCCAATCGAAGCAATCGCAATTGTAACCCTCATAACTTTTAGCTTTGGTTTAGTCTATCGTCTTCGGAAACGGTAAACTCTGCTTCCCCCCGCTCTTTTTTTACATTTTGAGCCACTTTATTCTTATCCTAGACTCATTGGTTTTACATCTAAAAAAGGAGATATCTACTTTCTTTTGCGTAATTGGACCAGGGTTCTATCGATCGTATTCCGAAGAGCAGGATTCCAGTTCCCTCTTCGAAGCTGAAGTAAGGGTTCGATAGCCCGGCGATCACCAAGCTGACCAAGGGCAAACGCGGCTGCGATTCGGACTTCGAGATTCGAATCGTTTAATCGATCGATGAGGGGAAGAACGGCTTCACGGTCTTCATGCCGTGCGAGCTCACGACAGGCGACCATTCGGGCTCCGGGGTCATTGCTACGCAATCGAATTAGTATTGGAGCAAGCACCCAGTTTGCTCCAACTTTTTCAAAGGCACGAACAACCGCTTGGCGTACTTCTGTTGAGTTATCATGCATAGCGATACCCAGGGCTTCATAGGCTCGTCCATTGCGCATTGCGCCCAGCTCAGAAACAGCTCGTGCACGTTCTATGGCATCAGGATGTGTCTGCAGGATTTTTGCCAATGCATCGATCTTATCTGGGTTGTTCAACCCTTCAACTCCAGCAGATTCTGTATATTTTACATCGCATAACTTGGGTAAAAATCTGTGTGGTGGGGAGTTCAATATTGGCTTAATTTGTGATTGCCTTTACGAATTAAAAACTTTAACAATTTTTCCTGAAGTTACTTGGCTATGGAAATCCGATGGGGTACATAATCTGTCATGTGGACACTCTTATCTAGAAGCCTTAATGCCATGACGATTTGACCGCGATGATATGTGACGTGATTGACTATATGGAAGAAGATTTCGTCGAATTCGATGGTAATCTCTGTGTTTCCTCTACGAATCGTATATTCGCTAACCTTTCTTTCCCCAATTAGGTCTATCCATAACTGGGTGTATTTGACAATGAAGTGAAACAAATCCTCTCTGGACATTGCAGTAAAATCTGGTTCGGGTCCTGGATTTTTTCCTGTCCAATCGTGATACCATTCCCAACTATCCTGGGCTAGGTGAATATACCGATTATGAATATTTCCACCATGTGTACCGAAGCATTGGTTAAACTCTTTATCAGATAATGCTTCTACGAGCTTCCAAATTTCCCTATTCGCCCATTGCATATATGTTGCCATCTTC
>JAEOTO010000005.1 GCA_016839805.1 Candidatus Hermodarchaeota archaeon
AGTTGGATCAACAACAGACGTGAAAATTCTTGTCTTAGTTGACTTTTGGAATGGAAACAACGCTCCATTTACAGAAACTAGATGCTATGAAATCACTTACGACACGGATTTACAGTCAATTAACTCCTGGGAACTAGTAACCCAACTGCCCAATGAAGCGAATATGGGTTCGGGTGATATACTGCGAGATTTCATCATCTTTGGTCAATCCTATGCTCCTGCATGGCGCTTTTTGCTTGTAATTTGGAACCATGGAGATGGATGTTATGGATTGTGCATTGATGAGACCAATCACGACTTCTTGACATTGCGTGAGCTTAACCAAGCGTTGATTGACCCTCTTGTATATTACATCGATATCGTTGCCTTTGACGCCTGTCTCATGGGTCAACTGGAGACAGGTTATGAGCTTCGGAACGCCACGGACATCATCGTCTTCTCTGAAGAAGGCATACCCCTCACTGGTTTTCCCTATGAAGATATTCTTCTCAACTTAACCCTGTATTCCAGTGCAACTCCCCGTCAATTGGCTGAGAGTATGGTAAATTATTACGTTTCAGCTTATAGTGTCGGAGGACGATATTATGACCCTCTACTAGACTTTGCCTGTCTATCTGCAGTAGACACCTCCCAGCTTCAGAACGTTGCAATGCATTTACACGCACTCATCAATGAATTGATTAACCCAATTCAGACAATCCCTGCAATCTATGAGCTAGTATGCTTGGCACGGAGGTATACCCAAGGTTTTACGTCAGCGGAGTTCATGGACTTAGGGGGATTTGCCTTACAACTAGCTGCTGCATTTAGTAATGAAACTGGCTTACCATTCACAGAAATTCATCATTTAGCCACAAATCTCAGCCTTGCAATCGAATCTGCGATCATCGCTGAATCACATTTAACTGGAGTCTCTGGCGCAACTGGACTTGGTTTAACATTTGGCTCCTATGGTTCAACTCAACTAGCGCTTGCTGACGATACTGGCTGGGATGAGTTCATGACTTATTTCTTGAGTGCAGGCAGGTCATTTTATGACGCAATTTTCATCGATGCTTCCCCCGAACATTATGGCTATCTCGATGGTTATCAGGACTCTGTGTGGTTTGCAATTATTCCGAATGTAAGCGGATATTTCACCTTCGATATGACCGCAGTATGGGATGAGTATGTGACCGACTTTGATTTGTACCTTTACGACTCCAATGGCAATGAATTGGGTGCCTCTTATAGTCCTGAATCCAGTGAAACCATTTCACATTATCTGACGACGGGCCTCTCCTACTATCTCGAAATATACTCATACGGAAACGACTATCTCGGTGCTGGCGTCTTCCAGCTTTCTATTTATTCTCAGCCATCCCCAACGAATCCCTTCGATCCCGGAGCAACTACCCTTCTTGCGCTAATCATCATCGGCAGCGTTGGCGGAATCATCACCATAGTATTTCTCATTGCATACTTAGCGCGACGAAGTATAACACCTGCTCCTTCACCATCACCCTATACACGCCCTCAAGCAAGACCCCCACACATTGATACAGATGTGGTTCGATACTGCGGATATTGTGGATCCGTATTACCTGCACGAGCACAATATTGTCCCATTTGTGGCGCCTCCTCCCAGAGCGACTAATCCTGTCATCATGAACCAGACCGGTACAAAAAATCCCCTAAAACCTCCCTGTGGGGGCAATTCTTTTGCACCTCAGCTTCCAGCCTTATATAGGCTAGCGGGAGACCTGCACTGACTGACAATGCGTGGCTGGATCCTAGACGTAGCGCCCCAGTCTGATCACCTGGTTCTGTGGTTGCGGACAGCTAAGGCGTGTGTGCCCCTTGAAGTGCCGTATCAACCACGGTTCTACTTACATGCACCGGGCGTTCGATTCGAAGACTATGCGCCGCTGTTCGAGAATCATCCCCACGTGAGCGCTGTGACGCCTGAGTTTTATCGATTACAGCTGCGAGGTAAGCCACGCCCGGTCATCGCCGTGACAGTCTCCTCCTGCACCCAACTCGCTCGTGTCGTCCGCGAAATCAAAGCCCTCGCCGTCCCTCGTTTTCGCGTCTTCAACGGCGATCTTTCAGCCACGCAGCTGTGGTATCTCGAGCAGCAGCGCTACCCCTTCGAACAGGTAGAGGTCCACACCGATGCGTCAGGAACCCACGTGACCCATATCGACTCCTGCGACTCCCAATGGGCTCACGACTATGCTCTTCCACCCTTTGACACGGTGGACCTCCGCCTGGAGGGACAAGACCTCTTCTGTGCATCCAGTTCCAACGGAGCCACGTTGCAGACCACGGAGCCCATGATGCTCCAGGATTGGATTACGGCTCAGGACCCCGACATCATCTTCACCGAAGAGGGTGACTCACGGATTTTTCCCACTCTCATCCAACGCGTCCAACAGGCAGGGATGCTGCGCCAGTTCTCGTTAAGCCGAGATCACACCCCTCACGTTTTCAGTGACAAAACCCTGCCCCCGGGACGCGCTGTCTTCCGGTACGGCGGCCCCGTCTTTTACCGACCACATCCATTCATTCTACGAGGCCGCCTACATTTGAGCCGATCACACATGACCTTTGGCAGCTTCGATGGTTTGGTGGAGGCGTGTCGACTCACAGCCTTTCCACCTCAACGGATGGCGCGAAGCAGTCCCGGCACAGGCATCAACATGCTGCAGATGCAAGAAGCCTTGAAACGGGGTGTGCTGATTCCAGAGACCAAAGCGGATCCCGAACGCTACAAGACGGGCATCGAACTCCTCAACGCTGACCGAGGAGGACACGTCATCACACCACGAGTTGGTGTATTCAGCGAAGTGGGAGAACTTGACTTTCTCTCCATGTACCCCTCATTGATGGTGAAATACAACATCTCACCGGAGGCTTTGTTCTGTGATTGTTGTCCCGAGGATGCCACCATCGTGCCCAAACTCGGCTACCGGTTATGCCGACGTCACACGGGGATTGTACCAACCTTCCTCAAGCCAATCCTCAAAAAGCGCACGTTCTACAAACGACACCGACACGACAACCCAGTGTACGAGGCTCGACAATCCGCACTGAAATTTCTGTTAGTTGTCTCATTTGGCTATTTAGGCTTCCGTGCCTCACGCTTTGGTCGTGTCGAAGCTTACGAGTGCGTCACTGCCTTTAGTCGTCGAGTGCTGCTTGAGACGAAGGCAGTGTGTGAGCGTAAGGGCTTTCAGGTGCTTCATGGTATTGTGGACTGTGTCTGGCTCCAGAAGCCAGGTGCCACCGTTGAAGACTACATGGCAGTCAGTGACGCCATCTCTAAAGCGACCGGGCTCCCCATAGAGTTTGAAGGCCGATATCGCTGGATCATGTTTCTTCCCTGTCGTGGTCAACCCTACGGTGCCCTTACCCGCTATTGTGGTGTGAAAGAAGATGGGACCATCAAAGTGCGTGGTATAGAGCTTCGCCGCCGTGATACTCCCCCATTCATCAAACAACTCCAGCTCGACCTCCTCACCTGTCTAGCGGGAGCTGAAGATATCGACGAAATGCATCAGATGATCCCCCAACTTCTCGATATCGTGAAAGAATACGTAGAGCAACTGCAAAACGGTGATGTGGCCACAGAGAATCTAGTTATCACACAAAACATTAGTCGATCCGCAGACGAATATCAACAGCAATGCAGTCAGGCTATCGCCGCTGAACTTGCCATTCGCTACGGACAAGACCTTCAGCCAGGACAACCGGTGACCTATGTGCACATCGACGCCAAGGCACGCCATCCCTTGCGCCGCGTCGCGCTCCCACACACCGCCGCCGCAGCCCACTATGACAAAACCAAATACACAGAACTGCTCCTCCGCGCCACCGACACTCTGCTCACACTGCTAGGGTGGCACTATGATCGACTAGCTCAACACTTTAGTGAAAAACCACTCCAAACTGTGTTGGATCCCCATTTTCAGCGCGCGAAGTAGCCAAAACGGTTATCTCATTAAGAGAATGCCTTACAGACGATGGAATAATCAATATTTGGTGATTGAACATATCGAAGAGTATTGTCAATTATATTGGTCTGATTCTTGTAATAATTGGCGCTGGATTTTCCTCTTAATCTTTGGCAGTCTCCTCTTAATCTTCAACGCTCATGTGGGTGCCATTTTGGTGATAATTGAATCAGTCCTCATGATTTCCAAGTAGCTGAGAAGAAGATCCTTCGCCTTCACCTTTCTTCTAAGAATTTAGTTATTCGTGAGGCTGCTTCGCGGATCCGATTCGGTGGGGCAGATCCAACACTGATGCGTATGTTATCAGGATAAGATATGCCAAACTGGTCACCAGGAACCACAATGACCCCTGATTCTTCAAGTAGGGTAATCGCGAATTCTGGTCCACTCATACCCGTTTCTTTCACGTTTGGAAATAGGTAGAACCCAGCAACTGGTTCATAGGTAAGCTTGAATCCCTTAATGGGTTTGAAGCATTCCAAAGCCACTTTCAGTCGATCACTTAAGACATTACGGTGGGATCCGATAATTCCTTTGACAGCCTTCGGATTTGAAAGCGTCTTCATAGCTCCAACTTGAATAGGAGTTGGGGCACACGCAGTATTATATTGATGGACTTGATAGATCGGCTGCATTAAATGAACTGGTGCTATGATGTATCCAAGACGGAGCCCTGTCATTGCAAATGCTTTCGAGAAACTATTTGCGATAATCACGTTTTCATAATCGAATTCTGCAGCGCATGTATGTTTGTGTCCGTCATAACGCAAGAACTCATAACATTCATCCGAAATCACAATCGCATCATGGTCACGGGCTAGCTCTACGATATCTTTCACATTTTTTCGTGATGCAACGGATCCGGTAGGATTGCAGGGAGAGTTTATGATAACCATTTGAGGTGGCTTTGTATCAAACGCTTCCTGATACTTGACAACATCTAAATCAAAATCAGGTGACATAGGAATAAGATCGACCTCAGCACCAGCTATTTTTGCTTGATTTGCAAAGTATCCAAAGGCAGGATCTTGGACTAATACTCGGTCACCAGGGTTAATATGGCCCAGCATGATATCCATGAGCCCTTCTAAGGCACCACATGTCACCAGGACCTCTTCGGGAGTATACTTGAGTTTATACATCGATTCATAACGATCAACAATCGCTTGACGTAACTCAAGGATACCTGCATTAGACGAATAATGAGTCTGTCCCGTAGCGAAAGCATCGGCAATCGCATCTCCAAGGAACGGGGGTAGGGGTAGATCAAGATCACCAATTCCTAGTGAAATGACATCAATTCCCTTTGCTTCAAGTTTTGCTCCAATCTCGAAGAACTCACGCAAACCACTGGGTGAAACACCCTGTAACCGAGAGGCAGTTTTAATTGATTTAGGCATAATTGATCGCTTCCTCCCAGGAGCCATCCTATCACACTTAGGAATTACCCCTTGAAAAAGTTCTGTAACAATGAATTCCTTCCGTATATAACATGGGATTTCTCGATTTTTTCAAGAATTAGACCTGTTATTAAGTATATAACAAGGTTAGGAACATATTGGTACCTCTAAAAAAGGTAAGATGGTTTCAATAATGAATGGTTTCGTATTTGATAACCTATCCTTCAAGAAATTTCTCTTCCAAATACTTCTACCCTTCTTCGTTACACTTTTCTTTCTTCAAGGGTTCAGAACCTTTGTTGTAGACATTTACATTGCCCTCTTCAACATCTTATGGGAAGGCACGGGAGAATACCTGCCACTTCTTGGGCTCCTCGTATTTGCCACCCCACTACTGGCAATACTGCTTCACAAGAAAATTTCAATTCGCTACATGATTGCAGGAAGTGCAATTCTCACCGCGTTCTTTTCCTTACCCATTAGCCTTCAATTACCCTATGAAGTAGAGCTATTAATGGCATCAATGGTTGTTGCCTTCTACTCTATTTTCCTTCCCTTCTACTTATACTGGCGAACCCAAGACCAACCACATATTAACTACTCAGCCGATGCCGCTCTTCTATCCGTAAGCATTATCCTCGCATTCAGTTACGATCTCCTCTTTCGAACACTTGGAACAACCTACGACATATCTCGAATACTCTTCTCCTTTCCAATCCAATTCATCTTCGCTATCATCATAATATGGTCTAACTATGCTCTCATTACTTCGAACCTACGACAATCTCCACTGCCTTCAGAAAACGTTTCAAAACTCCCCAATAAGGATAACGAAGTAAAACCAATAACTTCGCGGATAGCCGGATTATTCACGATTGCTGGAGTTGGCGCATTTTTCTTTCTCGAACATAGCCTTCTCTTGAGCCCCCATAACCTTCTCCGATGGGCGTATCCAACCTACTTTCTCCTCGACATTACAATAGCCCTAATTCTCACTTTCATTGTCTTAATAATCGCCGCGATTTTACTCGTTCATAATACACTAAGAAACTATTTACAGCGAGAAAAATGGTACACGATGGCCATCGGTAACTTAATCCTGACTGTTCTCCTCGCGTCACTATTCTTCTCTGGAGGATGGCTAGCCATCATTAGTATCATAGGCTTTCAACTGGTAATGATCATTAACCTATACTTTACCCTCCAATTTACACTACACCCAACCCTCCGATGGTCAACCACAATACTTTGCACAGCGACATTTGTTGCCCTCCTCATTTTCCTACTCTGGGACTTTATGTTTGCCTTCACCTTCACCTACGCCTACCTCGGAGATATTGGCACCATCTTTGCCGGTCAAGCCATAACCATCATCTTAAGTGGGGCAATAATCCTCAGCCTCACTTCCACCTATGCGGTATACAAACTAAGGAGGTTGACACAATGAGTTCATTCTTCAATCGCCATTCGAAAGTTCTATTGACATTAACTCTACTCCTTGTCCCCCTCATTCTTGCCGGTACATGGAGTTCCCTTGTATATCAGGTAAGCCCCCAACCTTCCGGTCAATTAACCGTGATGACCTATAACATCCATGAAGCCATTAATGTCCACAAGCAATTAAACCTAGATGGAATCCTGGTCACAATTCAACAATCCAACCCAGACATCCTGGTCCTACAAGAAGTCGATACAGGCGTCATCATGTCAGGAACAACCGACCAAGCACGATGGCTAGCCCAAAAACTCAACATGTACCTCGCGCCCATCACCTCCACTGACCACATCTGGCAAAGCGACGTGATATTAAGCAAATATCCCATTCACTCTTATGAATCAGTAATACTACACAGTCCCAGCGAAGATGATACCATCCTTCGCGCAGACATCGAAATATCCGGACTACAAATCTCCGTCTACGCTGTTCACTTTTCCGCCTTTAGCTCAACCGACCGACGCATCCAAGCCGACACAGGTATCCCCTGGGTTACTTCCATGGGTAATAGCATCAAAATATGGGCAGGCGATTTCAACGTTGATGCCTACACTACAAACGCCGTTGACCAGAGCATATATGCTGACATAACAACCCACTTCAACGACACATTTGACACCGCCCTCGCCCGAACCGGAAATCTTACCTGGCCATCAACCGGTCCTTATGAACGCATAGACTATGTATTCGTCACACCAACAATCACGGTGCTCTCTCATGCGGTACCAACATCATTAGCCTCAGATCACCTCCCCGTAGTAACCCAACTACAACTTCCTAGTCCTCCATTGAACCAACCATTACAATACTCAACGATAATTAAAATAATACAAGTACAAGATGATAACTACTTTCACAGAGTCCAAAGACCAAGATAATCCAAGGCTTTAACAAATGCATAGAACTACAATCATCCATTTTCTAATTCACATCCTACTTACCCACTTTGAGAAGTGATTAAGATAGCAAATGAATGAACTCTAATTCATTGTAATGATGAAAAAAGAGAGTTTGAGCGCTAACATTAAGGATTGCTAGCCCTCATGATTTTGTTGATAAAAATAGAATAAATATCCGAGTTAACTAGCAAGTCATGAACCTATTTTAAGGAAAAAATTACAATTCAACGATTATGAAGAAGTATGATGTCATTGTGATTGGTTCTGGTTCAGGTGGAATTATTCTTGACTCGGCTTATCGAGCGGGATTAAAAGTTGCTTACGTGGACAGGGGACCATTGGGTGGCACGTGTCTCAATGTTGGTTGTATCCCTTCTAAGATGTTAATCTATCCTGCGGATCGTATCGTTGAAATTCAGGAAGCCCATCGCCTGGGAATTCAGGCGGAGATAAAGGATATTGATTTCAAGGCGATTATGGCTCGCATGCGACAGCCCATCGATGAGAGTCTCAGTCATATGCGTGCGGGGTTACAACATGCCCGGGACCTTGATTTTTACGAAGCCGAAGGATATTTTGTGAATGATTATACAATGGAAGTTGCAGGCGAAGAAATTCGAGGTGACAAAATCTTTATTGTGGCTGGTGCCCGACCCGCCATTCCAACAATCAAGGGACTCGAGGAAGTTGATTATCTTACTAATGAAACATTGCTTGAAATAACCGAGTTACCGAAAAGTGTAGTCATCATCGGTGGAGGCTATATTGCAGCTGAATATGGTCATTTCCTTGCAGCCATGGGTTCTAAAATCACGATGTTACAGCGTGGATCAAGGTTAGTTCCCAACAATGAACCCGAAATTTCTGAAACACTCCATAAGGCATTATCGAAACGCATGGACATCCACCTAAATACTTCAGCGATTGAAGTGAAACACACGTCCACAGGTGACGTTGTCATTGGAGAAAACAGACTAACAGGGAAAACACAGGAATTCCTCGGTGAACGGATTCTCGTAGCTACTGGTCGGCGATCGAACGCTGATGTTCTACGGGTGGAAAAAACTGGTGTCAAAACAGATAAGCGTGGTTTTATTATCGTGAATGACTACCTTGAAACGAGTAAGAAAAAAATTTGGGCACTAGGAGATGTCACTGGGCGATACATGTTCAAACATGTCGCGAACCGTGAGGCCCAAATTGCGTGGAATAATGCAGTTCAGGACCACAAACAACAAATGGAGTATCACGCCGTTCCCTATGCTATTTTCTCGTATCCTCAAATTGCCGGGGTGGGACTCACGCAAGCTGAAGCTGAAAAATCCCATGACCTGCTCCTCGGTACTGCCCGTTATTCTGATGTCGCCAAAGGCGAAGCCATGGTGGAAGAAGATGGATTTGCCAAAGCCATCGTTGAAAAAAAGACCCATAAGATTCTTGGATTTCACATCATTGGCCCCTATGCGCCTATGCTCATCCAAGAAGTCGTGGACATCATGGCCGTTGGAGGAAACATGTGGACCCTCGCTCAAGGAATGCATATCCATCCTGCCTTAACAGAGTTGATTGTGACCACACTCGGTAACCTCTATGATCCATCACACGTCCATCATTCCCATAACCACGAGCAGGAACACTAAGTATCATGGTGAGAAATTATGAGTTCAAAAATTGTTGTCATTATTACTTCAAGCGATAAGGAGGTCATTCAGACAGCCGTGATGTATGCACGAAACACTTTGAAATTCAACTGGCTTGATGATGTGAAAACCATTCTTTTTGGTCCCGCTGAACAAGTAATCGCCAATGATCCTGAACTAGCCCATGAAATGAAGGAAATCTGCTCAACCGGCGAGGCAATCGCCTGTAAATTCATCTCAGACAATGAAGGCACATCAGCAACTCTTGCTAAACTCGGTGTAGAAATTGAATATGTCGGCACTATCATAGCAGATTTGATTAAAGATGGCTATGTACCAATGGTTTGGTAATCCGAATACCAATCCTAGATGGCAATACAGGTTTCTGTTCGATTGACACCATCTACGCTGTGAACACCTTCCATTAATTGTCGGAGATCTTCCGTTGAAGGTAACACTGCATAGGCGATAACGTCATAGGGGCCAGTTACTACATTCGATCTGTCGACGCCTGAAATTTTCCCGATAGCTTGGGCCACATCCCACACTTTCCCAGCTTCTACACGAATCAGAATATAAACAACGACAGGCACCATGATTCCTCCAATGTGTCAAATATATTCACAGGTAAGGTTTAATTATTTGCCATCCAACCTCAAATATGGATTAAGTGTACAACAAGGGTTCAGAATTAAAGGATGAAGCATACAGATAATTATCTGATGGAAATGTCACCTAATTCAGATCTTTTTTCGATTATGCATGAGCGCCGTTCAATGCGTCAATTTTTAGACAAACCTGTCCCGGATGACATGCTTGAAAAAATATTGACTGCTGGGTTTCGGGCACCTTTTGCTGCGCAATTGTGCAGTATCGTGTATACCAGGGATTCAAAAAAGATTGAAACATTACGACAGTTGGGAGCGTATCCAACGACAAAAGTGCTGATGTTCTTCTTGGTGGATCTTCGACGATTAGAGAAAATTATGAAGCAACGTGGGCACACCTATGACTTTGATGACTCCTATGCCTTATGGCTTGGGCTTGAGGATGCGAGTCTTGTCGCGGAGAACGTGATTCTGGCCGCTGAAGCCATGGAACTTGGTTCTGTGCTCTTAGGTGCAGTCCCCTATTTTGTTGAACTCCTCGCTGAGATGTTCAAATTACCAAAGCGAGTTTTTCCTGTCGTGGGATTGTGTCTGGGATATCCAGATCCTGATGAACATACCGAGATTCGTCCACGGTTTCCTCTCCAGTATAGCGCTTATCAAGACGAATATCTTGACCATTCAACCGCAGACATTGAAGCCTGTATGAAAGTAATGGATGAAGGATATCTTACTCAAAACTATTACGTTGAGCGGAATGCAAAGATTCCATTACAGAAAGGAAAAGATGACATCGACTATGAAAACTACTCATGGTGTGAACATATTTCCCGAAAATTCTGTCAAGGTGGTTGGGCTAAATATCCATTCCTTGAGATGTTACGTCTCCAAGATTTCGACATCTAGCGATCCTGTCAGGGAACGCCAGAGCCGGAGAGAATAGGAAATTGGTCCATCTGGGCCTTCAGGTCCTCAAGCTTGTTGAGTAATTCTTGATGCATCGCCGTGATACTCATTATCACTGTACCATCAAGGCTTTGTTTTTCAGCCAACATACCAGCTTCTTGCTGTAATCGTCCAGCCACGGCAATCATATCTGCAAGTCGTTGAATCATGCTTTTCATCAAGGTGTCTGTGTCGCTGATAACGACTCGATCGGATCGGAAGATGGCTCTCACTTCGAAGGCGTTGAAGCTGAGAGGTTTATCTTTGTATTCATCGATTACCTCAGGGGTATACGATTGCAAAAAAAGCGAACTTAACCGATCAAGGGCATGGTTGAGTTCGAATTCATCATGATCATTAGAAGCGAGTATTGCAAAGATGATATTCTCAAAGACATTGAACGCCATCTTCGTCTGAAGCAATCGTAACCGTTCTAATGCACCAGCACTACGTAGAACTCGGACAATAGTGACAGCTAGTTTCGAAAAGACCGTTGCATCCATTCCCATATCCGCAAGTTTACTCTTACTACCAGGAACCAAATGAAACAAAGGCGCTTCAGTTTGCCGGTGAACAATTAAGACATCATGAATCATCTAAGCCACAACCATCCTCAGGAGTAGATGAGTGGAGAACCTCAATTTGTGAGTCTCTTAGATGATTTGGAACCCATTTCCTCTTAAATCGATTGCCCCAAAGTCAAGAAAATGGTGTGAGTTGCAGATACCAATCATAGCTCCGCTTGCACACGTCGCACATAGTCGTGGTATTTCCGGTTGGCCATCGGTCGCGTATGGCTGGCGGCTGTGGCGAGAGCTAGACGCAGACGTTGCACCTCCTGGTAAAGCCCCAGAATCATGGACATGAAGATTGCCTCGGAGGGGCAAGGACGGGCCCCAGCACTGGCCGCATCGGCGTAGGTTCGCGCGTAGACGAAGAGGCTGTCAAATGCCGGTTGATCATCCGCACGCAGGGCTGTACGGTAGAGCCCCCAACGGCGCCGTTCCTTCTCAAGCTGCAGACGATAAGTTGGTACAGTACGTCCCACACGGTTCACCGCTAGTTCAACCGGCGATGACCGCTAAAAAGGACCCAAGCCTACGCGCAAGAAATTCCGTTTCCACACCATGAGACTGGCAGTTTCTTGCATGCTCTTGTAATAGAATCTATTTGACCGTAATTAGCAGGTGTTGGAGTAGGTTCTCTTAGGGGGCTTTCAACGTATCAAAGATCGTTTTCACAAGTTGGATATCCGGCATAGAGGACTTGAAGCCCCTCGATACAGCTGTCCCTGAAGATTGTGATGCCTTTCAATTTTATTTCTTCCGCTAACAAGAAGAGTGAGCGTTTTATTCACTAAGGATGAGTCTACAAAAATGAGTGGGCTTTTTATCCAAGAGAAGAAGCGTATTTTTTGCAGAGGCGATTGCACCCTTAAGGCTAGTCAGCGGCGGCTCCGCCAAGGATGATTTCTTGGATGCGGGGAGCAAAAAGATCATCTTTGACAGGAAGGATTATCGTATCTTTATGTAGGACATGAAGTGTGAGAGTGTCTCCCCTTTTGAGCTTCGATTCAGCATCGAGTTCAGCCTGAACGCGTTGGGTTCCACCAACATCTGCATAGACTTGGTTGTATCGACCTGTAAAGACGACACTAGAAATCTTAGTAGGAATATCATTATGAGGACTGCTAGGTGTTTGAACCTTGAAATCCTCAGGACGTATGGCACAAAATACTTCATCTCCTTTGTTAAAGGTGACATCAGTACGTGTACAGCGTCCTTCAAGTGGTAGGCCCCAAGGTGTTTTAATGGAGATTGCCCCACCATCAACAGAGATAATTGAACCTGGAATGAAAGTACAAGAGCCGATAAAGTCAGCAACAAAGAGATTATGGGGATCAGAGTAGATATCTCGAGGATTGTCCACCTGCATAACGCGACCCAGGTTGATTACAGCAACACGATCTGAAATGCTAAGAGCTTCCTCTTGATCGTGAGTCACATAAACAGTAGTGGTACCAAATTCCTTTTGGATCCGGATTAGTTCATGTCGCATTTCGACCCGCAGTTTTGCATCTAGATTGCTTAAGGGTTCATCAAGCAGGAGTACTTTAGGATTAATTACTAGAGCCCGTGCAAGGGCGACTCGTTGTTGTTGTCCACCACTAAGTTGGTATGGGGTTCGTTCTCCAAACCCCCCCAACCTTACAGCTTCGAGAACAGCCTCCACGCGTTTTCGTACCTCTGCTGAAGGAACCTTGCGGATTTCTAGGCCAAAAGCTACATTATCAAAGACCTTCATGTGAGGCCAAATGGCATAGTTCTGAAAGACCATTCCGGTATCACGTTTATGAGGTGGCAATTTTGTAATATCTTCTTCATCAAAGAAAATTTGACCATGATCAGGATGGTAGAAGCCAGCAATTACACGAAGAAGGGTAGTTTTGCCACACCCTGAAGGCCCTAAGAGGGTAAACAGTTCACCCTCTTCAATATCAATGCTGATTTCATCAACCGCCATCACTTCACCAAAAGTCTTTGTAACCTCATTTATGCTAATACTAACCATAGCTTATACCTCATTGTTCTGTTTTTTTGAATCCCGTCTAGCATTGTTGATTCTACTTGTTATTCTTTCCAATTTTTTGTTTCACATCCTCTATTCATCAACTCCAAAGTATTAGAGTCCTATTAAGGCTGATGAGCGTCTTTTCGTTATTACATTAGTTGTTGCCATTACCATGATTTGCAGAATCATCAAAAATATTCCCATTACTGCTGCTAAGGACGGTCCCATCGCTAGAGAATTGTAAATTACATACATTTTCCAGGTCATTGGACCATATTCTGCAGCGATGTCACCTAATACTAAGCTGGTACTAACTTCAGACATACAGTACACAAAAGACATCATTGCACCTGCTAGTACACTTATTCCAATTAATGGAATTACGATTTTTCTAAATACCCGAAATCGGCTTGCTCCTAGATTCGACGCAGCTTCTTCTAGTTCCACATGTGTTTGTTGAAGGCCAGCAAAAGTTGATCGAACGGTAAATGGCATCTTACGAACCGCGTAAGACATGGTGATAAGCACAGCAGGAGCTCCTATGATCAACGGACTTAAGAATTGGCTGAATAAGGGATCTCTTGAGAAGAATAGCAGGTAGCCAATGGCAATAACTATTCCTGGTAGGGCAATCGGAATAGTGACTAGTAAATCAAGCAAGCCCTTCCCAGGGATGTTTTTTCTAGCAACTATATATGCCGCACTTGTCCCAATTAATATGATGATAAAAGCTGCTATTCCAGAATAGACCAGACTATTTATAATGGACCCCAAAATGTCAGGGTCGATAAAAACGATGCCAAAGTTCGCTAAGGTAAAATGAGAGGGAAGAACTGTACGTCCCCAAGACCCGGGAGCGGCAAAGGCTAAT
Organism: Candidatus Hermodarchaeota archaeon; assembly: GCA_016839805.1. GTDB lineage: Archaea > Asgardarchaeota > Hermodarchaeia > Hermodarchaeales > Hermodarchaeaceae > Hermodarchaeum. Next base: position 14,425 of record JAEOTO010000005.1, read on the forward strand.
AGGATGATGCCGGCGTGTGGTATAAATGCAATGGTCAAAATACCAATAATGAACCCATAGAAAATAATGTAATGGAACCATTTCGAAGGACTGAGTCGAGGATTCCAAGTCCCTCCTTTGCTGAGCATAGCATAATGGCGAAGGGACATATATCTGCGGATAAAGAAGAAACCTACCATAGCAATAACAAGCAGGATGACACCCATTGCCGTGGCAACTCCTTGTACATTACCAGTAGGCGCAATGATATTCGTGAAGATAGCATATGTAAGTGTTTTTCTGACTTGGGGTGAGCCTGAGTAGACAACGAGAGTACCCAAATCTTCAACACTCAAAATAAAGGTCAAGATTGCACCAGCTTCGATACCTGGTAGCGCTAGAGGTAGGGTGACCTTTCGGAATAAGCCAAAGCCTTTAGCCCCTAGGTTTTCAGCAGATTCCTCGAGCGTTGGATCGATATTAAGAAAAGCGGAATAAGCTGAAAGGTAGGTGAGTGAAAAGAAATGTAACGTTTGCACAAAAATAACTGCGGCAAATCCTTCAAGGACAAACCGAGTAGGCCAAATACCGAGAGTCTCATGAAATAATAGATTAAAGGATCCATCTACGCTTAGGAACCGTTTGATACCAATGGCTCCAACAAAGGGGATAACAAGAAGGGGAACTAATAGAAGTGTTCGGAGAACTGTTTTACCACGAAAATCGTACCGAGCCATGATGAAAGCTAGGGAGACGCCAATAAGCGTAGAAAAAAGTGTAGTTAGCAGCCCCACGTAAATCGAATTTAATATTATGCCCATATCCACACCTTGAACCAATAACACAAGCCCATCCGGATCAAAAATAATCGGTTGCTCTTTAACATCTAAAATTAAACCGATGGGGTGTTGATGAAAGATAGAGGAGTCTAAATGCTGAAAGATATAGAGGGGAAAATAGGTCTTATCCTCAAAGAAGATATAATTGAACCAGAACAGCGACCATTGTCCATCAACTTGGAATGCTGTAACCATTACTTGAAAAATCGGTAGAATAAGAAATAACAAAAAGAGTACCAGCACGGAAATGAGTTGGATACCTGTGAATAAATCCATCTCTCGATACAACTGATAAGCCTGACTTGAAAAATAGCTCTTCGTTCTAGAAGCACGTAATTTTATCGCAACACCTATCCCAAGAACTTCTTCCAGGGTTGTTTTCTTGCGTTTTTCTTCATTTTGGTTTGAGTTTTGTTTCTCATCAGCCTGATTTGACTTCGATGCTGAAGTTGCTTCCGAGCGGGTCATGAAGAGACACCACCAATAGACTCGTTTCTTCGTTGAATATCTTCGATATTAAGATACTCTCTTTACCTAACTTCCCTTAAAATTATCCGTATCATAGAAACAGTCCTTTAAAAAGGAAAGAAAGTGATGCATGAAATGTTGGTAATGTATGCACCACTGTCTTAGTTTAAGGAGGAATTAAGGCTTCAACCGCATTGTATTGGGCAATTGCAGCTGCAGTCCAATCAGATTGCATTAGAGCTCGGAATGAATCGCTGGATCCCATCTGATCATTAATCGATATCGCATATGCTTCAGTGAATGTTTCCGTATCCCAAGTCACTGGTGCCGCCATTTGAGCAGCATAATTCCCGAACTCTACTTCATTAATGAGCATGTTGCGATAAGCGCTCACCAACTTGGACCAACAACTTTGAAGATCGCTTTGGGCATTTGTGAGAACTGCTTCAAAATAGTACATGAGTGAATACTCATAGGATAATGCTAAGGGATCAGAGAAATCGATACCAATGTTGTCCACAGAGTTGTTGTAGAAAAGGTATAGGTCATCACGTGTCTGACCTACAGCTGTTTGAAAGGCTTCCTCAAGTATAGGCAGTCGGTTAATAGCTTCATCTAACCAAGTGCTTTGGCCTTCTGGAGTCAAGATATAGTCAATGAAGGCTTCCCCAGCCTCTTTGTTGGGTGCTGTTGTACAAAGTGCGATTGGATCAGGATTAATAATGGATCCATTTACTGGGATACGATATTCACAGTCAGGATTACGAAGTGCAGTTGAAAATCCATAAAAATCGATTGACATGGCGACGCCGGTGACCCCGGTTTCTACTTGTGATTGCGTTTCTGTAGACCCAAGTTCTATCCTAGAGTTGCCTGCCATTCGAGTAAGAACCTCCCAACCTTTAACCCATCCAAATTTCTGTAGAATAATCTCGTAGATTCGAGTATTGCTCGTTGTACCTGGGGAGTTACCCATGGCTATGGTTGGTGTTGTTGGAAGAAATTGACCAAACTCGTCACTCGTTAGGTTTTCCCAATGAGTTGGGAAGGGTAGTCCCCTTGTTTGAAGCCAAGGTTTGTTTATGGTGAAGCCAAAAGAGCTAATTGCGGACCCGACCCAAATATACTCATCTTCAGCATTCTTTCCTTTTGCGTCTACTCCAGCAATAGTGTCATTGACACGGGCTATTGCGGCAAGTATTTTGGTGCTATTGAGTACTGCGAGGAGTCCCTGATCATAAAGTTGATTGAAAAGTGTTGGTCCCCCGCCAAAGGCGACATCAGGTTGAAATGTTGGAATCACCTGGGGCCAAAACATCATGTTGGGTTGAGTCCATGCAATACTGGTAATACTGTTATTTGTGGCATATTCTGAAGCGAGAAATGCTTGCTCGATTTTCAATTGTAATGTAGGATCGTGTCGAGTGATAACTCTGAGTTCAACGCCGGGTTGAATCGGAGTCTTTGGAACAAACAACCACCATACTGTAACTGCTGACACACTAATGATCACAATCAATGCTAATGCATACCATTTCGTTCGGCTCATTTCCTTTGACACTCTCTCAAGTGATGATTTATGATGCTGCTTTGTCAACTATCTGCGTAGCAGCAAACTAACCAAAGCAAAGGTTAGCTAACCTTTTAGCCTTTCTGGTTATTTAGTCAGTCAAGCTAAGAGTAGGCTTTCAAATTAATATCTTCGAGATAGTCAAAGTGGAGCTGAATGCTTGATTTTCCTCTCGATTGCTGCAGCGAAATCTACCCTATTCCAGAAATTGACGCTGAATACGGTTGCTAAGAGGGAGAACGACGGCGATACCAAAAGACGATGGCCACTACAACGACTATAACAACTACAACCCCTGCTCCACCAAGAATTATCAGAGGGTTAATCGGCGGAGGAGTAACCCCATTTATCGCTAATGGAATTGAGTACACATCACTCGTTGTGGTTTGATCTGAATAATCAGTAGCAGAAACTCTGAAACGTATCGATGCGGCTTCCTGTCGCAATAGCACGTACATGTATCGACCATCACTAAATAGAGACATTCCATAAGACAAAAAGGGCCCATCGTTGAGAGAAATTTCAATTCGAGTACTAACGATACCGCTAATAGGATTCGTCCAATTCGCATAGATATAATAAATTTCGCCAGGAACAAACGAGTCAGGATACTCTACCCCAACCAGCGTGGGTGGCTGGGCATTGCTGGGATAGAGGCGAAATGTTTTCCTCTCATCCACAGCCAAATCGACGAGGAAACGAACCAACCATGCATCAGTACCATTGATTGTTTCAACAACAGGGGCACCAATGGCATGATAGACAGTTCCCCCGCTTAATGGTTTTACAAGAAAGTCCACAATTTGACCAATAAGGGGTTCATCCTGTTTATTCGTGAGGGTCCCAAAACCACCAACATCGACATCGTGGAAATTCCACGGGTACCGATCACCATACACTAAGTTATACGGCGTCGACCAACATTCTGAAACCGTCCAATTCCACTTGACGGGAACATAGTTTTCAAACTCAATAACTCGAAATCCCCACTCATGATGCCCAGGATCATCGGGATCAGTCCAAACACCACCTCCGCAAGCAGTAGTTAAAATCCATAAAGTATCATTGACCCAGTCTACCCGATCGTTATGTAAATGCCCTGTCAAAACTACATCTACATCGTAAGTATCGCAAATACGTATAAGTTCGATCGCTTCATCTTCGTCTAAATAGAAATTGTCACCTTCAACATAATAGAGGGGGTGATGGAAACCAAGGATTTTCAGTTGAGCGGTACTCGCTGCCATATCACGTTCAATCCACCCGATTTGTGTGAAATTGAGAATCCCAGAGGCTCCGGAATTCGCTAACACTAAAAAGACATCTGGACCAAAATTTGCTGTATAGTAATCCGGACCAAAAAACGAAGAATAAGTATTGTAGGTGTTCCCTCCCGTTTCATCTTTATCATGGTTGCCAGGACATACGAATGTTGGCACCCGGCTCTGCCTTAAGACCTGAATGAAACTATTTAACGTACTACTCATTCCATCTTCGGTTAAATCGCCAGTGATTACGACGAGATCTGCATTTACCATTGCCGCTCGATACAATGCAGCCAAGAATACTTCAGCTTGCCGAGGCGAGGTAAGGACTAAATGGGTGTCTGTGATGTGGAAGAGTGTGAAATTCGCAGGATACGCGTAACGGACTTGAACAGCATTCCATTCGATAAGTTCTTGGTTGTTTACTCCATCAGTGAGGCCAATTTGTAAGTCATAAAGATCGCGTTCAGCAGAAGTGGGAATTGTAACATTGATTTGCCATTCACTCGTAGTACTGTTCCACAAGGGCGTATCGTAGGTGAGGCTATATGAACGATATTCACGATATAATGAAAAACTCCAACCCAAAGCGGTAATATTACTGGGTCCTTGAACATGTACCTCAAAAATCGAACCGTTCAGCATAATTGCCGGATGGCTAATAAGAGGCCACTTAATCTTCGCAACTAATCCTTGAGGCTTGGCACTAATATTTACTGAGGTCCAATGATCTTGGGCAAGTTGTGCATTAAAAACGGGTGTCTGACTCGGCAACATCAAGACTGAAAAAAGTAGTAGGAGAAAAACTAGGTATGTTTCAGTTTTACTTGAAGACAACCAAGACCTCATGAAAACACAACCTGAAGAAACCAAATATCTTACCTCCTATTAATCCTTTATCAAATGTCAAGAAAATGAGAATTATAAGCTTCATATATCCATTAAAGAATTCGAGTCGCGTAGAAGAATAGATTATCGAGAAAAAAAATAGAACAATTATCCATAGATTCAGAAATTCACTGAAAAAACAGCTCTTGAAATTAGAAGCCTTTTCTAATAGGAGCAAGCCTTTAAAGGATAAACGTTGTAGAAACACCAAACCCATTTACGGGTGTACACCTAAGGGTTGAAAAAAATGTCAAGAAATAAGACTATTCTAATTTTCACACTCTTTCTACTAGTATCTACAGTAGCTGCAATGCCTAGACCTGCTGCTGCCCAAGACAGCAAAACCATTGTCATTACCTCAGCTTACGGTATCGGAACAAAAGCCGTTGCAAACCTAACGACTTGGCTAGAAGGGCTTGGCCACACAGTAATCGACGCCAAAGGAGGTATTAATAGTTCTATCTTAGTTGGAGCGGATGCCCTCATATTTGGATCACCTTATGGTCCAATTACTGGGCTTGATGCACTAAACGCTACGAATGGACCAATTATCTTCACAGCGATTAAAAATTGGTGGGAAAGTGCTGGCGGCAAGTTCCTGTGGGTAGCTAGTGATAGTGATTACGAGGGCCGAAACTGGATCGCATTTAATGGCAGTAAAATCCTTGAGGATGCTGGTAGTGCAATGCGCTTTGAACCTTCAGATATCACTGAAACCAGGTGCGTATGGGATGATGGAGTCGCGCATTATCGAGTTAATGTGAATACCACCGCACCTAATCCAGTATCCCAAAGTCTCATGACGGGTGTGAATTCCTCGCTCTTCCATGGACCAACCTGTCTCTATGGGATGTCAGGAGGATCACCAGTAAACCTTGCCACTACACCAATTCCAAATGTGTTCCCTATCGGACTATCAGACCCCACCAGCATTTATGAACCAGATGATCCCACTGTGCCTGGTTACGCCCATACGGTAGGCGAGACTGGTCCCTTCGTCATGATCGCCGGTGAGATGTACCTTGGACCCGAAGACAACAGTAAAGTCGTTGCGTCAGGCTCAACCCCCTATGGAGGATACGAACCTATCTGGAAACTAAACTATCACGCTCTTACACTTAAGGGTGATGTGCTCGTAAAGAACACCATCCTCTGGGGTCTTACAGTTGAAGCACCGATCATTGGATTAGATCCACTGCTCATTCTGGGGATTGCAGCCGTAGTGATCATTGTCATCGTCGTCATTGTTGTCATCATCTTCCTCCGCCGAAGGAAGTAGATGTAATCTACTTCCCCTCTCCTCTTTTTTTGGCTTGAATAATCTGTTTTTAAAAGAAGCCTATACGGATTGACAAGTATTTCTTGTCAAATAATTATCAGATTTTTAGTTTTGTCTGCTATACACGCGTAGTAAAAGTATTCCAGCCAGTATTAGAGGTATGTAGCCAATCCCTGCTAGCCAAAGAATGCCCGATAGGAGAAAGAGGATATTGAGTGTGAGAAACCAGAGATCACCTTTTTCTTTTGAGGCCCGGAACACTTGCAGAAATCCAATAGAAGCTAGCAGAGCACCAATGCAGAGAGGGAGGGCACTCCATACCCAGAAAGCGGGTGCTGTTGTATAAAGCCATAAACCCCAAGTAGGGTCAAGAGTCACAGTAATATTACTCATAAGCCAGGTAAAATCAGCGAGACTCAAGACAAACAAACCAAATGAACTAACAACCAAAGCATAACCAAACCAATTATTTGTGAAGCGAATCTCAAAGCTGTGAAATACAATCGCTGTACCCAACACCGCTAGCCAAGCACAAAGTAAACTAATTACATTTAGCACAGCAGCTGCTACCACAGGTAGTAGGAAAAGCTGATTTACCCACCAACGAAGTGTCAGGATTGCGTAAATTGTGAGTAGTAGCGTTCCAAGTTGTCCGAGTTGATATTGCCTTTTTTGGTGGAAGAGACGAGTAGGAGAAGGAAAACCAAAGATACGATGGGGAGATACGAAAATGATAGCGCTGAGAATGCTCCCTAAGGTGAGTAATACAAATCCAAAGTAGGTGACCCAGCCAAAAGCATTCAGAAGAAAGATTAGACCTGCAAAAAGACTGTATCTTTGTCGATGACCAATTTTCTTTCGAGTGAAAAAGAAGGTTAATCCCCAAAGGAGAAAAGTCACCATGAGAGCAACAATCGCCCAACTATAAATAAAGGTACCAAAAAAGTAGCCCGCCGCAATAACAAGATGAGCACTGCACTGGAGACCCCATGAGATCAATCCCACCAAAGCGGATAACCAGCCTAGGGGTTGACCAAGTTCTCGTTGGAATGCAAGAAAGCCAAAGCTAAATAAGATCCCGCCAAGTCCTCCTAATAGGCCTAGAAAACCCATTAAAATCGTTGCACTAATAGGTTCTATGGATGCACCTGAGAAGTGATAGGCTATGAAGTATACAAATCCATATACTGAGAGAATAACACTACCAAGAAAACCATAATCTGCTAACCGAGTCTCCATGACATCTCACCAATTAGTCACATTGTCTTATTGTCTTCCTTAAGACCTTTTCTTTACAAAAAGGCATCACCTTCTCTTAAAAACGTTGAATATTGTAATAATACATCGCTGCAATACAGCGGTAAAAAAGCAAGCTAATACAAAAAAGCTTGTAGTAGAAACTCCATGGTTTCGTGAGATTCAGGGTCGAACCACGATAGACGATATATCTATGAAAAAAATGATGAAGTGTATGTTGCAATTCGTCTAGAGGATTTCTAGGTGTGGAACCCCTCTGACCCATATAATACAATTTCTAGTACAATTGAGAGTGTTGTGTTCACTGGAAAATACTATCCTGTCTACGCCAATGTGGATGGAACGCAGCCTGTGAACGCAGAACTGGATCTAGATACTGAAATAAAAATCGGAGATAAACGAGAATTACATGTGTGTTATAAGGACGCAATAATTCTCAAAGCCGAAGGAGACCCATTCGCTGATCGCATCAAAGAACTTCTTGAAGGTAAAGCTGCCGCCGATTAACATCTGCTATGTACTTAACCTTGAATAGTCATAGCAGGTTAACAAAGACTAGAAACCACCCTATCAATCCTCGAGTTCAGTGAGAACTGATCCATAATTTGTCGTTAGATCAACACGGAACCAGGTTCCTGCAACTACATTTTCTAGTTCGTAGAGTCTATCCAGAGGATCGTCATCGGTACGCCCAAAGGTGATTTTTCCATCGCCTGCTAGCCCCTCATGAATAACAAAATCTAGTTTCGCACGAGTGATATGTTTTACATCTGTGCCTTTTCCATCAACACCAGGTATTACTTTAAGATTAATAGTATCACCTGTATCAATCCATTCACCAGGCCCCTCAAGTTTGATATTGAATTTCATGATAGGAACTTTGTGTCGGATGACTTGGGCTTTGATTTGATCCTCTTTTCGAGAATATCTAAATTTAGCAGGTTTTGAGGGAAATCCCCAAATTTCACGATGGGCTACCAAGGAAGGAATATTATCTGTATACATCGAAGTACAGAAAACCCCATAGTGCTCGCCATATGTGCATTGGAAGACAATCGCGGCCTCCCAAAGGTCACCATAAACAGAGTTACGGAACCGAGCAAGATAAGCACCTCCTAGTAAGCCGGGGGCCAGAGGTTTTGGAAGGTGGCGTTCATAACATGCCTTAGTCGGTGTAAAGATTACCTGGATCATCTCGGAATCAGTGAATTTCAAAGGAGCTTTAAACCAAGGAGTGTGAATCGGCATTGTAGGTTGCTTTGTCATTAATCAAATACCTCCATGAAAGTAGCGAAGTCTAATATGATTTGTCATCCTGTAACTGTTAATTCTTTAAATTTCTATGGGACATTGTTAAACTATTGAAGCAGGTTCATGATGAAGTTTTTTAAACTAAATGAAAAACAATAGTCCTGATTATAATGCGAGTCATTGACATCCTGGTTCCTTTAATTTTGGTAATACTTGGTTTGGTTATCCTTTGGATCCTTGTACTATTTTATCCAGAGCTGTTTCCCTTTGCCATTGGATTTGCGGTTCTGCTTTTAATTTTCATTATCGCGTCCTTCTTTTCAGGACGATATACACACAAGGATAGTTCTGACAGAGCTTATTTCCTGAAACGATAAATACATGATTTAAGGTCCAGGAAAGAAAATCATAAACAGGAAATTAATTCCAAAATCAATAATGAAAACTAGAATAAAAGCAATTACTACGATTGTGAACCCTCGAACAAAAAATGTATCAAAGAAATGCTGAACTAAAACCATCCAAACTATGAACATAGCGAGTAACGACACAGCATTCCACGCAAAAATTACAATATCATTGAGACCGGGAACTAAAACTAAGCTAATACCAAAATCGATAACGAACTTTAATAACAAGCCAAATAAGGCTACCAACAGGGCATCCGTAAATTTCGCGTTCACTCCAGACAAAAGTCGACCTGCCAGAAAGAATGCAATTGTCGCTACAATCAATCCGATGACAAAAGTGATAATCACAGAAATCTGGTCAGGTGTGAGAAATAGCATCATCCAAACAGCTCCGAACCTGTTAGCGGTACATTACGAACTCGCATACCTAAATAACTTCGCCCTAATTCTTATGTCCGAATACAGTGTCTCGAGAAGCTAAGCTATATATCAGAGAACCGAACAACACTAACGCCATACCTACTCTCCCAATATATTTTCATCACGGAGGACCCCTTAATGAGTAAACGCTCAAAAATCTCCGAAAAAATGGAAGAATTCTCCATCGCTCAAGTCACTGGTACTGTTCTCATCTGGTACATTCTCGCAATCGTTGGTTCACGACTCCTAACTATGATCATTGCCCCAGGTATTAGCATTGAGACTGGAATTTATCATTATCATCACATCCTCTGGGGTCTCATACTTATGACTATGGGCGGTTTTATAGGCCTCTATTGGGAGAGTCGACGGGCGAAAGTATTTGGAGCATTTTTCCTTGGATTAGGCCTAGGCTTAGCTGTCGATGAAGTAGGGTTAATCCTTGTCACTTCCGATGCTGGTTACTGGGATCCGATTAGTTACCCAATCATGATCATCGTAGCGCAATTACTGTTCATTGCCTTCATGGCTGCCCGACAACAAGGGCGTTAGTTATGGATGAACTGGCAAAAGTCATTCTCGAAGTTCATAATACGGGATACATGAAGAATGAGAAAAGGGTTAACGTTCTTCCTGAAGGCTTTCCAGGCTTTCTAACACCACATCACGTTGGCCTTGGCGAATCAAACTTCGGAGAAAAGTCCCAAGGACACCTACTTCACTAACCCCTAAACGATTCATTGCATGAACCGAGCGGTTCTCGAAATCTTCATCCTGAATTGAGTGTGGGTCAATACCAATGAATTCCACTAGAGTTGATTCGGTTTTATGTTCCACGACAACATCTGCAGTTTCTGGTGGTAGCTCAGCATCGGGAGGTTGAGGTTCAGGAGTAACAGGTTCTGCTGGCGCTTGAGGTTCAATGGGAGTCTCTTCGATTTCTTGAGGTATAGGTGGTTCAATCGGTTTAATGGGTTCTGGTTCAGAACTTTCTACTGTTGGTGTAGAGGGGTCTTCGAGTGGAATAGGTTCATCTTCCACTTCCTCTATAGGAGGGAGAGGTATCGGTTCAGGAATAGGTGCCTCTTCTTCAGAAACCCTTTCTTCTGGTGGCATACTCGACGGTTCAGGAACTGCAGGCTCTTCAACAGGAGTTACTGGAGTCTCCGAAACCGCAGGAACAGCTTCCTCTTCAGCCTTACCCCATTCCGGCCATTTTGACTGAATAATCGTTTTCGCAACCTGAATAAAGGCATCACCTACGTTCTCATCCATCTTCGCACTTGTTTCGATATACTCCACATCAATCTGTGTAGCGAAAGCCTCTCCTTCCTCTCGTGATACAACACGTTGATCCTCTAAATCAGTCTTGTTAGCAATCAGAATCCCCGGAATATTCCCAGCATTCTTACTCGACTCCTCCAACCATCCGGCTAAATGATCAAAAGAGGCTCGATCTGTAACACTATAAACGTAAATCACACCTGTGGATCCCTGATAAAACAGGGGACGCACACCGCCAAAGTGTGGCTGTCCCGCCAAATCCCAAATCTGCAGCTTTACCATAACATTACCCAAATCAACCGTCTTCACCGCAAATGACGTGCCAATCGTCATTTTTTGCGCAGATGGCGCTACGTGAGCGGCATCTAGTACGTGTCGGTGAAGGTGCCTTGGGTGTAGCGGACGATTAGGCTGGTTTTGCCGACGGCGCCGTCGCCAGCAACTGGGACTTTGAAGATGTATGTTGGTTTGGTTGTTGGAGGTCTTCCTTCCATCATAATATGCTCCTTGGTTGGTCAATAGTGTCTTGGGTATTTATTTTCTGTGTTGACTTTTAACTGGATTGGTGGGTGTTGCGTTTTACTTCGTAGATTAGTACAGCTGTCATGAATTTTCAAAGGTCAAAGACGATTTAGTATTCATCATCTTCATCTGGAATAAATGATTGAATCTGGTCAGGTGTGACTATGAGATAGGTGTTATAATTCTGTTGCCCTTCCTGTGTTTCCCGCTTCTTTTTCGAGTCTCGTCGGAACCGACCTATACAACTGAAATTACAAAAGCAAGGAATGATAATAAACACAATGACGCCCAAAATGATTACGTAAACAATCAGATTAGCGAAAGGAGAAAAATCGTCTAGTGGATTGGTAGGTAAAGTGGCAGTGGTCCAATGGTAGTGAGTAATACGAAGGGTGTAGTAAAGAGTTATTGGTCCAGTATTGTTCAACACAAAATACCAACGACTGTAGTAGAGAAGATCAATACTAGTGTCCAGTGAGGAATTCACTGAATGAACCAGTTGGCATTGACTTGAGGAGCCTGTCTCTTGCCAATGCATGAACCCGCCTTGATCACAAATAAGAACTGTCGTTGGATTAAACCCAAAGTAACTAATGGTCAGGTTAATGACCCAACGATCATCAGGTCCCCGACTTGTACTATAGCTCCATTGAGCGTGACCCATTAGGGATTGTAATAAGCCAAAGTAATCCTCGTCTACAAGCGTCCAATATCCTTCACTAGCCTGTGGCATGGCGAGATGAAAAGAACAAAAGCTTACAGAGACAATTATAAGCATCAAAGACAGACGTAGTACCCGCAAAGGGCTCACCTCTGCCAAGTGCACGGTTTTTGGTCACTTTTTAACTGTTATGCTTTCAACTCAATAGGTGAAAAATGATTAAAGAACCGCTTCAAATCTGAAGACTAAAATCGGTCATATCAACTTATAAAGTGGGGATTTCAATGGAGTGTATCGGGTTGACTGAGAGGTCTGTTTTATGTCATCATCGTTTGCTCGTCAAATAATACGTGATGCACTGCGAGTACGTGACCAAGAATTAGTTTGGATTCATACCTGGGATCATAGTTTAGACTTAGCACAAGAAATCTTACAACAAGCCCACTTACATGGGGCATCTGTCGTATTGAGCATGGTTTCTGAATCGTCTGCTATACATCTGTTGAAGAAAGCCCCACTTGAGGCGGTGACCACTCCTTCCAGCCACTTGTTCAGTGGAGTGTCCAGGGCAAATGCATTAGTCGTATTAGATGGCCCAGAAAATCCGGGGATATTTCGTACCGTAGATAAGGGTAAGGCCTTGGCGATAACCAGTAGCCTTACACGATTACTGGGTACAGCTTTCTCGAAACGAGTACGAACATTACATGTTCGAACGACTGCTTTCACTGAGCAAGCGGCAAAGACCTATGGGATATCTCATGCAAAATGGTTGCAGGAAAGTAACCGGTGTCTAACAATGAATCAAGCAGCAACGCTTGATCTGGGTCATCGTATTGAAGCCCTTCTGCGGAAACATCATGAGATCCATCTCAGTTCTAGTGAGGGTACAGATTTACGATTTCGAACCCGAGGATCACCTCTAATTGATGATGGTATCATTGATCAGTCCGATGTACAAAGTAAAAATGTCCTTACTCAACTTCCAGCTGGTACTCTTTCAATACCAGTTGATGAATCAAGTGCTGAGGGTACTGTTGTCTTTACCTGGCCTCGCGCCTTCCTAAGCGATACGATTGACAAACTACGCCTAGATTTCAAGAAGGGTGCGATTACGGATCTGCGAGCGCAGAGAGGTGAAAAAACCTTTGAAAGAGCTTTACGGGAAGGATCGAAATTAAGTGACCGGTTAACTCGGTTAGTCTTTGGTATTAATTCACAAGCGTCTACACAACTTGGACAGCCTTTAGATGTTCTAATACCGGGTACAATTACGCTTGGACTTGGTGATAATACTGCTATCGGTGGTCGTGTTCAAAGTAATTTCAGTTACGAACATACCTTGAATGATGCAATCGTTAGTATCGGTCCCACAGCCGTCATTATGGATGGCAAGTTGACCCTCTAAATCGGTGCCATGTCTTTCTTCTCCGATTTGTCTTAGCTAGTCTCCTCAATCAGGAAAAGGACAGCACCAATTATGATTAATAGTCCAGCAATTCCCCATGAACCAATAGCTACCAAAATTCCTAGCCCAATGAGAATCAATGCATTACGAGAGGGATCCTCCTCAAGCTGAGAAGAAAAACGTGTTAGAATATAATAGCTAAGCAGAATAGCGAGAACACTCATCACCAATAGAACAGAATCAAAGATGTTCACCAAAAAGAATGGCAAACCAAACCGGAGAAGAATTGAAAAAAGCCAAAAAAGCATTGACAAGAGACCTAAAACCATGCCTAGAATAGCCCCAAATTTTACCAGGGTTTGTGCGGATTCGATTAAGTCCAGCGAAAGCATCCTCCTAGCAATAAAATTCGTATTATCTACTTTCCTTTTATTAGCTTGTTAAATTTGTGCTGAAAAATATAAAGAGAGTAGAGGAAACTAGCGAATGTCATCCGCTAGTTCCTCGATTGGAAAACCCCCGCAGGATTCTAGGCAGTCTCGCCTTCTTTTTCTACAAAGACAAGGATGCCTGCAATAAAGATGAGTAAACCACCAAATGCAGCCCAGGATAAAATTCCTAGAACAATCAGGGGAATAGCTGTCGCTTTGTAATTAGTCTCCAACATTGGATAGTAGGTTCGCCAGACAATAAAGGCACAGATAATTGCGATGACATCAACGACAATATAGACGATGTACGATACTGCAGCGAAAGGCCCCAGTAACCAAAGCCAAGGACCCGCTAAAAGAAGGCCAGCACCCTGAATAGCTATAGAGATGAAGCCAATGATGATAGCAATAATTGCACCCCAAAAGGTCAACGGTTTAACATAGTTCATGTAGGTCATAATCACATCAATCCTTTAGAAGCAGGATTTAATGTTCATGTGAATTATCTCCAGAAAAGGTTTGTGTGTGTTAAATAAAAAACACAAATCTAATGATTATTTGTCAGGTCAACTTTTTTCTGATTCCATACCCAAAGAATTTTATCAGAAGGCTGACTGGAAAACCTGCAAATTTTCGGTGAGAGATTCAATGACTAATTCCGTCCAATTTTATCGACCACCCCGGAGAGTATCAGCTAGTCCCGAGGATGAGCCGCAAGAACGAAATCAGACGCGTAACATGGTTATTCTGTTTGTCGGATTAGTGTTAATCTGCGTTATTCTTTATGTTTCAAGCATCATTTTGAGTCAAATGGGATTTCATTCTATGGCAATCGGTATACAAATGTTAACAATTATTCTTTTGTGGACATCAATCGGTATTGGCTTCACTGTTGGGATTAGTTACTTTGTTTTACGAACTTTTCTTAGACGAGAATTTGACAAACGTTTCCGAAAATTGGAAAAAGAACAGCACAGACGATATCGCGAGATGATGGGGCTCAAAGAACCAAGCGAGGATTCAGAATGAGTAGGAGTAAATCTGAAAATCAGATACCAAATTGTTTCGCAATTGCTTTCTCTTCCCAATAAGAATATGACATTTGAAACCTATCTTTATTATCCTGAATAAGGCGCCAAATATCCATAACCAGCCGTTTTCCACTTGATGACAACTTCAAACGTTTCTTCTTCTCAATAGCATCCAGAAATCGACGTCCTAGCAGACGGCTATTCAACAGATTCTTCTTTCGCGTTTCAATATCATCTTTTTTTGGCACAATGGTTGCAACTGGTTTAACTACACCTAACCCCCAAGACTCAAGAATAGCTGAAAGATATTCTGATAGACTCTCAGCTCCATAACTTACTGATGTTACAATCACAGCCCCATACTTTCCAAACAAACGAGGACGCAACATCCAAGGCCAAAACCGATCGAGCAAACACTTCAATCGCCCTGGAGGACCCATCAAGTAAACTGGTGTCGCTAGGACAAAGCCAGGAGAAATCAATAAAGATTCCTGGAATGTTTGCACATCATCTTTCACGACACAATCGTCTGTTGATTCACAGGCTAGACAGCCTCCACATGCTGCAAAGGATAAATCAGGCGTCGTAATGATTTTCGTTTGGAACCCTGCATGCTGAATCTCTTCAATAAGATCCTTAATCACTTCAGCAGTCTGTCCCTTGACTCCTTGTGGACTAGCAATGAGAATAGGAATACTCACCACGTGAACCATCAACTGTGTCGTTTAATTCTTTCAAAGGGAAGTCGTCAAGGGACGGCCCTTTATGTCCAATGTAAACATCATATTATGAATTTAAGAGCTTGACGACAAATCATTTTCCTAATCTTTTTTATTAAGAGGGATTTAAGAGGAGGAAAACAGGATGTAATACGGGTTGGTTTTGACATATGGGATCTGCAAGCGATCTTTTCCAACGAGCCGTCATTGCTTTAAGTGATCAAGATTTTGAGCGGGCGGAAAAACTCACAAACGAACTCCTTGAGCTTGATGCCAAAAACGTCGATGCCTGGGGTCTCCTTGCCAATATACATCAGCAAAGCGGAGAACACGGGAAAGCTATAGAAGCCGCGAAAAAAGCCACTGAATTAGATCCAAAAAACATTCAACACTGGAATAACCTAGGTTTCTTATACTTGTCCCAGGAACAATGGAAGGAAGGCGAGAAATGTTACGCTAAAGCCGTTAAGCTCCCCAATCCACCACCTACCATTTTTTTAAACCACGCATGGGCACTAGCAGAATTAGGGCAAGAGAAAGCTGCACTCAAAGAACTCAAACAAGCAATTGAACAATCTCTCGAAGATACAATTACTGAAACTATCAGAACTGAGGACCGGTACACAAAACTCCGTCCATTACTGAAAAAAGTCAAATAGAGTAAACCAAACTTTTCTTGTCAGCTCATGGTTCTTCTTTAATAATGAAGAAACTACCAGATGTCACCGTATGACCCACACCCGGAATCTTACGCAATTGGTTTACTACCAATTCACCAATCTCTTGCAACGAAGCACCCCTTGCTTTCAAAATGATATCCCACTGCCCTGCCACCACATGGACCTCAACCACATTTTCTAATTGGGCGATTTCACGCGCTACATCCTGCTGCGAACGATCATTCGTGGGAGTATAAGTTACTAGTACAAAAGCAGTTACAGGCAAACCGATCTTCGAGTAATCCGGAATAGCCACAATTCGAGTAATGATTTTATTCTTCTTTAATCGATCAATTCGATGTTGGACCGTTGATCGAGGTATGCGTAATTTCTTGGCAATCTGTGACGCAGATTGGGTTGCATCAGTCCGGAGTTCCCTTAAAATTTGTGAATCTTTCTTGTCAAGCATAATTAGCAATTAGCCAATATCACTATATAATTATTGTCATTCTTTAGTAATTTACCTATGCCGTTAGCAAAAAGCTAATATCTATTAACATGTTACAAAGCAGCGGGTGCGTCTCATGGTATGGGAATCATCTTCGCAACGTCAACCCACTAGTACAGTGGATTTTGATATGGAACGAGGAGTTCAATTCCGATATCAGTCTATTCGTACTCCGCGTGCTCGAGCAATCTTACAAGTCCAGCACGAGTTACTTCGAACATGCCGACAGTTTCTAGACCGTGTCGGGTTCACCGAAGTACTGGCACCAATTATCGGACCGGTTACCGATCCTGGTATCCGAGGAGCTGATATAATTGAGGTGCCCTTCTATGGGAAGGCATACGTATTGATGACCAGCATGATTCTGTATAAGCAGATGACGATGGCGAGTTTCCCCCGCGTATACGCTTTTTCACCTAACGTCCGGCTGGAACCATCAATTAGTAGTACTACGGGTCGTCACCTTGCCGAGTTTTACCAACTCGATTTGGAAGTGGCACATGGAACCTGCGACGAAGTCATGGCGCTTGGAGACACGTTGTTGTCTGAGGCCATAATTACAGTCCGACATGCTTGCGCTGAACAACTAGAATTACTCGGACGCACCCTCCCTTTACCACCAAGGCAGCTTCCCCGCATAACCCATGCAATAGCAATAGAACTCCTTACCGAGTTGGGCTTTGAATTGGATCCAACAGCCGAAATTCCTTGGGAAGCCGAACATCATTTATCCCTTCATCTTGAAACCCCTTTCTGGATTACTGATTATCCCACCACAGCTCGAGGTTTTTATTACCTCCGAGATCCTGGATATCCCGAATATGTACGATCCATGGATCTTATTCTCCCGGAGGGCTTTGGGGAGATATCCAGTGGAGGGGAAAGAGAATACACGGTTGAAGGCGTTACTCAGCGAATGCTCCAGACTGGAGAGGACCCTACAAAATACGCATGGTATCTCGATATGCTTCAGGAAGGGATTCCCCCATCCGCGGGTTTTGGAATCGGCTTAGAACGGTTAACGCGATATCTCTGTGGTGTGCCACATATTTGGGAATGTTCACCATTTCCGAAAGTACCCGGCGTCACATAATTAATTCGTCACTTTCTACCTTTGATTTCTTCCGGAGAGATTAACATCGACGCATTGAGTTCAACACCGCAATGAGGACATTTATTCTTCTGCTTAACCCAGGTTACGATTTCATTTTTATGACCCAGCGTTTCACAATGAGGACAGCCCAAGAGCTCTTGGCCTCCAGCTATGAAACGGTGACAGATTGGACATCGTTGCCGGTCGGCGCCACAACTAGGGCATTGAAGTGAAGTTTCTTCCTCGATTATAACTCCACAGCTCATGCAGGTTCCGCCTACGGGGCTTGAAGCTCTGTCAGGTGGGTCAGCAGGAATTTGGGAGTAAGACCGACTGGTAGTTCGTGAGGAACTAGACCGGCTTGAAGTGCTAGAGCGCCGATAACTTCTTCCACGCTGATCACCCCTCGACTCACGTCCACCTGCCGCACTCTTCCCAATTGCAAGACATATTCCAACAATCAAGCAAACAATCATGAATTCCGCCATTCAGATTCCACTTAAGAAATTATTCGCCGCTAAATCCTCTGAGGAAAAACAAAGATAAAAGGGCTTTTACACAACCTCAGATTATAGGAGTCCCTATCACTTACGTGGAGTAAACAACCCATGGAAATCCGGATCCTAGCACATACTGAGAACCCAGATTTGTTGTGTGCTAAAATTGGTCGCTATTCAAACGTAACTGAAACCTGGGATGAAATCGACAGGAAAATGCCCAGTGGTGGCTGGGAAAAATTCCTCCAAAAAGTCATCAAGATGGGTCATACCTCAGTTCTCGAACATGCCGTTTTTACATTTGAAATTACAGGTGTGTCCCGTGTGTTTACTCACCAATTCGTTCGCCACCGCATTGCCAGCTATCTTCAGAAATCATTCCGTCGAACTAAAATCAAACAGCTCATTCTCCCCAGAACCGTCCTAGATGCTGCTGAGGACCCCCAGGCATTACAGAAAGCAGCTGAAACACTCTATCGAGAATATTTTCGTCGAGGTGTGCCTATGGAAGATGCCCGGTATCTCGCTCCGATGGGATCTGAGACTGCTATCATTGCCACCTTCAATGCTCGAACCCTCCTCGAATCCTTCTTCCCCCTCCGATTACACCGAACAGCCCAATTTGAAATTCGAGCCGTCGCTAACGAGATGCTCCGAATCGTCAAAGAGATTGCTCCCGTTATTTTTCAGAATCTTGAAGTTGATGAAAAGCTCCTTCACGAATTCAAAAGAACATTTACCAAACCCTAACACAAGGAATTTATTTCACTAAATTTCGTTCGAATTCTGGAAAGCCGCATAGCATTGAGTATCACTGCTAAGGATAAACCCATATCCCCCACAGCCACAGCGACCCAAAGAGATATGAGTCCTGGAAAAACGAGACCCGCAAGACTGAATTTGACTATCAAGGATGCAATGACATTTTGGCGAACAATACCTCGCACCTTTTTGCTCAATCTTAACAAATATGGTAATTTTGAAAGGTCATCTTGCATTAATGCAATATCAGCTGTATCGATAGCTGCGTCACTACCGATAGCACCCATCGCAATACCAACATCAGCTGTAGCTAAAGCAGGCGCATCATTAACACCATCCCCCACCATTGCAACAGACCCGTATTTCTCTTGTAATGACCTGATAATAGTCACCTTATCCGAGGGTAATAGCCCTGCATAGACTTCTTCAATACCTACTTTCGATGCGATAGCTCTAGCGGTTTCTTCATTGTCACCAGTCAGCATAATAGGTAAGATACCCTCTTTTTTCAACGCAGAAATAGCCGTAACCGCAGTCTGACGGACCGTGTCTTGAACTGCAATGACACCAATCACTTCATTTTCAGTACCAACGAGAACAACGGTCTTGCCTTCTTGTTCGAGGTGATTCACAAGATCCCGTGAATATGGGATCCCCCGCTCAATGAATAACCGTTCGCTTCCAACGAAGAATTGTTCTCCATTAATTGTTCCAGTCACACCACGACCTATTATCGCACTAAAATTCTTCACTAGGTGAAAAGATACACCAGGATTACCAATTTTCTCAACAATTGCTTGACTAATCGGATGCTCGGAGAACATCTCCAAAGAACCTGCAACCTCAAGGATATCCTCTGATGAACCATTAACTGAAACAATATCCATAACCACTAACTGCCCTTTGGTCAATGTTCCTGTTTTATCAAAGGCTACAACTTTCACGGTCCCTAGTTTTTCGAGATACCGGCTACCTTTAACTAATATACCATTTCGTGTCGCACTAGTGAGAGCGGAAACCATCGCTACTGGGGTTGAGATCGCAAAGGCACAAGGACAAGAAATTACCAAGAGAACGAGGCCTCGATAGAGCCAATCAAGCCAGGGAACACCAAATAACAAGGGAGGAATTATGGAAATAAACACCGCGAGAACAACAATCATTGGTGTATAGTATTTGGCAACCTTCTCAACAAAATGCTCCGTTGGTGATTTCTCCTTCTGCGCCTTCTCAACTAAGGTCAAAATTCTAGAGAGCATTGTATCATCTGAAAGTTTTGTAACCCGAACCTCTAGAAAGCCCTCATTGTTGATGGTTCCTGCGAATACTTCGTCGTTAACATATTTCACCACCGGAATAGATTCACCCGTAATGGGGGCTTGATTTACACTCGATGTTCCGCTACTTACGATGCCATCAAGAGGAATTTTTTCACCTGGACGAACAACCATGATCTCATCGACTTGCACATCATGAACATGCACACTCATCTCTTCGCCTGCTCGTTTAACAGTCGCCACTTCAGGAGCGAGCTTCATGAGCGAGGCTACTGATCGCTGGGCCTTCTCCTTTGCTTTACTCTCGAGGAATTCGGCGACGAAATACAAGACCATCACAGCAGCACCTTCAGCCGGATGTCCGATGAGAAAACTTGCTATTGCTGCAATTGTCATCAAGAAGGCAATATTCAATTGATGATGAAAGACAAGTCCAGTAATTCCACTTTTGGCAATAGAATACCCTGCTATGCACGCTGCAAAAACGAAGAACGCCAAAGCCATCAGTGGTTGACTTATTATGAATTCGAGAACAAGTCCAAGGCTAAAGAATATCGCAGACACAAGGATAATAATAAACCGTTTATCGTTCCACAAGGAAAGGGGTGCTACGACTTGGGAATAGGTCACTTCACAAGTGCTACATGCGTTCTCCTCATCGTGTTTGTGCACACTCAATCCCTTCAATAAGCCGGAAATTATTGTTGAGAGGATAACACAGGATATTTATTAGATTAGTGCTAATACAATGCTAAATTATAATAAATTTTATTAATTCTAATAATACAAATTATTAAGGTGAGCATTTGCCAATCATTAGCATTTCATTGACTACAGAACTTTTGAAACAACTAGATAAGTTCATGAAACAGCGAGGGTACTCTAGTCGCTCGGAAGCCGTCCGCGACGCAGTGCGCAACACCATTTCAGAATTTGAGTTGAGTCGATTTGAAAAAGGTCGAGTGACCGCTACAATCACTGCAATCTCAGCCCATGAGTTACCTGGTGTTGATGAACGACTAACCCGCCTCCGTCACGACTATAACCAAATAGTCTCAGGGAACATGCATCTGCACCTTGGCGAAACATATTGCCTTGAAGTATTTATCACTGAAGGCGATGCAGAGCGTGTCTTAGAATTCATCAGTCGCATTCGAGCAATGCGAGGCCTCCACCAAGTAAATTACACGATCATGCCCTTATCAAATAAGTAAGCTAGATTTCACTCTCGAATGGTATGGCTATTAAGGCGTCTACGATTCCGAGTAAATCGAATTCAAGGAAGTTTACTCTTCCTCGAAGAATTCAACCTTTTTGAGGCGAATCTCATCCCGCATAGGGCTAGCCGCCATCAAGAAGTATTCTCCGCCTTCGAGCTTCATCATCTCACGGATCTGTTTGGGAATAACAACATGGTATGATGAGCCATCTGGACGCATGTACCCTTTCACAATAATTCGTACCTTCTTACGCATATGATGTGGTGGTCTTGGATGGTGCTTTGGCTCGAGTGGTTCAGGCGGTTCCGGTGGTTCAGGAATTTTTTCTTTTGGCATTTTTAATCACGACGTATATTACTAATAATTATAACCAGTATAATCAGTATACTCATAATACTTAGTATGTTTTAAATCTTTCGTCCGCAAAACCTTGAAAAACCCATACAACAGACAGAACAAACTACAACGTTCAAGGAGAGAACACTCATCCCACTAGATGCCGTATTCTTTGACCATGGACGCACCCTGGTAAGCGATCATTCCCTCGAAGACATGAATCGCAAAATCATCTGGCCCAAACTCCAAGAATTAGGCTTCCAAGGCTCATATACTGACTTTGATACTGCTAGAAAGCAAGTGTTAACCAATAGTCAGCTAGAATATATGGCTCCTCCCATAAAGCCCCAATCCAAAGTAACTCCGTTCCTAAAATTCGTAGTTGACAAATTAAGAGTTACAGACTTACCCCTCAAGAAAATTCGTGAAATTACTGAAGCAGGTTGGCAGTATCATCAAACGGTAGCCAAGTGTTACCCAGGAACCCGAACAGCCCTTCAATGGATATACGACCAAGGACTCAAACTCGCTGTTGTATCAAATTGGTATCAGGAACAGATTGAAGGCTACCTTGACCAATTAGAAATTCACCATTTTTTTGACACCGTAGTGACCTCTGAAAGAGCAGGTGCGCTCAAAGCAGATTTAAAGCCCTTTCAAATAGCCCTTGATGAGCTTGAGGTAAAACCACATAGAACACTCCATGTTGGTGATAGTGTCAGCCAGGATGGAGCCTGTCGGCGATTAGGAATCATATATACATTGAGTATCTGGCACCTAGATGATCACCCAGAAGAATCTGTTTCATCCTTGTCAGAGGATCAGTATGACTATATTGTTACAAGTTTTTCAGAACTAGTAGAATTACTTCGAACCCTTATTCGATGATTACACTAGGATTAGCTTATGAGTAATAGTGTCACTACGGTGTATGAAAAAAATCTTGAAGGTCAGTTTTATGAGCGTAGTAAAAGGAATCGTATCGTTATCTCGACCATACGTTCTTTTTACAACGACATCGTTCTATATTGCTGCTGCTTTTTTAGGGATTAATGGAATTCCAGCCCTATTGCCATTTTTCATTGGATTTCTAGCCGTTGCTTTAGCGATTGCTTCGGCCCATACATTGAATGATTATTTTGATAGGGAAAATGATTTGAAAAATCCAAGAACAGCTAACCGGGCTATACCCAGCGGCTTGATCTCACCGCGGACAGCTCTTGTTTTAGGGATTATTTATGGCGTTATTGCTGTATCTCTTACCTTTTTTCTCAATCCACTTTGTATTATACTAGCTTTCGTTGCAATCCCATTACCTTTCGCATACATTTTCATGCGAAAACGACGAATCCCATTCAGTTTCATATGCACGATGTTAGCGGTTTTGTTCATCATCCTATTGGGCAGTGCCGTTGCTTCTGGTATGTATTTTCCTAATTTGATGTTGCTTTTCGTTGTGTTTGGTATGTCCTGGGAAATGGGGCGAACTCTGATCAGTGAAGTCCAGGATGTCGATTACGATAAGTTAACTAATGTGACAACCATCTCTGCAACAATTTCATCTAAACGAGCTGCTCAACTTATCCTCGTCTTATTCTCTATCGCATCAATAGTGAGTATTATCATCGGAATTGTTGGGCAATTGGGTATCATATACCTTGGAGTTGTAATAATTGCCTCCTTATGGTTAATCTATCGATGCCTGGAGCTAGTCAGAACCCCAACAACCCCTAACGCCATTAACATGCGGATACGAGTACCTAAGTACCTTCTTACTATTTGTTTAATTTTAATTGTCACAATTCTATTGAATACTCTACTCTTAGGGCTCTAATTCATAACTTTGATTGTCTCAGACTATTTCGATCTTAGAAGATTTTCGGGATAGTAATTGTGAAGAAGAGGAGGAATCCAAAAAGGGCATTCCAGTATGGATAGAGCCAATAGACCTTCTCGATGTTTGCACGACGACGAAGTAAGAGGTAGAGAGGAATAGCGGGATAAACGAACATTAGAAGATTCCACGGCGGATTCCAAGGGATAATGAAGACTAAGATGATAGCAAAAGTGAGCCAAAATGTAAAGCAAAGAATCAACGAGGGAACAGCTCCAATAAGAACTGCAGTGGTGGTAATGTTAGCTTGTTTATCAGCATCAATATCCGGAACCGCAGAGAAGAGGTGCATGGCTGAGGTCCACATGAATGCTGCAAAAAGAGGTAAAACTGGAGGGATGAAAAACCGAAGTTGATAGAATGCGAGAATTGCTGGGATTACGTAGAGAAAGTTGGACATGAAATCCAGGAATGGTCGAGCCTTAAATCGAATGGGTTTAGCGCTGTACAGAATCGATAGCAGTAGAAAGGCACCGAATAGTGCCATAGCGAGTATATCAGGTTGAAATATCATTAAGATGATTCCAAATGTAAAAGAGGCTAGAATCAGAGCAAGAAGAGTTCGCCGATCCTTTGTTGTAACACGATATTCTTTGTCTTCTTTTTTTGGATTAAAAATATCCGTGTCTTCATCATAGTAATCATTCACACCATAAAGGTACAAATTGGCAGGGAATAAGAAGAAAAAGAGGTGAAGAGCAAATAAGGGATTAAGGAATTGGATGGGACTAGTAATGCCAATGGCATAACCAATAAGATAGGTTCCTCCTAGATACAACCAAAACCGTGGTCGTGAAATCCTTAATGCCAAACGTACTATTCTACTCAATTGCTTTTCCCTCAGTGGTCATATTGCTTTGTGATTTGATCGGTCACAATTTGTGATGAAACGAGTGCCATAGGAACTCCAATTCCTGGATGAGTATACTGTCCTGTGTAAAAGAGGTTTCGAACTTTTTTACTACGATGTCGGGGACGGAAGAAAGCCGATTGACGGAACGTATGAGTCAGACCTACTGCAGTACCCTGATACGCATTGTAATCTCGAGTAAAATCGTTTAACGAAAAAATACGCTTCACACTAATAGCATCACGAAACGACTCGCCAATGAGCTTTTCCATATGACTAAGGATTTTTTCAAAATACGCCTCACGAATCTTCGGTGTATCGTCAATACCCGGTGAGATGGGTACAGTGATGAAAATATTCTCCTTACCCTTTGGAGCTACTAATGAATCATACCTTGAGGGACAACAAACATAATAAGCGGGTTCATCAGGCCAAGCAGGTTTCTCAAAAATTTGGTCAAAATGCTTTACCCAATCATATTCTAGGAAGACATTATGATGAGTCAACTGATCTAATTTTCGATCCACACCCAGGTAGACAACAAATGCCGAAGGAGCAATGATTTTCTTTTCCCAATACTTGGCAGGATAAGTTTGCAACTTGGAATCAAGCAACTGCATCTCACTGAAAGGGTAATCGGCATTGACGACCACTAGATCAGCATCAATATCTCCTTGTGTTGTCTGGACCCGCTGAGCAGTCCGATTCTTCACGTCGATATGTGTGACCTCAACACCAAATCGGATTTCAGCTCCACACTCTTTTGCTAATTTCATAAGTGCCTCAGGTATCTTCCCAAGACCTCCACGTGGATACCAGACGCCTAGATTATAATCAATATGTGAAATGATTGAATAAAGCGCTGGAGTATTTTTCGGGTTCCCACCTAAAAACACAATTGGGTACTCCAAAATTTTCCGGGCCCGGTCACTTTTGAAAAACTTCTGAACGTATTCATCTATATTGCTTAATATATGCAGTTTTCGACCCGCTTTCATAAGTGAGGGACTAAACATGGACCAAAAGCTATCTAGGTCTTTGTACATGATCCCCTCCATCATATACTCATAGGTTTCCTTCGCCTTTGACAGATACTCCTGTAATTTATCCGCACCACCCGTTTCAAACCCTTCAAAGGTTTGCAGATTGGGTTCCAAATCCGCTGTAATCTCTACGATATCCTTGGCACCAAAAAAAATCCGATAATTTGGATCCAATCGCATCAATTTATAATAATCTGAGACCGATTTCCCAAATTCTCTAAAGAAGTTCTCGAAGATTTCGGGCATCAGATACCAAGAGGGGCCCATATCAAAGACAAAACCCTCTTTTTCCCATACACGAGCACGACCTCCCGCCTCAGCACATCTTTCAATCACTTCTACATCATATCCTCTCTTCGCAAGAAGAGCCGCTGCAGCAAGTCCACCAACACCAGCGCCAATCACTAAAACATTCTGAGGTTTCATGTATTAGATCCACCGGAATATTAGGTGTTTCAATATGTCATATTTAAAAATAATGTATTAATGTAAAACATTATTACACAATAAATAACTAACTGAAAATATTAGTAATCTCCGATAGTAAGAGAGAAGTGTTTAAAAACAAAAAAAATCCCCCCTCACATGAATTAACACCGTTGAGAACCTATGTGAGCGTTAAGACCATGTTAAGGGGAGAAACCTATCACTTAGAAATTATTCCCACACAAATCCATGTCAAAGATACTCTGACGCCAGGTGAATTAAATCGTTCCTACGACTATTGCTTGGAGTTATTCGGTAAGCATGCAAAATCCTTCTCTTTTGCCTCACGCTATCTCGAACCTGACCAACGAAGAAGCATTGCAGCTCTATATGGCTTTTGCCGATTAGCTGACGATTTCGTGGATGAAGTCCAACTTGAACCTGACCAAATTGACACTGAAATTGGCGTATTAGGTGAAATTGTAACTCGCCTAAGTCACGGTGAAATCTTCGATCACCCAATCTTTCATGCGTTTGGCGACACCATGACAAAATATCGTATTCCAGTTCAATATTTTTATGAACTACTTGAAGGCGTCCGCATGGACGTTCATCGTCAAGAAATTCAAACCCAAGAAGAGCTTAACCTCTACTGCTTCCGGGTCGCATCCACAGTGGGCCTATCTATGTGTCATATTTGGCGAGCAATTCACCCAGAGACACTCCAACGAGCAGCGGATCTTGGAATCGCAATGCAACAAACTAATATTCTCCGAGATATCGCCGAAGATTACGATAAAGGGCGGATCTATATACCTCTAGAGACACGCAAACGGTTCCGGATACGAAAAGAGGATTTTGAAGCTCGAGAGATTACACCAAATTTCAGGCAGTTATTAAAATACGAAATCGCCAATGCACGGGCAAATTATGCTAGCGCAGAAATTGGAATACGGGATCTTCCTCCTGCAGCAGCATTTACAGTCAAGGTTGCTTCAAGGGTCTATGGCAACATTCTGAATGCCATTGAAAAAATGGATTACCAAGTTTTCAAAAAACGGGCATATGTGCCAAAATGGAAGAAATTCCTGATTGCCTTTCAGTGCCGCCGAGAGTACCTTCGCGATCTAAGGCAATTGGTCATGAACCCCTAATTATGGACAGTCAATAAAACGTAATTTACTGATGGTGAAAAAAATGAAACAACATAATTCTTCCAAGGTCATTGTTATTGGTGGAGGATTTGGTGGATTGGCTTCAGCCGTAAGATTACAGGCTGCTGGATACCAAGTCACACTTTTAGAGAAACGCCATCAACTTGGAGGGCGAGCAGGAGTATTCGAACGAGATGGATTTAGATTCGACACCGGTCCCACTATTGTTACACCACCCTTCGTTGTGGAAGATGTTTTTCGTGATGTAGGACGAGATCCATCCGATTACATTGAGTTAGTTCCCATACATCCACATTATCGGCTCCACTTTTCGGATGGTACACATTTTGATATCGGAACAGTTGACGAAATCACAGAACAAATCAAGCAGATAAGCCCTAACGATGTCAATGGTTATCATAAATGGCTCAAGTTACTCAAGCCAATCTATGAACTTGGGTTTGAGAAATTTGCCATGACACCCTTTGAAAGTCTTTGGAGCATGGTCAAAATTGTCCCACCGGCCATACGACTCAAATCCTACAAGAGCGTATATGGGCTTGTCGCAAGTAATATGAAACATGACCATCTTCGCATGGCCTTCTCCTTCCTTCCCCTCTTCATTGGAGGAAACCCCTTCACCGCCACTAGCGTATATTCTCTCATTGCTTATCTTGAAAACGAGTATGGGATGCTCTGGGTTAGAGGTGGCACTCATCGGCTCGTTGAAGCTCTCGAACGATTGTATAAGGAACTAGGTGGTTCAGTCAAATTCAATTCAGAAGTAACCAAGATTGAAGTCGATGATAACGACCGAAGGGTGAAAGGAGTCATCACTGCAAATGGAGAAAGCCTTCCTGCCGATATCATCGTAAGCAATGCTGATGTCGCGATGACCTACATGAGTCTTATTGATAAAAAATATCGTCGGAAAAACAGTGACCGCCGTTACAAGAAAGCAAAATACAGTATGAGTCTCTTTATGATATATTTTGGCACAAAAAAAACTTATCCGGAAATGCCACACCACAATATCATTTTCAGTTCACGTTACAAAGAGCTTGTGAAGGATATCTTCGATCGCCATGTTTTAGCTGACGACTTTGCCATTTATCTACATGTGCCCACGAGGACCGATCCGGAGCTTGCACCTTCAGGATGTGAAACCTTCTATGCTTGTGTCCCGGTTACACACCAGGATTCTGGGATTGATTGGGAGCAAATGAAGGAACCTTTCAAAGACAAAGTATTACAATTTCTAAATGATAATTATCTACCTGGACTTTTAGATAACATCGAAGTTTGTGAAGTTTTTACTCCACAAGATTTCGAACAAGAATTCAACGCCTATAAGGGGAATGCATTCCAATTACAACCCTTGATGACTCAATCGGGATGGTTTAGACCGCATAATCGTTCACGAGATATCAAAGGCTTATATATAGTCGGGGCAGGCACTCACCCCGGCGGAGGAGTGCCCAGTGCTTTCCTTAGCGGAAAGATCTCTACTGATCTAATCTTCAGTGATTATGGGAAACCATCTGAAGCATTACCTGATTGAAAGGAGAATGGGAATAATGACTGAAAAAGTCGATACAATTGTTGTGGGAGCAGGTCCTGCCGGTTCTGCCACAGCCTATAGCCTTGCTAAAACAGGTCATGAGGTTCTTTTAGTCGAACGAGCCAAAACACCTGGAGAGAAGAATGTCTCAGGGGGAGTATTATTTGGATCCGTTCTCCATAAACTGATTCCTAATTTCTGGGAGGAAGCACCTGTTGAACGCACAATCACAAAACGGAGCCTCATCTTCTTAGCTGACGATTCCTCCGTTTCCCTTGATTTTGCAAGCCCGAAGCTTGGGAAACCCCCAAATAATGGGTATTCGATAATTCGCAAAGAATTTGATCAGTGGTTCGCTAAACGCGCAGAGGAAGCTGGCGCGCTTCTAGCCACAGGAATCCTCGTTGATAGCCTTCTCTGGGAGAATAAGCGAATTGTAGGAATCAAAGCAGGAGACGACGAGATCAGAGCTAAGGTAGTCGTGGCGGCCGACGGTATTAATTCCTTACTAACAGAGCAATCGGGTCTCCGAAAAGACCCCCAACCTAAAAATATTGGACTTGGCATCAAAGAAGTCATTCAACTCCCTCGTGACATAATTGAAACACGGTTTAATCTAGAAGGAAACGAGGGAACTGCCCATACCTACCTAGGGTGTACAAAAGATTATCCAGGTGGCGGTTTTCTCTATACTAATTGTGATAGCCTATCCCTAGGTATTGTTATGAAGTTACCCTCCTTTAGCAACGGGGCTAATACTAAAGCTCCTGAATTTATTGATCATCTGAAACAGTTTCCATATATTTCACGTCTTATCAAGGATGGAGAACTTATCGAATATTCAGCGCACCTCGTCCCCGAAGGAGGATATCGAGATCTGTCCAAACTTTATACCGATAATTTTCTAGTTACAGGTGATGCTGCTGGACTTGCCTTAAATATCGGCTATGCTCTTGAAGGAATGAACTTTGCAATCGCATCTGGTATTGCAGCAGCCAAAACCATCCAGAGAGCGAAGCAACAAGGAAATTACACTAAGAAGACAATGAAATATTATCAGCACCTCATGAATCAAAGCTTTGTTCTTAAAGATATGAAGACTTTTCGAAATGCTCCAGCTATCGTTAACAACATGCGTCTGATGAAAACTTATCCAGAAGTCATCAATAATTTAGCCCTGAATCTCTTTCAATCGAATGGTTCACCAAGACCGAAACTCGTTAACTTACTATTGAAGAATATTGTACGTGAGGTATCACTTCCACATCTGATGTTGGATGGAATTCAAGCGGTGAGAGGTTTATGACAACAAAAATCGAAACTAAACTGGGAACACTTCGATATAATATTGATAAGGAAGCCCATATTCAGGTTAACTTCCAATTATGCAAGAATTGTAAAACGAAATCATGTATTGCTGGTTGCCCAGCACAATGCTTCCAACTCATAGATAGCGAAATCCATTTTCAATATGAAGATTGCATTGAATGTGGCACCTGCAAAATCCTCTGCAACAAAAAGGCGATACAATGGAACTACCCAAGAGGAACATTTGGTGTCGCTTTCCAAAAGGGCTAACACTACCCTTCTGCGATTTCTAAAGCCGATTTAGCATCTGGAGCAAAACCATCTGCACCAATTCGCTTCCAGAGCTGTGGATCTAGTTTGAATGCACGACCACCCACAATGATTCTAATATCCTTGATTTCCTTAGTATTCCGAATTTCTGTGATGAGTTTTTCAGCTTCGATTATATACCAAGGGATGGTCACTGAGATAGCAAGAAGATCCGCATTTTGTTGTTTGATGGCTTGAATAAGGTCAGGTGTCGGAGTATTGGCCCCAGTGAAGAAGGTATTCCAGCCACTTAGTTCAAAAAAGTCTGATACCATACGAATACCAAGCTCATGCAACTCACCTTTTACACAGCTTGCTATTAAGGTTCGATCTAATCGTTTTGACGGTTTTATGTAAGAATGAAGTGAATCCATGATCCGCCGTGTTAAATCGGTGCAATAATGCTCTTGGGCTACTGTTAGTTGATTTGCATGCCAGAGTCGACCAATTTCTAGTTGCACATTTTCAAGTACTTGAAGATAGATATCACGGATATCTGTACCCTTCTTAACTGCGTCCTGAATGAGCTGATTAGCACTCTGTGAATTACCATGTAGAAGCGAGTCCAAATATTGAGTGGCAAGTTCAGAAAGAGGGAAATCACCTTCAATAAATGATGGAATTTCAATTGCGTCTACATCAAGCAGGCTTAACCCTGAATCCATAAACTCGACAAGAACATCGCGAAGTGGACCAGGTGCTTTCGATTCAAAAACTCTCCTAAAGCACTGGAAATTTACTACGATGTCTTCCATAGGAACATTGAGATCAACCAACAAGCCTTTCACCCATTCAATATACGAGCCAAATAAACCCTTACTCAGATATGTCAGAGCACTACTGAGAAATTTAAGATGATATATAATATCACGCCGAAAATACTCATATCCCAAATCCCTATACCGTTCCATAAGGTCTGGTTGCACTTTCAATTGACATTGGATAATATCTTCTCTTATTTTGTCTGCATTTCTGGTTATGTATTTACTTGCTTCTTGCCCCAGCTGTTGCATATAAATCGCACCAGTGAATATTTGATGTGCTATGACATTGTAATGATATAGGTTTGCCTTAGACGTCCTTTTAATTTATTACCATTCAAATTCCAGTACAATCGGCTTCTCTACTCGCCGTCTGGTGATCCAAGTGCAATCGTTTCTACAATATTCTTTAACTTCACAATATTGAGTGGTTTCTCGGGATTTAGCGCTTGCCATCCATCTGATTTTTTCAATCCATGCGCAGCAAGGAAATTAGTTGACAAGGATTTAGAACCGACTTCAGCCATTCGATTGATGGCTTTTCCTCTTTCATTTGGGTCACCCACAACTTCTAGTTCCCCTCTGAATACCACGAAACAATATTGATGAAGATCTGGTTTGTAAGTTTCGATTTCCACAGCGACACGATTATCATGTTCGATTAGTTTCATCTTCTTACCATAGCGTGTGAAATGGAAATAGAGGTTTCCGTTGATGTACGCATATTGAAAAGGAGCCATATACGGGTAATCCTCTCCTCGAAATGCAATGCGACAAATCACCTGATTCTTTAGAAGCTCTTCAATCATTTTGCGTTTCATTTTTGGTAACTTGACAATGGACATCTTCTTTACCCCATACATACTTGAGGAATGCTTTTTCTCATATATTCGATACGGATTAATTATCAGGGATATGAAAAATGGGTAAATCGTATAAAAATTCCTTATTTATTTTTCGCCGAGATATTCGGCTAACCGATAACTCCGCGTTAATTAACGCACTAGCCAATTCAGGACAGGTTCTTCCATGCTTTATCTTCGATCCCAGGCTTCTTGAACAAAAAACACCGCACATGAATGCGATACAACTTCTGACTAAAGCATTACTGGATTTAGAAAATCATCTTCAACAACAAAACGGTCAACTCTTCTATATGAAAGGCATCCCAGAGGAAATTCTACCAGAACTACTTTCAACCCATAATATTGATGCTATTTTCATAAACCGTGATTACTCACCTTTTAGTCGACGCAGAGATGCATATATCCAGAATATTTGTAAAAAGGAAAAAATCCAGTTCCAACAATTCAGTGATTCGCTTCTTAATGAACCCGAAATGATCCGAACGGCCAACAACACACCGTACAAGGTATTTACACCCTTTTTCAAAAAAGCATCTGAATTATCCATTGCTCCACCAAAAGAAAATTCATACAAAAATTATCTAAAAATCAAGCAAAAACGTGATGAACCAGTCAAAAGATTGCATAAAAAAATCCAAACACAAACCAATGAATCCCTACTTGTTGAAGGTACAAGAGCAGAATGCCTTAGTATTCTCTCAAATCTACGAGACTACAAAAATTATGAGACTAGCAGGGACCTCCCAAGCAAACATGGCACCACCCGCCTATCATCTTACATCAAATTTGGAATATGCTCGATTCGCGAAGTCTATTCAGCTATCACCAAACAATTAGGCACACATCATCCATTAATACGCCAACTTTATTGGCGAGACTTCTACACACACATCGCCTTTCATTATCCCCATGTATTCAAACACGCCTTTAAACCACGTTTTGAAAAAATTCAATGGAACTATGATAAGGAATTATTCGAAACATGGTGTACAGGAAAAACGGGATTCCCCATCGTAGATGCAGGGATGCGCGAACTTAATACTACCGGCTGGATGCATAACCGGGTTCGAATGATTGTCGCCTCATTTCTCACCAAAGACCTCCATATTGACTGGCGATGGGGCGAACGCTATTTTGCACACAAGCTAGTCGATTATGATCCAGCAGTCAATAATGGGAATTGGCAATGGGCAGCTTCAACTGGTGCAGACGCGCAGCCCTATTTCCGAATCTTCAATCCCTGGCGTCAACAAGAAAAATATGACTCAAAATGCGAATACATAAAACGTTGGATCCCCGAAATTGTTGACCTTGAACCGAAGATAATTCACCGATGGTTTAAACCGACCCAGTGGGATGCACAACTAAATTATCCAAAACCAATTGTTAATCATAAGGAAGAAAGTCAATATTCGAAAGAAATTTTTTCCGCCACTTTTTCAAACCGATGAGAGGACATATTTTCCTAATGGTCCCCAGTTCTCGAGAAAATCGTTCTCGGGTTTCTTTGCACAAAAATGAATCAGAACTTGGGATGAATCCAGACCAGGTATATTTTCAAATAGGTCACGATCTCCATAACGGATAGCTTCTAAAACAAGAGATAACTCACGTCTAAAAATCGCTTCACGAAATCTTCGGGTCCCAAACCCTCTATTAACCTCACAATACACATGAAGAACGTAACCACCTTTATCCTCAACCAATTCTGCGAGAACTTCATCGCGCATTAGCCGCGTGTACCAACCTTTAATCTGTTCATAATCGTAATCAAGACCTACCGTAAGAAAAAGATCACCAGTCCTATCAGAATGAGTAAGAGTGTATCGGCGTGGAAAAATTAAATCATTAGATGAGAGAGAGTCGTGAAATCGAACATTGAGCTTCTTTGGTTTCAGCCTCGACATTCAAAACCCCCAAACTTAAATTTCTCTAAAGTTTTAGTTCTTCAATTTTTGATATGATTTCATCAACATGGCCCGGTACTCGAACCTTTGGCCAAATAAAACGGATTGTTCCTTCACGATCGATCAGAAATGTTGATCGTTTGGCAGAACCGGTTTCAGATTTAAGAACATCATAGAGCTTAACCACATTTTGCTCCTTATCTGCAACAAGCGGAAATTGCAATGCATTCTTCGTTTTAAACCCAGCCTGGCGTTTTACACTATCTGTACTCACTCCTACTACTTTCACACCCATACCTGTTAGGCGGATCATGCTATCTCGAAAAGAGCATGCTTCCTTCGTACAGCTTGGGGTGCCAGCCCTCGGATAAAAGTATAAGACGACGATATTTTCTCGAAGACTGCTTAAGGTAAGTGTTGAACCATCATCTGTGGGCGCTGTGAAATCGGGCGCTTTTTCTTCTACTTTTGGCATTACCATACATATCACCTGAATTTTCTTTGCTTATTAATTATTATTATAATATTATAGATAAAGAAAAAATGAGGGAGAATTCCCCCTCATTAAAAAGGATTCATAGAATCCTATTTGGGCAAGATCACTTTATCAATGATGTGGATCACGCCGTTCTCAGCTTCGATGTCAGCCTGAATTACGTGAGCATCATCGACTTTGACACCATCGCTGGCATCAATGTGAATACTTTGACCTTGGACCGTTTTGATTTCGTCTTTATTGATGACGTCTTTAGCTTTGTATTTCCCTGCTACCACGTGGTAGAGGAGAATAGCTTTCAATTTTTCAGTATCTTTAAGAAGAGCTTCAACTGTGCCCTCTGGGAGAGCTGAGAAAGCATCATCAGTAGGTGCGAAAACTGTAAAGGGTCCATCATTCGATAATGTTTCGGCTAATCCAGCCGCGGTTGCTGCCGTTAATAGAGTATTAAATTGGCCAGCATCTTTAGCAATTTTAACAATATTTTCCATATTACATCCATCCTTTGATTTATGAATCCGTGGATGGTTGGGGTTAACCATTCGCGGAATTAACAGTGTTAAGTACCCAAGCCATATATAAATATTATCCTTAATTAAAAATATATCTAATCAAATAACACGAAACAGTAATATAAATAGCCCATTGCCTATCCAGTGAAAGTAGATTAAATAGAATGCAGAAGATTCCTTGAGCAAATGCAATTTTCGTAGTCTAAGCGATTACATTTAAGGAATTATGTCTTTTCTACTCGGAAGAGGATGATTAGCCCATAGATGATTTTTGTTATCACATCTAAAGCTGCATACAGTATTACAGCAACGAGGGTTGTAATGAGACCAAATCCTGTTGGTGCAAGCATGAACACCAGAGGAAAGAGAGACCAGAAGATAATGATAAACAACATTAGCTGTGAATTCATTCCTCCTCTCGGCATACCCTTAAACAACGTAATGAGAAGCGCAACGTAGGCAATCGAACTGAAGGCAAAGAACCACCACCGCTCGATGCTAGTAATAAAAGCGGCTAGAAAGCCACAAAACATAACCAGCATCGTCAATACAGGAATCTTCACGAGCGTCATAGATTCGGTCTGTCTCAGAACCATTGCCACGGATATTGTGAGTAAACTACAACTGGCCATGTAAAAGAGCCATCGACTCCAATAAACAGGTTCACCAATACCTGAAGTGACCACTAAGAAACCAAGAGCCATGAGAACATAGGATATCGTCGTTATAAAGGCAACAAGAATATCAACGAAGGAATAAAATTCGTGAGCTCCAGAACGAAACGAAAGTAAAGTAAACATCACGGTTGCGATGCCAAAGATCGCAGCCATAATCCAA
>JAEOTO010000028.1 GCA_016839805.1 Candidatus Hermodarchaeota archaeon
GCCAGGATTGGCGCCGTTGCTCAATCGAGACTAAGGCAAATCCGACGAGTAGCACTATATTTGCTATTGCTGCAAGATAGCTAGAGGCAGAGGGATATGAGACTGGTAGACCAAAAAAGAGGGTTTCCACTAAGAGCCAGAAATTAGCACATACACCGATTATACTTGTGATTGCCACGATGAGTGCAAGACGACGGGCCACTAGATTATGAAATCCGAGAAGAATGAGACAAACACCAAAAATCGTAAGGAACACTACGATGTTAGCACTTAGCAAATATGTCAGAGCTATTTGGGAATCAAATAAACCGATAACGAATGGAATTAATGAAAAGATGAGTGCTATAGGAAAAGCGATAATTACGAATTTATGACCATAGCTTTGAAACCATGGACTTCCTTTGATGTTTTGTGACACCTCGTCACCCCACCTTTCACGAGGCAGTAAAGAGGAGAGG
Source organism: Candidatus Hermodarchaeota archaeon (assembly GCA_016839805.1). Lineage (GTDB taxonomy): Archaea > Asgardarchaeota > Hermodarchaeia > Hermodarchaeales > Hermodarchaeaceae > Hermodarchaeum. Next base: position 459 of record JAEOTO010000028.1, read on the forward strand.
CTTATCTTAAGCTAAAAAGCTTTTCACACCCAATCTATTTCAAATTAGTTGTCAGTATTTGATCTTATGATGCCATTTGATCAATTCGTTGACGATTCCGGAGAAACACAAAGACACCGATTGCCACTATGATAATTGTTATGGTGAGCGTGATGCCAACTCCCATTAGTAAGGATGGCATAGGATTTGCTCTCGAGGTGAATGAATAATATAATCCTTCATTGTCATCAATAACAACATTATTGACATTATCAATAGCTTCGATGTAAAACCGAAGTTGAGTTCCAGCAGGATATGGACCAAGCATCAATGTGAAAGAATCCCCATTGGTTAGTTCCATCCGCCTTAAACGCCAGTATGTATTGTCTATATCAAAATGGACTAACACGTTGTAAATTCCTGTACCACGGCTATCTTGTGTAATAGTAGCACTAATTATCACTACATCAGTGTCTAAAGGTTGTACAGGAAGAAAATGAACATCTGAAATGATAGGGGGAAATGATTCAATGGTGACACTAATGCCTGCTATGACATAATTCCCATTAGCATCAATCACAAGGGCTTCGATGAGAATTGCGCCATTACCAGTAACGGTCCAATTATAGTAGTAGACTAAACCAGGAAGGTGTTGGGAAGCAAGTGCCCAAGAACCGTTATTAGTACGCACTTGAACCATACGGATGGGATATCCATCAGGATCTGAAACATTGATCCAAATCGTGCTGTGAAATCCTTCGACTAAAATATCGCCTGAATGTGGTGAATGGATTTCGCAATGGATTCCCTTGTCAAATATTGTGCGTATTTGAGTATAGGAAATCCAACCTGCGGCATCAAAGATGCGCGCTTTCAGTGTTACAGGACCATACATGCCAACAGAATTGAGAAGATGGGTGCAATGGGTGGCATTTAGCCCTGCGGTGATATCAATCCAAGGTTCATTGTTTATCGAGAGTTCAACCTGCGTAATATCATTGTAGTCATCATCTACAGCTAATATTACTGAAACGGAATCCTGTGGTGATGTAAAACTGTCGTCTACGGGGCTGACAAAGTGGACATCTGGAAATCCTGGTTGAGTTGAAACAATTGTGGCATAATCAGCTAGCGCCGCAACAGCAGTCTGAGTTGCCAACGTACCAAGAGGAATTGAATAATCAGGTTGTCCCAAATGATCTTGGCTACTATGTATGTAGGGATTACCTAGCCCGTTATATTCAAAGAACCACACAGCCGGTATCCCTTGTCCCCAAAAGGGTGCATGATCACTCATCGTCCAACCAGGTTTATGATTAGTCTGTATAGGTGCGCCAACCCACGTTTGACCAATTGTGGCAATTTGTTGGGCAATAGTCTCACTCATATCTCCATTATGGATAATCTCCAACTTTCGATTCACAGGCGCATTAGGGCTTTCCCATAGAAGCATATCAAAATTATACATCAGGGCTACTGGTACATTCTCCTGCTCGAGTTTGTTGGCATAGGCACTGCTGCCAACAAGACCAATTTCTTCTGCATTAAAGCCAACGAAGTGAATGGTGTAATTATAGTAGTACTGTGACATGGATTTCGCCATTTCTAGCACAGCAGCAATTCCGGAGCCATTATCATCAGCCCCTTTCGATGAACTGGGTATTGTATCAAAATGTGCTCCAACGACGATACATTCGTTATTGTTTGCATTTCCCCCTTGCAATGTTCCTATCACATTAGGACCTTCAGTTCCGAAATAATGGAAGGATACCTCCAATCCTGCCTCGCTGAATACGGAGGCGATGTAATCGGCTGCTTCTTCATTTTGCGTGGTCCCATACATTCGGGAACCTATCGTCACAGCTAAGGTTATGAGTTCATCACCGTATGAATTAGTTGTGATTTGGTCCAAGATTGCCTGAATTTCTGTAGGAGCGGTATTATAAGGGATCGTGGGTGAGGGATTCGCACGGTGATTGACTGGGATTATCGATTCTGATTGAGTTCCAAAGTGAAGTAATGGGTGAAATATAGGACTCGGGATTAATGAAGAACTTGATGAATTTGGAGCTGGATGGGGAAAACTGAGAAAGAGTAGGCCAATGAATAAGAAAAGGAAAGTAAGAGAAGAGAACTTTGATGAACGCAAGATTATCACTCATATAATTTTGTTTAGGAGAATTAGTTTTTGAATAAATCCTTTCCTAATACGACAACCTTCTTTAAGGAATAGTAGCGTTCGTGAAAATTAGTTATGTGTCGTGTCTAAAGAACACACTTTGAGGAGCGTTTGTTGGAACTCATTAAGAACCTCACGGAATTCATCTCGGACCTCGAGATATAGATTATTCCGTTGTAACTGTAATGTATACAGAATTTGTAATAATTCACTCTGGAGAAATTCAGCAATTTCACCATAGGCGTCCACTAACGTGAGCATCTGTTGCGAATAGGCACTATATTCTAGGAAAAGAGAATATGCTTGCGACACTCCAAGTAACATCCCTTGGCAATCTCGAATATTAGTTTTAAATTCATGTACCCGAGATCCAGTACTGATCTTATCCATAATATCAATAATTTCAAGATGGGATCCTTCGAAAATGCTAGAAAAGAGGGTAATATGGTGCCGTTCATAGACCCAATAGGTTCGATTAGATAAGCTTACATGCTCTTTAAAGCGTTCATGCAGTTTTTTGAACACAGTAATTTTGTGGTCAAATTCTTCCAATTCCTGGGCACCGAAATAACCAGTGGACTCGGTGAGAATAAAGGAGGGATGATTTTGAGCATCCTTCACAAAGAATTCGATGGCTTCTACGACAAGATTGACCTTTATACTCAAGTCTTGTTCAGCAATAGCCGCGTTCAGGATTTTGAATCCAGCTTCCCGTAACTCCTCAGCTTCTTGTGAAGTTGCGTAACAGAGGACTTCAAGAAAACGGTTCATACTTTCACTGAAAGTATGCGAAACTGCAATTTCTAATCGTGGTAAATACTGTGCCAACTTTTTCGTATTTCGCTCCACCGCTTGGTACTCGTCGAGGAATTGTTTCAGAAACCACCCAACACCTTGAATATCTAATTCAGTGATGTCTATCTTTACGCGTGGATCACTGGATACCCGGACCATTTCAGCAAACATACGATGATCCGTTATGCCAATTGAAGCGAAGAGGGTTGCCATGCTCCGTTGACTACTGCGATAATAGGCATAATAGATTAACAGGTTGTCAACGAACTCATCAATATAATGTAATAGATCGATGGTATCAAAAACTCGCATTGTAGTTCCAAAACTTTGTGCCTCCAAATATTTGGAGAGCCGGTTTTGTGCTTCATTCTGAATTGTTTGCCATCGGTCATCGTATCTCTGGCTTAGAGCTATGTATTGCTCCAACAGTTCCCAAAGCCGTTTAGGTGGGGTAACTTCTGTTGAAGCAGCGTCCTCAGCCATTGTCCTTCAACTAATTATTCTCTAGATGCCAGGACCGCCTTATTCCATCTTTGGTTCTTTAGTGAGTTCCGAAGCTAAAATGAGTTCTGCTAATTTCTTGAACACATCAGTAACAGCATAATCAGTCTTTGCACTTGTTTCAAAGTAGGGTATCTCCTTTTGCGCAGAATACACTTGAACCTCATCGGTATTCACCACGCGAGAATCTGTCAAATCTAATTTATTCCCTACTAGAATTATTGGCACATCCAACCCAGAATACTTGCGAATCTGATTGAACCACTTTTCAACATTCACAAAGCTTTGACGCATCGTAATATCAAAGACTAATAATGCACCCTTCGCCCCACGATAATAAATCGGTCGAACACCCGCATAGCGTTCTTGACCAGCAGTATCCCAGGCCTGAAGTTTTACGATATAATTATTCACCGGGATGGATTTGACGATGAAATCTACACCAAGGGTGGAGATATAACCATCTGTAAAGGTGCCGTAAGCGAACCGTGTCGTGAGACTAGTTTTTCCAACCTCAGCGTCGCCGACTAGTACAACTTTGAAAAGGTAATCGAATGCATCGTGTGACATGCCCAGGTCCCACAGAGTTTTTTCCAAGTTACATGCAGTAGAAGTGTCACTTAAACATTAGTATCGCAAAAAATCCGTAATGAGATTCCTCAAGAATAATGAAACAGGCTAGCGGGGAAGGTATTCATAGCCTCGGTACCCTTTGCGGCGTTGAAGTTTCTTTTTATCAAAGAGTTTCTTCAATTCGTTTGATGCTGTTCCCTTCGTAATCCCAACTTCTTCAGCAACTGTAGCTGTGGTGACACTTCTCCTTTCTTTCGCCAGAGCTAAGATTTCACGTTGAGTTGCCGTAAGCTCATCAAATTCAGTGAACCAGTCATCCTCATCATCGATTGTGCTGGTTTCAATGAATCGTTCTTCGTCGAGTGGTGAGGGAATTAATGTGGTAGGAATGGGTGGACTTGGTCGTTGTTTCACGACTTGTTGCACAAAATCACTGGTAATACGATCACCAGAGGGTGTATCCTCTTGAAAAGCTAGGGAAATGATGTTTTCACAAAATCGAAGTGTGCTTCGTGGAATCCCGCGAGTATGTAGGTGAATTTCATCAAGAGCTTCTGCAGTAAATGGAGTAATGCCCTTACCACCAAAGTGCCGGATTCGCTGACGAATGAGCTGTTCCATCTCCTTCCGAGAAAGAACTTCTGGTCCCCCGTCCCCCTCTGATTCAAGGGAAAATTGTAGAGTCACTCGTTCAGCTACAGGTGGAAAAATACTCATTAAAGCCTTAGTAAACCCAGTTAATCCAGCAATAAACACAACGACAGCGGGCAGGTCACTCAGCACTCGAAGCCATCGCACTGTCTTTCGCTTTTCAAACTCGATACTCTCAGAATCCTCTTGTGTCAACGCTAAGCTTTGTCCATCATCAATCATCAAAACAATTCGTTGTTTACTCTGGGTATGAAACTCACGAACCTTCGCAATCAGTTCATCAATTAGAACCGGAGTCGTTTTGATCTTCATCATCAAATGCTGTTTGAACAGTGATACCAAAGCATTACTCAGTAATGTAGAATTCAAAGGTTCAGATATCAGACACGGAACCATCTGTGATAAGGATGACACGTAATCATTAAACCAACGAAGGATGTGGGTTTTACCCGTTCCCCGACCTCCCTCGATAAGAACGATATTACCAGTTCTCAGTTGAACAGTTAATGGATTGAGTAAGCGTTTTTCAGCTGCAAATACATCTGGCATAACATCAATACGAAATGGAAAATCAGACCAGCCGAGGCTCTTTAATCGTTCATCGAAGGCGAACATCTGCTTATCACTATCCGATCAGCAATTGTGATTATTCACCACGTTTCCTTACTTCATGTATTCAGCTTCTTCGTCCCAGTCTCCATGACTCATGCGTCAGAAAGTACTCCGTCGCCCATCCGACCCAAGAAATTGTTATTAGCGAAGGGACAGATGACCTCGATACCTGCCGTTGGATTATAGGCAACCTGTTCTTTTCCTATCGGACAGAACAAGGCACAATATCCTCCGTCAACAAGTCGACCATTTCGTTGACAAGTGAATGTTCTGGCTGTTGGCGTAATTAGTTCAAGTATGGCATTTGCATCGAGCTGTTCCAGGGCTTGTTCGAGTCGTAGTTTTGGTTGAAGCGCTTTGACCTTATTACTCACGAGTGCCTCACCTCTTTTCGTCGCTTCGCAAGAAGTTCTTCCTCGCGAAGCTGTGCAATTGTACGGGCAATACGGACACGAAGCGTTGCCGTCACCAAGGGCATTGATTCTTTAAGTTGCTCCTCAATGCTAGGGGCTTGGAGACGAGCGAGTGCGTCGGTTCGTGCTCTCCCAGACGCGGTTGCTTTGTCGATTGCCATCGCTCATTAACCCTCATTGAGTTTCATTTGTATTCATTCATCTTCATTTTTCCCCATATAAAGCTTCGCATACATTCTATACAGCGTTTAAGGCATTTAGAAAAGCACATGATTGAGGATTCTATGGAATAGGTTTAGTCAGAACACACAAGTGATGGAATAGATTTCCAGAAAAAAGACATAAAACGGTTATTTTTAAGAATTTGGTTTTAAGTCGTCCATTAGAAATTCAAAATGAACATTAAAACGCCCCGAATGTGATCATCCAATCGCGCCAATTCACGAGATTATTGAGATCTACTAATTATCTGGAAAATGCTATTATGACACTTTTGGGGGTTGAACCCAGCCCGTATCACTCCAGCTTTCGGTCCTGGCGAATCTCAAGCCCAGCAGAAACGCACCGGTTAGCCCGTGTTACACATCATACTGGCTGGGCACCGTCAGACTTCGCCACGCACCGAGGGACCTTTCCAAGGGACCCAGCCCACCCGTCACGCGGGGCACTGGATCACGTCCCCTTGCCGCCAGACCAGCGTCATCGCGCACACCGTTGCTGGGGTGCCTCCGTCTGGAGCGGCAAGTACCCCCGTTGCCAGGGGTCACCGTTCACAACATCAAATGAGAAACAGCCTAAATCCTAAGTCCTACACTGCACATACCTCCTGGCCAACACTGTTGCCGCATTTACATCCCGTGGAACCACCGCATTACATGCTGGGCACCTGAAGATCCGCTGCCACCGATGCCGGTAATTGATTTGCCCACACTTGCAACATGTCTTGCTAGAGAACCGCGTATCCCGAGTAGATAGTTCCACTACGGGAATTGCCTTCCATAAAGCCTTCTCCCGGATGCGCCGGTGGAGTTGACCCCGGGCCCACACGCTCAAGACAAAACGGGTCACCCGCCGCCACAGTGGCGTACGATTCCGTGCAAACCGAAGATCCCGCAGATTCTCCAACACAATTACCACCACGCCTTGCTGTCGAGTTGCATAGTCGACCACCGCCCTGGCTGCCACATGGGTCCAGTGATCCACTATCCGCTTAATTTTAGCATCAATACGATGCAGTACCCCCTTGGCCTGGCGACGTGCAACGGTGCGGCGCTGCTGCCATTGGACTCGGAGTTGATGACAGAACTGACGCCCCGACACGCACTTAGCAGCTTGGGGCACATTCTGGCGCAGAGCCACGGCTGCCACTAAGGTGTTTGCCCCGATATCGACGCCCACGACGGTCTCTGGTGACTCCCTCCGTAGATCAGGGACTTGGACCTTCCGCACCACCGGCACCGCCAAATGGGGGATACCCCCACGCAGAAGGAGGCGTGGTTCCCCGACCCGTAGCCCTCCCCTTCGATTCAGCGCCCGCTGGAGGATTCGCAAAGGTTGACCGCCTAGCTGCCATCGAGTTCGTCCGAGACCCAGAGAGGGGTCTCCGCTGCGTGAGGGACCTGGTAACCGAATGGTGCCACCGCGGCTTTGCGGAGAGGTAACAGGAGCCCAAGCTGATCGCATTAACCGGGCAGGTCGCGTCAACCCACCTGAGGTGCTACCTGGGAAGCCCCACCCGGGCCAGGTGACAAACTCGCTGAAGGGTGCAGAAAGCAGCTGCAGGGGATGCCGGGTGGTATCCTTGAGTGGCTGGAGTAATGGCATGGGTCTCTCTGGGCTTTGACTCCCTGAGTCTTTGGATTCTGTCATCACCCCCTTGAGCCAACAAATGGTTTGGACGACGGTGACATTGGTGAGGCGAGTGAAAGTCTCGGTGCGGCGTATTCGGTTTTCTATCCAGTGGAGGAGTTCTGTGGCTTCGTTACAGGCTTCATCGAGGAGCATGGCGTTGAGGGCAGCAAAGTTTGGGATCTTCCGCATGGTCTGATACATCTGTTTGGTGGCTTCGCGTTGGACCTTCCACGATTTGCCTATCATCCCTTGGGTGAAGAGTTGTTGGAGGGCAAAGGTCACCGCTTCGGTGTAGCGGGTATTAATGGTGACCAGTTGGTCGGGGTGGAGGTCGGGGAGGCGGCAATGGAGGGTTTTAATCGCTTGCTGACGGAATAGTGATGAGGTCATCCGAGGTCATCTCTCCTAGATAGTGTTTGTTGGGGGTTCCAGGTGTGAGCGCGGAATTTGGTTTATTTTTATGGCTTTCGGTGGACCATTCGAGGGACATCAGTGGTGGGGAATTAGAGGTCTCTAATGGACAGTAGTGGTGTGGGATAGATAAGGTCCACAACTGTCTGAGTGAAGATCCAAAAGGAAAGAGATGTTGAATAGCGGTCTAATTGGGACTGTTACAAAGAAATGGAAGCAGTTTCCAATGAATTGGTAGTTGTTGCCATCAATTGGACCATGAATTGTCAACCGTTGAACCGGAGATTCTGGCTCTGGCAACCGTTACCACAACCGATGATGTTGTTAAGGGAAATATCCCTTGAAAGCTATCGTTTTAGGCGAAAGCTATGTCCTGAAATAGCTCTTCTATTGATAGCAACAGAGGCGCCAGAGAATATTATAAGCTCGCCTGCTGTAAGGGTTGTCCACGGGAACCGTTGAGAACTTGTCAGAACAACCGATGCGCTTAATGAAAACAGCATTTGTGGAGCAACTAAAAGTAGCATGAAACAAGAGGAATAGTGATATTCTGACAATTTTCGAGTTTATTATGACAGTTTTAGGCAGGATACCATGTTCGTTGTCTTATCTGGATACTTCATAATTCTTGAGCTTACTCTTCAGTATCTTCTTCTGGTTCTTCTGTTACTTCGGATTCTGTGTGACTTCGTACGAGAACAGATTCTTGAGATAGGTATGCAAGAAGACGGAACCGTTCGGAGTCGAAATGCAAAAGGCTTCGAAGATGTTCCAGATTGAAGTGGTGGGCACTTTGACGTAATACAAGGAAACTATTCAATTGTGCGCGAAGGGTATCGAGTTGGAGTTCAAGTAATTTGGCTTGAAGTAATCGGTCGTCCGTAAGACTAAGAGCTTGTTTTGCGAGATCCATACTTGGTTGGTTGAGGGGAGCTAGGTATACAGGAGGGCTTTTGGTGAGGTTAACAAAGAGGTATTGTGTGAGGTTATCTGGAGTAGTTAGGCTTTGGTAAACGTCTTTAGTAACGCCAAGGAGTGTTGGGTGTTTTTGTTGCTGTTGTTCACGGCTTTCTAGTATTCCTTTCGCAGTCTCGAGGTCATTGATACCTGGCATGTTGGGTACTGAGAAGGGAAGGAAACTGTCGATCGCTTCACTAAGTTGTTCGAATTTTTTCTTGGTGACTCCTGTTATGATGACAGCACTGCCAACAAGAATATTCAATAATAGGACATCAAGTGTTGTATCGAATGTCTTGAGGATGTATTCGGTGGAAGATATTCGTTGGCGAGCAACTTGGGATCGTTCGTTATGGGCTTTGAGGGCTTCAAGGATGATGGGAAGAAAACTTTGGAAGGGTTTGACATCTCCACTCCATTTTTTGAGTTGGGTTTCATATTGGTTATAAAAGAGCACATTGAGGCTGTGTAGAACGGCTTGTACTTCGAGTTCATCAGCGTTTCCGTCTGCGAGACCAACGGAGATAAGAGGGTCGAGTACGTCGTAGTGGAAGCGGTAGGCGCCTGCGCCAATTGTACGGATTTCTTCCGCGATGGCTTCGTGTCCGAACTCTCGGATGGCGGTGAGAAGGCCGGTGAGTAAGGTTTGTTCGAGTCTAACTACGGGCGAAGTATGTGAAATAAGTGTTTCACCGGATTGGAGAAAGATGAACACGGAGTGCATTGTCATTAATCTTACCGCCCTTCAGCCAGAATCCCTTCAGTCGTGTATCTTAGCGTTCGTTTCAAGACAATTAAAGGTTTCCTCAATGTCATGGATATATTGTCCAATAATTGTGGAAATCAGGTGCCATTAGTCTTTTATCCAAGATTAGCTTCAAAGCACCAATGAATAGATGCTGCGTGTAAGGTGTCGGTATAATGTCAACTGAAACACTTCGATCAATGCTTCGCAAACTCTCTGAAGTAATTGGGATTTCTGGTTATGAAACTGAAGCGCGTGCAGTGATTCATAGTGAAATTGAACAGTTCGTTGATAAGGTCTGGGTCGATCCCCTCGGAAATCTATTAGCTATTCGTAATGGGAAAAAGGAACACCCAAGAATTTTGCTAGATGCCCACGTCGATGAAATCGGATTCATCGTAAGATACATTCATGATAATGGATTCCTCCGCATCACACCAATTGGTGGTTGGGACCCGCGAATCCTTCCTGGACACCGCGTGGTCCTTTGTCCAAAAGGTCCAGCAAAGTCGGAACGGGTGTATGGGGTGATTGGTGCTACTCCTCCACATTTGACTACGGCGAAGCAACGAGAGCAGGTCATTGCTATTGAGGATCTTTACGTTGATATCGGTGTCTTTTCGCAGAAGGATGTCGAGGCGATGGGTATCCGTGTGGGGACACCAATGACGGTATGGCAGCCGTTCATCGAACTGCCTGACGATGTGGTTTCCGGGAAAGCATTTGATGATCGAGTAGGCTGTCTGATTATAATCGAAGTACTTCGCCGATTAGCAAAAACCCCTGGTCATGCGTCGACCCTCGTGGTGAATTTTGCGATGGGTGAAGAGATAGGAGGCCGCGGAGCCCGAACTGGTGCATACACTCTGGAACCGGATGTTGCATTAGCCCTGGAATGTACTTCTGCGGGTGACATGCCTGGCATCCCCAAACATAAATCTCCTACGCAGTTGGGGAAAGGATCTGCGATCACTGTTGCTGACCGAACATTAATTACCCACCCTCAAGTTCTCGCCACTTTAGAGCAAGTCGCAAAAAAGGAAAAAATTCCATTTCAATACAAGCAACCATTGGGAGGTGGAACCGATGGCGGTCCTATCTCACAATCACGTAAGGGAGTACCGACTGGCGTTGTTTCCGTACCCTGCCGATACATCCACTCAGCAATCTCCCTTTTACGATTAAGCGACATTCAAGCAGCAATTGACCTTGTCCATGGATTTGTACAGACATGGAAACCATGAGAGGTGTTATGAAAATGTCCATTCCTTCAGTTGAAGAAGTTATGAAAGGTGAAACCACAGTATTTTTGGCTACCCTGGATGGTGACCAACCTCGAGTTCGACCAGTGACTGCCATAGAGAATAATGGAGAGCTCTTTATTCTCACGGGCTCTGAGGACGCGAAATTTCATCAAATTCAGCAGAATTCGAAAGTTGAGGTAGTGACGTTAGTCCCTTATGCCGAAACTTCAGGGTACATACGATTCAGTGCTCGAGCAAAAATCGTTGAAGACCCCAAGATTCGTGAACGGATAGCGAAGGCGACATCATTTTTTTCGAACTATTTCAAGTCACCTTCTGATCCGAAATATGGATTACTTCATTTGCTTCCGGAAAAAATTGAATATCTAAAACCAGGAGAGATGTATCCCGAATCCATTGCAAAATTTGATTTCGCTAAATAGACATTCGATTCTACTCTTTATGGGAAGCTATTTCTAGGTGCGTGTGCACAGTCTAAAGCCGGGACTTTCCGAGGTTAAGATCATTCTAGACAGCGGACCAGTGTGGGTACGGTGAGTTGAAGCCATGGAGCCGATTAGTATCGCCGATGAGGTATCCAGTAGAGTAGTACAACCTTTGCTGAAAATTGAAGGGAACACCATTAGGGTTGAAGGAGCCCAACTTCCACTTTATAGTGGTTCCATTGATTATTGGCAGATTCCTTTGGAAAATTGGAGTAAGGTCCTTGACCGGATTATCGGATTAGGATTTCGAATTATCTCCACAGCAGTCCCTTGGAACGTCCATGAAGTTGCCAGTGATTTGTTTGATTTTGGTACTACCGATAAACAACGGGATATTGAAGGATTTCTTACACTCTGCCGACAAAAGGGATTGTATGTAACCGTTCGACCTGGACCATGTGTAAACGCTGAACTAAATTACTATGGCTTTCCGAAACGGGTATTGTATGATCCCGAAATCCAAGCGGTTTCTGCGTACGGGACAAAAGTGATTATTCCTGCAACACCTACTCCGTTTCCTATGCCGAGTTATGCTAGCGAAAAATTCTATGATGAAGTTTCGAAGTTTTTTGATGCAATCTGTCCCATTTTCGCCCGTCATCTTACTCCAGCTGGACCTATTATTGGCGTTCAGATTGATAATGAACTGCCATTGCTCTTTATGAATGGACCTTTCAGTGCAGACTATTCTTCACATGCCCTACGGTGGTATCATGAGTTCCTGGCTAGTAAGTATCCATCGATTGGAGCCCTCAACCGAGCATATCGGACCCGCTATGCAACTTTCACCGATATTGAACCACCCCGTGCTCTAGCTACTACTGAACGTGAAGCAATACCACGATATTTGGATTGGATGGAGTTTCAAGAATATTATGTGGGACTAGCCCTAAGCGTCCTTGCAAGCCTTCTTTGGTCGCGAGGGATACGTGGAGTTATCACTTTTCATAACACTCGTAGTACATTTCCTTCCCTCCCCCTCAATATCTCTAAAACCGAAAAAGAACTTGATCTTCAAGGTGCTGGTCTCTACTTGAAAATGCCCCGTTATGATGAACTCCGTCGCGGTGCACTCTATCTTAGTACTGTAAGTCGACTTCCATTCCTTGCTGAAGGAGGAATGGGAACTTGGCCATGGGGTCCATCATTGACAAAAAGTGAACAGCAATTTGCATTAGTGGTTGCCTTGATGCATGGTATTCGGGGATTCAATACGCATATGCTCGTTAACCGTAATCGATGGATAGGAAGCCCAATCTCAGAATCAGCTGCAATTGATGACCAACAATATACCTTTTTGAAGCGATTCTTAACGATTCTAGGTAACCTGCAGCTACATACCTTGCAGCGAAATGTTCCCGTTATCCTTCTCCGGAATTTTGAATATGAACGACTTCATGCTTTGTGTAAGAATAATAATTGGCTTACTGATCTCATCGATATCCCCTCGGAATTATTACTGACAAATCGAACTTTCAGTTACACAGAAACCATCCAAAAAGCCTATCCTGCCCTCTGGAACGCCTTCTATTGGGGATTAACCTCTTCGAAAATCCCATTTGGCATTGGCGATACTGACATGGATCGCCCAGCACTAAGTCAATATCAGGCTCTTTTTCTTCCTACCTTCGATTTCATGTCTGAAGACTTACAGAAAAAAATCGTTGAATACGTTGTGCGGGGAGGCACTGCAATAATTGGTCCTGAAGTACCATATTTAGGCAGTGATATGCGGGGTTGCACCATCTTATCTGATTCTGCCAAACTTCAGGCCCCTAGTAGTCGACGTCCATTAGTTGGACTTCATGATCCTTTCACTTTGAAAAAGGATGATGTGCGCGTTGGTAATCGTGTTGCTGGGAGTATGAAAGCTCATGGAAAGGGAACGTTCATTTATCTTGGAATTACGTTACCTCCAACACTTAGCCGCGATGACGCTGTTGATGCAGAAAACGTAGTTAGCCAATCTCTAAAACACCTAAAATTGGCACCGGTAGGCGACGTTCAGAACCCCTCTGTCGATGAAGTCTATTGGGGAACCCGGTCTCCCCAGGTCATTTTCTTGCTTAATCCCACTAATGAACCCCAATCTGTCTCAGTCAAAGTCGCACAACGGAACCTTCTTCGAGATGGTTGGACAGGTGAACAACTCCCCCAGCGTGGTCCCCAAGAGATTGCACTAAACGCATACGATTTCCGAATTTTTGAGGTGGTTCGATGAGAAGAATCGCAGAGAATTATCGGGTATTTGATGTTGCGGCAACACACTGGACGAATCTTCTCAACACAATTCCACATTTTTTCAGTGAACGCGGTGTCCTCTATCTGCGCTACCAATCCTCGGAGATCACTCAAGCGTTCCATTCACTCCAGGGGATACGTCCTGACTTAACTGGTCCCTTTTCGACTCCAATCACAGTCGTTCAACAGTTACAGCAACGCGAAGATGTTGACGCAGTCATAATGGTAGAAGAAGGACTAGTAGTGTATTTACTTGCAAAAATTCAAGCCGCGTTTAAACCCGAGATGGATATTCTACAATATATTGAACTTGCTCAAGAAGGTCTCAAGGAAGAGTTGGGGCGTCGTTTTCATGTTTGGCCCGAGGAATTTTGGGGAAAGAGTACCTTCTCATTATTCGAAAGGGTACAGACACTGTTAGATGCACTACCACCGAATATAGTATTCGTCTTGGGGATCTTTGAAGAAAATCAGATCTGGGCTAGTTTAATTCTTCTTCGTGTCGATGGACAAATTCGATTGATTACATCAACAAAAATCCTGGAACCGTTTGAATTCGAGATCAAGGAATGGCAGACAGATTATCGAAGTCTCCTCAAAGCCGTTAAAGAGAAATTAGCAGAACCCACTATGGGTTTCTTCACAGATGATGAGACGTTTCGTTTTCTACTTCGCAGTGACACGCCACTTGCCTTCATTGCACAAGCTCGAAAAACTGGTCAAATCATCATTGATCCAGTTCCCTCTCGAATTAGAAGCCGTATTTAGCAATCAATGCAAGGATTGGCGTTTGCGGATAATGAACAGCCCCATTACTGCAAAAACAGTTAACAGGATAGCAGTGAAAACGATTAAAGCAACTTCAAGAGGAGACAACACAAAAGGAGCTATTGGCGGATCTCCAGGATCAACGTGTAGGGAGAAATCTCCAGGATAGTTATCATCAAGTACTGGATGTGGTGCTACGTTGTTACATAGGTCTGAATAGGAGGGAAAAGCAGGGAACACAATTGTTGTGATGTACTCACGGCTTAAAGGTGAAGCATATTCAAAAGCCTCTTCAAGTGATACTTCACCATCCGCATTTTCATCGGCAGATGAATTGAGTAGGGCATTAGTAAAGAAATGATTAAACACATCTCCAATGATAGGCAACGATTCTTCAGGAAGTCCTGCCCAAGAGTATTCTCCCATTTGTGATGACGCAATGTGTATATGAGAATCAGAAAGCTGAGGTAACATTTCTTCGGATCCACAATCTGAAACAACTAACACTTTCTCTTGACTGGGCAAAATCCCCCATTGGCTAGGGAACCAGTGTAACCAATTCATTGTATTAAGGATATAATTGCCATGGGCGAAAATATAGAAGAGAATGACATCATTGGCATCTGCATTCTGTCGAAGGAAGGTAAGAGCGGTCTCCCCAACTAGTTGGGTAAGTTCACCATGATAGAATCGAATGTGATCAGATTGCCAATCTAGCATCTGTAGGGTATTATTCCATTTATGTGAATCACTAAACCCTGTAGGGAGGTCTGACCCGGAATTAGGATAATCGTTCATCTCTAAGAAAACCGCCCATCCTTCCCGAGGATTAGGAGGTAGCTGGGCTGATAATATCTCTGATTGGAAAATTAAGGAAGTGGTGAGGAGAAGTAATCCTATGAACATACAACTTAGAAAGAGTCGTTTACCACGAATTGGACCAGTGAGTTTCACGTTGAATATACCATCAAAGAACTTCTTTTAATTTTCCTTTGAGGACTATAGCTATATTAGCACCTATGAAAAAAAGAGGGAACTGCCCATTATATGACCCACTAGGTGCTTGATGGGTTACTCATTGTAAAACTCCCAAGTGCCTTTCTGTCAGCAAGATTTAGGCCCTAGACATAGAGTCTGAATTTGATATGGACATATAGGAAAGGTGAAGTTGTGCTTATCAATTGCTAAAATATGCTGTTCTTTACGCGGTTGTTCAGCAAAATTCGCTTGTCGGATCTCGGTGAAGGGGATTTCAATTTTCACGGAGCCCGTTGATGCTTGTCCGGTGAATTCATAGACCCTGAGTATAGTTAAATCCTCATCTTCAGCTTTTTTCAAGCAACTAAACCGGATATTGTTGGGTTCTAAAGTAAAGAAGCTTCGTGTCGCAGGGAAAGGACCTGTGTTAACGGGTTCAATTTGAATGGCTCTAAGGGGGGTTGTAAAGGTTTGGGCTTGCAGGTGTGCTTGTTCGTTCTTCCATGTCCCCTGATGAGGGATAATGGAGTAATGAAAGAAGTGAGGCCCAAGACATTGAGCTCCAGGTGTTTCTAAAGCAGGACCAGCGTGACCCCGCCGAGTATTTAGGTCCTCGCGTGAAAGCCAGCCAATAGATCGAAGTAAGGTTAGCGCGATGGTGTGACGGGCATCATTGAGTACTTCATATTCGGGCAGCCCTCGGCTTGCGATGATAAGACCGCATGAGTCATCGGTTACATCTACAAAGGATTGTAGAGCATGGGTGGTTGTGGAGTCTTCAAACCAGCCCAGGGGTTTCCCTGGTACTTTGGGGAGTTGGAGCATAGTGGTTAGGTAGAAATCCATCATCATTGGGTAAAGTTGACTGTCCCATTCTTGAGGTGCGGGTTTCAGTGAACGTTCGGTGACATGGAAGGGTGTATCTCCCCAAGCGGTGTCCGTGTGGATATTCGTGGGAAAGAGGACGCGGAGTCGATGATCCTTAGCTGTGTTTGTCAAAGAGGTTTGAATATCGATACGCGGTTGGTTTGCATAGACGGTGATAAGGTGTTGAATTGGAATTTTCGTATTGCGAGAAGAACGTCGGCTCCTCGAAGAATGGGCCTGCTTGGGTACAATAAGTGTTGTCTGGACATCGAGAGTAATCGCAACAGGACCCTTTTCGATGATTCGAATCTTGACCTTTGATTGCTGAAGACTAGAAATTAACTTGTCACTTTGTGGAGTACAGTAATTGTATTCGTCACCAACATCCCCTCCATCTTCAACAGTTAGAAGTTGTTTAAAGCGTTTCTTAGTTGGTTTGTGATAGAGCGTAAGGGTGCCATTGGTGCTAGAAATTCGAAGGGTGAGAGCGGGGTTTTCTATACAATATATATTGTCTTTCTGTGAAAGGGTTAATGGTGGAAGCGAGTTAGGTCGGTGTTTGGTCGAATTAACGGCTAAATAGAAGGTTTGGTATCCAAAGGCAGGAATTTCTGCGGGCATGCAGGTTAAAAAGTACTGAGTATCTGGATTCAGCGTTGTTGGTTGGCCAGAGTATTTCTCGGGAAGCTTATGAATATCATAAAGTGACTGGAGGGAAGAGTCTAGATCTGCTCCCTGAACGAGTTGGAAGGGAACTTGTGTTCCGGATGAATCGTAAAGGGCAAGCTCTGTGGAGGAAATATTTCGAGAAACTTCTCGAAGTTGGATGCGGATGATATCAGAGAGTGGCCAGGGATGCGGATTAAAAACTCGAAACGCTGCAAACACGGGTTGGGGGATGTTAGTTGTGGGATCAGAATGAATCTGTGTATTGATGTGTGCAATAGCCTTACTCAGAACCTGATTGCCAAGCTGTTGACTCCATGCAAATCGGCGTTCCATATCTGCATGAGTAGCATCAACGCTACACCCACAAATTGAATCATGAGGGTGATTCTGGAGAAGTAGTTGCCAAGCTCGACGAAGTTCTATTGCTGGGTAGGGCGCATCTAGCCACCAGGCAATTGTGGTAAAGGGTTCGGTCCAGCGTTCGAGTAGTTGCTGGGCTGCAAAATTTGCTTGTTTGAGATAAATACGTGCTGAGAATACCCCTGGCAGAACGGGGACAAACTTACTACTATGTTGTTCACCTTCAATAAGGGGTAATTGGGTAACATCGACTTCATTACGGACTATCTGAATATAATCCATCAAGGTTCCATGGCGGAATTGTGCTCCTTGGAGATCCTTGATAAAATCAACAAAGAGTTCATCGATGAATGGTCCAAGATCTGCCATTCCGGTGATTCCCTCGGTGGTTGGGCTTTTACCAAATTCACCGAGAAGCGCGGATACTGATTTTCCTTCGAGAATATCGGTGGCGTTTAATCGTTGGTTCAATCCTTTGAGAAGATCTGGAATGAAAGGTTGGGGTGGGAGGTGATCACTACCGTTCAGTAAGAGAATTGCAGAACTTGTCCCCCTAAGGGATAAGACATTCATCGGCATCAGCAGTTGAGCAAGAGCACCATCAGTGGAATTGGGCAGGTTAGCCGCAGTGGCATAGCTTGTCCGAAGATGAACGACGAGTACTTCAGAGCCATCTGGAGCGCGCCAACGTAACTCGGTGGGAAGGGTATGTCCATGGTCTTCAAGACCGCGCCAAAAAATTGATGCATCGATGTCGAACCCACAGAGAATTTGTGGGAGTTGAGCAATATGACCAAAAGTATCGGGTACGTATCCAATGGGCATGACAGCTCCGAATTCTCGAGCAATTTGGTGTCCATAAAGAAGGTTACGAATTAATGATTCACCACTGACTAAGAACTCATCAGCTAGTACATACCAGGGGCCTATTTGTAATCGTCCTTCAATGACTAAACGTTTAATCCGTGATCGGTGCTGCGGTCGTATTTCGAAGTAGTCGTCTAAAAGGATTGTCTGCCCATCCAGGTTAAAATGGGCATATTGAGGATTGCCCTCCATTAAATCAAGGAGCTGATCCATGGTTTTGACGAGTTGCCACCGGAAGTCTTCAAAGGGTAGATACCATTCACGATCCCAGTGGGTATGGCTGACCAAAATTATTGTACGAAGGGGAGGCATCGTCAAACACCTAATTGCGAAAGATTGATGGTAGATATTCGGTTTGAGAACTTATACTATTGTAATGTTCGTTTAAGTGTAAGAAGTGATTTTCTTATTGCCCTACCTAAGGCTGTTTCAATACTGTGGTTTTCACTTATCAGGAACCCTCTCTGCCTTTTAGTAGGCTTACACGGAAGTGGTCTAACGTGGAGGCACACTCGTGACACACCTTATGCAACCTCAAGCTGAATCAGATCGAATATTATGGGAAGTACTCCAACAACTGCAACCTCATCGATCGGAGAACCACAAAGCAGCAATTCTCCGTGCCGATCAGGTGCAACGGCTTCGACCATTACTCGATTATGCGTGTCGACTCCATTGGCGTGCGGGACGGACGGAAGAGAGCGAAGCCGCGTTAAAACGGTTTGTCTACAGATTCCTGGCGGGCGACATTCCCTACTATGATTAACCCCGTTTGAAATGACCTCTTTTCTCTGAAAAAAATAGGTTCTAGGAGAGAGCAGCCGGGTATCGGTGCCTCTCCTAGCATTTTTCATTGCATGACTGTTTACTTTCGCTTTTTCAGCCAGCGGTAGATAATGCCACCAAAGATGATAATGAGAGCAACGGCGGTGCCAATCCAGATCCATTCTGGTGGAATTGGGGTTGTGGTTGGTGTGGTGGGTGAACCCAAATTATACCCTGCGGCCCAGTCCCAGTTGAAGATTTGTGTAAAGAAGGTAGCGACACCAGTGTGAGTGATGATGACACCGGCTTCACGGTTTTCGTGTGTGGATTCATAGCTCCAGTTTATGCTTGATACAAGGACTTTTTGTCCATCGACTATGACGCCCTTGTTGTGGGTCCATCCGAAGAAAGTCTGGTTGCTAAACACGACTTCAACTCCATTTGCGAGGAACATCTCACCAACTTCCTGCATTCCGGAACTACGATTATCAAGGATTACTCGACAGGTCACACCTCGTTGTCGGGCAGCGATTATTGCATCATTGAATTGGTTGGGACCACCATCCCACTCCATCTTTGAATACATTTGCTGAACATACAACGTTGAAGTTGCAGAGTCGATTAAAGCGGTAATTGCTGAAATATCATTATCAGGAGATAGCACACACTGAATACTCATTGAACCAGTGTAAATCTGAGATGGAAACGGCGCAGGATACGAGCCGGTATCAATATTTGTACTAAAGCTCTCTTCATCGCCAGAGTCAGGAACATAGGGTTCAACATTATCAAGTAGAAGATCGTGCGTAAAAGTCTCGATGAAGTAGTTTACTACGTCAGGCTGTTCGATGACTACACCCCATTCTCGATTGCCAGCGCTTTCAGCTGGTGGTATTCCGGATTTTGCCCAATTGGCACTTTCTACAACAACAACTTCTCTATCGAAAATCATGAATTTCGCATGTGTAAATTCAAGATAGGTTTCCTCAGAGAAAAATAGCTGAAGATTCGAACCGAACGCAGCATTTTGAGAGAGATTATAAAACGCTCCATGCGTTAAATCACGTTCAAAATAAGAAGCCCATTTCCAAGAGACAATGATTTTTATTTCCATGCTTCCATTCCTGGCAAGAGCATCATGAATTTCGTCGATGAGGAACCAGTTGGTGAAAGCGTAGACCATGATGAGCATTTCATCTTGTGTGTTCTGCATCAGGTCAGTGATAACTCCAAAGCTTGAGTCTGGTGAGGAGAAACAGGTTACAGTTGCTGAACCGGTGTAGGTGGATGCGGGTTTGTCTAGGGTGGGTGGTTGTGCTCGAATCACGAAGTCTGTCTTTGGCGTGGGTAATGCAAAGCCCAGAGTCATGAATCCAATGAGCGATACCACCAGGATTTTTTGGAAAAGTGTTAGCCTCATAGGGGAAACTCCAAAGAGTGAATTATTATGGATTACCAATTTTCCTTGTATTTAGCTATATAGGCTTGTGCTTTGTCCTAGCAACCGATTCAAAGTCGAAATTCGGGAATATGCGTTTAAATCTGGAGCTATGAAAACTGAGGATTGACACGATATGTTCTTAAGAAGGTCTTACTCAGCTATTGCCATAAATCTACAGAAAGGTGTAAATGATGCGGAAAGAGCTACGATATGAATTTAACGCGGTTCCACCAGCTCAGAAAGCATTCAAATGCGTGTGTGATCGGTTAAGCATTCAAGCACGTGAAGAGGATATGAGCGGAGGATTAATTGCGCGAAGTGAGGATCGTGTATTTGTTGCCCGATTACTTACTGAAAAAACAGCACGAGGAACTACGAGGATTGAAGTCGAAATCCGCCTTGCTACTGAAGAGCAGATGGCTGCTGTTGTTGCTTGTTTTGGAGAACCGGAAAAGGAGCGTAAAATTGCACCAAGTGCTAAAAGTTTCGCAAAAACTATTGTTGAAACTGAACTAACTGATGACAAGGATGCTTTCATTGCCGTAGTCTGTGAGAAATTGGATATTCCGCTTGATCGATTTGGGAGTTACCGTGCGATGGTGTTATCCACTTCTAAGACTCCAGGCGTCCCAGAGGTCGTAAAACAAGCAGCAGAGAAACTCCAGGCGCTTTAACTTGGAGGTCTTAATAGAAGAGAATTACCCGTATCTTAGCTCATGAGTGTCAGATACATGTCCACACACCGGGCACAGGTACTTCTTTTTCTTAAAAACACAATTGCGATGGAACGAGGAATCGCAATTTGAGCACTTAATCGGTGTTTTCACGAGTTTTCCGCAAGCCTGGCAGACATCTTCGGAGCTCATATCATCACTGTCCTGATAGACTTAACACTACGAACTTCATCATTAAACGTTTCTCTTGGTCTGCAATTGAGTTCTTTCTACTACGTTTTCCTGTGATACTACGAAGGAGGGTTGAGTTACAATTTCTTAGCCTTCTCTCTCTTTGATG
The DNA here is from genome assembly GCA_016839805.1 of Candidatus Hermodarchaeota archaeon. Lineage (GTDB taxonomy): Archaea > Asgardarchaeota > Hermodarchaeia > Hermodarchaeales > Hermodarchaeaceae > Hermodarchaeum. The sequence goes on from JAEOTO010000028.1 coordinate 21,846, forward strand.
TAGGGTACACCGATGGCCTTTGGTGGAATGGAGCGACGAATAATCCCGAGGGCAATGATGACACTGACATATGGAATCATTGCAATGAACTGTACATAGGGGGCTAGGAAGGAAAATTCTGGAAGGACATCAATTGACCCTTGAAGGGTACTCAGGAAGCCAAAGAATAATCCGGACAAGACAACTCCAAGAGGATTCCAGTTCCCGAATATTAGGGCGGCCAAGGCGATAAATCCACGACCACCTGTCATAAGTTCTACGAATCGACTGCCAAATCCGATGGAAAGATGAGCACCACCAAGAGCTGCGAAGATGCCACTGAGGATGACCCCAATTAGCCGTGTAGTTTGGACATTCACTCCTGCAGTATCAAGGGTACTAGGATCTTCACCTGCGGCGCGAAGACGCATTCCAAACGGGGTTCGGTACAAGGTATACCAGCTAATGGGCAACATTAGGAACATCAGCACCATAAGGGGAGAAATTGCCCCTAACCAGGGGAAAGTCACAGTTGGTAATTGCCGGACACTAGGAGTGATACCCCGAATTCCCCAAATACCAAACACCATGAAAGAGGTGAATCCTGTGGCAAAGAGGATGATACCAGCACCGCTGACAATTTGGTTACCCTTCATTTGCACCGAGATGAGTCCGTGAATCAGACCAAGAATCCCCCCAGATATCGAGGCAGCTAGCAAACCAATCCAAGGATTTCCAGAGAAAAAGGTTCCAACGACTGCCATGAATGCACCCATGAGCATCATCCCCTCTAATCCGATATTAACAACGCCTGACCGTTCTGAGAACATACCGCCTAAGGCCGCAAGGACTAAGGGTGTTGAGAAATGCAGGGTAGAGTTTATGAACCACGTGATAACTAAGGGATTAAGGAATGAGGATTGCATTATAAGACACCTCCAATTAGGATTCCCTTCCTATATACGAGGAAGCTGGAAATAAGAGACAAGAGGACTCCTATCACTCCGAGTATTGAGAGGGGAATTGCTAGGGTTCCCTTATGGTAGATAACAGTCAAAACCGCCAGTATGATCCAAGCGATGGATGTTAAGAGTGCGGTGATGAAGCCTTCTCTTCTTTTCATGAGGATGGCAGCGAATGACCCAAGGGCTAAGGCTCCAATTCCTACTAATTGTGCGGTAAATACCAAGTCGCTTCGGAGATTGGCGAAGCCCACGCCAAATCCAATGAAAGCTCCAGTTAGGCTCAGTATTGCAGTGAGGAAGAGGGGTAAAGCGTTTGTCGGTTTTTTGACGATCCATTTCGCATATGCGAAATTTTGTTTGGCTAGCCATTTGATGAGCTTGGGGGCAGCAACGAACAAGACAACGAGACCTTGAATGATAAGTATCATTTCAACAGGAACACCTGCCTGTGTCTGCATGGCCACGGCGCCAGCACGAAGGAACCCGAAGAATACGGCCGCTAATATAACGCCAAATGGATTATTGAGCCCCAACACAGCAACCGTGATTCCATCAAAACCGATGCCCCCTGACCAGCCAATGATAAAACGCCGGTACTGCCCAAGAATTTCACCTGCTCCGGCTAATCCAGCTAGTCCACCACTCATTAACAAGGCTAAGACGATCTGTTTCTTTGAATTGATACCTGCGGCTTCAGCAGCAAAGGGATTCTGTCCGACAGCCCGTATTTCATAGCCGGATACGGTTCGGCTCAGGAAGAAATAAACAAAAATTGCTGCAATAATAGAAATGAAAATACCAGCATGGAGAATCGGTGAGAAAAATACATTGGGCAGCCAAGACGTGGGGAGAAGTACCATGGTCTGTGGAAAGGGCGTTCCAGGTTCTCTCAATGGTCCACTCACCAGGAATTCAGTGAGCAGGATAGCAACAAAACTTAGCATCATTGTGGAAACGACTTCATGGGTGCCACGATACGCCTTTAGTAGTCCAGGGACCAAGCCCCACAACGCTCCACAAATGGTCCCTATCGCTAGACAAACGAAGGGATGGATGATGATGGGAAGGAAAATGTAGATACCAATCAATGTTGCAACCATTGAGCCGATATACAATTGCCCCTCTGCACCAATATTGAAGAGACCTGCTTTGAAAGCTAATGCAACGGAAAGTCCGGTAAGGATGAGTGGAGTAGCCCACGCGAATATTAGGTCAGGTGATTGCAGAGCACCCTCCAGAAGTGCAGAATAAGCTACAATTGGATCTCTGCCGATTGCTATCATGATGAGGGCAGATACGAGGAAAGCGATTATAATGGAACCGAGAGCCCAACCGAGTTCAGTGAGAATCCGCCAAAAAATATTCTCAAAGGCTCCTTCCTCTTCCTCTGCAACCGCGTCTACGAGTTCGGCTTCGAGTTCCTTTTGTTCTTCGATCATCCTCATGACTCCTGAGTTACTTGTTCTTGTTCATGACCAGCCATCAACAACCCCAACTCCCGTTCATCTGTTGCATCTGGCTCTTTGACAGCTACTATGCGTCCATCAAAAATGACAGCGATTCGGTCAGCTACATTTCGGATTTCGTCAAGATCAGCTGAAACCAGTAAAATAGCTACTCCCTCATCGCGCATTTCAATGAGAAGCTGATGAATATATTCGGTAGCTCCAACATCTAATCCGCGTGTTGGGTGAGAGGCAATGAGCAATTTTGGTTGGAAAGCAAGGGCTCTTGCTACGATGACCTTTTGTTGGTTACCTCCTGAGAGGGTGTTCGCCAAGGAATCAAGATCACGAATCTTAATATCGAAATTGTCAACTAGTTTATTTGAATCTTTGATAATATTGCGCGGGTTGAGTATGGTATGAAATGGACCCATTGAATAGGGAGGTCGATAATGAGCACCAAGAATCAAATTCTCTTTTATCGAAAAATCTAAGATGATACCTCGTTTATGCCGATCTTGAGGGATGTACCCAATACCGCGTTCTCGAATTTTTCGTGGATGAAATCGTTTGATAAGCTGCCCCTCGAAGAAAATTTTGCCTTCGAGTGGTTTCCGAAGTCCCCAAAGGGTTTCGACCAGTTCTAATTGCCCGTTCCCTTCAACTCCGGCCAACCCAAGAATTTCACCAGCACGGATTTCTATACCGAGATCTTTGATGGCAAGTAAACCTCGATCATCTTTTACTTGGAGATTTTCTATCCGTAGAACTGGTTGACCAGGCGTAGCCTTGGTTTTTGACACCTGAAATACAACTGGGCGTCCGACCATCATTTCAGCTAGCTGTTCTGGTGTTGTCTGGGCTTTTTCAACCGTACCCACAAATTTCCCATCGCGTAATACCGTGATTCGATCACAAAGCGCCATTGGTTCCCGCAGTTTATGTGTAATGAGAATAATGGTTTTTCCAGCTTTCCGTATTCGAGCCAAGGTTTCGAAAAGTTCATCGACTTCCTGGGGCGTTAATACTGCAGTTGGTTCGTCCAGAATGAGAATTTCAGCCTCACGATAAAGGACTTTGATGATTTCTACTCGCTGCTGCATTCCGACAGATAGATCTTCAATTTTACTGTCAGGGTCAAGGAAAAGGGCATTTTCCTCAGCAATTTGTTTGATCTTTGATTTCGCTTTCCCGAAACTCATTGGAGAAACTCGATCAACGGTTCCGGTGACTAACCTCGCGGCGCTACGACCAAATCTACTTAGCTGGCCTTTGACGCCGGTAGGGATTTCCGTTTTAATGACCCGTTTTTCAAATCGACTCTCAAGATTCGCAAAAAGAGGCTCGGCACCTAAGACTACATTTTCAGTCACTGTAAAAGTAGGGATCAGTTTGAAATGCTGATGGACCATCCCGATACCCACGCTAATAGCGTCACGAGGTGACTGGAAGAACACCTCTTTCCCGTATATCTTGACGATCCCTGTATCTCTAGAGATAAGTCCATAGAGGATATTCATAAGCGTGGTTTTCCCAGCACCATTCTCCCCAAGAAGCCCATGAACCTCTCCTTCTTTAATTCTGAGCGTAATATCCTGATTGGCCTTCACATCACCAGGAAAGGTCTTGCTGATGTTTTCAAGTTCTACGGCGTAAATCTTCATGACCTCCGTATTTTGCAATCTTTTAAAGATCCAAGATTGTAAGAAAAGACGGGTTAAAGTTGTATTTAATCTCAATGATTAGTCTGAAATGAAACATAAAAAAATGTGAAGAGGGCCAAAAAAAATGGCCCTTATTGTGAACTAGAGCCAGGTAAAGTCTGTTGGGATCACTATGGATCCATTTATGACAGCTGCGGCAAGGTCGTTAATCAAGAACTCTTCGCCAGCAGTGATCTTGTAGGGTGGTGCGAGAAGGTCGTTGTTGAGTTCCCATCCAATTCCACCGTCGGCAAGTTCATAGACTTTCATTGTGCCCCAGGGCCCAGTGGTGTTCTTCCAAACCGCCGCCTCAAGGATGGATCTATAGACTACGGTATCGACTTTCTTGAGCATCGATGTGAGCATTGTGGTGTAGGTGCCACCGGTAGGGACACCAAGATACATTTGTGGTTTATCGACGCCAATAGACCAGACATCGTAAGCAAGTGTTCCATTCTTGGCTATGGCAGCATCAAAGACACCTATGCTTGACCCGCCAGCTGCAGCAAAACAAATGTCAGCACCCGCGTCATAATGGAGTTCAGCTTGAGATTGGCCAGTTGTTGGGTTATCCCAAGCACCCACATAACTGAAGAGGTAATTGGTGTGATGAGTAGCGTTCACGCCAATATTCGGGTTCGTATAGTTGGCACCAAAAGCATATCCAGCGGCGAACTTGTGGATAAGGGGTTCGTCTTTTCCACCAACAAAGGCAATTTTATCTTGCGTGGTTCGTAAGCCTGCAAGGGCTCCGACGAGGAAGGCTCCTTGTTCTTCGTTAAAGGTTTCTGCCCTAATATTGGGAAATTGCGTGTGGTTGATCCAGTTAATATCAATTACAAGGAATTTTTGAGTTGGATATTCAGCTGCAACTGCAATAATAGAATCAAACACTTCATAACCAACACCAATGATGAGATCATAGGGCGTAGAGAATCCCACATGTGCTGCGTACTGCCTGAATAGCGGTTCGAATTCGGAAAGCGCCTGCGGTTCTGAGTAGGTGAAATTCACGTTATGAGTTAGTTTCGCTTGGTCTGCTGCATCTTTGGTTAGGTCGTTGAAACCGAGGTCTCCGAGACCCCCTAAACCGAAGACAATAGCCACTTCGAACGGGTTCTCCGGTGGGGGAGGACGTAAGAAGAACCACCAGTATGCGGCACCACCGCCGACACCACCGATTATGATGACGAGCGCAATAATTGCATAAAGCGTGTTTCGTTTCATTTTTACTCCTCCAGAGGACTCAGATCAGAAATCACGTTGATACCAGAACCGGCATATTACCTTTTCTAGCCCGAATTATTTCAGATTGAGCCCAAAGAGCTGACCTGTTTAGCTTCTTTTGAGTATAAAAATGTAGACTTTTGGTAAATCTTAGTAACTACATCCTATATCGCGTATTCATAGGTCATTCGTCATGAGTCGATATCAACTATTAGCCCATATCGTCCGACAACAACCAATTCGGTTCCTTTAAGCCAATCGGTTTTTCCTTCGGCTTCGTGAACATGACCACTGTATACGCCAAGAGGTTGAACCTCAATCACAAAGTCTCGCACACTATGATATCCAATATGTGAGCCATTCCAAGTTAGATCGACATTAGTACCATAAGGTGGTGTATGAGTGCACAGAATTAAATTCTCGAGGTAGTAAAATCTTTCTAGAATTCGTCGAGCGTTCTCCTCAGTGACCGCAAAGGGTAAGCCAGGTAAGCCACCTCCTAACCCTCCAAAGGTAATCTTATCCAGTGTAATATGTTCTCCATGAAGATAGTGAAAACGGTCATGTTCTAAACAAATGATTTTCAGCTCTTCTGCATCATCATGGTTGCCTGGTAAAAGATACAGCTCCTTCCCAACATCCAGATGGTCTAGAGTGTCTTGAAGCCCTGTTCCAAAAGAAGCATAATCCCCAAGACCGAAACCATAGTCCACGTCTTTGAGCAGGACTGCGATTTGGGAAATCGCCCCTGAGTCTTGATGAAGATCTGCGAAAAAGAGAATCTTCATAACTGATAGAACAAGAGAGCCTCTTTCAAAAAGTTTCCGTGAAAAATGTCAGAGAAGATTTTGTGATTCAACATGATTAATTATGAGCTAGAACTTTGTATCAGTTGTTTTTTTTAAAAACCCTCAGCGACGATAATCTCCTCAGTTATAATCGCGAGGATCAAAGCGATTCCTAATAACCCATTGAAGCCAATGAATAATGATTCGAGAGGTGCGAGCCCCATGAATATACTTATTATCCGCCAAAGCAGGGTCAAAAGACTCATCCCAGCTCCAATCCCTATGAGGAAGCGACCTATTCGTTCCAGCTTCAAAACCACAAGGATTGCACCGACAATTACGGTTATTCCTCCAAAGGAGGCTAACCATTGGAGAACAGCATTTACGAATAATGCGATTGGTAGAAGTTCGGGGGGAAGCCCAAGTAGGTTCCATACGAATATTATGTAACCAGCATAGTCTAGTGGATTTGCTACACCAAGGAGGATAAGCAGGATTCCTGTAATTATACCTAGAATGACTGCGATGATGTTCCGTCGATGCACCGTATCACCTGTACCAGTTCTACATTCAATACTTCTTAAAAGGTCTACCACCTTTCGAACCGATGTGTGAAAATGAGTAAAGGGAATAAGGGAAAAGAACTAACGAGGTGGATTTACATACACCTTTATCGAATATGAAGGAGGCACATGTTCCGTATGTCTGATTCAGATGTTTGGTTTGTGAACCGACAGGTTGGACCTCAATATTCCATGTTGGATAAGTTGGAAATATTATGGAAAAAGATGGGGCTCAATAAAATAATCAAAAAAAATAAACGAGTTTTCATAAAGACTCATTTTGGGGCCTATGGAAATCTAATGTATATGCGTCCCGCTCTCCTTAGGAAGGTAGTGGATTTAGTAAAAGCCCAAAAGGGCTATCCTATCCTTGTTGAATCTGCAGGATTGGGGTATGGTGCAGGTCTATATGGTGGTCGAACAACGGCTGCTGAGTACTTCCGTATGGCTGCAGCAAATGGATATACGATTGGAACGATGGGCGCACCTATCGTGTTGTTAGACGGATATTGGGGAACAGACACTTTTTCCGTGCCAATTAGTGGCAACCATGTGAAAAACGTGGAGGTTGGAATGGCCTTACGTGACGCCGATGTGATTATTGTCTTCACCCATTTTAAGGGTCATGGGGGAACAGGAATGGGTGGAACATTGAAGAATTTAGGTATCGGTTGCGTCGGTAAGTATAGTAAAGCCATGATGCATGGACCGCAAAATCCTATCGTCAATGCTGAGGAATGTAGGGGACCGGAATGCAGAAAATGCATTGATGTATGCCCGACACGATGTATCACCGTGGATCCGAAGATAGAAATCAATTTCGATCGTTGTGTGCATTGTATCCACTGTGTCAGCGTGTGTCGGTCTGAAGCTCAATCAAAGGCGATTACCGCTGAATGGGGAACTGATCCAATTAAATCAACAGAAACTATGATAGAAAATGCGTTGGGGGTGATTGATGGAATAGGCCGAGATCGCTTCTATTACTTCAACGTGGCCTTGGATATCAGTGAAACCTGTGACTGTGCACCCTTTGGTCCCATGGCTCTCACTCCTGATCTAGGGATTTTCGCATCGCGAGATCCTGTGGCAATTGACACAGCTAGCATTGACTTACTAAATGATGCACAACCAGTTACAATCTCAGCTTGTGGAGACATTCAACCTGGTGAAGATAAGTTAGCAATTGCTACACCTTGGCCTGATCCGCACACGGGGAAAAAGACACCCACTCAATGTCATTTACGTCAACTTGATTATGCAGAAGAGCTTGGCATTGGAACTAAGAAGTATAAACTTCGGAAGGCAGATAAAAGAAAACCGACTATCCTTTGATCCAAAAAAAATGGTTGCAACCTTACTTCGTTTTCTTTGTCTTAGAGCTGTGTGACATACGGGAAATTGCCTTAGAGCTTGATTGCTGGTCCTGCCATTGTTTCATGAAGAGCTGGGCATAGTGTAATGGGACTCCGACATCAAACAGATGAGTAATGATATCTTCAGATGATTTCTTTTCTTCTGATAATTTACTTGCAATATTGAAGGTGAACTCTTTCAACTCCCAAGGATAAACTACCCAGGCTTCGGTTTTGACAATCCAATAATCTGGAACTAATTTCGTCCATGGCTTTAGGTGTAAAGTTGCTGTCCGGGGATTCGTGTATCCCCGTTTATTGAGATGATCTAAGGCGATGGTGAGGCTGTCACCGGTATCAGAGATATCGTCAACAAGTAATGGACTTTTCCATTGCATGTCTCTTGGTAGTTTTTGACTTACCCGGGGGTCGGTATCCCGCGCATAGATGCCACGATATAGATCCACTTTGACATTGGCGGTTTCCCGAGTGAAAAACAAGTCTGAGAGAATGCGTGCTGGAATCCATCCACCACGTGCAACGCCAACAATAACGTCAGGTCGAAACCCTGAACTTAATATCTTCTCATATAATCGAAAGCATAATTCGTAAAGCCGTTCCCACCAGACGAACTCGTACGAAATTGCCATACTGCTAGATATCTATGTTGTCTATAAAGCTTATCGTCTACAAACTGCAATA
>JAEOTO010000029.1 GCA_016839805.1 Candidatus Hermodarchaeota archaeon
CCTTCTTCGTAATGGATTCTTTATTCGTGCCAGCACACACAATTCGACCACTACTAAAGAGGAGAAAAACAGCCTTTGGCGTCTTCATCCGGTAGATGAGCCCGGGAAAAACTTCGGGTTCGTAAAGGCAGCGTTCTAGCGTCATTTGAGCCAGGTCCAGATCGATGCGGTTGTGAAGGTCACCACTGGCCACAATATTCTGGATAGTAATTTTGGGCTTGCCAGTGACGGTAATGCCAGCTTTTCGAATCTTGCTAATGACTTTTTCAACAGCTGCCTCTGCCTCAGTCTCTCTGCGTAATCCGGTGATAACCATTTTGCCACTGCTAAACACGAGGATGGTGGCTTTCGGATTCTTAATCCGAAGCATCAACCCTGGAAACTGTTCAGGGTTATATTCCGCATCTTTTTGCTTACGAGCCAACAGGTTAAGGTCGATTTTTGCAACAACTTCTACGCTTGCTACTACATTCTCAATTTTAAACTTTGGACGTCGGGGCATGAGTCAGCCTCCTGCACGCGTTGTCTCGCAAATCAATTACATACAGTCGTCTTAACAATTTCGTATAGTATGAAAATATTGAAGATATTCACTAGTTGCTGGAAAAACGAACCTGAAGACAACCTGAGCAGCCCTGCAAAAGTTATGTACACTAAAAACATTAAACGTTCTATGGGATTTACATTTAGAACGATTATTTTTTCATGTTCTTGGTGGTTTCATGATTAAGACGCGGATTTGTGACATGTTAGAAATTGAGTATCCAATTATTCAAGCGGCTATGGGTCCATTTGATACTAAGGATCTCGCAGTAGCGGTGGCATCTGCCGGAGGCTTCGGAATGGTAAGCCATCCAGCTCCTCGCATTGAGGATGGCCTTTTTGAAGCCATTCAAGATGAAAAAGCCAAACAGAAGGCCATTGAGAATGTGAAAGAGCGGATGATGGTTGCGGTCCGAGAAGTGGGGCAAAAGGCACAAGGGAATTTTGGGGTCAACTTTCGTGTTGCGCCTGAGCAGCCTGATGTACCCTTTTTACTGGACGCGCTTCTTGAAGAGCGAGAGAAGGATCCTAATCTCCAGAAGAAGCTAAAAATGGTGCTCTGCTCAGCAGGTGATCCGACTCAACCTTATCTGAAAAAGATCCAAGAGGCGGGGATGCTTCGCTTCCACACGGTTCCCAGTGTCTATCACGCCAAGAAAGCCGAAAAGTCAGGGGTTGACGGTCTGATTGTCACGGGGTATGAGGCAGGAGGACACGTAGCCTATGAGCCCCTTCACACTTTTGTTGTGGTTCCGGAGGTCGTGAAAGAAGTCAATGTTCCGGTCATTGGCGGTGGCGGTGTGTGTGATGGATCGGGTCTCGTTGCCATGTTGGCTTTTGGAGCATTGGGCATCTATGTGGGAACCCGATTTATTGTCACTAAAGAGTGTGAATTCAATGACAAGGTTAAGGAGGCAATTATCACCTCGTCAATAAAATTTCCCAAAGAGGCGGCAACAATAGTCACTCAAGGTGTCTATGGACCGTTAAGACACCTGAAAAATCCCTATTCACATAAACTCTATGAACTCACACAAAAAATGCAAAGCGGTGAGATTTCGATGTTGGATGTTTTGCTTTATGAAACAGAGGGTACCTACCGGGCTAAAGGCACGGAAGGGAATGTTGAAGATGGCGCTATATGGGCGGGACAGGCGGCTCTGAGAATACACGAACTTATGACCTGTAATGAATTGATATCTGACATAATGCATGAGGCACAGGAAATTCTTAAGGACTTTGCAGAGAAATACACCTGAATCTTCAGTTTTGTGGTTGAATTGAATCTCAAAAACTAGTTAAGGTTAGAGATGGAATTCTCCTCAATCCCAAACAGAAACGATAGGATGTACGAGTTTTATGGACGAAAAACGCGTTGAAATCACAACGGGTTTTGTTCAAGCAGAATATAATTTCTGGGTTGGCAAATACATGGACAAATTTTACGATGGGTTACTAACAAAAAAGATAATTGGCAATAAATGTCCGACCTGTGCAAAAGTTTTCGTTCCTCCCAGAAAGATTTGTGGCAAATGTTTTGAGACTATAGATTTTGATAATCATTGGGTAGAACTTGATGGAATCGGAACGTTACTCAATTTCACGACAACACCCTATATGATAACTGAAGCGGGGAAGGAAAAAACATCAGAGACGACTCTGATTGGAATGGTCCGATTTGAGGGAAGTGATACTGCTGTTGTATATAAGATTCTGGGCGTTGAAGAACAGGGTCTGAAAATTGGGCTGAAGATGCAAGTCGTTTGGAATGATTCCTTGAAGGGGTGCCCCTCGGATATAAAGGGCTTTACACCATTCAGGGGGGCATAATATTGGACAAGGTAGGAATTGTCGGGTATTATCAAGTACAGCCCTCTTTAAATCTAAACATGGGACGGTATGAAATGATTTTCAATACCGTCAGAGGGGCCCTTGATAGTGTGGGTTTGAAGAGAAAGGACGTCACGTCCGTGGTAAGTGCTACGAATGATTACTATGATGGACGGACTATTTCCAATTGTTTTACTGTTGAAGCGGGCGGAGCGTACTTGAAGGATGAATCAAAAGTGGAAATGGATGGCGCCTATGCCGTCTACTATGGTCTTCTACGTGCCCTATCCGGGCATCACAAATTAGTACTAGTGTGGGGTGGAAGCATGCCTTCCTGTTTTCCCTATAGTTCCTCCACCCTTCTTTCAACGGATCCGACTTTTGAAAGACCTCTTGAAATAATTAACGATCTCACTGCAGGGGGGCTTCAAATGAGAGCATATATGAACAAGTTTGATGTGCCCGCAGAAGACATTGCACAGGTTGCCGTAAAGAATCATAAAAACGCCGCTAAGAATACCTCATCTTTACCTGAATCACGAATGCCTGATATTTCAACAGAAACCGTCCTTAATTCGGATGTGCTCAGTTCTCCGGTCACCGAGTTGATGTACTCCCAACCATGTGACGCGGCAGCCTGCATATTATTAGCTCCCGAACAACAGGCATTAAAGATTCGAGATGATCCAGTGTGGATAACCGGGGTTGGTTATTCTCAAGAAACCTATTACCTTGGAGACAGAGATCTCAGTCGAAGTCAATCTATGCAAGATGCAGCTCAAATGGCGTTTCGGATGGCAGGAGTTAAAGATGCGAAAAAGGAAATTGATGTTGCCGAATTGTACGAGCATTTTTCGCATGAAGAGTTAATTTTCGCCGAGGCTCTTGGCTTCTGTGACCCCGGTCAGGGACCATCCTTATCAACTGAAATCAGTGGCGGAATACCCATCAATCCATCGGGTGGGGGCATGAGTGGAAATGCACCTTGTGCCACTGGAATCATTCGGCTTATCGAAGCTATCAAGCAGATTACCGGGGAGGCAAAGGGGTATCAGGTCAAGGATGTTCAACGTGCTATAGCGTCCGGTCAAAACGGGTTTTGTGCGCAAACTAACATGCTCTTTGTATTGGAAGGGGGTTCGAAGTAATGGGTGACCGGCAAGTGGCGGTTGTCAGTGCAGGATTCTGTGAGCACGCTTCAAAACGATCTGATGTGAATATGGCAGAGCTGGTCAATGAAGCCGTTCACAACTGTTTGAACAACGCTAATTGTGACATTGATGCCGTTGATGCCATCGTAGCTGGGAATATGCCCGCATTTGAAGGCGCGAATCTTCCCGAATTATGGATGACTGATTGGTTAGGCGCTCGAAACAAACCACTTATGAGAGTAACCACAGGAGGGTCGACCGGGGGATCGGTTGCCATAGCCGGTTATTATAATGTCGCAGCGGGGCTTCCTGGGATAGAGACGGTGTTGACTGTTGCTTTCGAACAGCAATCCTGTGGAAATACAAGCGTTGGACTTTCCTCAGTGGCCTTGGGAGAGATTTCAATCGTGAACGCGCTGGGTTTACCTGCTGAGAGTGCCATGAGAATCTTTGGGGCGGGGGCCGCTATTGGCATTGCATCATATCAGGCAATAAACTACATGAACCGCAGTGGCTGTACAGAGGAAGACCTCGCCCGAGTCGTTGTTCAGAATCGACGGAATGCCGCGAAGAATTGGTGGACGCATCTGAAAATGCCCGATTATACAATCGAACAAGTGATGGCCACACCCTATATCTCCTACCCGTTACGATTTGGGATGGTCACACCGGCATCAGATGGGGCTTGTGCTATGTTATACACAACCGAAGAAAAAGCCAAAGACTTTGCCGATATCCCCGCTTACGTCAATGGAGTAGCGAGCGTGAGTCATGAAACAGCGATTTTAGGTGTCGGTGGTGCAGGCGCTGGTCAACTTGATCCCTGTGAACAGGTGGGCGCGGTCGAATCAGCAAAATTAGCCTATGCGCAAGCGGGAATCTCCTTTCCCGAAAAAGAAATTGATTTTGCAGAGGTCTATTCGCCATTTCCCAATCAGGAACTAATGTGGTTAGAAAGACTGGGATTATTCGAAGAAAACACGGCCCATCTTCGATATCGAGATGGAACCACTGCGCCCAATGGAGAATTACCTGTAAACTGTTCAGGAGGCGTAAATTCAACGAATGCGATCGGAGCCTCAGCGCTTGAACGTGTCGCTGAAGCGGCTCTGCAGATTATGGGGAAGGCGGGAAATCAAGTCCCCAAAACCGTGCATTCTGCCATTGGGCACGGATGGGGCGGGTGTATCAATTTGGTCACCTTGACCGTATTAAGCGATCAACCACGAAGAAAATGGAGGGCGCACTAACATGGTGCGACTTGAATATATCAAAAAGGAATATGAGAAAACCCGTCAGATGCCCGGGAAGTGGTATTTAACGTCTTGTCGCTACAAATTTAATATTACTCGCTTCCAGCCATTTCTTTCAGCCTTAAAGGAGAAACGCTTGATTGGTTTAAAATGCCGGAGCTGTAATACGGTAAGTTTTCCCCCAAAACTGGTGTGTGGAAAGTGCCTAACGCGCCCCGATCAGTGGGTTTCGCTTCGTGAAACGGGAATCGTGGCTACTTTCACTGCCAATTACATGAAAGATGAAACCACGGGGGAGGCGAATGCATTTCCTGTGATTGCAGTTCGGCAAGATGGGGCTGACACGACATATCTGACTCAACTCAATCCTAAGGTCAAATTTGAGGATGTCTATGTTGGCATGCCCGTGAAGATCAAATGGAAGGATAACACCGAAGGCAATCTAAACGACATTGACTACTACGACTGTATAGACGATCCAACTCAGAAGATGGATTCACTCACTAAGTAAGATTGGTTGAGGTCCCTACTACTGGCAAGTACCTATAGGAAGTAATGATGGTGACTTTAGGTAAATTAGTTGAAAAGCAAGCCCAGAAATATCCGGAGAAAATCTTCCTTTACTGGCAAGAAGAGACTGTGACATATTCTCAGTTCGATGAACTAACTAACCAAATAGCAAACATGTTGTATGATTTAGGGGTTCGAAAGGGGAATGTAGTCAGTGTTCTGCTCCCAAATATGTTAGAGTATGTTTACTTCTACCTCGGTATTCCCAAACTTGGTGCGATAGTGGGACCAGTGAATGCGTCATTCAAGGCGCGCGAGGTTCAATTTGTTGTCAGTCATTCTGAGGCAATGGTGCTCATTACGACTCCACAGTTCATGGAACTCGTTGATGCCATTCGAGAAGATCTCCCCCAATTGAAGCATGTGGTAGTGATTGGAGAACCAACACCGGGTACTTTGAATTATCAGGACTTAATGATGAAAGCAGCAGTCACGCCCCCACCACGTGTCCCGATAGATGAAAGGGAGGATCCCGCCGCGATACTCTATACGTCCGGAACCACTGGGTTTCCTAAGGGTGTGTTACAGACGCACTTTAATATTAAACGAAACGCTGAGATGATTATCAACCATCTTGATGTAAAAACCGAAGAGACCCATCGATTCATGCTCATTTTACCACTCTTCCATGTTAATGCCCAAATTGTCACCATCATGACCCCTCTCAGCATGGGCGCCAGTACCATTTTAACACCAGGATTTTCCGCAAAGAAACATTGGGAAACCGTCGCAAAATACCGAGCCACTACTTTTAGCGCGGTTCCTACTATTCTCTCGATCTTACTAAGAATGCCCCACAAGGATTTAGATCTGTCCTCAATAAAGTGGATTATTTGTGGCGCCGCCCCTTTGCCTGTTGAAGTGATGAAAACCTTTGAATCGACATTCAACTGTAGCATAGTCGAAGGGTACGGGCTCACAGAAGGAACCTGTGCTTCATCCTGTAATCCATTGCCCTCGGAGACAGAAGATAAACGAAAAGTTGGAAGCATTGGTGTGCCATTACCCACTACAAAAATGAAAATTGTCAATGATCAAAGCAAGGAGGTTTCCATAAATGTGACTGGAGAAATCCTTTGCAAAGGTGATCACATCATGAAGGGGTATTTTAAGAATCCCGAGGCCAATGCCGAGACTCTCAAAGAGGGCTGGCTTTACACAGGAGATCTCGGTTATGTCGATGAAGATGGGTTCTACTACATTGTAGGTCGCAAAAAAGACCTGATTATTCGCGGTGGCGAGAATATCTATTCCCGGGAAGTTGAAGAAGTTCTCTATACATATCCAGGCGTATTAGAAGCCGCGGTTATTGGAGTGGAAGATGAAATCTATGGAGAAGTTCCAAAGGCATTTATTGTGATGAAAGACGGCCACACCGCTACTATCGACCAAATCATCACGCATTGTAAAGAAAATGTAGCTGATTTCAAAGTCCCCCAATACGTTGAGTTCCGTAATGAGTTACCTAAGAATCCAACTGGAAAAATTATGAAGCGACCACTCCGCGAAGAGGAAGAAGCCAAACAGACAAACTTACAACCAACCAGACGTTAGGAATACTTGTCTTCGAAACTCAGCTGAATGGCACATAGCGCACGGAAAAATGGTCTGCTCTAGCCTTAAAAAGAAACATTTTCCTCCCAAAGCTACAGCACGCCTTCTAACTATATTTACAAATCCTACAACAAGTTAGTCTAGCGGTATCTAGGTGGCAGGGTGCAGAAAATTTGTCGGTACTTGCTAATAGTGAGGACAATACCTAAACATGTTGCGTATTAGTAACCGGTTCCTCATGCCTTCATCGGTTCACCACAATTTTAACTTATATTGTACCCCTATGCAAGCAAGGTGCATTAAAACAGAGCCTGTTCGTACAGTATGAACAATAGGATGGAGGTGATTGAAGTTGGAGCTATGGCTGCTGGTTTTACTAATTTTTCTCTTGACTGTGTTGCTGATTGTGACACGTATGGTACATTATACGACGGCTGCGATGATTGGGGCGGTGTTGGCATCGATTGCGCTCATAACGCGGGGGGTACCGGGCCAAGAGATTTTGGCAATGGTGCGCTTAGAGCCAATTCTTGTTATTACCGCGATGACAGTCGTAGCCGAAGTGATACGGGGTGCAGGGGTGTTTCAGTTTCTCGCCGTCCATTTCATCCGACTGACTCGAGGCGATCCGAAAAAGCTCTTCGTCTTATTTTGCTTACTTACCGCGGGCTTGTCGACGGTGCTTATGAGTACGGTGGTAATCTTAATAATGGGATATTTGACGATTTTAACATGTCAGGCTCTAAAACTAAAACCCCATGCGTTCTTACTGGGAGAGATGTTAGCAGTAGGTATTGGTGGAGCCTTCACCCTAATTGGAACATCGTCAAATGTAATCGTTGCAAATTACGCAGGATTTGATTTTGTCTACTACATCCTGCAATTTGCGGGGTTGGCAATAATAGTGCTGATTGTGACGCTAGTTGCAGTGTTTTTAATTATTCGGAGCCAATTGGTCACAGTGGATAAAGAGGTGTTTGAGCTAGTAATGGATTTTGATCCATGGATGATGGTTCCGAATCGCCGATTATTTTGGGTGTATGCCGGTCTCTTTGGCATACTTATCGTGGCATTTGCAATATTTCCTCAGGTATATGTAGTGGCGCTTGCTGGAATGATGGTTTTTATGATTGTAAGTCAGGCTGACCCACGGACGAGTCTACGCGACGTAGAATGGGCCATCATCTTTTACATCGGCGGTCTCTTCATTCTCTCAGGCGCCTTAGAGTATGTAGGCATTCTCAGAGTCATTTCAGAAGGGATCTTACAAGCGAGTGGCGGACAATTGATACCAGCTTCATTGATGATGTTATGGGTAACATGGCTCGGCGCCTTCGTCATTGGAGGGTCACCCATGACAACCACATTTGCACCACTTGCAGTCGAAATGGCGACAGTAATGGGTTGGACTATAGGGATACGGGACCCCCTTTTCTGGGGGATAGGATTTGGGGCCTCCTTGGGCGGAACAGCAAGTCCCTTTGGAACGGTACCCATGTTAATTGTTTCAATGACGAATTTCAAGAATTCCAAGATGTCCATACGCGCTTTTCTCATTATCGGGATACTCGTGAACATCATCTCGATTGTTTTGTGCTCACTCTATATCTTGCTACTAGTGCCGCTTGTCTAAGACTTCGAGAAGACCCCGTCCTTCAGGTCGGGGTAGTTCACTTACTGAGTGTAATGTGAAAATGTGGATGATGATTGTTTGTTGGTGTTTGGCTTGGAGGGAAGTACTATAAGGCAGTCCAATCTCAAATCCAATATACTGATAGAAACAACAAAGCGGCATAATCTAAGAAAATAAAAAAAACTTCAAGATATGACAGGGCTTGTTATCAAACCTGCTAAAACGCTCGAAGACTCAGAAAATTGAGGTCAGAATAAATCACAATTATGTCTTCGACATCTTGTAAAGCGTCTAATAACACAAAGAAAATCAGGTTACAGCAACACTTTGCTGCTTATTTTTTTAAGAATTGGTCGGAGTTGCCTGGGTTAAGATGTTGGGCTCGATTTCGTAGGTTTCTTACCTAGCTTTTCAAGACTAATTTTTTCTTCCTCTAGGTGCAATTTTGTATACTGATGTAGAAGCGAAAGATAAAGAAACTTAGCCTGATCTTCGCTATTGGCTTCGCCTTCATCGATTCTTTTCTCTATAGTTTCTGCGATTTCTTGAGCGTATTCATCGATTAACGGATTTACGAGCTTATGGAGATCAAGGTCTTTGTCTCCAATCTTTCCTAAAAGGTATCCCCAAAGAAAGGTCTTGATTGGGAGCAACTGGGCTTCCTGTTCGGCTGGAGAGAGGGACCTCAGTTTCGGTACTTGCAGCGGGAAAACGGCGCGATAGAATTTCCGGATTCCGCCACGGTAGTATTCCTCCCGCGTCTTGGTGATTAGGTTCTCTTCTTCAAGGCGCTTTAAGTGGTAGCTGATTCGGCTTTTGCTTAGGCCCAACATCTTTGCTAATTCACCGAGGGAGTGCTCTTCTTCGGTTAAATGCCGTAGAATGCTGGCGGTAATAGGACGAACCAGCATAGACGCTGACTTGGGCTGGATGATAGATCGAGCCTGTGTGTTAGGGGGATTTCCCAGGGTCTTCACATCCGCGATTTTGTTCTGTGTTTATAAAAGTTATAAAGGACTGCAAAATACTTATATCTAATACAGTTAAATTTTTGACGGTTAAAAATTTGACGGTCAAGAATTTGACGGTTAAATACTCTCGAGTTTACCTCAGAGGCTAGTTTGAGTGCAGGGCTAGAATTTTACTCCACACGAAATACAGCCCCTTCAACCCCTCTGTGACTTACCCCATCAGGAGATGAATGCAATGTCTGCCAAACTGGCAATATTAGGCGCGGGACACGGAGGCCAAGGGCTAGCAGCCTATCTTGCCCTTGCTGGTCACGAAATATGTCTTTACAATCGATCAAAATCCCGACTACTTCCAATACAAAAGCAAAATGGGATCCATGTTGAGGGAGTTGTTAATGGGTTTGCTAGGTTAGCCAGTTGTACCTCTAACATTCGAAAAGCGCTCTCCGATGTGAATTTAGTTTTTCTTGTGGTTCCTGCGTCCGCCCATCGTGATATCGCCCAACAATGCGCTCCCAATCTTACACCCGAACAAGTGATTGTACTTATTCCAGGACGAACAGGTGGTGCATTAGAGTTCTCTGCCATTGTGGAGAGTCTCACTGGTTGGCGGCCAATTATTGCAGAGGCACAGACATTTCCCCTTGTAAGTCGAGTGATAGAGTCTGGAAACGCTTATGTCTCGGCTATTAAGTCAGAACTTCCCGTAGCTGCTTTTCCAGCAAAACAAACCAAAATGATCTGCGACTTGATTTCGTCCGTTCTCCCAGGTGTCCGGGAGGCCGAAGATGTACTCGAAACGGGTCTTACCAATATTGGTTCCGTATTTCATCCCGCGCCATTGCTTCTCAATATTGGACGAGCCGAAACCACCAACGGCCAATATAACCACTATCTCGAGGGCGTCTCACCTTCGATTGCGCGCTTCATCGAGCATATTGACGCAGAAAGGGTTGCTGTCGGGCACGCCCTTGGTAAGGATATCCTTTCTGCGGTTGAATGGTTACATAAAGTCTACGACTCAAAAGGAAACACCTTGTATGAATCCTTGCACACGACTTCCTGTTACCAAGGATTGGGAGCCCCAAATTCGCTAAACCATCGATATATCTTCGAAGATGTGCCAACCGGGTTGGTTCCAATTGCTGCAATTGGTGAATTAGTTGGCGTACCCACTCCTACAATTCAAGCAACAATTACCATGGCATCACAATTATGTGGTCGTAACTTCTGGCGGGAAGGACGTAACGCAGAAAATCTTGGTATTACGGATCTCTCTCCAACTGAATTACTGATGTATGTCTGGGAGGGGTCTCTTGCAGCCCTCGAGGTCGCTGGCGAACTGGCCTTGGTCACAGAAGAAATGGAGGAGGCTGATTGAGAATGACCAAAACGCGCAAACCAACGAAAGCGAACAAACACATTCTGGGCGCGTGTTTAGGGAATTGTGTCCACGTTGCAGGGACGCTAAATTTCTTACAATTGGCAAAGGCCAAGGGATATTCCACGAAGTTTCTAGGACCTGCGACACCCATCTCCACGATTCTCGATGAAGTGGAGGAAACCAGTGCTCCGATTATTGGGTTAAGCTACCGGCTTACACCGGCAGCGGCATATCGCCTTGCACAGGAGCTTAAAAAAGAAGTACACGACCGTGGGCTTACTAATCGAATTTGGATCTTTGGAGGAACAACCCCTGTTACCGAGAAAGTGCGTGAAGTGGGATTCTTTGACTTTTACTTCGATGGTAATTCAACCGATGAAGACGTACTCATGTTTTTGGACGCTGACTGTGACCCGCAACAGTTGGAGGAAAGGGTTCAGAGCTTAGATCGTGCCGCCCATGCCACGACTTTATTGGAACGGATGGCTGAACGGAAGCCCTGGCCTGTCATTCGGCATCATTTTGGAGTACCAAGTTTAGAAGAGACGATTCAAGGAATCGCGAAGATTGCTGACGCCAAATGTTTGGATATCCTCTCTATTGGTCCCGATCAAAACGCTCAACAGTTCTTCTTTCGCCCCGACGCAATGAAAGACACAGTAGAAGGCGCGGGTGGTGTCCCGATTCGAACCGAAGAGAATCTTCGCGCCATATATGATGCCTCACAGCGGGGCAACTATCCTCTTCTACGATGCTACAGTGGCACCCAAGACCTCCTGAAATGGGCTAAGCTTCTCCACAAGACCATCAACAACGCGTGGGGAGTGACACCCATCAACTGGTATAGCGCTCTTGATGGGCGAAGCACTCGACCCCTGGCGGATGCCATCCAAGAGAACATGAAAAACATTACCTGGCATGGCAAACAGGGTATTCCTGTTGAAGTGAATGAGCCTCACCATTGGAGCCTACGGCAGGCCCATGATACCATTGCAGTTGCATCGGCATTCTGGTCGGCGTTTATCGCCAAGTCCATGGGAGTACAGCATTACATTGCTCAACTAATGATGAATACCCCACTAGGCACGTCTCCTGCTATGGATCTTGCGAAAATGTGGGCCAAACTCGCCTTGGTCGAATCATTACAAGATGATTCATTCAAGGTAATTCGGCAAGTGCGTGCTGGGCTCTTCAGCTTTCCCGTCGACCTCGATGCGGCCAAGGGTCAATTAGCAGCCTCTGCGTATACCTCGATGATGTTAGAACCTGCGATAGTCCATGTCGTGGGGTTCTGTGAGGCCGATCACGCTGCTACGGCTGATGATGTCATAATGAGCTGTAAAATTGTCCGGCAAGTTATCAAAGAGTGTAGAAGGGGCGTACCCAACCCACGGCTGGACCCACAGATATTCGCACGAAAGGATCAGCTCGTTAGCGAAGCGAGTCTGCTTCTGAGGGTCTTAGCAGAGCTTCCTGACGATAAATCGCTTCATCCGTTGTTGAATCCAGCAACCTATGTGCTGGCTTTGAAGCAGGGAATTTTGGATGCGCCTGGCTTGAAAGGCAATCCCGCTGCTCGTGGACAACTTCAAACTCAGATGATCGATGGAGCCTGCTATGCCGTTGATGAAAATGGTAAAATTCTCTCCGAGTCGAACCGTCTTGAGGTAATCATTCCCAAGGAATTAGAAGCTTCAGAGAAACGACCAAAAATAAATGAAAAGTTGGAACAGCAAAATGCTTGAAGAATTAGATCAAACAAATGACCAAGTGTGTCAATGTGGATTTCCGTTACACCCCGAAGATGATATCTGTATAGCATGTCTGCCTCCCCAATTTCGAATGACCCTTGGTCGCCAAACAAATATGTATCATCTTCTAGAAATCAATTAAAGATGAGCACACCTAGATTTGGATTAATCTTCTCTTATTTTTTCCCTTCAAAAACCAAAGTTTCGGAGAACGGTTTTCTCACAGTCAAGAACACAGGTAGATATGTCTTCGACACTTGCACAGGTCTGCAGATAACCCCATAATCCTATGGCTTCTTTATAATGCCCCACTCTATTCGTTGGAAGATGCGTTCTAAGACATAGTAAAGAATGGTTTTTACAAGGTTAGCGATAAGTGCAATCATGATCGACGTCTCGATGCTCCCTGTAAATAACAATGCGATCAAATATGTGACTGACAAGGCGATTGCTCGCCAAATCAATGACTTGACTAATGAACGAGTTCTTGTCTCTTTCAACTATCTCCACCTAGCTCAGGATTAAATCGAAAGTTTTGTTAACAAGTAATTTGTATAAATGTTTGCCTCTAAAATGGTCCACAGCTTGATTTTTTTTGGTTTTTCTGTCACTACTCGCTCTCTTGCAATACTGGAATAACTAAAGCGTTCATACCAATTAGTGATTATACTTATAGATGCATGCATAAGTAAATAAGTGTGTTCACCGAAATATGCTCAAAATATCCTATTAACTCTGTGATGGCAATGGCTTTCAATTCCAAAAACTTTGGACGGTTAATCGAAGGGTATACAATCATAATCGGGATCGGAGTAGTCATCGCCATAGCTAGCATTATAGCTTTTGGCATTCTGCTTATGCTTGGCTTCCCTGGGTTTTCTGTTCCTCTCATTTTTCTGTTCATTGGTATGTGGATTGCTGCAAGCCAATGGAATGAACTTGGTAGAATGAAAATTGTAGCTGGCTTTGTTGCCTCAGTTACTTACTCAACGCGAATTTCCACAGCCAGCAATTTACTCAAAATGAAAACCCACGAGTTCATTCATTGTGTAACCAAGCTAATCACACGCGGTGTCACTGAAATCGACTTATTCCCTGAAGTTGATGCCTTTGGCCCAAAGGGGTCGAAACGACCGCAATCACTTCCCCAAGCCTATCGCCCAAGTGCTATTACACCATTAAATCCTTATCAACGAATCACTACCATCCTTCAATGGATTGGACTTATTGGCACACTCATTGCCATCATTTACCATATCTTCGCACTATTTCGCATTCTTGGAACAATCTAAGCATCGTCAGATACACAATAACGATAACATAGGTTTCAATAGACTGTTTACTAGGCTGAAATGAAGGATTTTTAATTCTATGAAATTCACCCTCTCCTCCAAGACTACGATGTGAAACAAATCATCTTTCACGTCATTCGTAAGAAATCGCATATATGTCTTCGACACCTATTCGAATAGCGTAAAACCCATGGAAAAAACCTACTACAAGAAACACTCCAGTAAACATTTCTCTTCCGAAAATAGATTACTATATAATTTAAACAGGTGATGTGATTTTCATGGTCAATATCGGACGAAGACTTCTTCTCCTCTTAATTGGACCCATTCTTTTCGCCCTGGGATTAGTCTTGGGGCTAGTTATCCTGATTTTTATTATGTTTCCTACTTTGATGATCCTCTTCTACATCGGACTGCCAGCCATCATTGTGGTCACCGAATTACTATTTCTCTACATCGTGTACAAGTTTCTCCACCAAGAATCGTCATCACTGTCAGAACTAATAGGCTATGACCGACAAACACTTAGCCAAGATGTTGTGTGGATCGTTGTAACCTTTGGTATCTTCTATTTGACATTCTGTGCGGGGTTCCTTGTATTATGGCTCATCAATCCCCCGTATTATGCCATCTATATCTCTTATTTTCGCACACCGCTACCGCTCTTCTCCATGCTGTTCTACACCATCGTTGTATCCATCACCGCAGGCATAGCCGAAGAAACAATCTGGCGTGGATACGCCATCACTCGCCTAGAAAAGGTTACTTCCAGACGATGGCTAGCTGTCTTTATTGCTGCCCTCTCTTGGAGCCTTTTTCATTTTGACCCCTTCAAAACACCAGTCACCCTCATTAGCGGAGTAATTCTCGGCAGCCTCTATCTAAAACTTCAACGGGCTTTTCCTCTTATAGTCGGACACACGCTATTCAACATCATTGGCTATGCCGTTCCCTTCCTCCTCTTCATCTGGCTCCCTTAACTCTTCTTCAAAGGTAAATATCCTGTATTGAGAAAATCGCTTAATCGAATATTAATTACGAAACACATCATCTTTCACATCATTGTATTCGTCACAAACGATTTGAAAGATTTTTTTTAGGTTCATTGGGATGGAAAAAGCTAATCAATCGTGTCCACTGTTAAGTTTTCTCAGCTGCTGTACGAGCTCCTTAAAAATCGGTATAGCTTGATTTAATGTCTTTTCCAGCTGTTCTAATTGTTGTGCTAACAATTGGACTTCTGTTATCTTTGATTCATTCAGTCGAGAACGATCCAACCTGCGAGCAGACTCTGCCAATGAAACAATGGGCTCATGAACTCGTTCAGCGATAATAAGCCAACGTTCAATTGCACTTACAAATAGTGAAGTCATGGACGTTCCAATTTGATAGAGATAGCTCCGGTGGCCCGGTTCTTTGAATCGCCGGACTGAACCTAAATTTACTAATTGGTCTAAAGTCCGGCTGACGGCTGAAATACTATAGCCTGTCCATTGAGCAATACTCTTTTGACTACGTGGTTGTGGAGCCAAGAAAAGACTGGCGAGAATCCGACCATGAATTGGCTTGAATCCTCTTTCTTCAGCAATTTGTTCTAGCAATTGAATGAACTGGGTGCGTACAGATTGGAAATCAGACACGATGGATACCGTAGTAAATGTTGTAATGCAAAGATTTATATATTTTGTTAATTTTGCATAATTTGACAAAAATAGCAAAAATTGGTGATTAAATTGCCTATAAAAACCGACTTTACAAAAGCTTGGAAAATCATTGTACACCCAAAGGAGCTCTTCAGCCAAGAGCGGGATATCAAAGGTTATTGGCCTGTGCTCCGATTCTATCTATTATTAAATGTAGTACTCGCAGTACTAACGCCCGTTGTCAACTGGTTTCATGTTCCCAGCGACATCGTGCACGCAGGCACTAATGCACAGATGGGAGCCTTCATTGTTGCTCCTTTCCTCGAAAGTAGTACAGGTATTAGCCGCTATGTTTGGGTTGGTTTACTGACCTATGCAGGGAATATATTCAAATTCCCAATTCTAGGTCTTATCTTTCATGGCTTTGCCAAGATTCTTCGTTGTCGCGGGACCTTCTTAGACTCTTTCAAAGTAGGCGTGTATTCAACTGCACCCATGTTATTATTCGGATGGATCCCCTTCTTTGGACTCATCTCAGGATTATGGGTCGGTTACCTCTATGTGGTCGCATTGAACCAGCTCCACGAAGTCTCCTTTGGCCCCGCAATCGCGCTCATTAACCTAATGATTGGTGTACAGCTTGTTTGGGCATTCCTGTTTGGCTGGATTGGAAGTCCTATCCCATGGTAAAAAGAATCCACCTAATTACAGTCTATTCATTTGTTCAGTTTTTTTGCACACGATAGCTGTTATTCTTAGTTTAGTAACTTCGATAGGAATAAACGTACTAATTCGTCGTCGAAAACTGCAGGTTCGAGTTAAACGTATCAAAGATAAATCTCCCCTTCCTTGCCAAATGCCGGATCACAGACAACAAACAGCCCTCCAAACTTTCTAAGGTTTCCAGACAAATATACTACTTTAGGGATGACGTAGGAAATACCGGGTGCGGAACGATGGTATGCCTACTCTGTTCAAATCTAAATGTCACATATTCTACCATAGAGTCTCTACCCCATCGCAGTTATACAGATATTTCATTTTTGCATCATGATTTAATTAGTAAAAAGTTGCATAGATTGCTCTATGTCATCAGAAGGAATAACTGCAACGAAAGTCTTTCAATTAATCCTGGTTCTGATTAGCATGATCCTTGGTATTACAGCGGTGGTCGTCTCATATTTTGGCTTACCACCCCCTTATGATGCTGAGCCACTGTTAGGATTTGGATTATTCCTCCTAGCTCTGGCTGGCTTAATTGGTGCTCTAAAGAAAAAAACCTAAGAATGACCATAGACTTTCCGGGTTTGCTAATCGTAGCAGGATATTTACAGAACTCTCGATAAGGACCTCGCTCAGAAAAAAATAGTTGATATGCCTGAGGCTAATTCGAGCAAGTTCAAGCGAATGGGGGATGTAGAAGCATATACACCTAATTTTGATTTAATCTGTTCATTCGCCATTGAAAAACAATAGCCTTTTCTTTCATCATTAACTATTGTTTTACTTTGGGGGGAGTTATATGCCGGTGGGAAAAGTGCCACTTTAAGCTCATTTCCGATATCTTTCTCTATGAATTGGATTAAATTTGATAAGCTTTCACTGAGTGTTATCTTTTTAGACCAGTAATGGGTGATGTCCGCTTTACTGAGATTTTGAGAGTAAAAGAGAAAGGATCGTTCTCTCCAGAATCTGATTAGAACCAATGACGTGAAACAAATCATCTTTCACATCATTAGTAAGAAACAGCATCTACGTCTTCGAATTCCATCAGAAGAGCGCATAACACCCGAAAAAACGGAGTGCTCTATCCTTAATAAGCACCAGGCTCTTGGACTTAGTTGTGAGGTGATGCACATATGCCCCGTCTGTTTCGAAGACGATCAAAAGCAATTGGGCTTCCACCTGGAACGCCAGTTTATGTTGGTGAGCAGCGACCCAGAAAAACAGTAATCAATATTATTGATTACAATGAAGATTCCTTCCAAGAGAAAGAAATCGGGGATGTCGCAGAATGTTCTGATTTTACCGACCGTCCAACTGTTACCTGGATCAAAGTCGAAGGTTTTAACAACCTTGAGATGCTTAAAAAGCTCTGTGAAAAATACGCACTACATCCATTAGTCGTTGAGGATATATTGAATACCACCCAGCGACCCAAAATCGAGGATTTCGGCGAATACGTCTTTATTCTGCTCAAAATGCTCAACTTCTCGGATGAAAAAGGCCTGATGGTCGAACAGATTAGCATTATTCTGAGCCAAAACTACGTTATCTCCTTTGAAGAGGGCCACGGCGAAACGTTTACTCCCATTCTAGAACGAATACAAGTGGGAAAGGGAATCATTCAGAAAATGAAAAGTGATTACCTCGCCTTTTCCCTTTTGGATGTCGTGGTTAAAAACTACTTCAAAGTCATCGAGAAGGTAGAAAACAGAATTGAATTCTTAGAGGATAACCTAGTAGAAAATCCCACAACTGAAACTCTGCAAGGCATTCAAACCCTAAAAGAGCAGGTAACCTTATTACGCAAATGGATTTCGCCTTTGCGGGAGGTCACCAGTCGGCTAGAACGTGGTCGTATTTCTCTCATAAATCAACCAATTCTCGTATACTTTCATGATGTATATGAAAATGTAATCCAAATCGCCGAAGCGGTAGACACTTTCCGTGATAAAATTCCAGTCATGCTTGATATCTTCTTTTCCAGCATCAGTTACCACTTAAACGAAGTTATCAAAATCCTTACGATAATAGCCACCATCTTCATCCCGCTTTCTATACTCACAAGCATTTTTGGTTTGACCATATATCTCCCCCCTCTCATTTCAATACCAATAATTATCGCTCTAATTATTCTAATGATGTTATACTTCCGGAGGAAAAAATGGCTCTAGCTGAAACTCAAGTCATGTAAGTCTTCGAAACATAGGAGAACGGCATAAAATATAGGGGAAACCCCCCGGTTCCAGAAGTAAAATCGTCGAAAAGGCACTGCTTCATGATTTCTCGAAGGACAATTCTGCTCAGAAAATAAACGGTGGACCACTGGCAACCACGGTTAAATGCCCCCTAAAATCATTCCATGGGTATCCTGATGAAGATACCAGTTGAATGTTACATCCCCCGGGAACTGTAAGAAAGGGGGTTGCATGGCTTTCTGCAGAGTACGCTAAATAACTGTAAACCAGGTTGTCATTCAGGTCAGTGACTTGAATCCCCCAGTAATCCGTCACATACGTCACATGAACTGAAATCTTCACTCCGGTATGGGGAACAGTTAAAGTGATATTCGTGAAATCGCTAATATCGGGGAAACCAAGAAGCTCAACGGTTCTAGAAAAACGACCCGTGGTGCCGCCATCCCTGAATAGAAGGAGACGCCACTAAACACCACAATCAACACCACTACGACAGCAATCGTCTTCGCATTGGCCCTGATCTTTGTCGCGGTTTTTCACGTTTCTTCCTGGATCTCGTCTTCGCCAAGACCAGTCCTCCTACAATAATCGAAAGTTAAGATCCTTCTAGTATAAAGTTGTTAAAAAGAAAGAGAAAGGCATCCAATTTCTCGAAGTTCTTGCTTGTCTTTATTAAAAAAAGTAATCTCAACAACGAGGTAAGGATTACCTATGATGTGAACCAAATCATCTTTTACGTCATTGGGAAAAAACAGCAGCTACGTCTTCTACAATCATTCATGCGAACATATAACGCACCCGAAAACCACTTAGAAAATCCAATCGTGTGCAAAACTACTGCTACAGGCAGGGAAGAGAAACACCTATAAACACTCTCGGACTTCCCTCTTGTTGTTAGCAAATAGGATTTAGTTTCTCTTTTTGAAGAGCTTTAGCTTATCATGCTAGGCAGCTATTCCCCGGAATTGCATTCTTCGGAACAGCACGGTTGCGTGACACAGCCACCTATCTCTGAGAGATAACCCCATCTCAACTCAAGCAAATCGAGGTGAACACTATGGTAAAAGGCACAATCAAATGGTTTAATCCCGACCGCAACTACGGCTTCATCGAACGTGAAACCGGTAGCGACGTATTCGTGCATGGCAGCGAAGTCGAAGGCGCCCACTTACTCAAAGAAGGCGACAAAGTCAGCTTCAAAATCGAAGAAGGCGATCGAGGTCTAAAAGCCACACAGGTCGCAGTAGAATAAACCACCCAATCACCCCGTGACCCAATCCAATCTCAGTACACCCATTTCACACTGATTATTATCAAACTCAGTCGAAACAAGACACTGTGTTTGACCCTAGACCCCCATACAATGAAGGAGATGATAGAATATGAGCGAAGAAACCAATAATGAAAAACAAGCTGAAGGACGCGTGATGCGAGATTTGCAGCGTCGACCACGATCACGTAAGAACCGTGAATACGTCCTCATATCCGGTGAACGCGTCAAGCGAACAGATATCGGGCGGACCGAAGAAGACGAAACAGAAGAAGCTGAACGCAAAAAAACTTAATTGCAAAACTCTAATCGATATTCCTTAGCTGGTTTTGGTCTCTTGTAGTATCGCACAGCCTGTTGACGGTTTGCTGAATAGAGCCTAACCCCTCTTTCTCCCCGAAGGAATCGTTGGAGGTTATCATATTCAGCTTCCAAGATAGCTCTCTTTCTCTTAGTGAGTCTGACAACGCCACATTTGACGGTCAACCTCACCTGCTTACTAGTGAGTTTACAGCTTTTCTTAAAAACCCTCAAAATCTAATTCATCCACCGATTGAAGTCGGTGGTCTTCTTGGATAGATTTGATAAAGTATTACTCGTTTTTTAGTCAGTAGCTTGGGTCTAAAACTATATAAAAAAAGAGATTTTTTACGCAAGTAGAAAGTTTAGTACGATGTGCACAATCAATACGATGTATAATCCACTTATGAGACTCAGGTGGAGCATCCTGTTAGTATGAGGTTGAAGCTTTTTTCCACCTTTCAATGTAATGGGATTATATCTATACAAATATCCAGTGGCAACTAGGATAGCGACGAGAATATAGAGCGCTACGCCACCACCGAGATCAGGATAAAATTGGAGTGGGCGACTCAGTTGTCCGGCCAAATGGATGGACACTAATAAGAAAGCGGTAGTAAACCCGAATATATGGAGGTTTAGCAGAATTTTATATCGCTGGGGGAAACGACGTTTCAGTATATAATATAATGGTGCGAAAACCAGGATAAAAGCAGACCCTATTATCCCCATCCAGTGAGAAAAGCGATATGGGCCGAGGAAAAATCCTGTATCAACAAAATCAAGTACAACTAATATGGTAACGATGATGATTGTGATGATATAGATTGTTTCTAATAAAAAGGCCTTATTCCTCAGTAAATTTTCTTTATCCTCAATTTTTGGAGATTGCGTCATAGACCATAGTGATATTGGAGTCAATTTAAATTTTGCGAGAAAAGTTCCTATTTACTACTGATAGTGAATAATGTGAACCAAATCATCTTTCACATCATTGATTAGTAATTGCACTTATGTCTTCGACTTCCTGTAAGGTGGCGAATGACAACTTGAAAATAAAACTGCAGCAATATCA
>JAEOTO010000030.1 GCA_016839805.1 Candidatus Hermodarchaeota archaeon
CAGAAGATCTGTATCTTATTCTCACTCACAAAGACACAGACCATTGTTTTGGAATGAACGAAATCAGAAAGCATGGTGCTACTGTAATCGCTCATGAACATACTGCGGAGATCATACACTCATGGCACGATCTTTCTAAGAACCCTATTGCAAAACGAGTCAGAAAACAGTTCCACCCTGACGATGTTCTGGGAGAGGTGATATTGAGCAGACCAGATCAAACCATCATACGCGATACCACGCTCAACCTAGGCGATGAAATTCAACTTCTGTCAATTCCAGGTCACACCCCGGGAGATATTGCGGTGTATCATCCAAAATCCAAAGTCCTCTTTGCAGGTGATGCAATTCTAGAGGGAATGGACCCGTATGTTCGTCCAGACTCTATCAATATCAAGACATGGATTAGGAACTTACAACGATTGAAGGAACTTGATATTGAGTGGATTCTCCCCGGTCATGGGGCACTATCCAAACCAGACATTATCGATTCTAATATCCTGTTCCTGATGAGTGAACAAAGCTGACTCAACCTACCTACGATAGTATTGGTACAAAGGCAAGAAGAATATCACAAGTGATGACATCCAGGGTACACAGATCAGATCTAATGCAATCTGAAGAGTTATGTCTAATATACGCGGTTTTTTCAAGTGTAATACGCCATTCTTCCTGAGCTCGAAGACGTACATGCTGTTTCTTAAAAATGACGTGAAAGATGATTTGGTTCACAACACAGTTTTCGAACGAAATATAATTTTCTGAAATCATAGCCATTCTTGTTAAGATTTTATTGGTGTGAGCTCATTCTCCTCATTTTGCTCCCATTTCTGATAGACATCATCGATGCTATCACCTACGATTTCTATGTCAGTAATCTCGCCCATGCCTGCCTCATGGAGCCAACGAACGTGATCTATAGTATAGGGATCGATGCCAATGCATCTTGCTGCTGTTGCGTCTGCCGCTATTGGATCAACACTAGCTATGATTGTGTCCATTTTCACTGGTGTACCACTCCATGGACCACGGCCAGACTTGCCATAGAAGCCATCGATAACACTGAGAGTGGGTGGTAGGGTCTTGCAGATATCGTAGATGATGTTGTTCGTTCCGTGTTGGTGCATGGGGTATTTGTTACGGGTAGTGAGCATACCGAACATATTCTTCAATCCCATAGTGATTGTTGTATGATGCAGCGTCTTCATTGTTGGCACCGAGATGATTGCGGACTCTACGGCGATCCGAGCCACCTTGAATTTCTTTATTCCACGAGGGTTTTCTACCACTAGTTCAATCTTATCGTCAAGTTTCCCCATGTTGATGTACTCGGAACCCAACCGCTCAATTACTTCCATCATCCCTGTTTCAATAATCGCTACGTCAGGTGATGTTGTTCCACCCTCTGTCTCAACCACAATAGCTTTCTTATCAAGTTCCTTGACCTTCATGATCACAGCCTCCAACACGATGGGATCGGTTGTAATTCCGGTCTCAAAGGTATGGCTTGTGATAAGATTGGGTTTCACTAAAACAGTTTCATATGACTCAAGAGCTTCCTTGAACGGTATTAATTCCATTGCCCTAAATACAGGTTCAAGACCACGTTCTCCCTTAACAACAGCTACCAATGACATAACTCTATTTACAAAACATCAGATATTAAAAGTCAACATTGGGGGGAATGGGGTTATTGTGACCAAAAAAGAGCTTGGTGTAACAGTTTTTGGTAGATTTCCACGAGAAAAAAAGATAAAGGTTAAGGTCGAAGCAGTCTTACTGTGGAGGCTCCACCCCAACTTCTCGTGCAGCGCTTATTGCCTGGACGGTGTGCATCCAAACGAGCCCGCCCATAGTGTCGATGCCACCAACCGGTGGGCACAAGGTCACTCTTTAACTGTTTTACATATCTAACATATTGACCAAGAAGCCATAGGGCGTTGTTATCATACCTGTCATTACTTACCTCGTTGGTTTCTACGAGCCTGGTAAGAAATGTTGTAATGAAATCTTCAAGTGTTTTTCCGGTTTCTCCGTGATAAGGTTGCGTTTGTAATGTTTGTAAGTATTCACGAGGAGACGCGCCGATTTCCAATTGTTTTCGGCTTCCTAATGTCTTTGCTTGACCTTGTTGAGGTATAATGGGTAAACTTTCCACTAACCCCACAGACCAGCCTTGAACGGCACAAATCCGCTTATTATTGATTACATCTAATTTGGTCTGCCCCCGATGATTGCTGGAATATTCTTGAGGAAAATAGACCAGCTCGTCGGTATCGAGTCTTTGTCTTAAGGTCTCCCAAACCCAAACCTGTTTTTCAGGATTTACACGAATAGATATGAAAGGATCAGCAGGAAAACGTCTGGTTTGATAGATTTTTCCTTCGGCGGCGTGGTTAAGAATAGCGGTTTTCATTTGATCAATCAGAAAGGGGGTTGGCATGGCCATGGGCGTTAATTCTAAACGATTAAACCCTTGTGGAACTTTTCGATCTAAAAGGGTCGTATTATGCGCAAATAGTTCTACAACCTGTTCTTGGGTAGGTATTGGATACTCTTTTCCATCGATCCCAATCACTCCAATGCATTCAGATTTCGGTAAAACCGTGAGAATGCTGGCGTGGTTTAAGTTGGTAACGCAACGGGCGTATTCCCTTTCAACAGGAAATGCTTGTGTTAATTGTGGAGAACCGTTCATGGTCGCTGATGCATCTGAAGATTGCTTTGGCATGCCTTATCATACCATTTGTTGAGGTCAATTATTAGCGCTAATCGTTGATTGCGTTGGCTGACAATCGACGAATACCTCATTTTGTAAGAAGTCAACGCAGATTTTTAAAAGTAGAGCAGGTGGTTTTTCCGACTCTTAACTGCTATTCTAATTAGTTTCGAAGACATACTTGTGATTTTCTATTCCAAAGGCTTTTTTTGGCTGGTTTTGGTTATCATTTAATGAGGAAATAGTGACGGGGAAGCCAATCCTATTGGAGCATGGCAAGGTTATCCGTCATTCAGCTCAAATCTCATTTGAATGGTGTGAAAATGTCTAAGAAATTAAAATGTCCGAAATGTGGGGAAAAACGGAAACTTCGTTTGATGCTGTTGGATACGCCTGAGAATCGGGAAAAGGAAAAAAAGGACCCTGATGGGATTCTCCTTGTGGCATCAAAGGCGTTAGATGGCAAAATGGAATGTTTGAAGTGTTGGCACTTCTGGGATGCGTAATTTGTGGTTTTTCTTTGCATCGAAGCAGCCAAAGCGGGTTCTGGTATTGTTTTGGTGAACCAAAGGCACGGACCTACTGGGGCTTCAAGAGAACCTTTTTTATACTAGTAAAACTTAACACTGTTAACTCCTAAAATGTTTGTTAGGTTCATGGCGATTTGCCTTGTTAACCACTAATCCTATTGATCTCATAGGCAACACACCCATGTTGCATGTACGTCATCTAAATCCTAATCCAAAGGTGCGCATTTACCTTAAACTGGAAAAATTTAACCCCGGTGGCTCGGTTAAAGATCGAATCGCGAAATATATGATTGAAGATGCAGAGCAGCGTGGCTTACTCACCAAAGATAAGATTGTACTTGAACCAACAAGTGGGAACACTGGTATTGGCCTGGCGTTAGTGTGTGCCGTTAAGGGCCATCGTCTCGTGCTGGTGATGCCCGAATCGATGACCAAAGAACGTCGGCAAACGCTCCTTGCTTATGGAGCTCACATAACCCTGACACCAGCAAAAAAGGGCATGGACGGCGCCGAAGATGAAGCCCATCAAATTGTAAACGAAAATTCGGACAAGTATTTCATGCCTGACCAGTTCGCTAATGACGCGAATGTTATGGCGCATCGCGAAACAACCGCCGAAGAAATCTGGCGAGATACCAAAGGAACGATCACCCACTTTGTGGCCGGCTTAGGAACAACGGGTACCTTAATGGGTGTTTGTTCAGCTCTGAAACCTAGAAATAAGAATTTGAAATTCATCGGCGTTGAATCCGACCCCAAGACACCTATCCCGGGGCTAAAGAACCTGGCAACGCAATATGTTCCCAAAATCTTTCGTGAGTCATTGATTGATGAACGAACCGTTGTTCGGTTAGACGAGGCCGAGGAAGCAGCTCGACTCCTGGCACTACGCGAAGGAGCATTTGTGGGCCTCAGCTCTGGAGCTATCTTTCTCAGAGCGCGACAGTTGGCGATGTCAATCAAATCTGGGACCATAGTGGCCTTGATGCCCGACGGAGGCGAGCGGTATCTTAGTACACAGCCCTGCGATCTCAACAAATGTAGTGAATGTGCGCAACGCTATGGAGTCGAATGTGCACTAACTTCATTACGATCTGCTTATTTGTAGCTGAACGTTTTTTGGTGTGTTACATACCATCTTAGATGAGTGTCGAAGACATATTTTGATTAACGGGCTCGATTCTCTAGTTATGGTAGGAGTGTTCCGAAGAGCACTAATGCGCCAGCTAAGATGAACGCGATCGCTGCAACATATGCAATTGTTGTTGTGCCGAGGTAATTACGGGCGCGATCGCCAACGATTACACCAATGCCATTCACTAGGGCTAAAGCAAGAAAGGCGGCGGTGAAGACAAGCAAAAGTTCTCCTGTTGCAGCGGCGATTAAAATTACGACGAGTTGAGTTTTATCGCCCAACTCTGCAAGGAAGAGTAGGATGAATGCTCGTGCCCATACTCGTTTTCCATGAGTCGTGGTCGTTTCTTCGTCTTTCTGGGTGCGTCTAGCTCTGTAAATAGAAAAAATGCCAAGAATAATGAATGCGATACCGGCAATTAGCTGGATCAGTGAGAGAGGGATAAGGAAAGCAATGAGAGAACCAGCGAGGACACCAATTGCAGTTACAGCAAATAATCCGCCCAATACCCCAAGGTACACCTGGGCAGGTTTGCCTGTTTCAGCGACGAGTGCGAAGGTGACGAGTTGTGTTTTATCTGCAAGTTCGGCCAGTAGGACCAGTAGGAATACCGTAAGAAATAGTGTGGCTAACAAGAGGATCACGAGTTCACATTGTATATGGAGTGGCTAGAGACAGAAGAGATATTGTTAGACAAGATATGTGTTGTCGTTTAGTGAGTTCAGAAGGTTTATAATTTAGGCACGCCTAAATTCATTAGTTTAGATGTGCCTAAAAAAACAGCATAGCCTGCACAGATGGATGTAGAAAGTATGATTGCCGGGTTTGTCATTGCCCTTCGTGAAGGTCTTGAAGCCGCACTAATTGTGGGCATAGTTCTAGCCTTTCTTGCTCGAACAGGTGGAGCCCAACGGTATTGGCAAGTGTTTGCCGGAGTGGCATCCGCGATTATCGTTAGTGTAGTGTTTGCCTTTGGGTTTCAGTGGATTGCTGGAGGGTTTAGCGGACCCAGTGCCCAAATCTTCGAAGGGATTACCACATTGATTGCTGCTGGTTTACTGGTTTCGATGATAGTTTGGATGGAGCGAAAAGGCCCTTCTCTTCAAGCGGAACTCGAACAGAAAGCTGCTGCAACAATGACAGCCACGCTAGGAATTTTCTTTATCATTTTTATCGCCGTGCTTCGTGAAGGCGTAGAAACTGTGCTTTTCCTCGCTGTTCTTCCCATAAGTGAAGGCGCAATTTGGCTTGGCGCCTTCTTGGGCTTTGCCGTCGCGATTGGAATTGCATACATCTATTTTGCAGGCACAAAACGGTTCAGTCTCCGAACCTTCTTTCGGATCACCAGTATTTTTCTCATCTTATTTGCCGCAGGGATGATTGCTTATGGCATTCACGAATTACAGGAGGCAGGAGTCATTCCAGTGCTCATTGAACATGTATGGGATATCAACTTCCTACTACCAGAGAACAGCCCCATCGGAATGGTGCTAAAAGGGTTAGTTGGTTATAATGGTAACCCATCACTTATCGAGGTAACAGCATACCTGACCGCCCTCGCTGTGTTGTTGGCGTATTTCGCCCGACATTACCAGTTCCAACCCCCAACTCAACAACCTTCAGCCACAGAAATTGGCATTGAACCCAAAGTCTACCCTTGATTTGGTGCAGATTC
The DNA here is from genome assembly GCA_016839805.1 of Candidatus Hermodarchaeota archaeon. Taxonomy (GTDB): domain Archaea; phylum Asgardarchaeota; class Hermodarchaeia; order Hermodarchaeales; family Hermodarchaeaceae; genus Hermodarchaeum. The sequence continues at coordinate 6,060 of JAEOTO010000030.1, forward strand.
AAACTTCTTTGGAGCAGCCTATTTTTCAGTGTGTTATTGGCCTATCAGGATTGTTTTCGAAGACGTACGTGGTATTTCTTACAAATGATGTGAAAGATGATTTGCTTCACATCTTATAATTGGGGGTTTCGTCGGGTTTTCATTTCAGCCCTAACTTCATAATGCTGCGAATAGGCATCAAATCGTGAAAGCAGGGCTCTCGCTTTTGGTGGGACGACTGCAGCTTCGTAGTCATCACCTGCGAACGCTTGAACGGCTTCGAGCGTGTCAAACCACATGATCGTGACGAACTCGACTTCATCGTCCAGAGTGCGCCGAAGGAGTTGGATTCCTCTGTAACCTTCTATCTGACGGTCTTGTATACTGGTGAAGATTTCGCTCTTGAGGAGGGTCTCATAGGTTTCAGCGTTTGTAGGTGTTGTCCATCCATGCCAGATTCGACTAATCATGTGTAGATACTCCTTCTTTATTGGATCTTTGAACATCTACCTATCTTTTCTTTAGCTTTTTCTTCAAGCAGGCTGTTTTTCCATGTGTTACTCGCCATTCTGGTTGGGTTTCGAAGACGTAGATTCTGTTTCTTACCAATGACATGAAAGATAGATTTGTTTCACTTCGCATATTACTAAAATGAGCTCACAGGATTCATGAAGATGGATACACTGTATCTTTTATGAAAATGACGAAATTTTCTTCCTAGAATCCACTGCATTAGACCACTCCAGTGGTCGAAACTCTGTTGTACTTATTCTCTCAGATTCTTTATGCTACAGCACCAACAATTAGGAGAATCACGCCAAGTACAATCAGGATTAGCATGAGCTCCGAAAAAGCGAGTCCTGCCACTATGAGTGTATAGAATCCAAGATAGAAGTAAGCTGCATATAGACCGAAGCCAATTAATTGCATTATGATCGGAAGAAACCCGACAATTAACAGGATTAGTCCAAGGATTAGGATACCTTTTCTCATCTACTATCAATTCCAAAGATGACTGTCTTCTAATTCTCCAGCTACTATTTATAGATAGGTAATCCGTTGTCTAGGCACGTAGTAGAATAGTGGCTATTACACGCCCCCCCACGAAATCAAAGACATACGGTTACATCAAACGTAACTAAACAGCATGTCTTGTAGCAGACTGTTTTTTAGTGTGTTATACGCATTCTTGGTTGATTGTCGAAGACACACATGCGAAGAAGACTACACCTAAAGTTTGGATCAGAATGTCCTTTTACGAGCTAGTTAACCTTTAAAGACTATGTTTATTGAATTGGCATTAACAGGAATCGTTTGGAAGTAAGAGTTGGGAGTTGTTCAGATGAAAGTGTTGGTTGCTTATTACAGTGAAACAGGAAATACGGAGAAGGTTGCAAGAACTATTCATGAAGAGCTTTCAAAGAAGCATGAAAGCCTCTTGGAGGAAGTTAAAAAAATTACAGCCAACGATTTGAGCAATTACGCTTTGGTTTTTCTGGGTTCTCCATGCCACATGTCAGATGTAGCAGCTCCAGTCAAAAGAATCTTGGGTGACCTTCCGCATTCACCTAGATTTAGGCTTGCTGGGTTCTTCACTCACGCCGCCACTATGGATACAATCTATAAATATGCAGGTAAATGCACGACATCATTTGAAAAAGCATGCAAGGAAAAAGAAGTTGCCTTTACAGGATGTTACAGCTGTCAAGGTAATCCATCCCCTCAACTCTCGAAATCCATGAAGGAAGGGGGGGCACCCCTATCTGATGCGGAACTGAAAGATTATTTTGAAGACGTAAGAAAACATCCAAGCCCAGAAGATTTACAGCAAGCCAAGGAGTTTGCCAAAAAGATCTTGCGGGAGCTCAGCTAGCATTACAGCTTCTGCGATAATTTTTTCACAATCGGAGTCGTTCAACATGCTTCTCTAGCATGCGTATTCCCTTTTCAGTCACTCAAGTAAGCAGCCGGAATACTCCTGACGCTCCTCTCTACTGAAAATAATCATTCTTACTGAGGTACAGTTTTTAATGTAAGAGTAAGTGATTTTTCTGATGGTTATCAGCCATTCTTTTTTTGTTCGAAGACACATATGCCTTTGTTTTCCAAGGTGAAATGAGGGGGTAGACGAGGCATCCGTTGGAGAAGGGTAAGTTACGGACAACGGAGACATCTCCCGTCTCGGTGAAAATTGACGAAAACTACTAAAAGAAAGTTAGAGTAGAATCTGCTCATGCGTTGTTCGCATTGCGGAATTTGCTGTGAAAACACTGAAATGATGCTTTCCAATGCAGATGTTGAACGGTTGGAAAAAGTCGGATATATCAGACAGAAGTTTATGCGTTATGACAAGCATGGTGTTGCCAGACTGCGAAATTGTCATGGATTCTGCGTTTTCTATGATGTAGAAAAATCCCGCTGCCTCATTTATGAACACCGACCTTTAGGATGTCGAATTTATCCAGTAATCTACAGCGAACAAGAGGGAATAGTCGTGGATGACCTTTGTCCGATGAAAACCACCGTCTCGGAAATGGAACTCAAAAGAAAAGGGAAAAAGGTCGTAGAACTTCTGCAAAGAATGGACAACGAAGCAACTTCTCGGGGCGCGCGCGCTTAGCCTCTAGTATGACAGAAATTGCCCCTTATACAAGGTTATGGCCTTTTCTTGGATTTGTGCATTCTAATACTTCTTTGCTAGTAGTTTGATATTGACTAAAGTTGTTTGACACTCTCCACGACTAAAGCTGGGAGATTCTTGGACGTTATACACAGACCTCCAAGGGACACGCCACTGACCCGTTAACGACTTTCCCAAGGAATGCGGCGCCCTGAGCAAGCCCTATATTTACGGCGCCCACACCCCCTCGACGGCTTCCGGAACTGCTTTCATGTCACCCTTGTGCCGATTGACCGATGGAGTTCCTAGTTTTGGGAGGACCCGTGGTTCTTGGTGGATGAGGAGCCGGTGAGATTCAAGGGTAGAGGAGAGAGGCGATAAGTGGTTGTGTAAAGCGGTGGGATCCGCAGAGTTTGTGTCAACCTCTTATTGTCTTTAGGGACAAGTTCTCCTAGCAACTAGTGAACGTCTTCAATTTTTTCATACTATACGAAATTATTATGACGTCTGTATGTAATTATTTGTGAGACAACGCGTGCAGGAGGTTGACTCATGCCCCGACGTCCAAAGTTTAAAATTGAGAATGTAGTGGCAACGGTAGAAGTTACTTCAAAAATCGACCTTAACCTGTTGGTTCGCAAGCAAAAAGATGCGGAATATAACCCAGAACAGTTTCCAGGGTTGAAGCTTCGGATTAAGAATCCGAAAGCCACCATCCTCGTGTTTAGCACTGGCAAAATGGTTATCACCGGATTACGCAGAGAGACTGAGGCCGAAGCTGCGGTTGAAAAAGTCATTAATGAGATTCGACGGGTTGGCATTACCGTCACTGGCAAGCCCAAAATCGCCATCCAGAATATTGTGGCCAGTGGTGACCTTCACAGCCGCATCGATCTGGACCTGGCTCAAATGACGCTGGAACACTGTCTTTACGAACCCGAAGTTTTTCCCGGGCTCATCTACCGGATGAAGACGCCAAAGGCTGTTTTTCTCCTCTTTAGTAGTGGTCGAATTGTGTGTGCTGGCACGAATAAAGAATCCATTACGAAGAAGG
>JAEOTO010000031.1 GCA_016839805.1 Candidatus Hermodarchaeota archaeon
ATGAAGATTGCCTTAACGGTCCAGAAGGTTTGCGTTGAATACCACGTCTCTTTAGGAGTAGTTCGTAAAAGTCCCATAAGCCATAATCCTTCAATTAAGACGAATGGGAGTAGTAGTAAGAAATATATTGGAACGTAAAGTGCACGTAAGGGGGAGAGTGCTTTTAGAAAGGGGAGGAATGCGCGAAAGTCTAATGCGAGAAGTAGGTCAACGGGAAGCACCCATAGATACAACCATGTAATACCAATTAAACCAAGGAGAAATCCGAGACCCATTGTTTTGAGAAGAGTGCGTGAATCACCATTGAATCCTCCATAATCATTCCAGGTTGGTGGATTCACGGTTTTTTTGCTTTGAGAGTATTTGATTCCCAATAATACTAGAAGAGTTACGAGTCCGCCAGTAAAAAGTCCTAGAGCTATGGATAATCCCATACCTTGTGGGAAATATATGGGGAGATCAACAAGTAATAAGATAAAAAGGGTTCCTAGTCCAATGAACCCATATAGCAGACCAAACCCGAGATACACAAGTGTGTTGGCAGAATAGGTGGAGTTGGGAATGCATTGGATTTGTTGGAATGGTCTTAATTTGATAAGAATTGTGAACAGGGCTAGAACTGAAAGCATCGCACCAATGCAGGCGATTAACCCCCCAAGAATCCAGAATGGGTAGACGAGGTTTTGATAAGGTATCCAATATGCGTCAGGAGAACCCTTGAGACTATTCATGAGCCAATCAAGAGACTCACTAATAGTGTATGGATCCACAATTTCAAACAAATGATTTGATAGGGGAATAATCACTTTGCGTGCTGTTCCCGCGGAAAAGTCTCCATAGAGTTGACCGGGCACTACCGGAGCTGAGGTGTTGAAGAACGATGCTAATGTATTCAGGAACGCTGGAATGTCATATAATTCATCATAAAGGCCCGTAACCACTAGCATGTTATGTGGATATGTCGTGTTACCCCACGCCCTACTCCCCACGATTACAAGACTATCAACTTGAATTGATGATCGATTAATGGCTTGCCTAGCAATACCTGAACCCATACTATGCCCAACCATTCCAATCGTACTCACGTAAGGGAGGCTATCTAAGAATTCGAGTGCGACAATACCTCCAAGATCTGTTCCTGACCCAAGGCTAGCTCCAGAATTACCATGACCAACTGCATCAATAGTCAGGACAACGAACCCACGTCGTGAGAGTTCATGACCAAACCCCATCATCCATTCTTTAGCACCCATTACACCATGAATAACGATAACACCAGGTAGTGGGGATGAAGGTGATGCTGCTTGGGGAACCTGTAGGATTCCTGCAATAGGTACACCCTCAGCTGTTATGAGTGTCACTTCACTAGTGTGAGTGAATCCAAAGTTGTTTTGTATTCCCCAAGCCAGAGAAATTCCACCGATGATCATTATAACGCTAACAAGAAATACGATGTAGCGAGGGCGAAGTCGAGGCATATTTACACGTCCTTATTCTATGAAATTACAACGGTTATGATTCGTTTATTATTATTTATGGAAAAACAAGATTATCCTTTGAAATTGTTCTAACTTAAATAATGAATTGTTTCGTTACTTTGCCTAGATGGTTTCGATGAAACATGTTCTCCGTCTGTGTTCGTAATGCAGGGTGAAGTCAAATGGCAGCTGAATTTGCTTAAAAGTATGCTAAGGGTTGAATAACCCCTGCTATTGAATGTACTCACCCAGCCGATAAGGTTCATAATGAAGTCGTGGAAGCGGCGGGCAATTGATTGGGAGTTGGATGATTCCAAAGACCAGTCTATTAAGAAAGTACGAGAAATTCGTGACGAAAATAAAAAACGCGTAATGCGACTAATCGAACGACTAACGGGTTACGAAAATTAGTTATGCTACTCGTAGCATTTATTCTCGGATGTTGAATAGACATTGTCAGAGAACCACAACACTCTCGAAGCTATAAAGGCCTTCTTCGAAATATCAATAGAAAAGCAGGAAATCGCATTCATATACATTGGATATGCGGGCATTCTCCTACGAGTGCCAAAGGGCACTCTCGCTTTTGATCTTGGGAAGTCACTTAGCAAAGAGGCGGCGGAGGCTATTCCCTGTCTTGATCTGCTTTTTTTCACCCACACTCACTGGGATCATTATCACGCCCCAAATGCTAATCGTATCCTGAAAACCACTTCGTCACACATTATCGCTGAACCGCAGGTGGCTGAGGACTTAAGTTCAAGAATCCCTCATGAATATCTAATAACCGCAAATCCCGCCTCACCGGTTACCCTAAAGGGATATGAAGTGATTCCAGTTGTTGGTGTCCACCCACGACCTATTACCCTCTTTCATGTGACCCATAAAACAACAAGCATCTTTCATGGAGGAGACTCTGGTTATGTACCGATAAAAAACCAGTCTGTGGATGTGGCATTTCTTCCTGTCGGAGCCCCTTCACCTTCCTGCACTCCGAAAACAGCACTTCAATTTTCCCAAGACCTAATACCAAAAGTAGCAGTGGCAATGCACGGAAATTCCAAACAAATGAAGCAGTTCAAAGAATTAGTTAATGAAGCTCTTCCAGGAGTTCGTGTCATTATACCTGAATTATTTACACCAACCCGAGTCAATCTTGAACCGGAGCAGTAAATCAGAGATTCTTATAATAGAGGAGTCTGTTTAACACTAACAACGTCTTTCTTCAGGAGGAAAAACTAATGCAACCCCTGAAACACCTCGTAATGGAACACCGTCTAATAAGTAAGGCCGTGACTGTAACCAAAACTTTTCGTGACAGAATAGATACTGGTGGCCCCATTCGACCAAAACAGTATTGGTTACTAGTAGATTTCTGGAGCACCTATGCTGATATCGTTCACCACGGAAAAGAAGAGCAACAACTATTTCCCACCTTATTAGACTACACCAAATCCTCGGAATTTGGAGCCACTATCGATAAGCTCGTTGAGGAGCACATGTATCTACTTGGTTATATTGGTGAGTTGCGTCGATTTGCCCGGCCTATGTTTACCGGTGACCGTCCAGCTCGGGAACGGGTCATTCAATGTCTGGATAAATATCTAAGACTCATTGAACCGCACATCCAATTAGAAGATGAGAAGCTCTTCCCCTCCGTAGCAAATCTACTCCCTGAGAAGAAATTGAATACATTAGCCAAAGAATTTAAGGCAATGGACGAAAGGACGGGAACCAAAGTCCAATCCTATTACAGTAACCTTGTGGAACAACTCAAGAAGGAAGTATAACTATGACCTACGATCAACTCATCAAATTATTAGAAACGCAATTACAACTTGAGAAGGAATCAGCACGAGCCCTGCGAAAGGAAATGAAGGAAATCGATCATCTCGGGATTAAAGTCTTGTTTGAAATCTGTGCCGCAGATTCGACGAAACATGCAAGCATGGTTCAAATGATATTAGATGCAATAAAGAAAAGCGAGCTTTCCCGCGAAACTTTTACGAGTACATGGCAACAGCGGAACCAAGGACTTGAAGCAATCAAACAACATATTGATCGAGAAAAGAAAATGATAAGCCTCATCAAAGATGAGGTGCTGGCAACTGATGACAAAATCTTGAAGGTTCTCTTAAAACATATTCTTGCGGATGAGGAACGCCATCACAAAATTCTCAAAGACGAAGTTTGGGAATTCTAACTGCCATTTATGCCAAGAGCAGAAGTCTTTTTTATAGGTGAACCCCAGTTCGGAACATAACCAGAATCCCAGGTGTGAACACCCATGACAAATGGTCCCCATGAAGAATTACTCCAATTAATTGAGAAAGCAATCAAAGTTGAAAACAAAGCTGTTGAGCTCTACAAAAAAACAGCGAAAACGGTGGACAACGCTGCCGTCAGACTCTTAATTGACGAACTCGGAATGGATTCTGCCAAACATGCAAAGATGTACAAAACCATTGAAAAAGTCCTAAAGGAAACACCGTATTCATTCCGAGACTTTCACGTTGATAAGTGGACAGATAAATTAGTGGCAAAACGCGATCTTGGAGAGCACATCGAAGTCGAAAAACACATGATTGAACTCATCCAGGAACAAATCAAGGTTACTGAGCAACCAACCGTTAAAGCTATTCTTGAACACATCCTCGAAGATGAGAAACGCCATCATCGCATACTGATGCAAGTCATTGGCGAACTCTAACTTGACAGGGACTCTGAACTTTAAGTTAAATTTCCTTCATTCTCTTCCTGTTTCCTAGGAAATTATTTATGAGATTTGCATAAGAACTGACGTCATGGATGTTCGAATTACGACCTGGGATGATGTGAACCCGGAAGAGATTGCACGATTCATATTTCAAGTTAGACAACAAGAGGGACTATTGACCGAAAACTCTACGGTAGATAATTACATATCTGCCGTAGGATGGTGGAAAGAGCGCTTACACAGTACTCCCATCATTGCGTATTCGAAAAACCGCATGGTTGGGTGGCTCGTCTTTTTTTCATTTGTACCGAGAATCTCTACGATCGGACGTTGGCATCCAATTGTAGAGGAAGGCCCCCAGAAAGAAGAGATTGTAAAACAACTCCTAAAGACTAGTATCACCCATGCAAAGCAAAGTAACTTTGAACGGCTTGAAGCCGAATTGACTCACATCACACCTAACACAGAATCCCGGTATGAACAATATAAGACTTGGTATGAAAGCCAAGGATTTCACCTTGCTAGTGAAGAATCCCGATTAGAACGTGACCTCATACAAGAACCGCTACCTGAACCAGTTCTTCCCCCAACTTTTAAGCTCGTTCCCCTGATTCATTTCACTAACGATGAACTTGAAGCTCCATTTTTCGAAATGTTCGATAATAGCAAAGATCGCTTTTGGCTAGATCAAACCCCAGACCAACGTCTTGAGAGCTATAAATTCTGGTTCAACCGGGAAAGACCCTTCGTAGAAGAAGCAACTGCAGTCCTTCTGAAAGAAGACAAAATTGTGGGATTGACAGTTGTCCGTCCCGTTCAAGAAGTGGGCATGTTGGGACCAATAGCGATACTCCCGGAGTATCGTCGACGAGGTCTAGGTCGAACCCTAATGGCATTTAGTTTTCACGGTGCCAGAAAAAGTGGATTTCCTAAAATCGCGTTAGAGTTTGATATCACGAATGAGCCAGCCTTTCAACTCTACAAAGAGTTGAGATTCAAGCAAGTACACCGACTAGCGCTCTTCGCGCTAGCACTGATCTAGTGTAGATTGCGAGAAACTTTACTCGTTTTCCGTTTAAACTCAAATTTACGGAAAAACAGTTAATTTTATATGGAGGCAACTCCCCTTTCTCAGTGTGGAGACACCAACCTTGTCACCAACACCGACTTCACCACCAGACCGTTTCATTCCATCCAACCGTCCTATACTAGGAGCAGAGGAGCTAGCAGCGGTCACTAAAGTACTTGAAAGTGGGATGCTTACTTCAAAATCAGGAGCAGGGAACTTCACCCTACAGTTCGAAGCTGATTTTGCCAAGTTCGTTGGCGCAAAGCATGCTATCGCTGTCAATACCGGGACCGCTGCTCTCCATGCCGCCTTATTAGCCTTCGACGTGAAGGCAGGTGACGAAGTTATTGCTCCTCCCTTCAGTTTCATTGCCACAACGAATATGGTGCTGCTCAATGGGGCCAAGGTGGTCTTCGCCGATATTTCTCCAAACACCTTCACATTGGATCCTGAGAAGGTAGAAGCCGCAATTACTTCAAAAACCCGAGCGATTATTCCCGTCCACTTGTATGGCCATCCCACAGATATGAATCCCTTATGCGAGTTAGCCGAGAAACACGATATCGCAATCATCGAAGATGCCTGTCAGGCCCATGGCTCGAAGTATCGTGGTCATGATGTTGGAACCATCGGGGACGTAGGGTGTTTTAGTCTATACCCCAGCAAATTAATAACGACGGGTGAAGGCGGGTTAATTACGACGAACGATAATCTTCTCGCTGAGCGTCTCCGGCAAATCCGCACGCATGGTGAGATTCGCCCCTATGAATACGTTCAACTTGGACATAATTACCGATTACCCGAAATTCAGGCAGCAATCGGGATTGAACAACTAAAACGGCTTCCCGATTTTTTGAAGAGCCGGAAAGCCAATGCGAAGTTCCTGACCGAACACTTGAATGACATAAAAGGTGTCACACTCCCGAAGGAGGCTTCTTGGGCAACACACAATTGGTATCTTTACACTATTCGAGTCCCTTCACCACGCAGTCGGGATAAAGTCCAGAAAACCTTATACAAAGCGAAGATTGGTGCAGCCGTCTACTATGAGGTACCCCTCCACCTTACACCAATCTACCAACAACTTTTCCATTATAAGGAAGGTCTGATGCCAGAATCCGAACGAGCCGCTAAGGAAGTTTTGTCTCTTCCCATTCATCCCGCTTTAACTGATGAAGAAAGAGAATGGGTCGTGCAGCAGAGCCGCCAAGCCCTCGCGTAACTGAGTTAAATCTGCTTTAGCCAGGGGCAGAAAACTTAGTTACGCGGGGCCTGGTGAATGTCTGTCTAATCAAGGAAATTTCAGGATTCATAGTCAACGAGTTCTTGAAGTCTTTCTGCAATTTCGGAAGCCAGTGGATGATTGGGAACTTTGGTAAGAAGATCCTGAGCCCGTTCGAGACAGTTGATCGCATCAAATCGATAGCCAGTTTCACGATAATGAATTGTCGCATTCTTATAAAGCAGTTCAATAGCGAGGGAAGGTTCATCTAAGGCAATAGAGAGCTCGATAGCTTTATCAACGGTTTGGGTAATGGAAGTCCACAATTCCTGATTTTTGTCACGAACTGCAAAGTAAGCATTAGCTGCGGCCAAGTAACTATCTCGAGCATCTGTTTGCCGACCCGCTGCAGATTCTAGATCACCAAGGTGGAGATAACTTGTACCAGCTTGAAATGGTGCTTCCGCAGCAGTAAAGCCAGTTGCAGCATGACTCCAAAGTTGTTCCAACTGATCCTTTTTATCCGCAGCCTCCAGTTTTACAGCGGCGTTCTCGAACTCAATAAATGCACGATGCCGCTCACCTTTACGGATATATTCTTCGGCATTTTCAAGGTGTCCTTCAATTGAACGGCGAAGTTTTTCTTCATCTATCACAGCTAATCCACCTGACACATTTACTGAAACACCCTTAATGAATAAAGCTATGATGGAAACATCAAATAAAAAAAGAAGGGACACTGCCATATGAGAATAAAGAGAAGTATTTAGGAGCGAGTAAGCCATGACACGAATCTGGTTTGATGTACTAACACCAAAACAAGCGTTGTTTTGCCAAAAGATTGCAGAGCAGTTTAAAGCCGCAAATTTTGATCTTGCGTTTACAACTCGAGACTATCAGCAAGTAGTTGGCAAACTAAACCTGCTGGGCATGGAGGCAGAAATAATCGGAAAACATGGGGGAGCTGGACGTTATGAAAAGTTATTAGCTAGTGCCGAACGAATTGTCGCTTTGACAAAATATATTAACAAAGTTAATCCCGACCTGGCCTTTGGCTTTGCTTCACCTGAAAGCGCTAGGGTCGCCTATGGATTAGGAATTCCTTATTATACAGGAAATGATTCTCCCCACTCCCGGTTTGTTGCCCAACTGACGATACCCTATGCAATTATGCTCTTCACGCCCTGGATTATGGAAAAAGCGTGGTACCAATTGGACGTGCCACCCAAGAAAATCATTACATACCAGGGACTTGACCCTTTTGCCTGGTTACAAGATTTCCAACCAAATACAACTATTTTAAGAGATTTGGGGCTGGAGCCAGGGAGCGATTATGTAATAATCCGACCAGAAGAGGCGCAAGCGTCGTATCTTCATGGATTGGCGGATGAGTTAAATCCAGTTACGAATCCAGTGATTCATCAAATTCTCAAATCATTTCCAGACCTCCCAATAGTGGTTTTGTGCCGATATGAAGCTCAACGGGAGGTCATGCGAAAACAATTTGGAAATAAAATCATCTTGCCGGAGAATGTCGTGGATGCGACCACTCTTTTAGCATCAGCTTGTTTGTTTGTTGGTGCTGGTGGAACCATGAACCAGGAGGCAGGTATTTTGGGCACACCGGTTATCTCCTGTTATCCTGGTGGAGAACTGCTAACCGAACAATTTCTTATGAAGAGAAAACTGCTCTATCGCTTTTCAGACCCCTCTGAAGCAGTTAGTAAAGCAATATCTATTCTAGAAAAGAAAAGTCATTATCAGAAGTTGCATCGTGAACGTGCACAGAAGTTGAGGGTCGAAATGGAAAATCCTGTTGATGTGATTAGCAAGCATATTCTAGCACATTATAACAAAACACAAGAATACTCGTAAGAATTCAACGTAACGTAAGGGATTTAAAAAGACCTTTCTAAGTCGGTTATTGAGGGTTGTTTATGAGATTGACTCGCCGATCATTAAGGTTGATTTCCGTTCTGATCATCAGTCTTGTCATAAGTTGGAACGGAGTTCTTTCAGGGCAAATGTTAACTTCTGCGTATTATCCAACCATAGGAGACCACACTGAATACAGCTATGGATTCATCAGCAATCAACCGAACCAAACAGCCGTCAATATCAATTTTTGGACCGGCCTAAATCTTCCAGATAGTAACTACACGATGCACTGGCATCAGAACGTCAATCTTACCATTCAAGTTACTAATGTAGCTCAAGTTGGTTTGAATATTCTCGGTTCATACAATGTATCTGCCAACATACATAGTAACTATGTTACAATTTCTAACAGTTCTTGGGAAACCACCATCATCCTAAATAGTACAGCCTCCACCCCAGCTCCAACAGGTATAACGAATGGGACATTCCTCAGTGATGTACTAGTAGGGTACCCTGGATTTTTCCTCGATTACACAACATTGTCACAAATCGCCCCTGGCTCGAACGTAATTATCGGTTCAAGCCGTTGGCAAATGGTTTCCTATTCTAGCTTTAGCCTTGGAGGAGTTGAACACATCTGTTATCAGTTCTTCAACACTAGTTCTACGCCAACAGAGTTTCTAGAGACAACGTTTGTTATCGATCAAGATGTGGGAATCTACTTCCAAGCGAATGAAACACGAATCCTCTCAGTCGGGTCCATTCAACAATCCCTCACGTATTACTACCAAGTCACAGCAACGAATATTGCATTAATTCCTCCACCTAATCCATTATTGATTCTAGGTATTTTTGGGATCGCAGTAGTGGTGCTTATCATCATCATTTATGTGATTCGCGCATACTTATCGCGTCGCTAACAGTAATCCAGTTCGCCAAAAGTTGTCAGAATGGAGTTGGATGAGAACTTTTTGGTTTCAGAGAGTATTCTAAAACTTGGTGGAAACTCATTTATACGAACTTCGCGAACATGGAAACGGGCTTGCACATTGATTCATCAATTGTATCACTTTCACAAAAGTGGACTTGTCCTAACCTCAGTGGGATTTGGTCCGATGACAGTGAATGTAAGTCCGGAACTCGTCTCAGGATTTCTCTCTGCATTACGAATGTTTGGACAGGATCTTTTAGCTGATGACGTTGCCTCAATTGAAACAGGTAACTATCAATTCGTTTGGGATTTTGCTGACCCGGTTCTTAGCGTGGCTTTAGCTGACCGTGAAGATGATGATGTTTCAATTATGGCGGTTTTGAAGACGCTCAATGCTTTGTTCATTGATCGTTTCCAAAAGGAATTACGTCGCTGGACAGGCGAGGTAGCACCCTATCGAACATTCAATCCTGTGGCTAGAGAAGTTGTGCAAGACTACCTACCCACCTTCGAAAAACCTCAAGAAATGGCCGAACTTCGGCCTGCAATTATTCGTTTGTGGCGACGATTTGGCCCAGGTCTGGACATTCTCTTATATGGACTTCTTCGGGGAACACCAATTCTAGCGGTGGGTCGGAAATCGCGGAACCAATCAGTGATTCGAGCTCTCCAAACTTTGCGTCGTCGACGAATCCCAGTCATGTACTTTGACGACGCGGGTGCCGCCCTTCAAGTTCTTCGCGATCGACCTGCCAATATGTCTTTTATCTTAAGTCTCCCGAATCGCGCTTATGAAGCCACCTTCGCTGATTCGGCAAAAATGGGGCTTACCTACATTTGTTTACTCGTCGAGGAACACATCGTCTTACCTGTTGGATTCGAGGCCAAAACACTAGGTATCGCGGCGAATTTGGGACATGCTGAAAACGTCCTTGGTGAGAGGGGTGCTGAACTCCGTTCAGTCGCAGAAACCGCCTTTTTAACTATACGGAATCGTACAGAGGACGTGGCGCACCTGCTTGTCCATTCACCAGAATTACCAGACAAGGAAGCAGCAAGACTCTTACGACTCTCGAAAGATGATTATCAGATTTTTAAAGAACTCGCCCAAGAAGGGGGGTATATTCGTCGTGAAAAAAAACGAGTCGAACAAGAACAACGACAAACCTGATGTCGAAGAACCCCCATATGAGATAATCCATGCCCTTCCCAAACACTATTTCGAACGGATGAATGCCGGGAGTGAATTGGCCAAGCAAGGTAATTTTGAGAAAGCCACTGAAGAGTTTAACGCTGCCCGTAAAGAAGTTGGGCAGATCCTACGTCAACTACTTGAATTGAAAAAGGATCCCATAGCCCAGATGTGGCAGTTCTTCGGAATCTTATGGGCCTTTAAACTCATAAAAGGCGTCTTCTACTGGCTTCTCGCACTGAGTGAGACAGCAGATACACCTGAAGACCAAAAGGGACTTCTCATGGCGGCGATGGGTGCTCAACAAATCGGAGCTGACATGATTCCAGCATTTGAAAATCTTCACCAAAGCTTCAAAGGAGTAGATCGTGATTTGCTGCCAATGCTTGGAGAAGCTATCCGTAATTTTGAATACCGACAACAAATTTTGAAAAAAGCACTTGAACAGCAAGGCATGGACTTCAAATTCTAAGAATACAATCAGCAATTCGATTCACATTGAAGGATTTTCTAAAAAATCTCGGCTAAAAAACATCTTTTGAAGTGAATCTCCAAGGAAAAAGCGGTTTATAGAGAAATGAGGCGATTTATATAGTTAGAGTGAAAAATGGAGCCGACCCAAACGTTTTAATAGTAGAAGGCGCCGAACCTCAATTTAACGGCGTTTCATCTCATCCTAGAATGGATTAAGACGTGACGTCGAGCTACTTGAATTGGAGGATTCCAAAAGTGGCAGTAGATAAAATTGTCAAAAAACAAGTTGCCGCAAAAGCCCATAAAATGGGCTTCAACGTTTCTGGTGGCGCATACCAAGCATTAGATGATAAGGTTGAAGAACTTATTACTAGGGCAACCCACCGGGCTAAGGCCAACAAGCGTAAGACCTTAATGCCACACGACTTTTAGATTAAATAACTGTTAGTTTATGTAAAAGTCTTGTCGGGTTCGGGCAATCTCGCCGGTGCGTATGTCGCGGGGGATTGTCCACTCCTCTTTTTTCTCACACTCTTCAGCAACCGGGCTCTTCTACTACCGGAGTCCTAGACGAGGAAGAGGAACCCCGAAATCGCTTCCGGAATGCAGTCCCTATGTAATTTCGGAACAACACGTAAATGGAGAGAAAAACACCGACAAACCCAATCGCAATAACTGCAAAGTAGAGAAAGGTACTCACAAGGCTCGGGAGATAATGTAGATCAAATGGAATCCCGAAGAGATGAATTGGAGTCATAATGGTTAGCGCGGAGAGGCAGGCAAGAGGCATCGTCACCACTGGTATCATTGCCACAACTAGTAAGAGTAGTGAAATAATGAACCCGGTTACAATGAGTGGAATTATCACAGGATCAATAGGGATACTCGATAGCCCTGTTAAGAGTATGAAGCTGTCTGCCAGGTTAACGAGTATGGTTAACATAACAGTGGCCATGCATGTACTTAAAATCCAGCTGAATAAATATCGCACCCAAGCCGCATAGCCTGTTTCAATTCCAAAGAGCGAGAGGAAGGAGTCATTATAGGTGTGCGCCCTCCTAAAATGACGTTTATCGAATGTAACGAAGATGGAGCATACTGTGATGATGATTGTCGCTACAAGCAACCAGGTATATCGAAGAGCAAGGCTCATGATGGATCACATCAAAAGTATGGAATTCTGAGGGAGCAGGTTCGCTAAAAGTTTACGTGTAGTGATTCTTTTTTTATTTTCTCGGGAAAAATCGAAGGCAAGCTGAATTTATAAAGCGTTACGCTAATTATTGGTGTGGCGTTTTGCCTAGATATTGGGTTCCAGAGGTTATCGTCGATGTCTTCAACCTTGGATTCGTTGACTGCAATTCTTAAGAAGTTAAATGAAACTGGACGAGTAAAAGCAAGTATTGTGGCAACTGATGAAGGATTTGTAATTGCATCAGCTGTGCAACGAGGTGTAGATGAGAAGGTGGCAGCAGCGATGGGAAGTTTCGTTCATAACGCTGCGGATAGGGCAAAGGATGAACTTGCTTTAGGTGCTATTCGCGATATCACGATTCGTTGTGAAAAAGGGACTCTTGTTTGTAAATCCACTGAGTTACAAGATGGCCGTCCAGTAGTATTAGCAGCGTTGGTTTCCCGTGATACTCGTTTCTTCTTACGTGCAGTTAATAATGCTCTTCGTGAAGTTAGAATTGCATTGAAGGAATTAGAAATTTGAAATCGGAGTAATTATTCTCTGAGGTGCGTTAGGCTGGATTGGATGCTGAATGGAGAGCGGGTCCTCGCATCATTCCAGAACGGGAATAACCTCCGACAACTTCTAACCGCGACTTCAGGCGAAACAATTTTGGAAACTAGACATCTCCCCGAAGCCCTTCGAGAATCAACCATCCTTCAGGCTCTAGAATCCGTTAATATGCTTAGGAGGGACTCGGAGAGTCAGTGGTCTTTTCCTGGATATGCGAAAGTACAAGTGGCGATTCGAGCACTCCAATTAGGTGAACCCCAACGACCGATT
The DNA here is from genome assembly GCA_016839805.1 of Candidatus Hermodarchaeota archaeon. Classification (GTDB taxonomy): domain Archaea; phylum Asgardarchaeota; class Hermodarchaeia; order Hermodarchaeales; family Hermodarchaeaceae; genus Hermodarchaeum. Next base: position 12,978 of record JAEOTO010000031.1, read on the forward strand.
TTAAACGCGTTGACTTGGCAAGAATTCGAGGAATTTGTAGTTAATGTTCTAACCTACCATGAGTATCAGGTGTTACATCGATTTCGCTTTTCGACACACCGGCGGTTTGAAATAGACATCATCGCAGGACATAAACCTAAACTCCTCTGCATCGACTGTAAACAATTCGGAGTTCGGTTAGGTAAAGCATCCGCACTACGTAGTGCCAGCGAGGAACAATTGGTTCGAACTCAAACTTTAGCAGATAATTTTGCCCGGTTTCAAACGGATCTTGGATGTTTGGATTGGCAACAACCACTGTTGATTCCGATGCTTGTGACAATGTTGCAAGAAGACATTCAATTCCATGAACGAATTCCCATTGTGTCAGCTGCGCATTTGAACGCCTTTCTTTTAGAGTTCGAAAAACAATTGGATTCGTTATGTTTTGTACGCCCGGGGTCAGGGCGCCAGCAACGGTTAGTTTAGAAAAGTTTGGGTTGTCCACCATGCTTGGCTATCGCACAATTTAGAACCCAAAGAAAGTCCTCGAGTAATGTAAGCAGTTGATCAAGGTTTTGATGAGATTGAGGGGCCAACATTGAACCACTTTCGTTAATGATACTATGACCTTGTTGAGTGAGGAATCCATAGATTTGTTGTAAGTTATGAAAAAGAGTATTTAGCTCATCAATGCGTTCTTGAATAATCCGCTTCTCCCCAATTCCTCGACCAGGTCCCCGTCGTTGAAGAGATTGAATTATTTTATCTCGATCTAGTTTGAAACTACGCGAGTTGAGATCCTTTCTGTCGTTCATTTTTTTTCTCCTGGGATCATTATCTTCTATCTTGGTTGTTTTCATAGCCGTGAAGTTCACGATGTTGTGGTTCTACATAATCAAAAGCCGTTGGAAAGTATTCTCGATGCCATTCCCATTGATTTAATTCAATATTATATTGGCAACGTTTGAGGACAGGTGTCAACATGAAATCCTTCGAACCATTGCCATAAAATACCGCTGCGTCGAATTCGTCTTGTTCTAAGAACAGACGGTCAAGTTCTCGTCCAACCTTAAGAGCTAGACCAGTTGGGAGACCAAAAGCGACAATACAACCAGGGGTTGGATGATTGAAAACAGAGCCTCCATACATAGGAGCCTCCTGGCAACCGACAAGGAAGTTGCGGACTGTGTATCCACTACCTTCGAGGATAATGAAAATCGATTCATTGAGTCCTAGATGATACATACTCAGATCGGGGCGTTCGAAAACCACTCCTTGGTCGAATATTTTTTTCTGGTGACGTCGTATTACATGGACGGATACTCCTAGTAGTTGAGCAAGGCTATCAGCAGTACTATCAGGGTGCATATGAGCCAGGAGCTGATAATCAATAGATTCGAGTTCTACTGGTTCAATATTGGATTCGCTATATTGATAGATATTAGGTTGTGTGAGAACTTCGCCATACCCTTCACGGATGAGAATGTCGCGAAGATATCGAATCCAGGCCACCCATCGGAACCTTTCAGCAATGGGAATAGCTGAATCATGGGCTAAGTAACTGCGGAGATTATAACCATTAAAGACACCACTTAGAGGGTAGAAACGATATCGAAGTAGATGACCAAGCCCCACGAGTTCTTGAAGCCATCTCTGCAATCGACTGAGTCGGAGTCGTGGAAGAATATAACTGAGGAGATAAGGCGCACCTGCACCGCCAAAGCGGTGTATTTTCCGCAGGTAAGGGCATTGCTCTAAATAGCGATTAACTCGACTGCCTGGTGCGGGATAAGCGAGAATTGCTACATGATTAAGGCGGATACGAGGAAAATCGATGCGGTAGAATCGTGAAAGAAGGAGTTTCTCACGGAAACTTGTCACGTAATTACTTAGACTACCTATGGAGAGGGAAGATTGTTCCTGTAGTTGTTTGAGGGTTGCCATGGGGTTTTCTTGGATGAGGTGGAGGACATAGAGTTCTTGTTCATTTAAAGGAGAGGTATAGTTCAGCATAAAGGTTTCAATTAATTCAACATATTCACGAGGGGCGAGGGGGGTAATTGCAGGTTCGAGTTCGTGTAGAATGGGGAGGACTCGACGGAGGAAGCTGCCTTGCGTAACACGATTGAAGAGGGGAAAAGTCATGGGAGCATTGTATACGATGTCTCCATAATACCGACGAGGTGAGACAACTTGCCAAAGTTTTAGGAATTGTTCATGTTCGGTTAGGGGTAAATGATGAAAAGCACAAAGCAGCCCAAGATCTCTACTCTCAGAAACTTCCCGAACCACCAATGGAAGTAGAATTGAATACATCTCTCGATAGAGTACACTGTCAAGAAGAAATGGTCGATTGAAAAGTTGAGTTGCTAATCGGAACTCAGTATTTTCATAAGTACCGCAGAAGGTAGGGTCGGTAAGTGTTTCATCATCAAAGAAGTGGATACGAGTTGGTAGAGGAGGCGTGCGGTCGGTCAACTCCTTGATGTCTGCTTGAATTGATTGCAAACGTTTTTTGACCATTTGCCGTTGGTGCCGGCGTTTATTCGCACTGGGTTTTTTTGTTTTAGTTTCTTGTGTACGCGCCGTAGTCGCCAAGCCTAGATTCGCCCCCTACTCGGCGGTTGCCATTGAAAAACTTCAAGAGCCGTTGATGCGTATTTAAAGCCCACGATAGATATAGAAAAAACAGCTTCTTAACGCTAGAATAGTAAAAAAACACCGAATATTACTTTAAAACAGATTTAAACATATTATAGCTCTACAGACAGAAAACTAAGCCAAATAAATCGTTAAAAATTGATTTGATGATACTTATTTCAACCGTACTGTGATAATAATTTCAGTCACTTAATAATTCTGAAAAATAATTTTGTCATTTCTAGTCAGACCCGGATTGAGGTCAAAGAGGTTGCTCATTGTATTCGTCGGGTTAGTGGGTGCACCTCGCATGTTCGGTTCTTACAGGCTGTACATTCTGAACTTTGATGGACCCAATAGCGATCGAAGCGATCGACGAATTGAGATACAAAATCAGGATTATTTGTTGCAGTGGCTTGTTCGCCGATACCTGACAGCCCCTTTGCGGTGAAGTTCGCGCTGCCTTCGAGGACTTCTGTTTCGTCGATGATTAGAGCTTTGATATGCATCTGAGCACAAACCAGAATTTCAATCGTGGATGAGTCCTGAAGTAGTTTCTCGACAGCTTCTTGGAAGTGCTTTGAGGTTGCACCAAAGGCTTCAGGTTCTCGGATGATGATTCTGACCGTTACCCCTTCTTTCGATTTAGCTACGAGACGGTCGATAAGATTTACTTCACAACTTTCGGTACCAACGGTGATAGTTTTGACATCTGTTAGATTCTGCACCATGATACGGATGCTTTGACTTGTACACTCTAACATTTCGACCATCTTACACGCGATAGCAATGCCATTGAGTAACTGATGTTGAGTGGGTTCTACATCTCCCTCTTCTTGCACTACTTCGTTGTCAGCATTAGAGACCAGTGATTCAGGGGATGCTTCTTCACTGGCGGGGGCATGTAGCGGTTCGTCGCTTTCTAGAGTTGGGGGTTGTGAAGATGTGGGATAGAAACTGTCTAACGCCTCTACTAGATCAATTGGTAAACTTTCACCACGACGGAGCACCTTAGTAATTTCCACAAGAATTCTTGCACGTTTGTATGCGATTTTATGGGCGGAGCCTGTAGAGTGTTTCGCAATTTCCTTGAAGGCTTCGGCGGCTTTGAGGGCAGCTTCGGAGGCGTTGTAAAAGTCGCCTTGACCCATGAATTTGCGAATCAAGAGTAAAGCTTCTCGTGCTACTCGACCGAGTCGCGTTGTATTCACAAGTAACCCTCACAGGAACCTTCTAACTAGCCTGTTCAACATTGGTATTAGAAGTTATGGACTCAAGAGTCCAGGCAGATTCAAGGTTGGGGAGAATTGGTTGGACTTGATATTGTGAAATATTGTGCGTATTCAGCAAGTGCGGACTCCCCCTTTGGAGTAATGGTAAATACTGTGCGCCGATAGGGGCGCTTTCCCATTTCATGAGATTGGATATATCGGTGTGAGATGAGGGTTTCTAGGAGGTAGACAACTAAATCATCAGCATATCCGCTAGTTTGCGAAAGAGCAGTAGGAGTTAGTTGGTATTCACGTAAGAGCCCAAGAATGCGAACGGCTTCTTCTAAATAGTTCGTGAAATCTTTGTGGAGCATTGTGGGAGAAGGCAGAATTTCAGGAGGTTGACTTGGGAGCTGAACCGTGAATGGATCGTAGTCAATTCCAAGGGGCCGGGGGGGCAGAGCAGTGATGCGAACAGGAATTGCCGTTTGTAGATCGGGACGTGTCATTAGAGCTGTTCCGGGTTCTAAGGTACGTAGCAATTCTCGTTGATGATGACTTTCACGTTTTGTTGAGTAAGGACTGGTGCGAATTCCAGAAAGTTTGAGTGGAACCTGGATGGCATCGATATCTCGTTTGAGTTTCAGTTGATGGACGATGAGGGTGCCAAATAGTCCCAGGGTTTCAGGGTAAAGCTGAGCTGGATGGTTTCCACTGAGATGAAGTGCGATATCGGATTGGGATAAGCGGTGTTGCCAATGACGAATATCTTTGATGCCTTCTATTTCTTTTTGGTATGTGCCTGAGGAATTGAATAGATACAAGTCGGCGTCATCGATGAGAAGGATAAGGGGGGGAATAAGGGTGCTTGGTTTGTGTTCTAGCCGCAAGGCACAAGCTTTTGCCAGAATTAAGTTAATCAGGAAGGTGTGGATTTGTCGATTTGATATAGGGCATTCGATAACTGTGATGCCACTGGAGATGAGCTGGGCAAATTGTGGGTGTGAATTCCCAGTAAAACAGGCCCCAGCAAGACCAGAAGTTAATGAGGAAAACAGCCGTTCAAGAAATTGAGCGTCGCGGCGTTCACTAAAGTCAGAAAATTCACCTCGAGCTTGATAGGCACGAATTTCGTCAAGCAGATCTAACAATGTGGGTGGGGAATGAATTGAATAGATGTTTGCAAGTAATCTTTGGAGAAGTAACCACTGTTTATCAGATAAAGCAAAAGGGTGTAAGGCGGCAATCAGCAGATCCGTATAAGAATTAATTTCATCAAGGTTTTCAGTATCTAAGGGATTGATGCGAAGATTATGACCTAGTTTGTAGATTCGACATTCGGGTGTATATTGTACCAGGTTCCGATAGGTAGATCTTGTGGTAATAATAATGTAAGCAAAAGCCCGACGTGATGCTTCGAGGGCTATACGTTGATTAGTTTGGATTCGAGATTTGGTCTGACCGAGAGTAAGAAGACCAGCAGAAAGGTCGTCGAAGCGGAGACCAACCCGAGTTTCTGATTGCATGGTTTCTGTTTCATAAGTATACCCAAGGAAGAGATCCGATTCTAAGTTTTCAGGAACTATGAATTCAGCAGGGATTGAACTGCCCAGACCCTTAGCAAGTAATGGCGGAATCCGCAGGAAGAGGCGAACAGATTCCGCCCCGGTCAGAAAAAATTGGGTGGTTTCCCTTGAAGGAGAAGTGATCGAATCCCATCTTCGAGTTCGGATCCGGTAAGGCGTCGGAGACGGATATGAGGGTAGGCTGTTCGGAAGGCAATTTGCAGGGTTTGGAGGTCATGTTGAGTCTGATTTTCAAGAACTTCTTCGGATACACTATCATTGCTGATTGAGCTATCTCGGCGTGTTCCTAAGAGTAACCGGGTTTTCCACATTCCACCCCATCGCCATGTAAATGCGGCTTGCTGGGTATTATCGAGATTACTCAAAGTATTTTGTGCCTCATTGGAGAGAGCAGCATGACTTGGCAGGGATTGGCTGGGAACTGGTGCATGTAATAGAGCGTAGAAGAGGGGGACGCCAGCACTGTATATGGCTCGGATAAAGGCGGACATATTTCCGCGTATACCGACTGGAACTTTATCGATGACTAAGAGTGCTGTGGCAGAGATTCCTCCTTTGTGCGACATTAGTAGCACATCCTGATTAGGTGTAAGAAAAAATTCTACATCAGCGAGTGGATAGATTTGGTGATTTTCAGTTGTGCTGAGATGTTTCTTGCTTTTGAAGACATTTCGCAGAATCTGTCGAGTACGTGGAAAGAAGATGATGGTACTTATACTTTGTAATAGGAGAAAGAGTCCGATTGCTGTTGGTGTCGTGATAAGTGGAATGAGTATCATGCACAGTGCGGTATTAATGATGAGGGTTAGAAACCAGGATCTGCAAGAGCGTGTCTGTTGTTGATCTTCTGTGCTTCGCCAGAACCACCCGGTAAAACGCATTTCATCTTGGATGGAGACGGTTGGTCGTTGGCGTGAGGACGATGGGGTACCGGCTTGGGCCGCCAGAACACGTGTTTGTGTAGAAGTAGTTTCAAACCAAGATTCTTTTTTTGCACACATTTTTTGGTTCACCTTTAAAGGATGAGTAAGAGGAAGAGACCGAAGCCAAGACCGCTGAGGAAGAGGCTGAAGGTTGAATAGGTCTTGAGCTCGAGTATGTATGGAACTGTTAGGAAGGGTAGGGGAACAAGAAGGGGAAGAAAGATTAGGACCCATTGGAAGGTGTAGGGTCTATTCAGATAGTTTACAACAAGGAACGTGATAGTAAAAATACTGGATACACAGGCGTAGAGGGCAAATTGTGACCATGAGTGCTTATATGGAGATTGGTTAGCTGAGGGTAGGATTATTTCTTGAATGTGGGGTTGTAGATTCGTATCTAACTTGTTATTATTTGTGGAGTGAAGGGGCTGTCCTTGATTTTGATTAGGTTGTGTGAAAACAAGTAAGAGATGTTGTTTTGCAAAGTCATTGGATTGTTTGCCTTGTCGGGTTTTTCGATAGATTTGCCATGCAATTAGAATCTCAATGAAAAATCCGATGATGATAATGATTGTGAGAGAATTAAACCAGTTAGCCATGTGGGGACTCACCTTCATTTGTTTTGGAGTTCATCTCCTTTGAGAAAAAGTGAAAGAGCCGGTTTACCAGTTCAGGATTTTCCCCTTTCACTTTTATGTGGAGTTCATTGCCGTTTTTCTCCCAGGTCAATACCACCCGATTTTTTGTACGGTCCTTTGTCTCAGCCTTGTTTAATCCAAACTCTTTCATTGCTTGGGTGATTTGTCGGTGGACTTCAGGGGGAAGGATATTGAGCTGATGCTCTGTGGCATCTGTTGAGGACCCCCATTTCATCTCTCGAGAATTTGTGCCAGGAGGAATGAGGAGAGATGATGGCGTGGATTGAGTAGGAGGGTTGCGCTGGGCGCGTTTGCCGTTACGCATCCATATTATTCCGATAACGCAGAGGCTGATAAGGAAGATTGGTGGGATTAATGTGATGATGAGATTTATTGTGGAGTGAGCAATGAAAATTTGATTTTCGACTGACATGATTCGGTAGGTTTCAAGATAGAGTGCGATGGAAACATAACGAATGCCGGTATCCATAATGGTTTGCGGGATGTACTGAACTGTTAATGAAATTGTTCGGATTTCATTGGGCTGGAGGATGGTTTGTGTAGAGCCGTAAAAATTCGCTTCGCCAACAATTTCAAAAGCGCGAGTTTGGGATCCAAGATTGGTTATATTTACTGTTACTTGGAAAGGTGTGTTTTGGATAACATCTTGGGGCATCTCAATGAGTGTTAACATGAAGGCAACCTGTACATTTAGAGGAACATGTTCACAATGTAGAATTAGGTCGGGTGTTGAAATCAGAAGAGTAAGGTTATGGAGTTGTGATGGACAATTGGGGAGAATTTGAACGTGTAGATGGTAGAGATTTTCACCTGGGGTGAGTAGGAGATTGGTTTTATTGATGTATCCAACTAGGGTTGCTGAGAGGCTTAGGTTGATGTTTGTTGGAGCATCCAAGCTTGAATTAATGAAACAGAATACTGAGAGCCGTTCACCTTGTTGAACGGATGACTCGTATTGTAAATAAGTTGAACATAGTGACAGTGGCGTTAAAATAAAGAGGGATTCAAGGTCAGGCTCAATGCAGGCATGGATGTAATGTGAGGCTGGGTTAGTGAGGAAGAGTGGAGTAGTGGTAATCCCTGATTCATTAGTGACTAGATGAGTGAGTTGTGGTTTGGGGAAATATTTGCAAGTGATGTTTACCTGGACTGGCTGATTAGAGTATCCTGTCCAATTGATGAAATTATAGACAAGAACATAAAGGATAGGAGTAGTTCCAACGCGTGGATTTTTTTGGTCGATTCCTTGGCAAATCCCAAACGTAGTTTGATCGAGGAGCCATGAAAGACTGTTAGTAGCAATATGACCGCTATTGGAAGGTTGAGGTGTATTGAGTCCTAAGAAAACAATCGGAATTTGTGTTGATGTGGGTGGGAAATAGGCGAGGCTGCACCAGGAGGCATTTCCTACTAGGATGAGAGTGGGTGTTAATGGAGCAACCGCATAAACGAGGGGGCTATTTCTAAAGAGTTGTGCATCCTCTCCCATTAGTAAATGGGGACTTTGAATAATTGGATGAAATGCCTTGAATCCCTCTACTCCGAGTGATTGGGTACCCCTTGAAGTTGTGGAGGTCATGGTTAATTCATGGAGTAACTGACAGCCAGCTTTTCCGAGAGCTAGAATAGGAATTGAGAGGTTAACTAATCGGAGTGCATTGATAGGTATGATGGTGAAACCTGGATCAAGGACCAGAGTCTGATATTGGTGGAGAGATGGATCCAGGTAATCAGTGAGGGTGATATTGTTACTAGGGGATAATGTGGGATACCATTGAGCAAGGTAGTTGGGTGGTGTTGGGGGAAGATGGTAGGTTAGGGCAAGAATCGTTGCGATGATTAAACGAGTGATGTTTAATAGATTAATAGTACTGCATTGGATTTCTGTATCATGGAATGTGTGTTTGTACGGGTCAGGGTATTGATCTGTTGAGAGAGTGAGTGAAGGGATAGAATTAGTATGAAACATCCACTCTGAAATACTCCATGCTTGAGACTTTTGAACTTCTTCCAACGTATTTGCGCGAGGTTTTTCAGTATCTAAGAGTGAGAATCCTAGATTAGTACTTGCAGCGGTTAAATTTGAAAGAAGGGGTTGGACGCCTTCATTGGGGTACCGATAGATTGCCAGGTTAGTGGGGAGGAACATACCCTTGTAGGCAATCTCATCGAGATTTAGAGCTATAGAGGTGGATTTGTTGATTCCTAATGTAGGTAGTCCGTGTTCTAGGAGTTGTAGTGATCCCCAAAGGGATAGGGAGCCATTGCCTTCTTCCCCACTGAGGAATGCGAATAGTACATTCCAATTCTGGTAAATTCCTGAGTGTTGCGTTAATACACAGATTGTTTCAAGGAGTGTTACGACACCGGAGGCATCGTCATTCGCACCTGGAGCGTTTGAGGATGCTAGACCTAATAGCGTGAAACGTGCTGAGTCAACGTGGCATGTGATGAGTAAGGTGGGAGCAGCCGGATTAACATCCCAGGGTGTCACGTATAGATTTCGAGTCCAGTATGTCTGATAGACGTAGTCGATTCCATTCCAGACTCTTTTGGGTATGATGAACCAGTCTTCTGTATACGAAACGCCTATTTGGGTTAGGGAAGAGGTCACCCAGTCTAGTGAGGCATTTCCGTCGATATTGAAGGGATGACGACTGTCAAACCCTGTTAGGATGTGGAGAAGACCCAATAGACGCGTCACATTTACACGTGTTGCTAATTCTCGCTGCCAGTGGGCTAGGCTTGATATATTTGCCACATATGCAACGGAAGGAGGGGACGATTCGGGTGGAGAAACATAGCAAGAATGTTGGAGGGGAAAAGCTGCTGTACGTGGCGGGGAACCGAGGGGAAAATGAGACGCAGATCTTGGCACTTCAGATACAGGTTGAGCTGAAGCTATGGCACCTAGCAGCAAGCTAGAAACAAATAGCGTATAGAGTGTGACGCGTCTCATGGGTTCTTCGATGAGTTGCGCCAATTTGAATTGTTTATATGCGTTATGGTCTTGATTTTTAAATCAATGATGATTAATACTTCCCAAGCAGAACTTTTTAGGAGGTTTTTTGATAGGAAAAAACAATTCTTTAAATATCACAGAGAGACGCTATTTTTACTAACTGGGTAATGGGAGAAAATAAAATGTCGAAAGTTCCAGATACCCCTGAAAATTTAGAAATCTGTAAACGATTTTGTGGACCCTGCCCTACCTTCAAACCCAACGAACTGAATAAGATTCCCCCGAATGCACTATTCTGTGCACGTGGCGCTTCCGAAAAACCCGCTGAAGAGATTGAAGATAAAGGTTGCAGTTGCTTCGGTTGTGAGGTCTTTCAGAAATACAAAATTAGTGGCGGGTGGTTCTGCATGCACGGTGTCGAGGGGCGCAAGTAGCCCCTACCATTCTTTCTTTTTTCTTTCTCTCTTCGAATTATGATAATTACACTTCTATAGAAAACCAAGAAAAATCTGAATAATGCTAAATTAAAATCAGTCTTATTTGCAGGTATTATATAAGATGTACAAGGAGCGCTTGGGCGTAAACTTTTATTATGACAGCTCGTTGTATTAGAGATTGGATGGGAATACCAGTGCTCACCCAATAGAGGGAGGCACGTAGATGCTTATCACACTCACGATTTGTTTGTTGATCTGGCTGATACTTCGATCCAAGAAATCACTCGTCCGATTTACAGTGTTTCTCCTGGCCTTGGGCATAGCCGCAGTTACCGCATATTTCAGCGCATTTTGGTTGATAGACCAGATTCAATTGGGACCTTACACCTACACCTTTTGGGCTCAGACAAGTTTTCCTCTATCCATTGTCGGGGTTCACGATGAAACCAATAACATCTACGAATACGCAGTCATGTTAGGTGGACCCGGTGGTTTAGGGGTGTTCAAATCGACGCTCTATTATCCCACTGATGTATCAGCCCAGTTAGCCCAGTTACGGCTTGAAATGGGTATCATTATCTGGGTTCTAACAAGTGTCGTAACCACACTCGTTCTTCTGATAGCTGAAGCAATTCGAAAGACATCGCAGCGTGAACCGTCTTCCCAGTGAATGGGTATTAGAATTCTGTGGTGCGGAGAAGAACAAGATATGTGGCTTACTTCGGTCAGGGTTTCAAACTAAGAAATGATTCAGAATAATTTTCATCTTCTATAGAAAACATATAAAAATCAACTTAATTCCGCCGCAATCTGAAACACTACAGTGTTTGATTCGAGGCGTATTATGTGAAACCAGAGCACAGAAGGACTCCTAATACAGTGCCAGTTGGTGATCGTTTCTCAGACTCTGAGTGGGGGATTCATCCGGCTATTGCAGATATCTTGATTGATGAAGGGATTCGACAACTTCACACTATTCAATATCAGGCTTTGAAGCAAGGTGCGCTTCAAGGAGAAAATCTGCTCGTGTGCTCACCGAGTGGATCAGGAAAGACCCTGATTGGCGAATTGGTGTGTGTTCACAAGGGGATGGATGGGCAGAAATCCTTCTTTCTCGTTCCATTGCGTGCCTTGGCTAGTGAAAAATTTCTACGATTTCAACGTCGGTATCACAAATTGGGTTTACGAATCGGTATTTCCACAGGAGATTATATAACGGAGCCTAGTGAACTCGAGAAAATCGACATAGCTATTCTCACCTATGAACGCTTTGACTGGTTAATTCGAATGGAGCCAGATTGGTTAGATCAATTAGGAGCAGTCGTGATTGATGAAATTCATAACATCGACACCCAAATCCGCGGTCCCCGCTTAGAATGTTCTATTACCCGATTACGTCAAGCTTATCCAAAGATTCAAATTATTGGACTAAGTGCTACTGTCGCGAATCCTCAGGAACTAGGGGAATGGATGGGATGTAAATTAATTTATTCTGAGGACAGACCGGTGGCCCTATTGCATCGAGTAATCATTGCCCCCAAACCCCTGCAAACACTTGCTAGATTAGTTCGAGCCACAGTTCGGAAAGGAGGACAAGTACTCATTTTTACTCCTTCAAGACGTGAAGCGGAGCGAGTCAGTCTTACTCTCGTAAATGTCATTCGTCCACTTCTTGAATCGACTGACAAGAAGGCCCTCGAAGAATTCCATAGTCTTATCAATTTTTCTGAGGAAACTCCATTTGTACATGAGAGACTCGCAAAACGCTTACAGTTCGGAGTTGCGTTTCACCACGCAGGTCTTGATACCACGTCACGCCGAATTATCGAAGCCCTGTACCAGAACCAGCTATTGAAAGTAATATGTTGCACAACCACGCTTGGATCTGGCATTAACACTCCTGCGCGTTTAGTGGTTTTGTTTCAGCCACTACTTACGCCACAAAGCCATAATGGTCAGTATACCATATCGCATCTTAAGGCCAATCGCGTACACCAGATTCTTGGTCGTGCAGGACGTCTTGGTCAGGAATCACTTGGATTTGCTATCCTTCTTGCCAACGGCCCCAAAGAAGCTGAAACTCTTCACGAATTATATTTCAATAATGAAAACGGAAACTCCGTGCCACGGTATAATCAGGTGTGTAGTCAACTGTTCTCTATTCAAAATCTCCGGGAACAAATCCTAGTCCTTGCAGCTCAATCAAATGGCACATCGCCTACAGAGATTGAACAGTTTTTCAAACGAACCTTTTGGTGGCATCAGAACCAGACAAAGAATCCACAATCCCGATTCGAACAGCTCATCCGAATTGGGAGCCTTGATATTGAAACTTTGCTCTCAACCCAAAGTCAACTCAAATCAATCCAACGCCATAAAGAACGCGAACCGCGAGTAGAATTAACGCTTCTTGATCAAGATAGAATTGAAGGAAGGATTTTCGATGGTGGTTGGTTTACTAGCGCGTTTACCAAGTCAGGACCAGTGTGTAGCTGCTGCCAACAGCGGGAAGACTTAACCCTTTGCTCCCATCTATTAGCTTTGGCTCGATTTTCAGCAACACAATATCCTCAGTATGCACGTGAAATCGTACCAAGAAGCCTCAAAGAAGAATTTGTCCTTGATTACCTAGAACGCCATGGATTACTTGCCCTGAGTGATAATCGATATTTAGCTACCATCTTGGGAAAAGTAGCTGTTAAGTTGTATATAAGACCAGAAACCGCATTATGGATTCGATCTCGTCTACCTGTTATCACCTCAAGCTCTAGTTTCATCGAAGTTATAGTTCAGGGATTACGTTTTGAGTGCGACCCCCCGAACAGTGTTGGATTATCCCGGGGTCTACTACATCTTGCAGAGAAAGCAGATTCCTCAATAGCCATTGCAGCGCAAAGAGAGAAGGTTGAGATAGGAGATTTAGAGAGCATACTCCAAACGGTTGTTTGGCTAGCAAAAGTAACGATAACAATTGCACGTTCAGTTGGTATTGATGGAGTTGCTTTGATAGGGGAACCGATTGTCCAAGCGTGGGACGGGTATCTAGGCTAGTTTTTTCAAAGCTTCTCTGCGACTCACAGAGCTTGGAAACCTAAGTTATCGAGTTGGACTAAAAGGCGTTGAACATTTGGATGTTTTCGACGACGAATTACCATCCAACGGTGAGTCGAATCTAGTCCCTTTCGGCGTTGGAGTTGAATTTCTAATATAGCATATCGGCTGATGGCATCACCGCCTACGGGTCGGTCTTCCCCTTGCCAGGTAGAGATTTGGTTAATAACAAGGATTGCCAATTCATAATCTCGGGCTAGTCCGAGTAAGCGAGGAAGTTGATGTTCTGTTAACTCTCTGTAAAAAGTAATTGCTGTTTGAGGAGTCATTCGTTGACGGTATAATCCCGTGATTGGATCAATGACGATAAGACGTATGGTTGGATCCAAGAATAGATGAAGTTTGGAAATAAGCTCAGATTGCTCGTTGAAGGTTCGGGGATAAAAGAGGGTGAGACGATGAGCCGGGAAAGAAGGGGCGGCTGCTAATTGAAGTAGACGCCGTGGGTTGTAGCTGCGAGCACAATCAATGATGAAACATCCACTACCTTTTCTGGCGAGGTGAAGAAATGCTTCCATTGCAAGGGTAGATTTTCCTACTCCTGCAGGTCCGTAGATATGGGTAATTCCGCCAAGTGGTAAACCACCTAATCCTACATCAATGAAGTGATTTCCTGTAAGAAGTGCTGGGGGGTTTTCGTGGTTGTGTGGACTAGTTGAGAGGAACGGCACGTACAGTATCCTCCCGTTTTTCGAGGAACCCTTCAACCTTCAACAGTTCAATTGCCTCTTGGATCTCTTTGGGAAGTAATCCGACCTCAATACCTTGTTGATAGACTTCATGAATTGGTAACCATTGAGGATATGTTGATCGATGCCATCGGAGTATTTGAAGTAGTTGCTTTGCAGGGCTTTGATTGAGGTGTAGGTTTGGAGGTTGTTTCACGTTATGTAAGGCATATTGAGATGTTTGCACTAGCTGTTGGGCTTCGCGGGAGCTATTCACGATTTGTCCATCTAATTCATGAAGTGGTACTTTCGCGTCACAGCGTGGGCAATAATTACGATGAATCCCAATTGGTACATAAGTGAACTCTTTACATTTGGGACACTGAACAACTTTGTATTTGCGTGCCATTCTCAATCACCATTTTTATTTGGGTCATCAAGGTTTGAAGATGGATTTTCTTGATCGTCTAGTTCTAATCTTAAACTATCTGAAGAATCTGGGACAATTGTTTGATTGGGGAGAAACAGTTGCATTAAGCGGTTTAGCCTATTGCGTAGTCGTCGGAAGATGAGGATTCCTGAAAGTACACCAATGATCATAACCACCAGCGAGATGAGAATAATTGGAGAAAAGATACCAGCGATTTGATTATGGGGAATTCGGACAAGGAAAGGCATCGATTGGGAACAGGGACCAAATCCGCGTTGTCCACTGAATGTGACATAAACAGTATAGATGCCGGGTTGAGGAGTCGGAATTGCAAGTTGGCTTAACCCGGTTTCGTTTGTTCTAAGCACGGTCTCAAGAATAATTGTGGAATCTTGAGTAATGAGTTGCAACGTAATATTCGCAGTTAATCCATATACGGACGTACCGTTCACATAGATTAGCTGGATATCGATTGTTATTGATGGAGTTAGATAAAAGGCTTCGACTTCTAACGGGTCGATAATGAGGGTAAGTGTTGGTGTAATATTGGGTAACAGGTTAATCAGGACCAAAGATGAGCTTTCACTGTACACATCAGGAGAATCAAAGCGTCCAAATAGCACGACAATGATATGTTGTCCAGCAAGGTCTGAATAAGCGCTGGGTAGTGATGTGATACCGTATCCCTGATTAATAGAGAAATCATGTTGCCACACACCATCCCAGAATAGCGAAGCTGTGCCATTAGGAAGTCCTGAATTCCCCGTGGTAACAAAGACCTCAAGTTCGACTGTTTCTCCAAGAAAGAGAGTGGGAGTATTAGTTGTAACTTCTAAAGCTGAAGTGTCCCGAATTTGCAAGGATAGGTCAGAGGAGAGCCATCGGTCATAGGATGGGGTTTCAGCGATTTCCACCTGAAGGGATCGTAGTCCTACTGGAACTGATACTAACCATTGACAAATGGCATGACCAGTTGCATTCGTTATTGATGAATCGATAAGCTCTTGATTTTCGTAGAGACTAATCAACATATTTGAGAGAGGTGAACTATTCAGACTATCTGTGACTTTGAGGAGAATGTGACTTTGATTTCCGATGAATAGAGTAGATGAGGGAAGGATTTGGATAGTGCATGTGATTTGACGGCGATTGATGTTTATGTGTGTGGAACTTGCACTAGCTTGGTACATATCCTTCCCGTTGAATGCATAGGTGATGAACCAATGACCAGCTGTATCGGGAGTCCAAGAACATGTGGCGATTCCCGAAGCGTTAGTCATTTCGGTAGTTATGATAATCGGGGAGGTCTCACCAGGTCGAGTAATATTGAAATGAACCTGATAATTCACAAGGGGCGCTCCGCTATCATTCCAAAGACCAACTTGTTGTGTAACTTGTTCGGAGAGCATAGGGATTGAAGGAAGCGATTGTTCGGCAGTGAAGTATGTATCGAAAATAAGAATTGAGAGAAAATCAGTTGTAGTAAAGGGGATACAATAAGGAACTGTGGCATTCATTCTAAGCAGATGCGCGATTGGTGCAAGGTCTTCTGTCGAGATGATGACCTCATATCGACCACTACCCTGATGGATGGGATAGTAAACGTCTGCAGTTGTTTCAAGAGTTATGGAGAGATTTCCATTCGTAAGCCCTGCTTCAGTGCCGATGGCTCCTTCTAGTGTGAGCTGTAGAGATACATTGAGAGGAACACTACGAGGTACTTGCAAACCTGGTGTATAGGTTTGTTGCAAAGCGAGAGTTCCCCAAACTTCACAAGTATCGTGGTAAAACATGTAGCACGGAATAGCTCCTGGAGCAAAAGCGATAAGCGTAAGGTTGTGGGGTCCAAGGGCACCTGGTGTTGCTGGAATGGATTCTTGAAGCTCCCAATATCTTGGCTGAGAAAGGTCACAGGAATTTAAAAACAGATGGTCGAAGATGAAGGCTCCTACACTAATATCATCATGAAGCAGACCCCAACGAGTTTCAGTCACCACAGCAGAGAAATCGACGGCATCTCCGATCGAGAACGTGCCATTCGGAAAACTTGCGTGGGATAGATCTAATACAGGATTCACATCGAGTTGTGAGAGGAACGATAAATGATTTGTAAGCTGAAGTGCGAGATCCACTAAATAAGGTGTCCATTTCTGGGAGGGCAAAGCAGGTTCAATGACGAGTCCTTCATATGTGAACGCACTAAGTAGTGACGTTTTGATTTCATCACGATCAAGGAGATTGAGAGCCTCACTGTAGAGTCCAGTTTCAACGAGAAGGAAGAGAATCTCTGTCGCGTAATATGAGGTGATGATGGTTGGGCCATTTGAAAGATAAGCACTCGCATAGGTTGCTAATTTCTGGCCATCTAGTCCTGTAAGGCTCGGATCCAGATAGGCGTAAGCTCTAAGCCCATAGAGAGTGTCAGCGAGATGTCCCCCAGCAGAACGCCAGGGAGCGGGATATGGGACAGAATGATCTGAATCATGGAAGAATTGATGAGTTCCATTATCGTGTAAGCAGTCGAGTAAGTACGCTAAGACACTGGATGAGTCGGTTAAGTCTACTGGTTGGCCTCCAAGAGCAGCATGAGCAATGATATTCCAACAAGTAGTGTCGAATCGAAAGGTGAGATCGCTTTCCCGACCTACATAGAGGTGGTGGATCCCGAACATCCCTAAATAACCGGAAGCACTCGATTGGCAGGCTTCGATTTCTTGACGGATTTGTATATTCCGGGTTAACCAAGGAGTTCCTGAGAGATTCAAGATGTCGGTTAAGAGGGCATATGAATAATGGTAGATGGGTCCGAATGTTCCTGCTTCGACCACCATGCGGTCAGGCGTGGGTGTATCAGTATCGGTGCCTACAGTCGAGGGCAGTTGGTGAGAACAAAACGAGATTCGTGTGGAAGACCAACAATTCTCAAGATACGCTAGAAAAACGGTGAGATTGATGACAGACAGAGCGTCACATTGGAATAAAGCTGACAGAATGTGTGTGCTGGTAAGAAAATCACCAAATATTGCAGGTTCTGTTGCCCCGCCCCAGTTGGAACAACAACTGGTGAGAAATTCAGTGAGCGTAGAATTGGTCCCAGAGAGCCCACCTGTGAGGGCTAGACTATGCACAGCATACCAGGTCTCATCGGGTGAATTATGAAAGTCATGAAGAGTGTCTCCTCGCCCCCAACCTCCATTTGCGAATTGGTTGGTCAAAATAAAGGCACGACAGCTAGTGACATTAAATAACTCCAAGGAATCGATGATATCAAGGATTTGAATGGCACATGCAGTGCCTAACACCCATTCGTCAGAATCCATATTGAGCTTTGTATCAAAGATACTCGATCCGAATGGATCTTCACACGCGGCTAAAAATGTAAGGAGAGCTGTCTGATTGATAGAATTTACTGCACCTAGCTTGTTGAGAGCAACTAGCGCATCCAGGCTATGAACAAGACTTGTGGTTATGCTACCACTAATAGAAGCGTAAAAGCCTCCAAACTCAGGAGTCTCTGAATTCACTTCTTGGCATGCTGCGATATAATTGATTGCGGCTACCTCATCAATTTTAGAAAGTTGTCCAAGTTCGGATAAAGCTTCGATGGCAAATCGTGTAGCTCTCAGAGTTGTTTGAGGAACTCCGAGTTCAGTGAAGAAACCACCTGTGACAGCGTCTTGGCAGCTCGCAATATAATCACCAATTTGATTTTGGTCAAGCTGAGCGAGAATTCCTAGAGTCCTAGAAGTGAGTACACTCAAACTAGTAGTAACACAGCGATCGTGAAGTTGTGGGCTAGATAAGTCCTCGAAGCATCCCTGAATAGGATTGAAACAATTAAGGAGCCATGATTTGAACGCTGAGATATTGACAGGTAATCCATAACTTTCAACCAGATCAGCTACATAATACGTGAAGGCGAGAGAAGGTTCTAGGGGGTATCCAAAGCCGCCTAGACCTTGTACCGCCCAGAAATCGTTTATGGGAGGATCAAAGAGTTGTAATACTGCAAATGTGGTTCCAAGTCGTTGTTGCAAACTGGGTCGAACAAGCCAATGTAAGAGATTTTCGCAGAATAGAATTCCTTCGGTACTAAGATGGGCAACTTGATCCAGACCCCAGTAGTAGATGTAAGGATTAGTAGAAAGGGCTCGAAACCAGAGTAATTGAGCTCCTGATCCTAAGGCATTGGACCCAAGGATTTCTACTTTGTCGGGTAGTTCCGAGAGACGGTAGGCATCATAGCTGATATGTTGAGAATAAATCCCAAGCCGCTGATTGACAAATGGGATTGAATGGGGAAGTGTGAAAATTTGTTGATCTGCATCTGAGGTCCATAGATAACTTTCTATACTGACTACAAAATCCATGATAGGATCAAAACCCCAGAGTTGATCAAGGACCTCATGAGCGTATCCTAAAAGGAGGATAGGATAAGAGCTGGCTCCGATTATCTGGGCTGATGCCTGTGACACACCGTAGGTTGCATTACTTGATCCTACGCTCGGAGTTATTATTAGCAAATCATATTCTAATTGCGTTGGAAGAGCATTGATGTGAATTGAAGTAGTATTGAATCCCATATTCTCAAAGAGAGTAATCCAAACATGAACTGGCTCTTGTCCTGATTCATTAACAAGATCACCATAAACGAGAAGCAGGTTTCCAAATGGAAGTGACTCGAGGATTCCTTCTTGAGGATTAGGCTCTGGAACAGGAGGGCTACGAGGGTCACTGAGCTTTGATGATAATAAGGAATTTTGTAAGTTCAATTCCTCTAGAGGAACATCGTCAGTTGATTCTAGTGCAGTTGATTGGGTTGGGTAGTTAGTGGGTGCATTTGCGGGTAAACCAAGTAGGAGAAAAAGCATGACAGAAAGGACTATTAGTTGAGGAATTGCTTTTGTCGTGGAAATCATTGAGTTGCTATCTCCCCAGGAATGGGTGTGCGGCGTGGGTTTTAGGTTCGTTTTTAAGCATTATGCTCACTGTGCGGAGGGAGGAGTCGGTTGTGATGACGTGGTCGAAATCGTTGTAAAAGATAGTAGAAGAAAAGGGCAACTAGAGTAGCACCTGTGAAGGAAAGAATTATGGAATTGTAGTTGGTCCAATAATGAAGGAGGGTAGAATTTGAAGGAAGTGGGGGATTTGCTGTTTGTAACTCAAGATAGATTTCATGCAGGTATTGAGTAGAGTCCTGAAGAAGCGAAATGGCACGAACAAGTATGCCAGTTCGATATTCATAGTAGTAAAGTTCGTGTTGTCGATTTCCCGATGAATACGATAATTGCCAACACAGAAAATATTGGTGAGCGACTTCAATTGATACTAAATCAGTAACGGTGAAGGGGGCGATCCGAAGAAAATTATTTGTCGCGGGGAGATCTCCATCAATTCGTATTTGTTCACCTAGTTGGATTGATGGATTAATCCACCAGGCTGTATAGCAATTCAGACCTGCATAGTTGTAAGTTCGATTTGAGGAGTAAGTATAGTTGGTGTTATCTGCATACCAGGTGTGACCATTATCCCAGGTGAGATTCCACGTGAGATAACCGAGATAGGAAAGGGATCCGGTTGAATTCAGGGTTAATTGTTCTTTCCCATAATAAGAAATTGATAGATTGTCGTTAGATGAAATGACCTGGAGCTGGTAGGTCCGAGTCTGCGTGACAGGAACGGGATTGGTGAATGTACAATAAGCAAAGGTATTGGACATGAAACTTAACGAGAAAATGAGGAGAAGCCCTAGCCAGCGAAGGGGGCGTTGTCGAGTGATTCTGTGTTGTGCATTAATGCGTTTCACTCGGTGTCACCATTATCAGTACTTGTGGGGTTAGCGAGGGTGCCAAGACCGTTTTTGTCTACGAGTCCAATGTCGGTGAGATAATAGGTGACTTCCTCTTCGGGAAGGTCAGGTGCGTCCCGGATGGTTGCTCGACGTTCTTCTCCTTTAATTGGGCGTAGTCGAATTCGGTAAGTTGAGCCATAAGCGAGGATATTCCCACCTGCCTCCTTGGTGGGGCTTCCAAAGGGTGAGGGATTAGCTCGAACTTGGTTTGTGAATATTACAACTGCTTGGTAGGCATCAGCATATTCGATGAGAAGCTGTAACAAGCGACTAATAATCTGCTGTCGTCGTGCTAACGTTTCTCGACCAATAAATTCAGCACCAAAATGTCGAATTAGGCTATCAACGACGATGAGTTTAGCGTTTGTAGCGTCTAATACAAAGGGGAGGCGTTCTTCGATGAGCCAGCGGAGATGATGAGCATTGACAACCTTAACGTAGTTTATACTCTCAACAGCCATATTGGGATCCATGCCAAACCGCTCTGCAATTCGGGAAACCCGATCTGGACGAAATGTCTTTTCTGTGTCTAGCCAGATAGCAGGACCACCTCGACCATGGACGGTGTATTCTTCATCCTTTCCAATCTGAATAGTTCGTCCATCGGGTGGGAGTTGCACGGTTACACAGCACTGGCAGCACACCGAGGTTTTACCAGATCGGGCTGGTCCGACAAATTCATAGATAGCACCTGCACGAAGACCACCACCTAGAATCTTATCCAACCCAGCCACACCAGTAGAAAATATTGGTACATCTAATACTTTGGCAGCTATACTACCTGGAACGAAATCCAAGGCCATTTTTTCTTTCAGCATAAGGCGGGCTTCAGTGATGAATCGGTTTCCAGTGCTTTCTGGTAATCCCGTACGGTCTGCCATCACCTTAGGGTCCTGAATGGCTAGGGCTTCAAGTGTGAGAATTCCTGCGTCTTGCAGTTTTTGCAGGCTTTTAGGACCAAGTCCATTTACATCTTTAAGCAAGGTTTTACCACCAAATTTGACCTGATTGTTGAAGCGTCGAATTGGGGCGCAGATTTTGGTTGATTTTTATGAATTTCGGTGTGGTTTGAAAACTTGCCAGAATAATAAGGCGAGTAATGCACCTGCTAAGACTGCTCCACTGAAAAGCCATATTGAGAACGGGAGTGCCCACAAGGTTCGTAGGAATAGGTAGGTAAGGGCAGTGAATAGGGGTATGGATAATAGACCTAATTCCAGGATGGTTTGATTTGGTCTTTCTTTTGCCACTGATGTAACTAATTTTATGTCTGCTTTGCTTGGGGCGAGTCCGATAAAAAAGCAGAAGGCGAAGTAATATTTGAGAATTTCATGCATAGGGATAATGACCCAGAAGGCAATTAGAAGATACAAAGCGAGTGCTAAAATGATAAGTGGGGCAAAACCGATAAGAACGCTGGTTGTGAAAGTGTGGATTTTACTGGCTTCAACAACTACACCTCCTGCAACGCCATTACGGTTACCAATGAAGATTCGGTGTTCCAGAATTGGAATGCCTGTAATGCGACAGAGGAGATCGTGGCATATCTCATGGAGAACTACACCAGGAAAAGCAAGATAGCGAAGGAGGGTTCCAAGGCGATGGCTGATGAAATCAGTAAAGGTCATGAGGAGCAGGCTAGCAATAAGAAAGAGGGGAATACAGAACATGACTTCTAGGAGCAGTCCCAGTGCATAGAGATCAGGATTCACCTGCACCGGTTCACCCTCGTTGTTGAATCTTCTGAGATTTGGTTTTTCGTCTTCGCCGTGGTTGGGGAAGTGTGTCATCGAGAAATTGATTTTGCGATTGACCATCGAGGGTGGGTAGCACATCCATAGCTCGGAGTTGGTGTATATTCGCGATTAGGTGCTCTGCTTTGGGTTTCGTTAAAAGGCGTTCTGTACCGTTAAAACAGAGTTTGACAGAGCCTGGGGGTAATTTCAATACTTTACTTGCAGTAGGGTGGTTTTCGCTGTCGATGTACTGGGCAATAAGATAGGGTTCTTCAGCTGCAGCTGTTTCGAGTGCATCGAGGATGAATTGATCCCGAGGAAGACGTACAACGGCTAATGCAATAAGTTGCATACGCGCTAGGACTCGTCGTTCCTGAGCGACCGATAAATCGACTTCCATTACCCGCTGTGTGGCTGTGTTCAAAGGAGCAGTTATCACTTCTTCAATGACATCATCTATTTCCGCTACTACCGAAGATGGAAGTGAACCTGACTCAGATACTTTGGCAGGCTCTGTTTTGTTTTTATCAGAGACGGATTCCGTTTTTTGATTAATTACCCCTTGGGGAGAAGCCGGTTCCAGTGCTTCAGGGTCAATCTGATAGGTTTGAGCCGTCTTGATGAGACTTTCTACCTGGTCAAGAAATCCTTTGATTCGGTATTTGATAATGAGGTCGGTGGGAACTGGGAATGCATCTTCAACTATATGCATCAATAATTGACGTGAAAGCAAACAGATGAAAGGTAATGAAGGGGGCTCAGTGCTTCCTTCAACGCGAAAGAGCTGGTAATATTCCATAATTTCGGGGGTACGTTCGGAGTCACCAAGTCCCGGGAAAAGGATTACATTCAGTTTTGAGCCTAATTGCTGGGCGACTTGATTCACATGAGTTAGGAGTGTGCTCCAACTAGTGACATATCGGTTTGCGAAGACCAGGAGGTAAGGAGAAGCCCCACTTCGGATTAAATCAGATAGTAATCTCAAGTCATTTTTAGATTCCACTCGCAAAGGAACCCCTTGATCTAGAGTGGTTGGTGTTGATGGAGTATCTGTCGGTATAATTTGTCTTGGTTGTATAGGTATTGTCCGTGATGGTTCACGATTCATTTCTTGATCAAAAACCAAAGAATTGGGTGTAGGGAGTTTAGGTTGCGTTATAGGCAGTGATATTAAATTATTGACTCGTGGAATCACTTGGAAGACCTGGATTTCCCAAGTGGGGGGAATGGCATGTTGTTGCCGAAGGATATGGACTGCATAATTCATGAGTTGCTGAGCTTCTGAGGGTAAAAGGGGCCGCTGTTGTCGGGCAATCGCAAGGCGTTGAAGCCAAGCAGCGAGCGATTGGCGTGTTTCATCAGAATCTATCTGGTTAAGAAGCGATGTTAGATTATCCGGTGGAGCTTCGCCACTTTGTTTCAAAACACCCATTCGCAAGCCATTGATCAGGAAAGCACGGGCATGTTCGGAGAAGCCACGCCAATTCCCTGCCTGATAGGTGTTTAAAGAGGCCGTCATCGCGGCGTGAATTGTGTCCTGAAGATATGCTGCAGTGGTTGTAGCAGTCCAGGCAGTGTTAGTAGTAACTAGTTCATCATTGACATTTAGCTGGCTGAGCTCTGCTGGTTGCCCTTGAATACCAATAACTTCTGGAGGTGCCGATACCGTCGAGGGCGATTTAAGAAGCGTTACTTTGATGGAATGTTGCAATCTGAATCGATGAAATGCGTTCAGGGCTTTTCGAAGCAATAAGATCGGGGCAAAAAGTCCACACAGCATTATTGGAATTCCTAGTAGAACCAGACCAAGTCCCCAAAGAATGCCTGAAAGTCCTAGCAAAAACGGGAAACAAATTAAGGCAAGACTCAGATACTGATATGCCCTTTGAAGGGGACGAAAAGTCCCTTCAAGTGGGTGCAGTTTTGTATCACTTTGAATGATATTTTGAGTGAGATACGTTGCGAGTTGGTTTACCTGAATTATAGGTGGTGCAAACACCGAAGTAGAGTCTTGGAAGACTTCAGGGTTAGTGGAAGAATGCGAGATGAAAAGAGGGTAAATCCGACATTCGAGGAGATGACCAGATTCATCGGTGAGAATGTACGCCTTTTTACCGAGGAATGTGATGGTTTGGCTTTGAGTTTTAGGGTTAAGGTGGAGAGTGGGGCTTTGGAGTTGAGTTTGGAGTTGTGAGATAGCTTGAATGAGAAGGGGAACCTCATTAGAGAGCGTCTCACCCTTCCCTTGGAGTTCTCGATAAACAAGAAAATCGCAGCAAACAACATCCTGAATATCATATTTGCGCACCGTGAGTTGAGTACCATCTACTCCTGTCGGCAAGGGCACAAAATCCTGTTCTTGCAGGATTTGTTGTATATCAGTTGATCTAGGTTGATTCACTCTTTTCACTTCGCCCATGAATAAGGGCAGCTGTGGGCGGCTTTTGAATAATTTTTAAGGATTTCTATTCGTGACAACTTTGGGATTGACCATGGGAGTGAAACTAGCTCAGCTCGTCACAAGCGAAATCCGTAATCTTTCCACATTAACTCGAAAACGAGTGGTACTTGATGGCAGCTATGTCATTATTTCCGCATTGAAAAAAATCCGTCCTAATGGACAGATGTTCGTAAATCGTTGGGGTGAACCGCTCGCTCCAGTGCACGTAATCTTCTATAAAACCCTGCGTCTGCTCGAAGAGGGGATTCGACCAATTTACGTCTTTGATGGCATTCCACCAATCGAGAAAAGATGCAACGATCAGCGAATACAACTCCACATGCAACAACTTTGGAAGGCTTACGAGAGAGCAAAAGAGGTGCAAGATGGAGAAACGATTCGAAACCTTTTCCAAAGCACCGCATTAACTTACCGCAAAGCTATCCTCGACGCTGTGGAGTTACTCAAAGCCATGGGGGCCCCAGCAATTATTGCACCAAGTGAAGGAGAAGCACAGGGAGCAGCCCTCGTGAAGGAGAACCGAGCGGATTTTCTCTTTACACCGGATTATGACGCCCTCATTTTTGGGTGTCCAACAATTATCCGTCGCATAGACTTCGACCAACACCAAATCGAAGTTATTGTATTAGAAAACGTCCTGAAAACTCTGGATCTAAATCTATCACAATTAATCGACTTAGCAATCCTGATTGGAACAGATTTCAATAAGGGTGTTCCCCGTATTGGTCCAAGACGGGGATTGGCATTAATCAAAAAATACGAAGCCCTTGAACAAATTCCAACCTTATCCTCGATAGAAGACTTACTAGAAATCCGACAGCTGTTCCAAACTCCACCAATTATATCCTTTGATCCACATGTCCGTCCACCCAATGTGGAAATGGTCCAACGGCTCCTCCTTGAAAAGGGATTCAATGCTCGTCGCGCTCTGAAAGCAAGAAATCGACTTGTAAATGCTTATTATTCACACCGAACGGCCCAACAACACCTTACTTGAAAATAAGTAGTTGGATAAGCAGGAGAGTGGTGATCCAAAAAATTTCAGGATTTCACTCAGTTTACTGAAATTCCTAGCAAATCCTCACCATTGAGTAACTAAATAAGCTGCTCCACAAGCGTCGATAAAGAAAGGCATTGATGGAGTAACGTACGTATTTTGCAATGATACTTGTTTCCAAAGGAGTTTGAAAGATTTCAACAAATGCCTGAATTCGATGAAATTCATTTCTCGGTTTATGGTTATTTAGCAGAAGACTTCATGATACTTGTGTGGTTTAAGTAACATTTACTCGAGGGAGGGGTGAGGAGCGTTTATAATATGAGCGAGTCGCATTGGCTGATTAGAGAAACTCTAAGACGCATTGCTTTGAATGCCAGGGGACCAGCGCTCCCCTTAGCTAGAGGAATGTTAGAGCAGATTCCTCAGTTTTTATCCACTGGTATGCCTATTGTAAACGCTCTACGTGAATCATTGTTAATTGCGATTCACACAGCGCAACTAAGGGCGCAACATTGTGTGGGCACGGAACGATATGCGTTAGACGATTTCATTAAAACTTGTGTTGAAATGGAATCAGAAACTGAATATCTCGTGACGGTCTAACCTGTTATGTAATTTAAGAGGGAAAAGGTCACAGAAAACCTTTAATCGCTGATTGAAGGGGTTGGCATCAGCTAGTGTGGTAGAGGTTGATTGATGTGACTGTCTCTGCATATATCATGTGTAAGGTTTTCATGGGTTACATTCAGGATGTTGTGAATGCACTTCGTGAGCTTGAAGCGGCCACGAGTATCACGGTGACGACAGGGGATTATGATATCATCGCTCGATTCGATGTATCCAACCTGGAAGCCCTCTATGATTTGACCGTTAATGCGATTGGTAAAATCAAGGGGATGGAGAGCGTCACAACAGCAGTTGTAGAAAAGGAATTCTAAGATCGGGTTATGACTAAGAATAGGCGGGATTGACCTTGCGGGCGGCAATGGAACGACGAATGGGGTCGCAACGCACCCGGACCGTGTTTTATTTCTTAGCCCTCATTTCTGGTGTCTTGTATGCCTTTTCGGTGTTTTATGATGTGTTTATCTATCGCGTGTTTTTACCCAATCCTATCGCCTTTGCCCTTGCGGAGCAATGGCTTGCCCTCCTCTTTACGGTAGCGATGCTCCTTGTGCTAAGTATTCCGACAAATAGGGCTCGTCGTCGTAGTTTGGGAACACAACTTGATCGATCCTTTGCTCACATCTCTTTACCCTCACGCAAAGTAATTTTCGATATTATTCTAGCGGGTATTTTCGCAGGTGCTGCGACCTTTGCCTATTACTACGTTACAGGCCTTAGTGCTGACGTTTCAGCAGTAATCCCCTTCTCACGGTTTTCTCTTATCTATCTCATGATTGGTGATTTGATCTTAATCCGCGATTGGCCAAGTCCCATCGAAGCGCTCTCGATTCTTGCCATTACCTTTGGTGTCATCCTTGTTGGTACAACGCCTGGAATTTTTGATCCAGCGATGCTGCTGTTTGTCATTGGTTCATGGGCAGGTGGAGTTGCCGTGAGTATCTTCTTTCAAAGTCGGGCTAAGCGCAAAGAGATACGTCCAGGTGCAACTATCGACTCCTTAAACTTGCGATTATGGATACTTCTCTTCCTCAACCTTATCATGACACTCATGATGATCCCCCTGATAACTCCAGATACCGTGACTCTGCTCATCGTTCAATTTCCGATTGTTGCTCCCTGGCTGCTGCTTCCTGTCTGCCTCACCTTCTTTTCATTGGTCGCATATCTACAAGCCTTAGGTCAGGGTAAAATGTCTATAGTGCAAAGTGTTGGTTCCGTATCGATTATTTTGGGCATTCCACTCACACTGTTGGGTGCTTTTTTGTATCCTGGCGTCTTCAACCCGCCAGCCACTGATGTTCTCTCGTGGCTTCTGAAATTAACTGGAACTATTTTTGTAATTGCGGGAATCGTCGCTTTGTCCATGAGTGAAATGCGTGGCTTTGTTCTAGTGAAATTGCGACCGGGAACAGGTGATATTATGAAAGAATTGCGTGGTATTCATGGTGTAAGCCGAGTCTCAGCCATTTCAGGAAAATGGGATTACATCATTCGAATTGATATTCGAAGCCTCAGTAGCGCCCGGGTCAAGACGCTGCAACGGATTGAGGAAACACCTGGTGTAATAGATATGGAAACCCAGCTTATACTCAGAGAATGGGCCTAACTACTCTCTCAAGAAGCGGTTTACTTCTCAGACAGCGTCCAAAACTTATTTAATAATCCCAAAAAACGGCGAGTCATTGAATCGCCATGGAACCAAGTACACTTCTTCCACTGGATGGGCTCACCGAAGGTTATGGTCTTCGTGATGATGCCCTTGATCAAATGCTAATGACCTCCGAATATCGTGAGGTGACGATTCAATATCGTTCAGCAATCAAGACTATTCAGGAAGCTTTTTGCAGCGATACACGAATCCGTGTAATTGCCTTTCCTCTCAATGACGACCAAGACCCGCTCTGGCCGCATATGGCATGGGTGCCGTTATGGTCGAACCGAGATACCTGCGTCCTCGTTGCTGATCCTTTAGAGCCTCCAAGCCGACACGACCTCGATTACCTTATTCCACAAGGATTTGCCCAACACGCTGCTCATGTAACCGAAGGATTTCCCTATTATTTACCAAACACCACACCGGAGATGCTTTGGCCTCAATATTTAGACTGTCATCCCATTCGGATATCTCCATTACATGTTTTGAATCCAAAGGTACCCCATCAGCCAGAAGAAAGCGAGCCCACAATGTTCGCATTAACTCTGGAAGCTATTCTCCGGTTACGAGCATTCATTGCGGACTACTTGTTAATTGATCGTGGTTTTTCCACAGGTGTCGCATATCAACATGCTACCCTCCTCTATGAACTACCATTACCCGCATATTCCGATGCAGCAAACTCGCCTTGGCTTCTCTCCTTTCTCCTGATTGATGCCGCACGGGCAGCCGTTACCCTCGGGAAAACTAACTGTTTCACTTGGACTGGACTCCGGAACATGATTGACCAAGCACGGTGTCGACTTAGTGAACTTGATCATCTACTTGGAAACATCCAGCCAATGCCAACATTTACAAAACAATTTGACCAGATTCATCACTGCTTTACGACGTTGCATCCGTCTAGTTTGCGAGACTCCTCTGATACTAATCGGTTCATCTGCGAATTATTAGAGAAAGCAGATATCTATCAGGAAGAGCGTTAAATCGGATGAGCAACCAGTCACAAGATATAAAAACAGAGTAAAAACTGCACAGCATCTCGGTGACCGTGAACGCTGACTACTTTGACCTTCCACTTCTAAGGCCCCAAACAGTGAAGCGTCGTCTGTATCAGGAAGTAATTTTCGCCTCCGCCATCAACCAAAATACGTTAGTTGTTTTACCAACTGGATTGGGAAAAACCATAATCGCAGTGGTTTTATGCGCATATCGTCTCGAAAAAGAGCCTATAGCAAAGGTTGTGATGTTAGCCCCTACACGACCTCTAGTGGGACAGCATCATAAACGGTTTTCTGAGATGCTAATGATAATTCCCGAGAAGCTTCGCATGATTACAGGTAGAACACCTGTGAAACAACGGGCGAGGATATGGGAGAGGAGTAGTGTAATTTTCATGACCCCCCAAACCTTGCGAAATGATCTGGAACAGAATCGGTATTCTCTGAATGAGGTAGCGCTATTAATTTTCGATGAAGCGCACCGGGCGACTGGACGTTATGACTACATCGCACTAGCTGATTATTATCTTCGTCAACGAGATGATGGTCGAATTCTCGCTCTCACGGCTTCACCCAGAAAGGTGAGAGAACTAGGTGAGGCGTTGTATATCGAGAACATTGAAGTCCGAACAGAACAGAGCCCGGATTTAATTCCTTATATTCAACAGGTAGGCATCCATTATGTAATAGTAGATTTACCCCCCGAATATCAACAGATAGAAGCTTTACTTATACAGGGTACTCAAATGGCTGCCATACCCCTTATTGAATTGGGGCTAGTCAAACCCAGCGAACTCAAGTTTCTCAGTCGACGTGATCTCCTCAAATATAGAATCTCTTTAGGACAACGAATTAAGTTTGGAGAGGGAACTTCTGAGCCACGTCTTTTTGATGCAATGCTTGGAATTGCCCTGATTCTCCGATTGTCGCATGCACGTGAAGTCCTCGAAACTCAGGGTGTACCACAACTCTTCGAATATTTTCGTGGAATTGAACGAAAAGCTCAAGATGAGAAGGCTCCAAAAAACGTTCACGTTCTCTTATCTAGCCCGTGGTATCATGAAGCCCGAAATCTCCTTGAAACCTTGACACAACAAGGAGAAAATCATCCTAAACATCCTATTCTCCTTCGGATACTCCAAGAGCAGCTTCAACAGAAAGCTAATAGTCGTATTCTCGTATTTACGCGATTTCGTGTCTCCGCAAAGATACTCACGAAGTATTTGAATGACCATGAAAAATTACGTGCTGCTCGATTTGTGGGTCAAACAAATATTCCTGGCGATCGAGGCCTAAGTCAGAAAGAACAATTAGACCTTTTAGATGGCTTCCGAGCGAATACCTACAATGTGCTGGTTGCTACAAACGTGGGCGAAGAGGGATTAGATATCAGTGAGTGTAATCTTGTCGTCTTTTATGACAGTGTTCCGAGTGCAATTCGTCGAATTCAACGCGCAGGTCGTACAGGTCGACGGACACCGGGTCAGCTCATAGTCCTTATCACTAGAGGAACCCGTGATGAAAGTTACCATTACAGCAGCCTCCACAAAGAACGAAATATGCAATCAAAACTCATTCATTATTCGCGACGGTTACAAAATTCATCCAGATAGTAGTTTAAATGCTTAAAAGTCGAAACGGATAACAGATACCCTAACATCCCCCCTGGTGGCATGATATGGCATTCCCGTCCCCTGACCCTCTATGGATATTAGAACTTGTAAAAGTCATCATTCTATTCGCGTTAGGTTTACTCCTCCTCATCCGATGGAGCCGTGCCGAACGCCGTTTCTATACGGATATCCCCTTCCTTTTCGCTCTAGGATTCTTCATCCTTGCCGGTGCTGAATCAGTTGATGTGTTAATTCACTCAGGGTTATTACCCCCGTTTGATCTCTTCACATATAAAATCCGAGCCGCCTTTACCGCTATCAGTCTTGGTTTCTTTCTATATCCCACACTGCTCATTTGGATTAGTGAGCGTCGACGAATCAGGGATCTGATTCCAATCATCTACATAATCTCCGTTCTACTGATAATTCTCCTATCCCCCACAGAGCAGCTTTTGCGGCTCCTACTGATTCCCTTTATGTTAGTTGTGTATATTGGCTTTACAGTTTCTTTCTTCCTTGCATGGATGTGGAAGCGCCTCACTGAAGTCCATGGTTTACTTATCAGTCTAGGTGGAACAGTTACCATCCTCGGTCAAATTCTCAAGGTGTTCGTTCCACCTACACTAGTATGGGTTTCAGAGGTGGTTGAAATCCTTGGCCTGATAATTCTTTGGGGTGGTCTCAACATTAAGACTAAGACTGCTAAAGCGCCTTCGTAATTACCTTAGAGAGACACGTAATAACTACGTACAGATTCCCATTGTCTTCATTAGCTAGGCAGCGGTTGCTGTTACTATTAGTAGCTGTTCTTGAGCTTGGTCAAAAGTTGTAATTCGTGGCATCTTTGTTTGCCCAATTGTACATTGCTGGGATTGAAGCTTGTTAAACTCGTAATCATCAAAGCGACCTGAGGGAACGGGATGAATAACCGCAGGGCTAATTGTGCTTGCCGTACGAACCTCCCAATAAAGGCGATTAACCGCTTGGAGCGCTGAATCAAACCCTTTTGTAAATCCTTGTAAATCATGAGGTGCACGGCTAAATTCTACGAATAGATGATAACAAGCACCAGTAGAACCCACTTGGGGAGCAACAACGAAATCTCGGACTAACGCATCCTGTTCTTCACTTGTAATAGTAAGAGCAGCACTAATGTGTTGTTCAGAGACTTTTTCACCACTAAGATTTAGGATATTCGTGCTTTTGCCAAGGCACTGAAGGGTTAGTGGATTAAGGGATGAAAACATTACTACATCATGTAGGTCGTAACGCCACAAAGTACTGGGAGTTGACACGATGATACGATATGGTGTGTTTTTCTTAACTTCGATTAGAGGAATCGTTTCAACATCTGGGGGTAGCGGACCCTTCTGCATACTAGCAAATTCAAAAACTATGTCATCCAGCATTGGAACGACGCCAGCTAGATCTTCGTAGAGCTGAATTCCATAACAGGCCTCTGTACCGGCATAGACCTCATGAATATGAACATCACCAGCAAGATCACAAATCATCGGTTCGTAAAGATCACGAACAACGCCTCCATGAAAAATCACTGAAAGCTTAGGCCACAAAGCTCTGAGGTCAAGAGTATTTTCATCAGTGAGAGCCGCTTGGAGTCGATGTTGTGTCTTTGAAGAAAGTGTAGGATCATTCTTCAGCCAATCAATGGATTCATACTTGATTCGTCGAAGGAGTGCGAGTATGAAAGAAGTAATTCCACCACAAGCTGTGACTTTGGGAGTGTTAATGCCTTGACGAATCGTCTCGCGGAATTTAAGCTCCCAATCCTTGATATCAAAAACATCAGGACTAGGCACAACTTTGCTCTTGATGAGTCGGCTGCCTCCCTTCATCGCTTGACCAGTCCCATAACCTACATCCCATTCGCCGATCTTAGTATAAACTGCAGGAGCGACCATGACTAAGATTTTACCATGCAGAAATGGCCGAATGTTAGCAGCGGCGGCAAATGACATGATACGCAACCGCTTGAGTGATTTCAGGCATGTCGCGGTTTGAGGAATAAGCTTGGGTTTACCTGTGCTACCACTTGTTGATAAGACAACTTGGATGGGTTCGGGATACAAAGAATTATTGATTCCCTCTAATTCCTGCTGAATATAGGGTTGCAGATCTGAATATTGATTGATTGGGATGTGATCCACAAATTCTTCATAACATCCAATGTCACTAAATCGGTGGCGCTTACCATAAGTTGTTCCTTCAGCATAGCGGAGAAGTTCAAGAAGTCGTTGTTCTTGGGCAGCCACAGGGTCCTCAACGGTCTTAAGAAATGGTTTGAGCTTCATTCGATAGAGAATTTTGGATGCAAGTGACCAAATCATTTTTTTCTCTCCATTTTGTTTTAATCTTCTTTTTGAATGAGAGCGGAACATTCGCTTCGTACCGTCTTCCAGTATGCCGGGTGTACCACATTCGCCTTGAGCTGCTGACACATCCAGAACTGGTGGGGCTCAGAGAACCCTTATGTCCGCGAGTTCTCGCTCTTTCCTGAAAATCCGACTAATTTGATCCTCTTTTAAGCGATACGGGGAGAGAGTAAGATTAATCCAAAAGAGATCTCTGTTGAATGCATCGAAAAATGTACTGAGAAGCCGTTTCCAGCCTAGTAATCAATAATAGAATTCTTCCCGAAAAACTGAACTAGAGATAAAAAAAATCGATAGTTTTTTTAATTTCAGGAGTTTTTTGAGAATAAAATTTTCACTACTGCAATTTGATCTGGTTCTCAGCTACTTGAAGAGTAAAAATTAAGGTTAAACCACCCCTGAAGGGGGTTTGAGAGCGAATATTATCAATCTCGGGTTCGCATAGTTGCCCGTAACGCTTAAAAACTCATCAAAATCCGCGGGGAAATGGACACAACTCAACCCTCACCCAAGAATCCGAGGCGAGGAACAAATGGACCCAAGAGAACATGGACCAGGTGCCCCTCTTCCCTGTTAAAATTTAATATGAATTAAAATCGAGGGATGTGCAATGCATTCTGACACTGCCTCCCTCTTTCCCCTTTTTAATTAAGACTGCAGTTGATGAAAAATGTAATCCACGATTTCTTCTGCTGCATCCACTCCAGTTGCCTTCTGCAGTCCACTCCAGTTTGGCGCAGCGTTAATTTCATTAACAACATAGCCTTCATCGGATTCGAGAATATCAATACCAGCAAAATCCATTTTCATTGCCTTCGCAGCCTGTAAAGCAATCGACTCAAGATCCTTAGAGAGAGTACATTCCGTGGGCTTTCCACCTCGCGAGATGTTGGTTTTCCAATCGCCAGGTTTTGCATACCGATACATTGCACCAATTATCCGCTCTCCTACTACGAATACACGAATATCACGACCAGGTGTTTCTATGAACTCCTGAATCAGGATGGTTTGGTTTGCGGTTTGTAATATCTTAAAAATACGAAAAGCCAAATCAGGTTCCTGTAGTCGAAAGATACCTTGCCCTTGAGATCCACGAAGAGGTTTCGATACGATGTCACTATAGCGTTTGGTTGCAGCGACAGCGACTGCTAGCCGCTCCGTGACGGTCGTCCGTGGAATAGGAATCCCATGATGGGCAAGCCAAACCAGTGTTGCGAGTTTATCCTTTGCACGACGATGACTATAGGCCGAATTGAAAATCCGAACTCCCGAGAATTCAAGGGCCTCTAAAATCGAAATACGGCTAGTGATTTGATCTGTCGATCCACCACCGATACTTCGAAGAATAATCCCGTTAACATCAAGAGGACGTCGACGGGGTAGTAAGAATTGCACAGACTCTGAATTCATGTGAATGGAAAGATCCTTTAGACGAAATGTGATTACCTCACATTGCCTCGTTTCTAACGCCCGAGTTAATCGTCGAACAGGCCAATTTGGACGCTCTCGACTCATTGCAATCCCGATTCGCATGGCATCGCACATCCATAGTAACTACTAGTGCTACTGTCGTTTGACGCCATAACTTATAAGAACGGTGGACAGCGCTTCGCTAGACAGGTCGAGTACTTCGAATAAAGTGTTCGAATATTGTTTCACTTAATGAGAGAGGATAAGGTCGAGGAGGTGCTTTAAAGCCATAAGAACACACCGCATCAATTGGCCCAGCGAACCCACGGTCAATACCAATTTGCACACCACGGATAACATCTAAGAGAATAGAGGTACTATTAGGTGCATCTTGGCTCACCAATCGAAGATCAATTTTGAAATCTGCATCACCGACATAGCGACCCTGTAGATAGAAATAACTTTCCCGGCGATTACCCAAGAAATAAACGTAATCAGTTGAGCCAGCTGTAACTGGTACTTCGTATGGGATTTCAGTAGAGACAATATTAGTTTTCATGGACCGTTTCTGATCCCGAGCACGATGAAGTGATTCTAAGGATTCTGTGCCTCCGCCGACATCCAGTTGATAACTTTCGATGATACGGACACCTCGTTTGACAAGAAAATCAAGAAGTGCCCGATGGAGCGCAGTAGCTCCAATTTGGCTCATCAAATCATCACCGACAAGGGGAACTTTCCTGTCAGTAAACCGTTGTGCCCATTCTCGGTTGCATGCAAGAAAAACGGGAGAAGTGTTGATATAACCACACCCGGCTTTCAAAGCCTCCTCCGCATAAAACAAAGTAGCGTCATTCGCTCCACTTGGTAATAATCCCACAAGAATCTGGGCTCCGCTTTCTTCAAGTTGTTTAGCCACATCTGCTGGTTTGGCATCACTCTCTTCCACTAGCTCATTGAGTTCAGTGGGAATCCCATCCAATGTAGGTCCACGTTGAACCATAATTTTCGTGATGGGCATTTCGGTGAATTTGGGGGCATTATTAGGTTTGGCAAATATCGCCTTGCTAAGATCTTGACCCACCTTTTGCTTGTTTACATCGAAGGCAGCAACGATTTCAATATCACTCACTGCATAGTTTCCCAACATTGGATGGGCAAGACCAGCACCTTCGCCAACATCGGTCAGATTACCATAATGATGAAGGGTTTGCACTAAACTACTCGCGCAATTGCCAACGCCGGCAAGGGCAACTTTGATTTTTTTCAACAGAGACGCCTCCGTAATTATTTTATAGTCATGAAATAAGTAGCGGGTAAAGGGCGTTCATTCATAAACCCATTTAAGCGTTTCTCTTTACAAAGGCAAAACCTGTATAACATGACGGGGAGAGAATAAATGGCATAAAGGGAATGTATGTGGATGGTTGATATAATGTCAGGACGTATCACTCCTTGTGTGGGTGCAGTAATTCTCGACAATCAGGAGCGAGTGCTTCTTGTGAAACATGTTCCAGAGAAAGGTGGGTTTTGGGCTGAGAAGTACATTTGTCCTGGGGGACGATTAGAGCCGGGTGAGGCTCTTGAGGAAGGCGTGCGACGTGAAATTTGGGAAGAGACAGGTCTAGAGATTAATATCGTGCGTTGGGTTCGACCAATGGAACGAGTCATTCGAGATGCGCAAGGAATTCTCTTAGATCATGTTCTTTACCTCGATGTAATTGCCAAAGTAAAGAAAGGAACCTTTCAACCAGCATCAGATGTAGGCTCGGGAGCTTGGTTTACCAAAAAAGAACTCCAAGAAATTGTGAATGAAATTCATGAGGATACCCAGGAACTTCTTCGAGAAGCAGGTTTACTAACCTAAACGAACCAAAGTTCATTTCAAATATTTTGGCAAATGTTCCTTGATTTCAGAGGGGCAACTAAGGATCGTCATGCCCGTCATTGCACGTAATCGTTCAACATTCTCTAAGTCTACTTCTCGGGTGGCTAATTCTAATTTATCGCCACTAGGCAAAACTGTAGTTACTATCCCGGGTTTCTGATCCACAGGGTACACATAAATTGGTACAGCTGTTTTCATAGCCTGAGCAACTGAATTAGTAATCAGCGTGTCGGCAATGCCATGGGCAATTTTCGCTACTGTGTTGGCAGTGGCTGGCATCACCACCAAAAATTGGTAAACCTTGCGCTGGAGAGCACTCACGACAAAAGGAGTATTAGCATCAATCTCAGTTCGAATTTTCGAAGTAATGGATTTCAACTCATCCATCAGTTTATACCATTTTAGAACTTGCAAGCCAGCCTTTGAAACGAAAACCAGAACCGTCACATCATGTTCGGTCACAATTTCTTTCATAACCTGAACTGATTCGGGCATGAAATCACCAGCACCAGTAATCCCCCATGCAAATTTTACTGTCAACCAAGTTGCCTCCTAGCTTAATGAGTAACATGAACTTAACAGCTTATTTTGATTATGTCTTGTCCTAGATGACCTTTGCATATTATCTTGATACTTGATAATTGATAAGGTTGAAAAAACAGGTTCACTGAGTAGTGATAGGTGAAAGTAATGTCCAGCAAGAAAATTCGCTTATTGGGAATCTCAGGTAGCCCACGGAAAGCTGCAACAGTGTACGCCATTCAAGAAGCGCTGAACTATGCAAAAGAGAAGTATAATGCGGAGGTTCGATCCTTTTCAGTCGCAAATAAGAAAATTAATTTTTGCATTCATTGTGATCATTGCATTCGGACTCGGGAAGGGTGTGTCTTTAAAGACGATATGGAAGAAATTTATGAATTAATGGAGTGGGCGGATGCGTATATCATTGGAAGTCCTGTATACCAAGGCAATATTAGTGGACAATTAAAGACCGTATTAGATCGGACTCGAGCCTTGGTGGCTAGAACTCCTAAGGTCTTTGATGGGAAATTTGGTGCAGGAATTGCTGTTGGAGGAGATCGAGTTGGAGGGCAAGAACCTACTTTACGGACTATCCATGATTTTTACACAATCAATTTCATCTTATCGCTAGGAGGAGGTGCCTTTGGAGCGAACCTTGGGGCAACGATTTGGTCAAAAGATAAGGGAGCTGCTGGAGCAGAAGCAGATAAACGTGGATTAAAGACACTTTACAAGACAATGGACCGACTTATTCTAGTCGCGCAAAGACTCCGAAAATCATAGACCTAAGTCTTATTTGCTGATTTCAGTTTTGGTAAAAGAACCAAGAAATATGACCAGAAACTTTGATTCGATGAATTCGAGACTAATTTTTGTATCTGCGATGGCTCAGGATGGTCTGTACTCATTTGTACACCCTATTGATTAATAGAAGACCTCTATTCAGAGGTTACATTGAAAAAAAGTATATCAAAGAGTAATCAACCATCAATGAGCAAGGACCTAGCCAAGATTTTGCCAATTATATAATTGAGAAGAATTCCTAGCCATAATCCAGCAAAGCCGATTATGTGAGCAGTTTCTACAATTCCTGTAATAATCGAACCTATGATCCAAAATATGCCAAAGAACCCGATTGGTATGAAGGATATAAAGGCACTAATAAAACTCACTAATATCATTTGAGTGATATGTTGTCCAATCTCAAATCCAATCAATCGACCACCGCCAATAATCCGTGTGAAGAGTACAAGCGAAATCATCGCTGAAACGTAAACTACAGGTATTTGAGAAAAAGCAATCGCAAACGAGATGGGATTGGTAAATGGCTTAAAGAAAGATACTGCGATTACAAAGAGGGGAATCACGACACTAATGCAGGTTAAAAGTTGGGCTTTCGATCGGAGAATGCGTTCTGTTCTAATCGGCAAGGTCAGGGTGTAAACCATTCCTCGAGCTTCAAGGCTTAGAAAGAAAATCGAAGTA
Organism: Candidatus Hermodarchaeota archaeon; assembly: GCA_016839805.1. Taxonomy (GTDB): domain Archaea; phylum Asgardarchaeota; class Hermodarchaeia; order Hermodarchaeales; family Hermodarchaeaceae; genus Hermodarchaeum. The sequence continues at coordinate 51,228 of JAEOTO010000031.1, forward strand.
AACCCAAGCATCATGGTTGGGATAACCACATAGATGAGGACATCCGAGACGTATACGTATCCAGCATCCCAAAAGAACTGGAGAAAGATTGGAACCATTACAAGAATTGGTAGAAAGAACATTATCGCTTGTCCTGGTGTCCGTAATGCAATGCGCAAATCCTTGCGGAGTAAAGCGATACTTGTACTACTTACTTTCACCTTAACAGGACGAACCACACTTGGACCAGTTTGGATAATACTACCAGTTCCTATTTGCAGGAGAAATCGTCTTGACCACCTGACACCGACAAAAGCTAAGAAACCATAGATTATGACAGCGATTATGTCGGGCCAGAGGGCTGGAGTTCCATGAACCCCGGATATTAACACTACAAAGGTTCCAAGCGAGAAGGGATAGCTGAAGGTGATAATAAACCAAACGGGGAGTAAAAGAACAGCAAAAGTTTCGACGAGGGGAATGATATAGGGAAGTATTTGAAATGAGAAGGATAAACCCATGAAAGCTACAACCCAAAGGAAAATGAAGATAATTCTGATTATTGAGCCAAGACGGGAACCACCAGTTGTTTGAATACGGGTATAAAAGTATAGGGCGAGTATAAGCATCAAGGTGATGGCTAATCCCACTGTAATTAGAAATGAGACAAAACAAGCTAATGCTCCAATGATAGACATTGTCGCAAGGCCATAGGCAAGAGGAAATCCGATGATAATAGTAAACATCTGAGCATCAAAAAGGCGGATGTAAGCTAAAAGTGCCAGTTTTCCTGTATCTGAATGGGAGAGGGGAAGGTAATGTCCAATGGAAGCGGCATTGGTGGAAATAAACGAAGTGGAAATCATAAGCCCCCAAAAAACCAGGAAGCCTAAACCGATTAAATTGAAAACTGATACAGTAAAAGCGATGGTAATCCAGCGGTTTTCAACAAGGGTTCCTAAAAGACCATTGAGCGTACTCCAGATAATGAGTCCGAAGACTCCCGCTAGCATTGCAATGAAAAAACTCACAAATCCCTTGTTTCGTTTAGTATTTGCCCGAGCTTTCTCAATTTGCTTTTCAACTAATTGGTCCATCCCCCCTTGACTCATCGACATCGCTGAACGGAATTGGATCTCAAACGCAATCTTACCTGCAATTTTCCATGCATCACCCCAACTTAGATTTTGCTTGGATTCTATGATTTCGGACACGTCTTGTCGACCATCCAGCACCTTAGTCGCTATTTTTTGCTAGTGCAAGGCGAAGGGCTTTCACAGTCTGAGCAACTTCGTCATCTTGTTGAACTGCCCGAAGAAAGATTTCTTCAAGAGACCCATGAGCTTTGACCATTTCACGGAGTTCGTCAACGGTACCCTCGGCTACCATTTTCCCCTTATCTATGATGCCTATTCGATTACAAAGACTTTCAGCAACCTCAAGAATATGGCTGCTGAAAAGAATACCGCCTCCATTCTCCAAGTGAATATTCAACACGTCTTTCAGGACGCGAACCGTTCGTGCATCTAAACCACTAAAAGGTTCATCTAAAACCAATAAGGGAGGATCATGGACGAGTGCAGAGAGAATACTGGCTTTCTGCCGATTGCCATGGCTTAAGACTGCAATCGGTTTATCATAATATTCTGCAAATTCGAAAGCTTCAACAAGAGATGTAATTCGCTTTTCAATATGTTCTTGGTCTAGTTGTCGTACTGAGGCAACAAAATCAAAGAACTCGCGGGGGGTCAGGGATTCATAGAGAATATGGTCCTCAGGGACCAATCCAATTCGTTTTTTCACTTCAATGGGTTGAATCATCGGATCAAACCCAAAGACTTCAACATGACCTTCAGTGGGAGGAAGAAGTCCACTAACCATCTTTACGGTGGTTGTTTTTCCAGCTCCATTTGGTCCAAGTAAGCCATAGATTTCACCTGCTTGAACTCGGAAGGAAAGCTGATCAACAGCTACGGTGTCACCAAAATGGCGGACCAAGTTAGTAGAAACGATGGGGTAACCATTACCCATGATGGATTCCGTCATTTACTGTCTCCTGATTTCATCAATAAAGTTCAAGGCTAAAAGATTTCGGAATCAGGGAAATTATTCAGTCTCTTTGGATGACTGACGTTGGTGGACAAGTGGGATTAATAATGTGGCAAGAAATGCTAGAAGTGCCATCATGAAGAAACCAGTAACCCATGTGCCAAAGTATACTTGACTCAAAGCTACTATAGGAATGCCGAAAGCGCCTAATCCAAATCGCGCAAAGAAGCTCCAGCCAAACACGGTTCCTCGGCTTTCAGGGCTAGATAATATGGAGACCATAGTGTTATTCGCAGCTTGCGCAGAGAAAAAGGAGAAGCCAAAAAGTAACATAGCTACGACGAGTAACACATCGTTGAATACCGTTTGTACATAGGGTATAGCCAACAGTAAGAGAGCTACACCAGATAATGCTGTCATGAATATGAGTGTTTTACGCCAACCATAAGAGTCTGTTAACCGACCCCCTACCTCTTGACCCACCATTCCACCGATATAGATGAGAGTGCCAAATAACCCAGCCAGGATAAGTAGTGCGTTTAGTTCGGTTGTAATATAGACAGGGAGCGCAGTCACTGTTCCTCGATATAGCATCCCACGAAATGCAAAGATGATGGTAACAATAATCATGACAACTGGCGTCATCAAACTGAAGAAGCCAGTAGACGACTTGGCTTCTGTGTCAGACCTTGGTTTAACGTCGTAGACCTCTCCTTTCATTCGTAGAGTTACAAAGATGATGAGTAATCCGACTGCTGAAAGAAAGATGAAGATAACAGGCCAAAATATGGTACTGAGTATGAAAGCTGAGATGAGAGGAGCAGAGGCTTGACCAATACTACCACCGATACCATGACGTCCTAGGGCTCTTCCACGATTCTTTTCAAAGGCGTTTGAAACCCAAGTTGTACCAGCTGGATGATACAAACCTGCTCCAAAGGCATAAATAATAAAAAGAATCGTAATGGCAATGATGCCAAGGGGCCAGAGGAAGAATAGAGCAATCCCGGCTATTACAGAGAGTGATAGGCCCATGACAATTGTTTGACGGGGTCCAATACGATCACAAAGGACTCCAGCAGGAAGTGCTCCAAAGCCAAAAATGAAGTAGGCTGGAGTATTGAGGAGTAGAACCACTAATCCTTCTTGACCAGGAAGCACAGGCGTAATTAGAAGAAGTTTAGCTGTAATAAAAGGCAAGGCAAGCATTAGTAAATGAACCAACCCATGAGATGCTCCCGTAATGAGCAACGTCGCATTCTGGTGGTTCATGATTCAATACACCTGCTTTCCTGTTGTTGTAAGGAAGTTGGCTATTTCATCTCCCCTTTAAGTTCTTTTCACATAGTTGAAATACAGATACGTTTAGCTAATGAGGACTTTATCAAGCAGAAGAGAAAAACATTAAATTGACAAAGAAACTGGTAGCTGCACTCAACGGGGATATCAATGACTGCCAATAATGAGAAACCAGAGACACCGCCATGGGCTGGTCGTGATCGCCTAACCTACGGTATACTCTTTTTTCTCTCCGTAATCATCAGTGCCGCTAGTGCGCTCCTCCCACCCATGACGGGAATCATCGCCCCCATTCTTGGTGTACCCTCTGATGACTGGATTGCCTTGATAGTAACCGTCTTTCTACTCATCTCAGGATTTGCTGCTATCCCCTGGGCATACATGGCCGATCGCACAACCCGACGGAAGCTTCTCATTATCAGCACCTTTTTTTGGGTCTTCTGGTTTATTCCCATTCTACTCCCAAACATATCGTATTGGACCCTCTTTCTCTTCTATAGTTTAGCAGCCATTGGAATAGGTGCGACAGGACCCCTTGCCCTGTCAATGACCATTGATTGTGTACCCTCTCACTTCCGGTCCACGACCATTGGCTTATTAGGCACCGCAGCAGGAGCAGGGTATGGCTTGGGCTTCATTATCAGCGGGCTCCTCGTTGAAACCGTTGGGTGGCAAATGCCCTTCCTCATCATCATAGTAATTGGATTTGCCACTGGATTTTTTCTATTACTCACTCGAGAACCCCCACGAGGACAACACGACGAATGCCTGATTGACCTCCATCAGGCTGGTCACGTCTACAGCTACAAGCTAAACCGACAGGACCTGCATCGCATGTGGCGTAGACGATCGAATATTTGGCTCATCGTAGTAGGTATAATTGCCATCATTCCCACCGCTGCCTTCGGTGCATGGGCCGTTCGATGGCTTAATGTGGACCATAGCCTCAGCATTTTTGTTGCAACCATCTTCATGACGCTAGCGTTAGCTAGCCAAATTGCTGGCACAGCTTTTTTTGGTCGATGGGGCGACCGCTTGTTCCAGAAGGATAAACGTGGACGCACCTATCTCATCCTACTCTGCTGTTTGGCAGCCGGACCACTCCTTCTCATAGCATGTTTCTATCCATTCACCGTAGCTCCTACATCCACCATCTTTGACCTCTTCTTAAATCCAATTACCCTGATCTTTTTCATCCTCGTGTTCGCAGGTACTTTCTTTGATGCAGGTATCTCACCTTTGATCTATGTAAGCGCAGGAGACATCAATCCACCTGAAATTCGCAGCACCGCTTTATCACTTCACCTTCTAGCGCACGTAATGGGGGTAGCCCTTGGCACTCAACTAGCGCCTACTTTCGCAGTTCTTTTCTTCGGGGGAATCTACTCACCCGCCTTAGCTGTAATTTGCATTTTCTTTTTCATTGCAGCAGTAACCACAATACCAATTGTCCGGGGCATTCGCCAAGATATCACCTCCACAGAAAAGGATGTCAGAAGTCGCATTGAAAATACTTCACCCAGCAAACACGACTAGCTGACTAAGAATCTTTTAATCTACCAACTGGACCTAAGCATGACTGAGAGTACGTATTAGCGTTGAAGGTGATTGTTATGACTAAATCTGCCTTAACAGCTGGAATTGTTAGCACAGGGGTTTATTTGCCTAAACACCGTCACATGGCTTCCTACATCTCAGAACAAACCGGAATTCCTGAAGAGATCTTAAAAACAAAATTTGGACTCACAAGCAAAACCGTCGGCGGCCCCGAGGACGGCCCAGTCAAGATGGGTATCCGTGCCTCCCAAAATGCTCTCGACAAAACTACCGAAGTTAAGCCCAAGGATATTGATGTGATTCTTTGGACCGGTGAAACCTTCATTGAACGACCCATGCAAGTTGCCGGTGTCAAACTTGCCTATGAAATCGGAGCCACTGATGCATGGTCTCTCGATATCAGTGCAAGATGTGCAACGCTGATGGGTGGAATCCGACTTGCCAAAGCTCTAATGACCGCTGAACCAGAAATTCAAACAGTTTTACTTGCAAGTGGCTATCAAAACTGCGATTTAATCAATTACAAAAACGAGCGAAGCCGCTTCATGTTCAGTCTAGCGGCAAGTGGTGTAGCAGCAATCATTCAAAAGGACTATCCCCACAATCAGGTTCTTGAAACGACCATCATCACAGATGGAGCCTTTGCTGATGATGTCTATTGCCCAGCAGGTGGCACGGAGTTGCCAGTAAGCTGTGAAGCAATTGAAAAGGGACTTCATTATCTCGATGTTCCAGACCCAGCTGGGATGAAGGAACGACTGGATAAATTATCTATGCAAAACTTCATTCGCGTCGTTAAGGATGCCACTGAAAGAAGTGGTTATTCGATTAACGATATTGATTATCTAGCACTACTTCACATGAAACGCAGTGCCTTCACCTACGTCCTCAACAAACTAGGATTAACAATGGAGCAAACCACCTATTTTGAGGAATGGGGGCACATGGGCCAAAACGACGCAATTGTATCTATCGAAGAAGGGTTAAAAGCCGGAAAAATCAAACCTGGCGACCTAATATGCATGGCCGCAGCAGGGATTGGCTACACCTGGTCTGCAAGTTGTATTAAATGGGGATAAATTCCAGTTTCATGCATTTCCAGCGAGCGTAGCAGAATTTCTGGAATTGCTAGATTTCCTTTAGATGTCGTTCAACACAGTTGAGCTGATGTTCTGCACCTTTGATATCGCCTTCGGCTAAAAGCTTACGAGCGGTGGTAATGTGTTTAAGTGCACAACCCTTGAAATCGTTCGTATGTTCACATTCCTGACACTTGCTCTCTTTCATCAATGATGAGTCACCTTAGATGGACAAAAGTTCACAAGTTCCTCTTATGTCTTATCACCGAACCTATCAATTCAATTTGATTATGAAGAAAAATCGGTTTGAATCCTCCCATATCCAAATCTAAAATCATAACGAATTGAAGAAGACATTTCAGGGGGAATTGCGTGGTGAAGAAGTACTCAGTTTCACCGCATCCATTATTGAAACAATTTTGCCAGTAGAAAGATGATAACCAGCGACGGCATTCGCAAATTTTGTGGCTTCAGGGATGGTTAATCCAATTTGTTGTCCTGCTAAGAAACCAGCGTGCCAACAGTCACCCGCTCCCGTTGATCGAATAATAGGAACTTGAAAACTAGCTTCAAGAGCAAGTTGTTTATTTTTTTGCCAAATTTCAGCTTTTGTAGGTGTATGTAATCCAAATAGTATGTTAGGAAAGGTTGAGGATAGAAATCGGATTGCCTCCTCAGGTGTTTTCTTTGGTTTTCTGGCCAACAATCTAATTTCAGTCGCATTACCAAAAATTTGTGAAGGAGGTCGTGTATGTTTTAAGATTCGCTTCCAAATTTTATTTATTCGGTGAATATGTGGGGTGAGGTCCGAAAAATCGATTGAAATCTTCACATTGTTTGGCGTTTTATGAAGAATCGCCTCCACAAGTTCTTCCATTTTTAAGTTATGAGCATTGGTAATTACAATCGCATCACTCTTTTTCATGATGTTCCATTGTTCTTGCGTCAGTTTAGCGGATGAGAAATCTGCCACACTTCCTGAACTATTTACCATTACATTATTCTTACTTGAGCCATGTGGAATCTCAAGAATCATAGAACTTGCTAAGTCACCTGTGTCAGTTATTATGGTATTAACGTTTAGAGGATGTAAGAAAAATTCGATGAGATGTTTACCAAGTGGAGATGTTTCAGTTAAGAAAGTAGTCGATACACCCAGTCCGGCTAATATTTTAGCAACATTCCCTGCATTTCCTCCCGAAACGAGTTGAATGCTTGGTCCTAATAAATTCCCTCCACCTCTTGAATAAATGTCACTTATTCCAGCCATTAATTTCTCGTAAGACATATGTGGATTAACAATGATGTCCAAATAGAAATCCGGCAGAACTGTCACATTGGATTTTTTTATCTTTTCTAATGCTGATTGAATATCAATTGATACCATAACGACTAACCCCAGTATGTCGCCCAAGATAATCAAATCTTATAAATTAAAATCATTACTTTTGATAGAGTAGCACTCCTAAAAGTGGAAAGTTTAGTTTTGAAATGCAGGAAAGCCTATTCTTTTGTATTACTTGCCAGCTTTTGTATCCCACCTTGACTGAGGTTTGAGACAATGTCAGATTGGATACGACAAGCTTTCACCGATGGGCTCTATGGCAAACTCGCACACTACGATGTGCTCAAAGCCCTTGAAGGAATCACACCAGAACAGGCAAAGAAAAAATCATACAAGGGTGGGCATTCGATTTGGGATCACCTCTTCCATATCGTGTTTTGGCATGATATCACGATGAAAGCAATTCAGGGAAAAGCCATTGATTGGGATGCCATCAAGGGTACTGACTGGTTACAATCCGATGCAAAGCTTACGAAAAAATCGTGGGAGAAACTCGTCAAGAGCTTTGCCAAGCATCTTATCGAATTGAAAGAACTTGCTGAGACTGAGGACTTGACACAACTTATCAAAGGATTCGGGGACATGCCACTGGGAAAAGGTATTCTTGTAGAAATTCAGCATAATAGCTACCATATCGGGCAAATCGTCATCCTACGCCAACTCCAAGGAAATTGGCCGCCACCTGATGACAAGTGAGCTCCACAAATACTTGCTCTGTACACTTGCTTGAATAGGTCGGAAACAAGATAGCTTCTAAGTTAATCTGTTCATCACGGCGCGTAATTTCGAGAATATTTGTTGGTACAGGTTTCACCTCATTAAATGTCTATTGCAGATTTGTCAACATCTTATGAGGGGAACTACTCCAAACAGAATCTTTTTACACTAATTTTGGGCGGGATAAATTAAAGAATATGTGACTTGGAAGGTTGCGAAAGATCTGACACTTCCATCAGTTGAAAACTAGTACCTCTCTCCCCTCTCAGGGGAAACAGTGTTTTCAGAAGTGTTAAATCCGCGATCGCCTTCGAGCACACCAGGTTTAGCAGTAATATGCTGTACTGCGGTTTTGAGAATTTTTCGTAAACGTTCGGGTTCTAACTGTGATAGCTGTCGATAACGGAGACAACTCTTCCCCACACTTAATTTCGCTAATGATACTCGATATTGATCCAAAACCTGAGGATCTAAATAGAGACTCACATAGTGTTTTTGAGCAGCCAAAGAGGCAAGAGTAACTCCATTCAGCGAATAATGAAGCATCCCATATTTCACCCCTTCATGGACAGTGGGAGCAACTTCGAATATCAGACTGCGTACTGACTCCAGGATTTCCCGGAGCTCCCCAGAAACATCAGCACGATAAGCCGACGGAGAAGATGCACTCACAGGATGATCATTGTAGAGTCTAGGATTTACTTATGGTCGAAGTTTCCTCCATCAACATGAAGGGTTTCGCCAGTAATATATGACGCCTTGCTAGAGGCGAGAAAGAGAATGGCATTCGCAACGTCTGTGGGATGTCCAGTACGTTTGATGAGGGCTTGCTTGATAAACACAGCTTTCTCTTCTTTGGTCATACCCCAGGTGTCAATCGGTCCTGGTGAGACGGCATTAACGCGGATTGGTGCCAGTTCACGGGCTAGCCCCCGTGTAATTGGTGTACCCGCGGTTTTAGTCAGCGCGTAACCGATGCCGCCAAGATGGTAATCCATAACGACATTCACGATGTTTCCATGTGTTTCCTTCAAGTAAGGGGCTACATAATGAGAGCAGACTAATATGCCCATGATATTGACTCGTACCATTCGTATCCAGAGATCCCAATCCGGATTTTTAAATTGAAACAGTGGAGGCGGATGGGCTGCTGCATTATTGACGAGCACATCAATTCTTCCAAATTGATCTATGACTTCTTTGGTCATAGTAGATACGTCGGTTGGGTTTGAGACATCCGCTTTGAGGCACAAGGCTTGCCTTCCTAATTGTTGAATAGCGTCTACTACTTCATCAGCTTTCGTTGAAGAAGAATAATAATTGACGACCACATCAGCACCATTTTCTGCAAATAATCGAGCTGTTGCACTACCAATTCCTCCACTTGCTCCCGTAATAATCACGGATTTTCCATCAAAACTATGCATAGAAATCTCCCTTCAAGTAAATTACGTGAATAATCTACAGTATCAACCTTTTCATTCAGATTATTCAGAAGTTGTAGGCATCCGTTTGAACACAGTTCGCGTTTTTATTTATTTTAAAACGCTTTCATAAGCACACAACCACTCACAAATAATTCAGATACAATAGGGAATACTACAACCAACTCGTGTTTGAATGAAAATTAATATTTCATTAAATAAAAGTGATGATGAGGAAGGGGAATAGGATGAGCGTGCTTGTGAACAAACAGGGCATTTTCTCCGTGATATCTACGACCATGTGGTACGGATTCTTGATACAATCGAAACTTACCGCGATATGTTATCTGGGATGTTGGACATTTATCTATCGAGCACAAGTTTTCGCATGAACGAAGTCATGAAAGTTCTAACAATTATCGCGACAATCTTCATCCCCCTCACACTCCTTGTTGGCATCTATGGCATGAATTTTCCAAATATGCCAGAATATACTTTCCCCTGGAGCTATTCTATCCTGCTAGTATTGATGCTTGTCATTACAATCAGCCTTCTTGTTTATTTTCGGAAAAAAGGTGGCTCTAACGAGCTTCAGAATTGGGTGTCGTTTTACTTAACGCACTAGCTTGCTTTTCGAGTACTCGTTTCGCTATCTTTCCGGCGCTGGTTTTTGGAAAGGCATCAGTAAAGACAAGGTGCTTGGGAACCTTATAACGTGCAAGCTTCGACCGCATGAAAGCAAAAAGCTCGGTCTCTGAGACCTGCATTCCCTGCTTACGCATGATGAAAGCACAGCCAACTTCCCCCCACTTCTCATCAGGAACTCCGACAACTGCGGCTTGATCGACTGCCGGATGCTCATCCAACACCCGTTCAATCTCGATTGGAAACACATTCTCACCCCCCGAAATGAAAAGGTCTTTCTTTCGACCAGCAATGAAGAAGAAGCCGTCTTCGTCTTGCCGAGCGAGATCTCCTGTATGAATCCAACCATCAGGTTCAATGACATCCTGAGTAGCTTGTGGGTTATTCCAATACCCACTGAACGCGTGAGGTCCCCTGAGAAGGAGTTCGCCTACCTCGCCTTGCGGAACATCTTCAAGCTCGTCATTTATGATGCGGACTTCATTGTGGAAGAAGGGAAGGCCAATGGCGGTTGGTTTCTGTTTTGATGTTCCGGGTGGCATATAGAAGTTATTGGGTCCCACTTCAGTGAGCCCGTATCCCATAGCAAATTCCTGACCACGTTTCCAGAAGGATTCCATTATTGAGACTGGACAGGGTGCCCCGCCACTGAGCCAGAAGCGTACAGAGCTAAAATCAGTCTTAGCGAATTCCGGTGTATTGATCATCATGTGGTACATAGTAGGAACCCCGATGACAATGGTGCAGCTTTCTTCTTCGATTCGACGGAGGACATCGATGGGATCAAAATTTTGCCAAAGAATCATGCGGGCACCAACGTGGAGGAGAGAGACGAGAAGGACGTTCCACCCACCGGTGTGGAAGAGAGGAAAGATGATCGGACAGACATCGGTGGGGTTGATACCCCAGCAGACGATGGTGTTCACTGAGTTCCAGAAAACGTGGCGATGTGAGAGTACTGCGCCTTTGGGTAGCCCGGTTGTTCCCCCAGTGGGAAGGATGAGAAACGGGTCTTCAAATCGTAGTGTTGGACGTGGCGGTGGCGTTGTGGGCTGGGTTTTGATGGATTTGTAATAAGATGTGGTGCTAGAAAGTGAGGTTTCTTCTATAGCAAGAAAGTTGATGAGACTTGGAGTTTGTTTGCGGAACGCTAAGATGGTTTCATCAAATGTGTTTTCATATATCAGCACTTTTGGCGAGGTATTATTGATGTATTCTTGGTGCTCAACAGGGGTGAGCCGAGCATTGAGGGGAACTAGAATAGCACCGAGTTTTCCACAGGCAGCAAAGGCGTCGATGCATTCGACGCGATTGTTCATCAAAAACGCTACCCGGTCTCCTTTTCTAATATTATATTTGTTAGATAGAAGATTGGCGAGTTGGTTTCCTCGTTGATTAAGTTCGTCATATGTGTATCGGCGATTAGTTCTGGAGTCAAGCAGGGCCTCCAGTTTGGGCGTGAGGCCAGTGCGGCGTCCGAGCCAGTCACCTATCCAATGCCAGTCCTCTGGGGGTGAGATATTCATCATTACGTCTCACTTTAAATGGTTAGTAATCTACCAAGCTATGTTTTGTCGACTTCAGCCAAGAAATTGAGCACAAGTTTGTTGAATTCATCAGGGTTATCAACAGGTGTCATATGAGAAGCCCCTTTCATGATGATGAATTTGTTACCAGGAATCCAGTTCTTTAGCTGTTCAGCATGCCACATTGGAACAGTTTCATCCTTCTCTCCTTGAATAATCAGCGTAGGGGATTGGATTTTTTTCAACTCATTTGCGATGTTGAACCCTGCCGTTGAAATGAGGGCTAACCGATAATCAGTTCTATCAACTCGGCGAATCATTTCCCGAACATGATTCTTTGCTTCATCCGATGCAAGCCGTAGGATTTTCTTGACTCCCCAGTTGGCAAACCAGTTCATATCGTGATCAGCTGTGAGAGTGAGTCGATCGCTCACTGCATGATCTGCTATCATGGCAGCAGAATCAGCCAGAATGAGTCCCTTTACAAGTTTAGGGTATTTTATCGCTAACACTTCTGCGACCATTCCTCCCATCGAGAGGCCACAAACGTGGGTTTGGCTGATATTCAGATGGTGAAGAAATGCATTAAGATCGTTCGCATGTGAGTGAACCTGATATTCTTCACTAGGTTTGGTGGATTTACCGAACCCCTTCAAATCGACAGTGATGACGCGATAATGTTTGGCAAAGGGATCAATCTGGTATCGCCAGCTAGTTAGGTCACTTAGTAATCCATGGATGAGAAGTAGTGGGAACCCTTCGCCTTCTTCTTCATAATAGAGTGTTACATCATCACTTACTTGGGCTTCTGGCATGCTAAACCCTCTTTTGCGTAAATATACATTGAAAGGGTCGTTCATTTACGCTTAAATATCTTGACTGCGTGATATAGGATTCGCCAAAATGTCAACAGGTGTTGACACAATGACAGAAGAAAAACCATTAGAAAAACAGATGTGGCGTCCAGTCATTACGGAACGTCGTTGGAACTGGATTGTTTCAGGTTTAGTGAATTTCATCATCGTTTTCATCGTTGCTCTATTGTTCTGGTATGTCTTCATGGACTGGCGATTCTCCCTCTTTTACTGGTTTGGATGGATGTTCCTAGGATCTGCGATAGCTGGATGGGGAATTCTCGTTGTTGTTCTTCAAATCTGGTTTGACCGCTATCTATCTTCCAAGAGAGGTGGCTTGGTCACGCAAGGTCTATTGGGTAGCCTACTAAATATCATTGGTATTGCAGTGATAATCGCAATTTTCTGGTTCGTTATTGGTCCGTATATGATTCCAATGTTTAGTCCCTTTGCCCTCATGAATGTCTCTTCAATCGGAGGCAACTGGTATCTCGCACTCTTCCTTTCATCTGCGGCAATTGGAACGATTCTTTCCTGTGGTTTCAGTTTTGCGTCTATTTGGGCTGCAGGAGGTATTTATTGGCCATTTACCGAATTAGAGCAACCCAAGCGTGGCTTTGTTGTCATGCTTGTGGGAGCGGTCATCACGACTTTTACATGGCTTATTCTTTACTGGCCTTTTCAAATCGCAACAGCCCTCCCACCCACTACAACTACTGTTGATTGGTCAATTTGGACTGCTTGGCCGTTCTGGGCTTACGACCCCATTGCTGGTGAAGTCAACAATGGTGGTGCTTATCTCTCACTAGCCTTTACTCAGTGGATTATCGTATTTGGATTACTTACCCTTATGACCTGGGATTATCAGCCATGGAAAGCCCTGAAGAAACAACCCTGGATTGGTTTAGCAGCGCTGATTGGCTGCACTCTTCTTGGTGGTCTCTTCGCGTTCTTCATTATGCCTACTCTACTAGCAGGTATAATGATGACTATGGGCTTTGCGGCGATGCATGGCTTTTCGGCTTGGATTGCAGTGTTCATTATTCTAAACATATTCATCTGGACTCAATACTTTGGTAACTGGCCAAATCGGTTCAACACCATAGTGAACATCCTAATCCGGACAATCATTGTCATCGTACTCGGTATCATTAGCCTCTATGTATACTTCTTCATCTCCCCAATGCTGTTAGGTGATCTTCTCCTTACTGGAGTGTATAATCCTGTCAATTGGGTTCTATGGCTACTCTGGGCGATGCTGATTCATGTCTATATCTGGAAACGCGCACCAGGTTGGAAGAGCGTTTGATACATGAAATGTTTATTAGAGCAAAATAAGTCCAAATGCTCTTCCTCTTCCCTTTTTTCTTTTTTTTTGGATCTCGAGTTTAGATGAGTCCTAGAATTCTACCTGTGTTTATGATCGCTAATGCTATGAAGACTATTCCAAGGAGATCACCCACCGTTGTAGTTAAAGGAGGGATGATGCTATCCGGATCACGTCCAGATCGGTAGACAACACGCGCTGAAATGAGTCCAATTAAGCTAGTACATGCTGTAGCTAGCACACCAGCTCCACAGATAGCGAGAAATATCAATGGGAATCCTGTGGGAGGAAATATTAGCCCAATAATTGGAGACAACCAGATAATGATGGCAATGACACAAGCGCCCAAGAACGCGTAAGCAGATGCAGATACTAGTAAAATTGCTAGGAGGTTTGTGATTAGTAAGCGGTAGGGTCTGAATCCTTGATCGAGTTCACCAGTGTAGAGGTGGCTTGTCACTCTAGCACCCACAACGCCTGCCAAATCACCTGTGATATCGATGAATGCGGGAACCATCAAGAGAACTAATGGAAAAATAAGTTTTAGGCCTTTAAGGGTACCGTCTAAGAATTGTCCCGCAGCTAAAGCAAAAACCAAAACTATAGCAAGCACAGGAAGGCTTTCAATGAGGATTTTACGAACCGTGTGTTCAGTCATGATTTTCACCTCGTTAGATTTGGATCAGTGGTGGGGGGAATATACTAAGTGTTAGAGTAATAGCCAGCAGAAGACAGGCGATTGTAATGATATCACCGATTGCGGCTACAATCGGAATTGTGATATTATCTGGATCCAGACCCCGAGCATGCGCAATGAGTGCTACTGTAACTGTGATTGTGACTTGGACCGTGCTAGCTAAAAGAGCTGTTATTAAAGCAATGATAAGAAAATGGTGTAGATTTAACAGGTAACCACTTCGTGGTGCCAGTATCTGGATCAATTGGGAGACAAGCCAGGCACCGATTGCAAGGCAGAAGGACATGATGATGACAAGATAGAAGGCCGCTTTGATATTGGCGCGGAGAGGCTTATTGAGACCTTGTTCCCAGGAGACAGTACCTAGATGTGTACCTGACCCGAGTCGTTGAGCTAGGCTAGTTGAAATGTTTCCCCGTAGCTGCATGAGTCCTGGAATGAGAATGAAGAGTCCGATTAGACTGGCGTAAGCTACGTCAAGGCTAAGAAGTAGAGTGCCGGCGAAAAGCTCCGCTAGGACCGTGAAGAGAAGGACGGGCATGGCTTCGCGGTAGACTCGCCAGATGAGTTTGGGTGAACTGCCGTTGACCGCCATCGTCATCATCTCCTGGTGAATTGGTTAATGTCATTGTGAGATTTCGGTGGCTGAGTTGAATTTGAAATGTCATTGTTTGTCACCCTTTTTGGAGCTTTGCTCTGTAAGCCGAATTTTAGGCTTGCTAAAAGCCATAGCTTGAACAAGTCAATAAATATGTTTCCTTTGGTTCGAATCAAAATTTCTGAATAATGATCTACTTGTGTTCAAAAATGTTGAACAGTATTGTAGTAAATGTTCTATTCTTTAGATTAAAGGTCAATTGTTACAAAATAATACTTCATGTCAGTTTTCACTAAAGTTAGAAATCGATTACGAGTTTTTCATCATCGTGCTACACCATCTGTTCGGGTGTTACTAATTCTTGCTACGATATTAGGAAGCACCGCATTCTTGGGTTTTTATTTTGGGTTTGAAAATTCTCCTCCAATACAATTACAACGATTTTCATCATCCATTGCTTTGACCAATTTTCTGGAAAATCATCACCCTCCACCAATGACTGGGTTATGGGGTGAACAACTAATACTAGGTCAAATTGAATCCACCCCAAGATCAGACTATAGTTTTACTGGAACAAGTGGTTATTCAACAACGAATGTGCAAACGGAAGGAGTCGATGAGCCGGATAGTGTCAAAACCGATGGAAAATTTATCTATACTATTGTCGAAGAAGAAATCGTTGTAGTAGACGCATATCCCCCTGAAACTGCGAAAATCATCTCTAGAATTCAACTTTCCGGAAGCCCACTTGCTCTTTTTATACATACCTCATCGAAAATTGTAATAATTGAGCAGAATGTTGGAGAAGTCATTATCGAAATTTTTGATACCTCTAATCCCGAAGAAATTACTTTAGATTTTTGGCTGAAACTTACTGGATACTATCATGGCGCACGGATGATTGGTCAGTACGTATACCTAATAGCCCATTCATATGTGCAAGATGATCAGGGTATAGCCTTGCCCTTTGTAGAAACATCCAAGAGCTACTACCCTGTGCCTGTAGAGAACATCTACTATGATCCAGGTGCCTATGACTATGGTTTCAACTACAAAATGATTGTTTGCTTCGATATCACTGATTCAGAAGCAGATCCGGATATAGAGACAATCCTGGTGGGTGGCTCAACATGCACACTTTATTCATCACTGAACAACATTTACCTCGCTGTATCCCGATACCCCCTTCTAACTCGAAGCGCGTTCGATAAAAAAACTGCCATTCATCGGTTTCAAATAAATGCAGGAGATGTCTCCTACAAGGCTAGTGGCATTATCCCAGGTTATCTTATCAACCAATTTGCGTTAGACGAAGCTCAAGCGTATCTTCGAGTGGCCACTACCAGCTGGTTCCAGACTCTGCTTACACCTGAATTAGATACAAGACCCTGGATTGAGGTAAGCAACGTTTACATCCTCGATATGAACATGAAAATCGTGGGAAAGGTTGAGGGATTAGCACCTGGAGAGACCATATATTCTGCTCGCTTCGTTGGAACTACTGCATATCTGGTTACTTTCTACAAAACGGATCCATTATTCATCATCGATCTGACTCTTCCACAACACCCGAAACTTTTAGGTGAATTAGTGATTCCTGGTTACTCAGATTATCTTCATCCGTTAGATAACGGGTTCTTATTGGGACTGGGTAAAGATGTAATAGCCAGTGAGACTGAACAATGGTGGTATCAAGGCGTCAAGGTGAGCTTATTTAACATAACTAACCCGATTCAGCCTGAAGAGACTGAACGCCTTATAATTGGGGATCGGGGAACAGAATCAGAGGCATTATATGACCACAAAGCCGTCTTAGTTGATACCAACCGTAATTTGCTAGTTATCCCCATTTGTTTAGCTGAACATCCAGAGGGGTCGACTCCAGAACCATATGACCATGGAGATATTGTTTGGCAAGGAGCATATATCTTCAAACTCAATACAACTAGCGGACAAATCGAGCTTCGAGGGGAAATTACACATCTAGAAGATCTTGAAGCATTCCAAGAGGATTGGTGGGACTTTCGAGACTTCTTCATTAGTCGAACCTTGTTTATTGGTGACGTTCTTTACACAATCTCACAGCAAACCCTCATGTATCACAGTCTATCTAATCTCAATTACATTGGTGAAATTCAACTCACGTCAGGCAGTGTGTGATGAGTTAAAACGCTTCAAGATATTTGTGGATGTTCTTTGCAGCTTGCTTCCCTTCCCCCGCTGCTGCAATGACGGTGCCTTCTCCACCTGTTAGGTCACCTGCAGCCCACACATGAGGAATTGAGGTTTCAAGAGTATCTGGATTGACAATAACATCCCCCCACTTGTCACATTCAAGTTCGGGAGTGCAACGAGGGACTGATGGGTTGGCAGATGCACCAATGGCAAAGATAACTGTGTCTACTGGAAATTCAAACTCAGAGCCTACAATCGCTTCAGGGCGACATCGACCACTCTCATCCGGTTCACCAAGACAGTTGCGAATACATCGCATGACTTGGACGCGACCTTGATTGTCACCAAAGAGTTCAAGTGGTTGGGTCAGGAATTTAAAATCCACGCCCTCCTCTTGAGCGTGGCGATATTCCTCACGGCGAACGGGCATTTCATTTTCTGAGCGACGATACACAATATACACTGTCTTCGCACCCAATCGCAAGGCAGTTCGTGCACTATCCATGGCGGCATTTCCGCCACCAATCACTGCAACGACTTTTCCACGGATAATTGGAGTATCAAACTCAGGAAATTGGTAAGCCCGCATAAGATTTACTCGCGTAAGGAATTCATTGCTACTGTAGGTTCCAACGAGATTGACTCCAGGAATCCTGAGAAAGGTGGGAAGACCGGCACCTGAGGCAAGGAGAATTGCATCAAAACCGTGAGTGAAAAGATCTTCAAGGGAATAGAGTTGTCCAATGAAAGCGTTAAGTTGAAACTCGACTCCGAGCTGTTTAAGATAATCTACTTCAGCTTTGACGATAGCTTTGGGAAGCCGAAACTCAGGGATACCGTAGACAAGAACCCCACCAGGTTCATGCAGACTCTCGAAAACTGTGACTTGATGGCCTAAGAGCGCTAAATCACCGGCAGCGGTAAGCCCTGCGGGTCCGCTCCCTACGATGGCTACCCGGTAACCTGTCGGTTTAGGTAATTTTGGAACTTCCACACCATGTTCACGTTCCCAATCAGCAAGGAACCGCTCAATTCGACCAATCTCGATTGGATTCCCCTTCTTACTTAGAATACAACCTGCCTGACATTGAATTTCTTGCGGGCATACCCGTCCACAGATTGCGGGCAAACTATTTTTCTCTTTAATAATACGAATTGCTCCACGATAATCGCGATCCCGCACCGCTTCCAGAAATCGGTTAATCTCAATTTCAACAGGACAACCATCAACACATTTTGGAGTCTTACATGCCATGCAGCGTTCAGCTTCATGGAGGATTTGCTCTTCGGTATATCCCAAATTGACTTCATCAAAGTTCTTAATGCGTACTTGGGGGTCTTGAGCGGGCATCTTAGGTGCGGGGATTGTCCAAGGTTGTGGTGTACTCTTCTTAGGTGTTTCCTTGGTTTGCTTGTCTGCCATAACTTAACCTTCATGAAATTCCTTACTGACATCGAGGGTGCACAGACTCTCGGATTAAAGCGTTCCGCTAATTCAGCCTCGTATGTCAGATATAGATTCCTTTCACCAGAGGTCCTTCGCAACATCGTTTAGATCGAGTTGATGGAGCACTTCGCGTGTTGGTTTCCCAGTTTGTGGATCCCATTGACTAGATACATAGAATTCTTTGAGTTGGTCAGGAAGATTCGGAGTTTTTCCCTCATTGGGTCCCTGGGTAAATGGTTTTAGTATACCGCTAGGTAGTTGGTCATCTTGGGCGGTGATACCGCACCGGATGTTGAAAGCACGTTTTAGTGTCATGGTCCGTTGACCAATTTTGAGGAGTTGAAGTGGCGTTAACTCCCGTCCAGTAGTGGTGTTGTATAGAGCTGTAACAAGGGAGGGTTCGAGAAGAGCTAATTGACATATTAAAAGTGAATTGAAGAGGGTTCGCCAGTTTCGCATTGTAGCTACAGCCTTACCCTGTCCTTCGTTGGTGTGACGATCACCTGGTTCAAGGTCAAATTCTGGAACACTGACACCCATTTCTATCGTATGGATGTCTCCTTGCATGTGATGTGCTCCAATAGGTGATACGGCATATGCAGCAGCAAGGCCGTAGAAGGCGCGGGGATCATGCATGGGAACCTCAAGCCCTTTAACATGGACTGCTAGCTCCGGTATTCCAAGTCGATCTCCAGCCCGTTCCACGCCTTCAGCTAGAAGATCTCCGAGTCCTTCTCGTTTTGCGATCATCTCAATGAGGGTAACTACCGTTTGGGCATCACTGAATTTCAGATTCAAGGAACCAACGAATTCTTTGGCTAGCTTGCCTTGTTCGTGGGCAGCAAAGCTAAAGGCGATTACATTACCGCATGAAATAGTATCGAGGCCATACAGGTTACAAAGATGGTTAGCTAGACATAATGAGGGTAAATCGTCAACCTGACAAAGTGTCCCGAGAGCGCCAATGGTTTCGTATTCGGGACCAGCAACATCTTTTAACGAGATCGAGTCTGTCTCAACTGATACTATTGGACCGCAGCCGATTGGACAAAGATGACACCGGAACTGCCCCGATCGATATTCTTTGAGGGCAAGGGCATTGATTTTCGAAATATCCATGAATGGTTCAGTGAAATATCGGACCGGCATATCGTTGAAAAGGTTCATTAGCATATCAGCGCCATACAATGTCCCATTCGCACCCAAAATGGGAGCCAGCCCTTCAAGCAATTGAAATGCACTTCTTACATGTTCACGGAATGCCTTAATATCAGCTAGTTCAGGTTTTTGTGACCCTCGAACTGCTATAGCTTTGAGTTGCTTAGCCCCCAAAATGGCACCTGCACCTGCTCGAGCACTCGCCCGTCCTTTATCATTCATAATAGCTGCGAATCGGACTCGATTTTCACCTGCCTGACCTATGGATAAGACACGAACCTTCTTGTCTGCAAGGTCTTTTTTGATGATTTTTTCTGTTTCAAAGGTATCTTGACCCCAAAGGTGGTCAGCAGGTTTTATCTTGGCAGTATCATCTTGAATTGTTAGATACACCGGGGATTGTGCAGAGCCTGTAATGAGGATCCCATCAAGCCCAGCCTGCCGTAGTTCAGCTCCGAAGTATCCTCCGCCTGTCGATTCACCCCAAATTCCAGTGAGGGCTGATTTTGTGCATATAGCATGACGGCCGGTACAAGGGGCTCCAGTGGCAGTAAGTGGTCCTGTGAATATAGCGATTTCGTTTTTAGGGTGGAGGGCATCGAGGGTCTCAATCTTTAGACGGTCATATAGTAGTCGAGTAGCGTAGCCAGCTCCACCAATGAAATCCCGTGCATAGTCCCAATTAAGGGGCTTACGTTGGGTAATACCCTTGGTCAAATCAACGAAAAGAAATTCACCCATATACCCGTTCAGGGTGGGCACAATTATCACCGCTTTTTGAGATGTTTCATAACTTCAAACATCTGTTGCTGAGTCTCAATGGATTCCGTTGGGAGCATAGTGATTTTCTTTTTATCAACAGATGCAGCCAATAGGTAAATGTGAGCAACTCGTTGGAGGAGAAGAGCATTATAAAGGGCATCATCTAGGGTTGGACCAACACATACCGCTCCGTGATTGGCAAGAAACACTGCATTCCGTGGACCGAGAGCTTCCACTGTATTTTTCGCGAGTTCCTCACTTCCCATGAATCCATATTCGGCGACTTCCACTTGTCCTCCCAGTCGAATGACGAATTCATCGACTATTGGAGGAAGTGGTTCACGGAGTACAGCCATTGTAGAAGCATAAACGCAGTGAGTGTGTATAATTGCGTTTACATCAGGGCGAGCCTGGTAGATAGCTAAGTGGAGGGGATACTCACTGGAGGGATTTCGCTCACCTTCGACAATTTCTCCATTCATATCAATTATCATGACATCTTTGATGTCCATACAGGTATAATCAACGTTACTTGGTGTGATAGCAACATTATCTGTATTGTTGATTCGAATACTAGCATTGCCTGAACTGCCTATGACAAGGGCTGCTTTTAGCATTTCTTGGCAGACATCGAAAACTTCACGTTTCACATCTTGAGTTGAATCGGGTGTCATTTCAATCCGCCGTCCAGTAGAGGTTGTTTCTTCATAGATTAGCCGATTGCTTGTACAATATTTGCCATCGGAAGAAATAGGTTTCGTATTTTCTTTGGTTTTCCGAGTTTGGTTTAAGTGAGGGTAGCAAATTGACCATCTTTTGAGCTGAGTTAAACAGAGAATCGTAGAGCCCAGCAGCTGTTGCGGCGCAGATAGCAGCCCCCAGGCTAGAAGCTTCAACCTCACTCCCTCGATAGATTTCAAGCCCTGTCACATCAGCAAGCATCTGTTGCCACAATTGACTTCGTATTAGACCTCCCGCAACAGTACAATGGTCAAATTTGACTTTTGCCCGTTCTTGGATTAATTCCAGATTGCTACGCATGGCATAACAGATGTTTTCGAAAAGTGCACGAGCTAGATCATTTATTGTGATTGGGGTAATTGCTGGTAAGGTAAGGGAGGGAAAAATAAACATGGATGGTCGAAGGGTCGTCATATTACTGGCATCCATGATTTGAGGACCGAGTATCGCCATAGCATCTGTTGAGCCTACCTCAGTCTGTTTTGCTAACTGTTCAACTAGCATATAAGCTGCCTGTGGATCCTTCAAATTCGGAGAGAGAGGTTGAACAAGATTTTGAATAAACCAGCGGAGTATCTCTCCGGTTGTACCGGTATTCGCCTCAAGTATCCAACGATTAGGAAGCAAGTATCTTCCGGTCCAGAGTTTACATGCTTCATCGATGATTGGGGTGTCAGTGATGAGTTGAATTGGCGCAGTATTTCCAGCCACAATGCATACCTTACTAGGTTCCAATATGGCAGAACCTAATAATGCACATTGAGTATCACCTCCACCGATACCAACAATTGTCTTGGTTGATAACCCAGTCACCTTACTGGCGTTAGTCGTAACATTTCCTACAACACTTCCCGGATTACGAATAGGTGGCAGTAACTCAGCTGGGACTTCAGCCATCTCAAGGATTTCCTGAGACCAAACCGATTTTTGAATATCCATGAACTGAGTATTGGAGGCTTGCGAGGGATCGGTCGTTACTTCTCCGGTTAATTGGTATACAATCCAGTCATTGATAGAAAGCACGTGTTGGATTTGAGCGAAGAGATCTGGTTTTAGTCGTTTAAACCAAATGAGTCGGCAAAGGGAATAAAGAAGTGGAGGCC
This sequence comes from Candidatus Hermodarchaeota archaeon, assembly GCA_016839805.1. Lineage (GTDB taxonomy): Archaea > Asgardarchaeota > Hermodarchaeia > Hermodarchaeales > Hermodarchaeaceae > Hermodarchaeum. The sequence continues at coordinate 73,710 of JAEOTO010000031.1, forward strand.
AACAGCCAGTGGGTGGGCAGCTCGTTTTAAGTTCCTCAATTACTGAGTCTTGTACAAAAACTCCACGTGCATCTAGGTTGGGACCGGAATAGATAATTTTTCCCTTCTCCCCGAGAAACACTGCGCCATGTCGTTGGCTTGTTGCAGCTACGGCTTTAATAGTTTCAGGTAACACCTTTTCATCTCGTAGGCAATCGCGAATCATTTTTGTAATCGTGATCCATGCGCCCGTTGCATCAAATTCCTTGCCAATGCCAGAGAGTCCCTCAGAGTCGTAATATTGGATTGGTGTGTAGCGTTTAATCACACGTTTTCCTGTGGAAGTAAAAATAATACACTTGATGCCGGAGGTTCCAAAATCAATGGTCAGCAAGTTATCTTGGGCCATTTTAAGTCCTCATCAGGAGGATTTCAACACTTCTGGGTTGGCTAAGTATTTGGGCGTTTCTCCCTTTAAGAATCGATCAATATCTGTGGCAATAATCATGGATTGTCGGTATATGACATCAATTGTGTTTCCACCAATATGAGGCGTCACGGTAACATTATCAAATTGAAGAAACCGGTTATCTGAACCTACAGGTTCCCGTGAATGAACATCTAATCCCGCACCTGCAATCTTACCAGATTGGATAGCTTTGAAGAGTGCATCTTCATCAAGAATTGCGGATCGAGCCGTGTTAATAAGATGCGCTGTGGGTTTCATCAAAGAAAGTTGCTCCTCACCAATCATGCGAAACGTTTCCGGGTTGGCCTGTACGTGGAGAGTAACAAAATCCGATTCCTGTAACAGCGTTTCCAAATCCACTTTTTCAGCATTAACTTGCTTTCCCTGTTTTGCAGTGACATATGGATCATAAAAGAGGAGTCGCGTTTCAAAGCCTTGAAGACGTTTTGCGACAATAGTACCAATTTGACCTAACCCGATGATGCCGATAGTACTGCGACCCAATTCACTTCCCTTCAGCGAATCAAAGATTTTTGTAAAGTCTTCCGCACTCTGTATCTGTACTTTACCGGATTTTAGAAGTCGATCAGTTTGGATGAGCTTCCGGGCTTGAGCTAACATTAGAAGAAGAGTTAGATCCGCCACGGAGTCGTTATTCCGACCTGGGGCATAAAAAACAGGAACACCGTTTGCAGTAGCAGCTTCGATATCTATTTCTTTAGGTGAATTTCGGGCGCAACCGACAAACTTCAGTGATGAGCCCTCGAAGACCTCATCAGTCACCGCATCTGCTTCAACAATCACTGCATCAGCTTTTTCTTTCTTTAATTTCTTAAGCAGTTCTTCTCCCCAGTATACTCGATTTGTACTCCGCCAGTCTTCATAAATAATTGTACCATGGTGGTGAAGAATTTCAAGACCTGATTTGTGTAATGAGGCAGTGATTAGAATTCGCATCCTCTTTGGGTCCTTCAATGAGTTCAAATTACATCAAAATTTGGAGCTTAAGAAGATCTGTCATACTCCCCTTTGCCTTAAGCTTTCCAACAGAGTAAGCATCTAAGGGACTGAGATCTCCATTCATAATACCAATGAGAGTACCACTATCAGTAGTCACTAAGAGATTGGGTTTCTCCAATTTACCTTCAGTAAACGGATCCATCAACCCATTGTGAACCCGTGTATGAAAACTAATCTCGAGATCTGTGAACTGGAATTGGAGCGTTCGATCAAATCCTTTGAACAGAGGTTTCGTGGCGGGTTCATCAAATTTTCTTCGTACACCTTCAAGAACTTCCAAGACTTCTGCTTTGGTAGCCATTAGTGGATTTCACCTAGTAGGCTATTCAATATCGCAATTAGGTTAAAAACGCACCCCCCTTTCAGAATTAGAGATTGCCTTTGTGAGAGAATCTCTAAAATACTGATGACATTGATCTCTTCATCAATGATTATATTGTAAGAAACGGGACAATAGTAAAGCATACTATAGACAAAGCGATGAGGATAGCTGCTGCTATTAGGACAATAATACTGCTGTCTGTTTGTTCCTGACGCCTATCAGAAAAATGATGCATCGTATCGCGCGTTGCTGGAGGATTTGCTGCATACCGATAAGTAGCCAAACCCTCAATAAAGGACGTCCGCAAACATCCCCCAAAGAGCAGAAGAATAATGCCCACAAAAAGCAGCGATAGTGCAAAGGTAACAAGAGACCAGATATGAAATACCAGGAATGAACCAATTGCTGCGAGGGGTACACAGATGACTAGGACAATTAGTAAGCGTTTTCCAAAATAAGACCAATCCATCAAACAGCCTCAATAAATTAGAAAAAAATATTGTAAAAAAGTTATGGGATTATGACAATAATTCTACAGTATTATGTCAAGTGTTGTGAGTACTAGTTGTGCGAACACTGTTGCTTGAAATTCTCATAGGCTCGCGCTTCGTCAGTCTTGTACGTTTCTAGCCGCGTAATAAGCAAATCAAAGTCTACTTTATGGGCATCAAATTCTGGACCATCCACACACGCGAACTTTGTCTTGCCACCTACCTCTACACGGCAGGCCCCGCACATCCCGGTTCCATCAACCATTATTGGATTTAAACTACACTCCGTTTTCACGCCAAACGGTTTAGTTGTGGATGCTACGAACTTCATCATGATTGGTGGTCCCACGGTGAAAACATAATCGATTTGCCGTCCAGATTCAAGGATTTCGTTCAGCTTTGTAGTCACGAAACCCTTGGAGCCTTTTGAACCGTCATCCGTTGTTATATGAATTTCGTCACTAATTTGACCTAATTCTAACTCACAGACAAGGAGATCATCTTGACGGGCACCTAATATCGTGATCAGATAATTTCCAGCTTCTTTTAATTGCCGAGCCCGTGGCAGTGAAGGAGCTGCGCCACATCCACCTGCTACAACAATAACTGTGCCATATTTCTTCACATCAGGTGCAGTACCAAGTGGACCCAAGATATCATGAATGATATCACCGGCTTTGCAGTTGGCGAATTCTAAGGTAGATTTCCCAACAACCTGAAATACAATCGTAATAGTTCCTTTACCACTGTCCCAATCTTTAAGGGTTAAAGGAATGCGTTCTCCATGCTCATGGAGTCGATAAATGAGAAATTGACCAGGTCGAGCCTTTACCGCAATTTCAGGAGCTTCAATATCAAACTCAAAGATGTCAAGGGCAATTTGCCGTGTTGCCAAAATTTTGAACATCAGTAGGTCTCCTATCACTATTAGGTGGATTACCCGTTTGCGAGGTGTTAAAGGCTGGTGTATAAAGATTGTCAATGTTTGATGCATTGATTTGATTTCTATCAGAGTTTCAAACCTTGGAAAGGAAAAAGAATAACGACTTGTAATCAGAAATGCGTTGGTGAAAATAGAGTTTATCCAAACAATGAGTGCAATTCAATGAAGAAAATTATTCCCGAATATCGATATTGAGCTTGTCTACTGTGTAAGAATGGGGTTCGTAGGTTTTTGATTCGTAGCGACCTCCAGCCTTCTTAACACGTAAAGTGCGCACATTGTCAGATTTAGTGAGTTCCATTACAACTTGTGTTGTGTGTTCTATTGCAGCTAGGAACTCCTTCATGTGGGCATTTCGGTTGATTGTCCAATAAGCCAAGGTTTTGTAAGCATATAACGCGGGGCAGATATGGCTGAAGAATGCCCGTGCATTATCAGGACCCCAGATCACTTCCATTGCAGTAAGGCTGTTAAATACGAGGCGGGTTCCATCACTGATAAATTCACGTTCGATACGACCAAAGAAGTGATGAAACCGTTCCATATCCCGGGACATTGGAATTTTCCGAATCCATGAAGGGGCCTTATCGTAGAAATCAGTGAAGATTAGTTCGCCACGTCCACCAGATTCAGTGAAACAGTCCAATACTAGTAAATGGTCTTCCCACCCCTGCGGTAAGGAGTCAACCAGAGGTTTTAGAAACAGGAGTAAGGCTTGTGGTGGATAAATGAAGTCTAAATAAATGACTTGATTCTTTTCTGCGATGCCTTGTCGCATGAAATTATGAGAGAATTCGTTTACGAAAGTTCCGGTTTCATATTCCCAGACAACATTTTCGCCTAATATGAGACCTTTTTCAAGGACTTTATCAAGTCCTGGTATGCCGGTTGAACAACGCATAGATTTCCATCCAATTTAATGGACTACAAACAATCCATTATATGTATGGCTGTTGTTTGATGTACATAAGTGAACAAAATGAACACAAGCTTTGAATAGTTGAACATGATATTCTAACTTAACCAGGTGAAGATAAATGCTGAACCTGGTTGAACTTACTCCACTAGAATTGGGTTTGAAGAAGTTGATGGTTGACTTCTTCGTTGATAAACCTCAATACACCGCGGGTCTCGAACAGTTCACATCTGCTCATTACGCATTAATGACCGCGCTTTCTCAGAATTTCAAGATTCCCATGGAAGACACTACTCAAGTGTTTGACAGTCTAGCTACAAAGATCCGCAGTGCTGAATATATGAAAGTTGAATGTCCTGACACAAGTAGAAGGAATAGCTGCTTATCGCGTAAGGAACTTGACATGCTGAACATTATGATTGAGTATTTCGGTGAGGAGTCCTTCGCGGAATCGAGCTTTCTTTCCGATCGAAGGGAAGCATTAGTTGATCATTATCACTGGATTAACGGTGGTGATATTGAAGAAGCATGGAGTTGCTGTAACGATTTAATTGAAAAAATCGAAACCTCAACCGCTATAAAAATTGAAACGCTCAATTCAGTCACCCCAAAGCCTAACCCTTACGAAGCTGCGCTTCAACAACTGGATCTCGCTGCCGAAAAACTGGGTTTGGACCCGGCCACCCACGAAATTCTTCGTCATCCGCAACGCATTCTCATTGTCACTGTACCTGTTCACATGGATGATGGTAGTGTCCGTGTGTTTACGGGATATCGATCACAGTACAATGATGCCTTAGGTCCTACTAAAGGCGGAATTCGCTATCATCCCGAAGTAACTTTAGATGAGGTTATTGCCTTATCAGCTTGGATGACGTTTAAAACCGCAGTCGTGGGTCTGCCTTTGGGTGGCGGTAAAGGCGGGATACGGTGTAATCCCAAAGAGATGTCTATTGGTGAATTGGAGCGTTTAACACGTGGATATACACGAGAATTAGTTCGATTCATTGGTCCCCAAACCGATATTCCTGCACCTGATGTGTATACCGATTCACAGACGATGACTTGGATTATGGATGAATACGCGGAATGCACTGGAGTATACTGTCCAGGTGTCGTTACAGGAAAACCGGTAGGAATTGGTGGTTCACAAGGCCGTAATGACGCCACATCACGCGGTCTTGTTTATACTATCATTGATGCCTTAGAACAACTCGGTATTGCTCTAAAAGATACACGTGTCGTAGTTCAAGGCTTTGGAAATGTTGGTTTCCATGCCGCTCGAATCCTTTCTGAACTTGGTAGTAAAATCATTGCAGTTTCAGATTCAAAGGGTGGCATCTACAACCCGGAAGGATTGGATCCAGTAAAAGTCAAGGAACACAAAAACCAGACACGCTCAGTTATCCAATATCCTGGTGCTCATCCTCTCAGTAACCACGATCTTCTTGAACTCGATTGTGAGATTCTTATTCCAGCAGCATTGGAGAATGTAATTACTGAAGAAAACGCCCCACGGATTAAAGCGAAAATAATTGCCGAAGGCGCCAATGGCCCGACGACTCCTAAAGCAGATGAAATCATCCATCAAAAAGGAATCTTTCTCATTCCTGACATCCTTGCTAATGCTGGTGGCGTTACGGTGAGTTATTTTGAAATGGTCCAAAATCAAATGAACTACTTCTGGACCGTTGAAGAGGTTCATAGCAAACTCGAGAAAATCATGCAAACTGCTTTTCGTGACGTCTTTGCGATATCCAAAGAACAGGATGTACCAATGAGGATTGCTGCGTACATGCTTGCTGTTAGTCGTATAGGTTATGCCTTTAGAACAAGGAAGCGCTCACTAATTATAGACCGAAACACCAGTCCTAACAAATAGATTATATCTTCCCTCAGGCAGCTTTATGCTGTCTGTCTTACCATTTTTTGATGTACATTCGAGTTTGTGTAATGTACAACATTAATAAACTAGTGTACATTGGCGTGAAATGAGGATTTTTTCATGCCTGTTCATATACACACCACCATCCCCGAAAAATCAGCAGAAATTTTGAATCAACTAACAGGTACTTATGGAACGAAAAGCCGAGTTCTAGAGAAAGCATTAGAAACCATGACACGCGTTGAGAAGGTCGGCTCCTGTGATGATTGTACGTTTAAGGCGCAAATAGAAGAGCGGATGAAATTACGTGAGGCTTTGGAATTAACTTCGATCCGAAAAGATTTGCTTGATGAGCTCCTTAGGGTTGCTCTTTCAGATCTCACAATGAGTGAATTTATTCAATGGCAAAGAAACGATGCCCAAAACACTATTGAACTCATTCAGAGCTCGATACAGTGGAAGCCACCAACTGAATTTCGGGATTTCCTTTCGTTAATTGACCAAATAAGTGAAATTACCCGGCTATTTGATGTCGCTTCACACCGTGAAATGGACAAAACCATCGTACTTAGGCCAATCGTATTTCTAAGAATGCCTGAACTGGTAGCATTTCAATTAGCGATCATTCTTGAAGGGATTGGTGTTTACTTCGATCTACGCATAATGCGAAAAGAAATAATCTTGAAAATGCTTCGAAAGGAGTTAGCAAGTGTCCGAAGAAGTAATCCATTACAATTCATTTCTGAGCGGATGGATGATAAATTCGGGTCACTTAAACCCCAATTATTCAAGGATCAATTAGTGCTTGTTGGTCCTGCCTTTCTGAAATGGGCCGCTCAAAGCCTCGAGGAATCAATTGCCGATTTAGGATCTGTAATCGAAGATATTCGGTTGTCCATCAAACCTGCTGAATTCTCGGATAATCCTAAGGAATTCATTGATGGATTAATGCGCGCCGGACGGAATATGAATTGGATAACCCAGGTAAATACCACTCAAGAGTCTGAGAACAACTTTCGTATTAACTTTCAGGCAACATCACCTTCCATGGCGAATATCGCTACAGTCACCTTTGCGTTAATTCTCGCAACGAAAGGATGGAAGCTCATCCGCTATTCCACCGAGTATGATAATGGGAATATTGTTGTTGAATTCGTTGGGGAAGGAAGTCAAGAGGTCTTAGACCAGTTAATCGAAATGAACCTGTTTCGAGTCGTTAATCAACAATTTCTTGATTCTATACCGGTTCCCCGAGAACTTTTTGATACATTTGCTATTAAGGTTTACGATAGTGATCGCCGGCGTTTTGAAGAAATCTATCGTAATATTGGCTTTCGCATCGCAAATGCAATTAGAATGTTAGCAAAGAACGATGAAGAAAAGATTGGACGGCTTATTCGAAGCTACATTGAAAAAAATGTTCATGAAGCACAATCAAATGCTGAACTTCGATTTGTCGATGATGAAACCTTTTCGGTAGTATTCAGGCAAATGGAGCCAATAACAATAACTAGTCAACAAATAGTAATCAAATCAATGTTGGAGGCACTCGGTTACGAAGTCTCGGTAACAACATTTCAAAACCTCCTAAACGTGAAAATGAAAAAGGTTGGCAAGCCCCTTCTAGGTCCTCTCCATCGTAGTGAAGTTGTTCAGATGGTGAGTGATGCAATTGCTGCTGATTCATTAAAAGATGCGTTGAATCAAGTTAAACCAACATTGGATAAACTGTTTCCTGTTGAATATCCTTGGACGATTCACGAGATTGGAGATCGCCTCCTTGACATGTATCGTGAGTTGGGGATTCAAGTTGAAATTGAATACTTTGAAGGAGGATTCACACTCAAATACCGAACGTGCCCCTATTACAAACTCGTCGCTAATAATCAAAAAACCTGGCTCTGTAAATTCCGTAAGAAAGCTATTGAATACATCCTATCCCGAGTTACACGTACTGGCAAAGGAAGAATCAAGGTAATCAAATCGCTCATAGAGGACGGAACACATCCCTGTGAGTATGCAGTTTTTCTTGAAGAATTCTTAGCGAAGTCTCCGGGTTAGACTATATGAGAGTGAAAATGTGGTTAAACTGGAAGGGTACATAGAGGGTATGAATAGGGGAATTAAAACACGAATTCGGTTGAATGTGTAAAAACGTGTAGAAAAACAGAGGAATAATGAATGGTAACGATAAATTTGGACAGAATTTTCCATCCCAAAACCGTCGCAATCATTGGAGCCAGTAATGAGGAAGGATCAGTTGGACAAATCCTAATGAAGAACTTGATGATGAACGGATTTGAAGGTAAAGTCTTTCCTGTGAATATCCGGCGAAAAGAAGTAATGGGAAAAAAAGCCTATCAAAGCGTAGGTGAAATTCCTGAGCCAATTGACTTGGCGATAATTGCTACTCCCGCAAAAACTGTCCCCAGTATCGTCGATGAATGTGGAAAAGCTGGGATTAAAGGTTTAATCATTATATCTGCTGGATTTCGAGAAATTGGGGTAGAAGGACTTGCACTCGAAAAGCAACTAATAGCTTTAAAGAAAAAATACAAGTTACGAATTATTGGACCGAACTGTTTTGGAATAATCCGTCCTAGCCTTAACCTAAATGCGACTTTTGGAGAAATGCTACCGAAAGTGGGTAACATTGCTTTTATTTCCCAAAGTGGAGCATTGGGATCAGCAATTTTAGATTGGGCCCTTCAACAGAATCTTGGGTTCAGTAATTTTGTATCAGTAGGTTCGATGGTTGATGTCGACTTTGGTGATTTAATCGATTATTTTGGTAGCGACCCCCAGACGCGAAGTATTATCCTATACATTGAGGGCATAACTGATGCACGTAAGTTCATGAGCGCCGCCCGTCACTTTGCCAAAACAAAACCCATTATCGTAGTTAAAGCAGGGAAATTTAGTGAAAGTGCTCAAGCTGCAGCATCACACACTGGATCCTTAACTGGCTCCGATCTTGTATATGATGCCGCCTTCAAACGAGCAGGGATTGTCCGCGTTGAGGAAATTTCTGACCTATTTAATGCAGCAGAAGTTCTAGGAATGCAACCACTCCCTATGGGACCACGACTAGCAATTATTACAAATGCCGGGGGTCCGGGTGTTATGGCTGCAGATGCTTTACTCAAACGAGGAGGGAAATTAGCTAAACTCTCTGAGGAAACAATCAATAGCCTTAACAGAATTCTCCCTCCTTATTGGAGTCATGGTAATCCTATTGACGTGTTAGGTGACGCAGATGCTAATCGCTACCGAGAAGTCATGGATCTCTGCCTTGCCGACAAAAACGTTGATGGGATTCTCATCATCTACACACCACAAGCCATTGTGGCAGCTGAGGCAATTGCTCTCAGCGTAATTGGATTGTGTGATGCTAGAGGAGGGTGTCAAAAGACTATACTCACTTCATTTATGGGTGGAAAACAAGTTAATGAAGCAAACCGGATTTTTACTGAGAGTGGTTATCCAACCTATTGGACGCCAGAGCAGGCCGTTGCGACCTACATGTACATGTACCAGTATAAACGGAATCTAGAGTTACTCTATGAGACACCTGAAGAATTACCTACAGAAAGTGTTCCTCCAAAGCGTCCGGTGACAGTACTAATTCGTAATGCTGCAAAAGAGAATCGAGAGATATTGACTGAAGTGGAGGCTAAACGTCTTTTAGAGTATTACAATATCCCTGTAGTGAAAACACGCGTAGCAGAATCTGTTGATGAAGCAGCTGCAGCTGCTGCTAGTATCGGTTATCCTGTTGTTCTCAAAATTCTATCACCTGATATTACTCATAAATCCGATGCTGGAGGTGTCAAACTCAACCTTAACTCAGATATTGAAGTGCGGAACGCTTACGACGAAATCCTTCAAGCAGTAAAGGAATATAATCCCAAGGCAAAAATCGCTGGGGTAACAGTACAGTCAATGATTACACCCTCAGGAACAGAAGTTATTCTTGGAGCAAAACGTGATCCTTTGTTTGGGCCAGTAATTCTCTTTGGTATGGGTGGGATTGGTGTAGAATTCTTCAATGATGTGGCCATCGGTTTTCCTCCCCTCAATCAGACACTGGCAAGAAGAATAATGGAAGAAACTCGCATTTACAAGATTCTTAGAAAGGGACATCGACGAATTCAGCCTGCTAATCTGAGATTACTTGAGGAACTCATCGTACGATTCTCCCAGATGGTTGTTGATTTTCCCGAATTGAAAGAGATTGATATCAATCCATTACTAATTGATGAAAACCAAGGAATTGCTCTCGATGCACGTGTCATAATTGATCTTCATCGGATAAGTAAATCTATTGAACCTTCGTCAGAATTAGTGATAAGTCCATATCCGAAAAAATATGAATTAGTCTGGCGAATGCGAGATGGACGGACTGTCCTCTTTCGCCCAATTAAGCCTGAGGATGAACCTCTCTGGTTAGAGATGTTCCAGAATTTTTCCGAAGAATCGATACGCTACCGATTTTTCGAAATTATCAAAGACACTCCCCATGAAGTAAGAATCCGATACACAAACATCGATTATGATCGAGAGCTTGGAATCGTTCCAGTAATGCAGGATGGCGATAGCCAAAAAATTCTGGGAGTAGTACGGTTAATTGAAGAACCAGATGGTAGACGTGGGGAAATCGCTTTCATTGTTGCAGACCCCTGGCAAGGGTTAGGTCTTGGCTCAAAAATGATTGATTACATGATTGAGATCTGCATTGATCGAGGTTTAGAAGAGATTTATGGTATCATGTTACCAGATAACTACCGCGCCCATCGCTTAATGGAAAAAATGGGTTTCAAGTTAGAGCGTACAGAAGATAATCTAGTTCAAGCCAATCTTGATCTCCGTGCGGAAAGGCAGTGGCGAAAACCGCGTGAATTTGGCAAACCTGTAGCAGAGATACCCTCGGAGGATTTAGAGGTCAAGTCAGCAAAAAAACCTAAAAAAGGGAAAAAGGCGTGAAGTTTTATTAATGTGAAGACATGTCCAAAGATGTGTGTTAGTAATGTCTAACCTCTGGCGTGATTTACCACCTGGTCCTGACCCACCCAATCGAATCTACACGATCGTAGAAGTACCTAATGGTGTAAGTAACAAATATGAATATGACATCAAACTTGGAATCTTTCGTCTGGACAGGGTACTTTATTCTGCACTCTATTTTCCTGGTGATTATGGAATTATCCCCCAAACATGGTATGAGGATAACGATCCTCTTGATATTATGGTGTTGACCACCAAACCCACTTTCACTGGCTGCATTCTGGAAGCTCGACCAATTGGTATCTTAACGATGGAAGATGAGAAAGGCGAAGACGATAAGGTAATTGCGGTACCCATCAATGACCCCCGGTGGGATGAGGTGAGAAACTGCTCGGATATGGCACATCACCTTCGCGCAGAGATCGCCGATTTTTTTCTGAAATATAAGAGTCTTGAACCGGGACGATGGGTTAAGGTAAAGGAATGGCAGGATTCACCTACAGCGATGAAAATCATCGAAAAAGCTATCAAAATGTTCAAAGAACAGTTCAAGAAGTAGCTGGATCAGATTCCGCTGGTTTCGTACGCTGAAGAGTGAATAATCCCATCGTGAACTACCCCGCCCTGACGGACGGAGCTTCCTGCTTCATCCCATCGGCTTGTGCCGACTGGTCCACAGGCTCTACTCGCCGTTCCGGCGATGTTGCCCGGTCATGGGGTCTTGGTTCTCGGCCACCTGCCGGGACCTCAACTAGGACCTCTTGAAATCCTATTTAAACACCTCGATTCATTCCCGGTCTGAAAGGGCCGGGGTCTTCTCGAGGTTATAGATAAGAGGTAACAGTCGGGGAACTAAAAACGGTGTCGTGCGTTTGTATTCAAGATATTCTTCACCAAACCGTGCTTCTAACTGTGGTTCCTCGTACTTCTTGATTCGGATAACCATGATAACCAGAATAATCAAGGGAACAAGAATTGCCATTCCAAGCGATCGAAAGAGAAGCCCCATCCCAAGGGGAAGAAGCGTGTATCCTAGAGTGATAGGATTACGAATATGGGAGTAGATTCCAGTAGTAACGAGCAGAGTTGATTGAGCTTGTTTATCAAATGCACCCCAGGGGAGCCCCTTTCCAACTCTACGTAAATGGCGTGTTGCCTTAATTCCGACTGCCGCTCCAGATGACATTATACTAGCGCCGATTATGAGGTTGTATGGAAAGGGAGGAAAAGGAGGAAGGAGAAAGATAGAATCCATCCATACACCAGCTAGAATAGTGATAATCGGTACAAATAGGAATATGAGAAGATATGGTCCGATGTAACGCAATCGAATGGTTGGGAGAGAGGATGAATTTCTAGGTGGCATGGAATCCTACCAATGTTCTCTATGCACACGCGACTTATCATATTGTGTACGCGGTTCTTTTTCTTCTGCCGGATGTCCAACTGAGATTAAACTCAATGGAATAATATCATCCGGAAGACCGAAGATCTCCTTGACGGGTCTAACACGGTTTTCATGGGGATAAATCCCAAGCCACACAGCACCAAGGCCCAACAACGGAGCAGCAAGAAGAAGGTTTTCAGTGGCCGCGGAACAGTCTTGAACCCAATAGTGTGGTGAAGCACTTTCAATCCCACAAATTGCGATGCATAGGGGAGCACCATGGAGCAATTTGGCACCAGATTTGATTTCAGCGAGTTTATCTAATTTTTTCCGATCAGTGGTTATGATAAAGTGCCAAGGTTTCCGATTTGCAGCAGAGGGAGCAGCCATAGCGGCCTCAAGCAGCGCTTGGACATCATCTTCACTAACTGGCTGCTTTGTGTACTTACGAATACTACGCCTTGAAAGAATCATTTTTATCTGGTCTTTAGTCATTTTTTTCTCCTCTAGGAGGTCAGTAGGTTATGGCGGGCCCGGTGGGATTCGAACCCACGATTACCGGCTTAGAGGGCCGGTGCCTTATCCAGCTTGGCCACGGGCCCAGATTTGAAGGTTTCTCGGATTCGTTAAACCTTGAGAGTGTAGCAGGAGTGGCTGGATAAATTTTTATCTATTCATCGTGATGTCAGAGTAACATTGCGGGTGGTTATCGATGGATGCTGAGATTGATATTACACATCGCGCGCTGAGCGCTGGAATTGCTGAAATTCAATTAACAGAGGCAAAGACGGTTCGAGAATTATTACGCGAGTTAGGTCTACTCCATCGACATTTTGTGGTGCTGGTTGATGGTAGACGGGCATTACTAGATGATGAAGTTGCTGAAGGTCAACGCGTGATAGTGCTTCCAATTATTGCTGGTGGATAACGCCAAAGTTTCATACAATTTCAATTTTTTCTTCATTTGGGAGAAAAATAGACATTGAATGTGTGAATTCTTTTCGGAGTTCTTTGATTGTTTTCTTATATTCCGCATAGGATAGGTGAGTTGTTAGGTGTGTTAAGAGCACATGTTTAACGTGTCCCTGATGAGCAATCTCAAAGGCTTGTCGAAGTGTGAGATGGGGGGCCTCTTCAGGTGGTTCCCATTGCGGATAAACCCAGGAGGCATCGATGATAAGTAAATCTGCGTCTTTGGTCTTTTCAGCTAGGTGAGAGGAGGGACCTGTGTCACCTGTATAGACGATTTTTCGCTGACGGGGTGTAAGATGGTATTGCGTAGAATCGATGCGTTTTGACGCTATCTTCGGACTTTTCCCTTGTGCAATGGCAGACCAATGTTTTTGTGGTATACCATCAGTCTCAAGTTTTTTAGTATCTAATCGGTATTTGGGAGACTCAGTGATAATAAATCCACAACTGGGACCACGATGATTTACGGAAAAAGCTTCAACTGTTAATTTATCAATACAGCATGCTCCTGATTCAGGTGAGAGAGGGCAGAGCTTAAGAAAGGTAGGTTCACCACTAATTTGAACAAGTTGATTAATGGTTGATTTGATTCCTTGCGGATGGATTATTTTGATTTCATGGTGCCAATCTCGCTGATGTAAAAACCATAGAAGAGGAGGTAATCCCCATAAATGATCTAGATGTCCATGACTGAGGAGTATCGCAGAGAGCCCTCGCAGGCGTAACCCGCGTCGCCAAATTTCTGTTATAGTTCCTGGTCCAGTATCGAGAATCAAGCGAGTTCCTTCCCAGTTAATCATAATCGAAGTGGAAAGGGAAGCAGCCCCATGCAATGGATAAATGGAAATCATCGTTGTAGAAGTGTAGTTGATGAGATGTTATTAAGAAGTGCTCCTACCAGAAAATCTTTTAAAATCATTGGAGCATTCGGGTTCACTCTATTAATTAGTTTCAACTGCATGATGGTGCGCAACCGTGAAGAAAAAGACATCACTGATCTCTATTATGTTCCTGCTTAGCGTTCTTATTATCCAACCTCTCCTAGTTCCGACATTGAACATGCTAGGAGGACCAGGCATTAGGTTGACACCTGAGGACAATTTACGAGCACCACCAGTTCCACAAGGTTCATCAGAGTGGATCGATGTATCCTTAGAAGTTGAGTATTCCTATGATGACACAGCGACCATTTCCTGGACTGGTCGCCCCGCCACAGGTCCATCATCGCCATTTAATCCACTTTATAATTGGACTAAATCAGGTTCAATTGAAGGGGGGATATATGACGAGAATCCTGGTAATGCCACCATTATCGCCATTCCCTGGGATAATCTGACAACAGCAGCTGAAGTGGCAGATTTTCTTAACTATACAATGGAAAATTACGTCCGATATACGAGCTGGCCCTCGCTTAGTATTTTTAACTTTACTGAATACGAGAATACGACTCTGTGGGTGTTCAATGACACGATTGCTTCACATCTAGAATTTTTCAACACCACGTTATATCATGTTGTTAATGCAACAGCCTATCTTGTCAATGGTTTTAATGCCACAGGTATTATCGCAGCAATGACCGAATACCGGATTTATTTGGAATGGTTTGAGGCTCAACCTATTGCGGAAGTTACCTTCTCGTATACTATTGAGAATGCAAGTCTTCTAGCCGGGGACATCTACAACTTCAGCCTTGGACGAGCAATGGGTCTTATGGCTCCCCTAAACTTGACTGGTTCTGGAAGCCTGACCATTAGGGGACCCTATAACCGTATGATCACCGATGGTTCACCTGCTTCTGCCTTTGTGAATAAGATTTTCCCCTACTTTCCGATTGGGGATGAGATATACGATTTCAATGAGACGGAACAAGAATTTGATTATAATGTCTGGTATAAGGAACCGATCTCAGATATTTCCATATCACGAGAAGTCACTCCTACTGGTCTTAATCGGGGTGGTTTAATCGCTGTGACAATCACCGTGATTAATACCGGGGATGTTCCCTTTGCTGAAATTATTGTCGGAGATGTTATTGCTATTGAAACGGGAATGTTTCAGTTAGTCAGTGGAACGGCATCCATTCGCGTTTTTAACCTGGAGCCAGGAGCAAACATTACCCTGGAATATACGGCGATTGCACTGGTCACGGGAGTCTATGACTATCCTGCCGTTCAAGTTGCTGGCATTGATATGTTCTCGAACCAATTTACATTCACGTCAACCAGCCAATCACTTACTATTGGCAATGGTCTCACCCCCAATGAGATTGTACTCATCCAAATCGCAGTTGCCCTCATCATTATTGTTGTCGTGCTCCTTGTGCTGTATCGATTCCGACGTCGAATCTTCTAACCCAATAATAACACAACACTACCAACCTGTAAATTCAATAAGAACCTTGGAGAGTTTACCATTGAAACATGGTTGGGCAAACTCCTAAAAGCAAAGAGCCATAACATCCTAAGGGCGGTCATGTGAGATGCCAAAAGACGAACCTGCAGGTTATTTAGGTGAAGCTCAGAAAACCCTTAATCGGGTGAAAGCGAAAATCGGTGATCGGATTCGAGTTTCAACTACGGAAAATATCTTCGAAGGAATCGTTATCCCTCGTGCAGAAATTGGGGCAGATGACCAGCATATCATCATTAAACTGGATTCAGGGTATAATATCGGTATCCATGTCAACAACATCCAAAAGATCGAACGAGTAGCCCCAGGAAGGAAGGCACAGCCAGAACTTCCTCCAATAACCCGTAAAACAAAGAAAGGATTACCATGGGCGAGTATCCTAAGTACAGGCGGGACAATTGCAAGTCGTGTTGATTATCAAACCGGAGCTGTAAATCCCGCATTAACAGCAGACGACCTCTATACAGTAGTCCCCGAGCTGGGTAATCTTGCAAACATCCGTGCTGAAGTGCTCTTTAGCGTCTTTAGTGAAAATCTCTTGCCTAGCCATTGGACTACAATGGCGGAACAGATTGCAAAACATCTTGATGAATCAGAAGGTGTAGTCATTCCCCATGGTACGGATACCCTCGGCTATACAGCCGCCGCCTTAAGTTTTGCCTTACAGAATCTTCCGGGTCCAGTGATATTGACTGGTTCTCAGCGTTCATCAGATCGACCCTCATCAGATGCCGCGCTGAATCTAACAGCTGCGGTTATTATAGCGGTGCAAGGACCGATTGCAGAAGTAATAATTGCTATGCATCGTTACCCCGATGACACAAGCATAGCTCTCTATCCAGGTACCCAAGTTCGTAAATGTCATACCAGTCGGCGAGATGCGTTCAAACCTATTAACGCAGATCTTCTTGGGGAAGTAAAAAATGGGCAGGTCTACATACTCGTTGACGAGAACTCTTATCTTCATCGAGATAAGACGCGCCAGATACGTCTTCAGCCAGAATTTGATCCAAAAGTTGCATTAATCAAAACCACTCCGGGGTTGATGGGAGAACGAATTGATGTGCTAATTGACCAGGGCTACCATGGCATTGTGATTGAGGGAACCGGGCTGGGCCATGCTCCTGAAGCAATCTTTGAAGCAATTGAAAGGGCACAATCGGAACAGATCCCTGTTGTTATGACATCCCAATGTATTTGGGGTCGGGTACAAATGCGGGTTTACCGTACTGGCGTAGAACTAGTTCAACGGGGAGTTATCCCCGGAGAAGACATGATCGCTGAGACAGCTTTTGTAAAACTCATGTGGGTTCTAGCCCAAACTCGGGATTCCACTGAAGTTCAAAAGCGAATGTTAACACCAATTGCTGGAGAAATTACCGAGTGTTCAAAACGGAGTCAGTATGAAGAGTTGAGCCCTTAATGACCAAGATCGACTATGAAAAAGTTGGAGCGTTAATTGGTATTGAAGTCCACCAGCAGCTCGATACTAAGACTAAGCTCTTTTGCAGCTGTCCGACTAAAATTCGCGAAGATGAACCACATTTTACATTTCTCCGTCGGTTACGTCCCACTCAAAGTGAATTAGGTGAAGTTGATCCCGCAGCTTTATTTGAATTTCACAAGGGACGAGTTCACATCTATGAGAATTACAACGATAGTATTTGCCTCGTCGAACAAGATGAAGAACCGCCCCATCTTCTCGACAAGGAAGCTGTGAATTTTGCCCTTGAAATCGCATTGCTCATGAACGCACAACCTGTCGATGAGATTCAAATCATGCGGAAATTGGTGATTGACGGAAGCAATACCACTGGATTTCAACGCAGTGTAGTAGTAGCCTTCGGGGGAGCAATTCAAGTAAATGGGTTAGAGGTTCCAATACAGACAATTGGTGTCGAAGAGGATGCAGCTAGGAAAATCCGCGAAGAGGGAGCTAGAACTTATTGGCGGTTAGATCGGTTAGGAATACCCTTGATTGAAGTTGCCACAGCTCCTGTTATGAAAACACCAGAACAAGTGCAAGCGACTGCTCTTCGAATTGGTCAAATCTTTCGAGTCACCGGTAAGGTCAAACGAGGGCTAGGAACCATTCGTCAAGACATTAATGTTTCAATTAAAGACGGGGCAATAATTGAGATTAAGGGTGTTCAGAAACTCAATCTCATTGGACAAGTAGTAAAGTACGAAGTGCAACGCCAAGTCGAACTCTTGAAGTTACGAGATGAATTGAAAAAACGTGGGGTTCGTGCCAGCAAAATAACAAAAAGGGTTCACGAAGTAACCTCCCTATTCAAGAAAAGCACAAGCAAAGTCATTAAAGCAGCATTGAAACGCAAGGAGGGTGTATTCGCCCTTATGCTTCCAGGTTTTGCAAGTTTAGTAGGTAAAGAACTTCAACCTGGTCGCCGATTGGGGAGTGAATTCGCAGATTATGCCCAGTTTTGGGGTGGAGTGAAAGGAGTTTTCCATACGGATGAACTGCCCAAGTACGGAATTACCACAAACGATGTTGAAAATTTACGAAAACATTTACAGGCTAAGAAAGCGGATGCGATCATTATTGTTGCTGCGACCAAGACAGCTGCTACTGAAGCGCTAAAAGCTGTTGGTGACCGTGCTCGTCAGTCATTGAAGGGAGTTCCTGCTGAAACACGAGGTCCACTTGCGGATGGAACAACACGATATTCACGTCCTCGTCCTGGTGCCGCTCGGATGTACCCAGAGACGGATGTCGCTCCTGTGTCTGTAACAGTAGAACATCTTGATCAGATACGAAAACAGTTACCCGAGTTACCGGAAGAGAAAATACACAAGTTCCAAGAAGAGTATCAACTCAGCGAAGAACTAGCCCAAATTATGATCCGCTCCTTACGTATAGACCTCTTTGAAGCAATCACCAAGCAGCATCCTGAATTAGCAGTGATTATTGCTTCAACTCTCGAAACTCTATGGAGGAATCTTGAAAGAGAGGAAATCGCAGTTGATGACATTTCAGAGCAGCAGATAGTCCTCCTTTTTGATAGACTAGCTCAAAACCAATTTGCAAAGGAGGCTATTCCTGAACTATTAACCTGGCTAGCGAATAACCCTGATGGTGCGGTAGATGATGGAATAGAAGCTTTGGGATTGGGTGTGATCTCTCAAAAAGAACTTGAAGCTATTGTCTCAAAAATTGTGAAAGCAAACAAGGAGATGATTGCTGAACGTGGTGAACGGGCAATGGGACCCCTGATGGGAAAGGTCATGAATGAGGTACGAGGTCGAGCAGATGGAAAACTTGTGAACGAGCTCCTTCGTTCAGCAATTCGAACGCAGCTTGAACCACAATAGCGTTTAATACTCTTCTCAGTAGGCACCAATTAACAAGCATATCAGTGCCGTGATGAGCCCAACTATTACTATGCGAAGCCCACCCGCCAATATATTCGTCTTAGCAATTCGACCCATCCAGACCCCCAAAAGAAAGAGAAAAACCAGTGTGATACTCACAGAAATAAAACCTGCAAATAAAAAATCCCAGGGAAACAACATCAATGGAATCAGTGGAAGAATGGCTGCAGGTAAAGGAGCGATACCATGAATGAAAGATGCCCAACCTGTGGCAAAGCGGACAGCTGAATCTACCATACATCCATCCATCGGACGTTGCATTTGCTGTTCCAAGTACTGAATCTCTTTTTTACGTTCCACTCGTTCTGCCTCATATGCACCCCATCCACTAGATAATGCTAGACCAACAGCTGCGCTTAAACCTGCCCTGACCAATATATCAAGTTCAGAAGGATTTACTAGCACGCCAAATAACATGGCTCCAGCGAGAGCAGCCAGGACAATAGCAACAATGGTCAAAGCACCATCAAATGCTCCAATAACAATATACCGACGAGTAAGAGCGCCTAGTTCTGTTATTTGCCAGTACATTCTCAAACGTTCTTGTAAACTAAGTTGGTTCGCCATTCGTCACAACCTAACCCTTCGTTCACGAGGTTATTACATAAAATCGAATAACAGAGATATGTGCCTAGATACCCAAAAAGGTCACGTTATTAGTTTACAGAGAAGGGTAATTGGCATTATTTCTGCTTGGATGGATGGAGAAAAGAAGGTATTTTCTTGAGAGAGTGCCGTGTTTGACTAGCACTATCACGATTACGAATAGTAGCGGTATCATCATCTAGAGTTTGTGGGTCAATAGTAACTGCCTTGGGTATGCCAATTTCATCAGCCCGTGCATAACGACGTCCGATTCGCCCGCGGTCATCATAAAGAACAGCTAATCCCATCTTCCGACTTTTTTCGTAGATTTCTTTCGCAACTTCTTCGAGTTCAGGACGATTGAGTAATGGCAGGATTACAGCATGGTATGGAGCTAAATTGGGAGGGAACTGAAACCAAGACCATCCTCGGCTCTTATCTTTTGGGCGATAAGTATGCTCTAAAATGGCATAGAGGATACGATCAATTCCGAAAGAGGGTTCGACAACATGAGGGGTTATTTTTTCACCTTCTACTTCGATGCTCAACTCTTTTTGACTACCCTTCATGTGGGATTGAAGGTCGTGATCTCGGCGATAGGCATTACCAATCACTTCCTTCCAGCCAAAGCTGAACTGGATTTCCAAATCAAAGTTGCCCCCACTGTAATGAGGAGTTTCTTCTGGGCGCATATGACGAAATCGTATGATTTCTGCTGGTATTCCAAGCTGTTGAAAAAAGATCATTTCATCACCGAGTATACTTGCCATCCATTGGTTTGGTACAAATTGCTTTTCGAATGCTTCTTTAACAGTAAGTTGAGTCGAGGAATAATCAGTACTTGATTTTTCAGCAGCTTTGTTTTGTTCTTCACGAGTAACCAGGTTAATGGAAACGTTAGAGACCATATCAAAGAAAGGGCACTCATTCAAAGATCGAGGATCAATGAAATACTCAATTTCCATTTGGTTAAATTCTCGCACACGAACGATACTTTGACGAGGTGAAATCTCATTCCGGTAGGACCGACCAATTTGGGCGACACCAAATGGTAATTTTGCCCGCATGGCGGTTTGAACACGCTTAAAACCTAAAAAAATATTCTGGGCTGTTTCCGGTCGGAGAAAGGCTTGTCTACGGTCACCGCCTACATTAGTACCAAACATGAGCCCAAAACTTTTCACACCCCGCAAAGGCTCTCCACAAACGGGACATCGGATTTTGTGTTCCATGACTAAGTTAGCAAGTTCATCATTTGACTTCCCTTCGGCGGGTATCTTAAGTAGCTCTTCAATCAATTGGTCGATTCGAGTCACATGACCTTTCGAACATTCAGCAGATGGATCTGTGAAGTGATCAAGGTGTCCCGATGCTTTAAACACTTGACTGGGCAGAATTGTATTACCACTAATCTCATAAACATAATCACGCGCTTCTACGAATTGAGTTTTCCAGAGATGGATCAGATTATTTCGAATCCGCGTTCCTATGGGACCAAAATCATAGAAACCAGCTAAGCCGCCATAAATTTCGGCACTGGGGTAGAGGATTCCACGTCTTAGTGAAACCGTCATTACCTCTTCAAGAAGCGATCGTGGCATATTCATTCAACACCGGATTAGTTTTTTAGCCCTTTATTATAGGCTGTTGAGCCCATTTCATGCTTTATGCCTTTCTGAAACAGTCCGATGTATGAGAGAGGGTGACGAAACATTTTAAGCATGATGTGTGAGTGGTTAATTACTGCCCAGCGCAGAGATGTAGTTATTACGCTTTCATATTAGTGGGAAAGGTGTAATTCCGAAATGTCACAGGACGAATTTGGTCAAATGTACTGGAACGGTGTACGAGATGCGTTACGCATGGTGCAAACGTTCCAATTCTGGAAAGAAAAGAATCCGAACGAGGAACGAACGATCGAAACTTTTGTAACTGATGCCCTTGAGGCCGTTCGCCAGAAATGTGCGCCCTGTCTCAAGGAAATCCTCGGTGTCACTTTTGGTGAAGGAGAAATTACCACGGAAGATATCCTTCCCGGTCTTCAAGAGATTGCACCAGAGACTACAGAGATGCCTGAACCAGCACCCGAACCCGTGCCAGAGCCAGAACCGGAACCAATTCCGAAGCCAGAACCAGAAGTTACCCCACCACCAGTCCCTCCAGTCCCAGAGCCTGCTGAAATTCCAGAGCCAGTACCTGAACCGATTGAAGAACCACCAACTCCGGATGTCTTTCTAGCGCCTGAAGAATCCGCAGCACCTGAACCAGCCCCAGAACCAGAACCCGCCTTCGAACCAGCACCCGAATTTGAAATCCCAACTGTGCCTGAACCAGCAAGCGAACCAGCACCCGAATTTGAAATCCCAACTGTGCCTGAACCAGCAAGCGAACCAGAACCCGCCTTTGAAGCACCATCTGAGCCACCACCACCAGTACCAGCTACACCAGCTACAACTGAAGAAGCTGCGGAAGACGAGGAAGAGAAGCCCAAACGCCGAACCTTCTTCTTCTAGATCTAGTATCCTCTTTCCGGATTTTTTTTAGCGCAATGAGTCGATATTAGGTAGATTGGAAAAGCCTTGCAAGCTCCTTTGCAGCTTGCTTAACCAGTAATATCATAGCACCTAAATGCTGCTTCTTAAAAATCGCGACGAGTGACATATCATCATTCACGCCATGTAATACAAGACTTCCTGCCTCTGTATCTAGGATAACTCGATCCGGAGTCAGCGTGAAGAGTTTATTTGAGAGGTCGAGGGCAATACCAAGTAAAGAAGCCAGGCTTGCTGAAAGAAAGGTTTCTTCTACAGGAGCGCGAATCCGTGCTGTCACCGGAATACCCGTTTTCATTAACAATACAACAGCCACTAGTCCCCCAGCACGTTCATCAAAATTTTCTAGCACCTGTTCGATATCCGTCATCAAACGTTCCGCAACAACCGTCACGCCAAAACCTCCAACAAGACTCACTAAAGAAAACTAGAATCCACCCTGTTTAAGAGTTTGGGCAACCCCTCCATTGTGCAGGTTTAAGGGAAGAACAATAATCCAATCAAACACGGACTCGTTGCATAGCACGGAGATTCCTTGATGTTACAGAAGTGCAGCCAGTTCATTCGTCATTGCTTCCTTTGGCCACACCCCAACATGCGTCTGCACCGGCTTACCATCCTTAAACATGATAAGCGTAGGGATTGCTGTAATCCGAAACTTTTGCGAAGTCTGCGGAGCCTGATCCGCATCAATCTTCGCGATCGCGACACGTTTTGCATCCACTTCCTTTTCAAGGTCTTCTAGAATTTTCGCCTGCAATTTGCAGGGTCCACACCAGACTGTAAAGACGTCGAGTATGACAATCTCGTTTTTTTGAATGAATTCGTCGATGGTATCATCGGTGAGTTCTTTTGCCATATAGGGTTCCTCCGTATACCGGATTCTTAATGGTTTGAATAGAAAAGGATTGTGTACTTTCCGAAAAGGTGTTAGATTTCCAAGGAACTATTCGGAGTAAAATTACCATAATTGATGATCGGATAAATGGTTTATTCTCTACGAAAACCGAAATGAATGCCCATAGTTTACGCGTTTTCGAGGAGGGTACGAATATTTAGTCCTTTACCAATCTCTCCTAGGTATCGAATGAAACTTAGGAGCAATTGGTCAAGACCGATGCCCCGGTGAGCTTGAGTGGGAAATACTGGTGCAGGAGAATTGAGAAGAGTCTTGATATGTTTAGCTTGGATCGCGCCGGGTAAATCTTGCTTATTAGCCGCAACAACAACTGGGGGGGGATTAGCCCCGAAGAGATCACGGAGGTATTGTTCAGCCTGGATGATTGTATGCGGGTTGGTACTGTCAACTACGAGAATAACGCCGTCGGTTCCAGATGAGAGGGCTTTCCGCACAAGGCTGAAGTGTTGCATGCCGGGACTGCCGAAGAGGTGGGCTTTTATGCCATTGTATTCGATGGTGCCAAAATCAAGACAGACGGTACTACCGTTAACATCTGTGGAGATAGTGTGAGGGGAGACTTGTCTGATAAGGGTAGTTTTACCTACTGCATGAGGTCCCAGAAGGAGAATTTTCAGGTGCCGCATCACGCTAGCCCCGCTGATTAAGCTCGTGAATGAGCTGTCTTAAGCCTTAAGGTTTATGCTCTCAAAGCCTAAGCATCTCTTCCAGGCTATGCAAACAATTTGTATATTTACAGTATTCGCGCGAATTTGACCGATTGGAAAGACTTTGGAGGGATGCTGGGGTTGGAAAAATGAATCGTTTCATGCGAGGAGGAGGGGAGGGTAAATAACGGGATAGGAGGGAGTTCCAATTTCCCCAACATCCTATCTCTGTTGTTTTGATTAATCCGGGTTTTTGTCGGTTTTTTACTCTTAAGCTTTATGGCATGAAACTGAATCTATTCTTTTCTTAGTAAATGCGTAGAGGAATAGGTGATATGAGATTATTTTCTAGAAAAGTTCACTCTTCCACATAAACAACGGTTACATATTCAATGATGGCAAACCGGTCTTTACTACGGGAGATGAGTTTTAGGTCCTCACGAAGCGCGTTAAGATGAAGGAACCGTTTCAGATACGTGCGGAGCTGGGTTTTTGAGGGATGATTCTTATCGTCGCTCCTAACATAGACCTCGTTCTCAGCTAACGATATCGCGATGTCTTTAGAGAGTTTTTCACCGAGGAAGTTAACGAGGCCATCTCCAAGCTCACTACCATGATTGATTAGATCTTTGACCTCGATAGTGATGAAGGTCTTTTCCGGTTCTGGTTGGGGCTCTGCTTCAGACATGACGGGTGTATCCCACCAAAAGGCGAGTGTTATCTTACGAAAAGAATGCTCCTTATAAAGCCTCCTCTTCGTCACGCTCTAAGTTATTATTCAAAGGCGAAGTTGAGTGAGGTGGTAATGGTTGTGGGAGATCTTCATTGGGTTGGCGACGTTGTTGACGCCACCGGATAATGCTGGGGGCAAAGGCACCAAAAATTAGTGTGTAACCAGCATATAAAACAACAACCAGAAGATAGTAGAGGATGTTGAAGAAGGCAAGAACAAAACCCACAGCATATCCTAGAAGAAAGCCGGTGAGTGCTCGCATGGGGTTCCGACTTTCACGAATTTCTAATGTTTGAGTTGACCAATCAACAACAGCAGGAAGACTAAGAAGAAACGCTCCGAAGAAGGTTATGGGAGTCACGGCGATGGGGAGGATGAAAAGATGAATGAAAAGCGCTGAAATGATTCCAACGAGAAGCGCTGAGCATCGAGCACAGATATGAAGGGTGTGACCACGTAAAGAGATATGCCAGCAGCGGTTCAAATAGGGAGGCTCATGATGGCTAATGAGCAAGTGAAGTGTATTAATCATTCTTCGTTTCCACGACTTATTGGGAATACCTTCAGTCATTACAACACCCTTAGATTTTCCGGAGATACACAGTTCCAGTGCATTAAAAACCCATTACACATCCTAGTTGATGGTTCACAATAAACATTTGGAAAACACAAAACTGTTCCAGGCGATATTTAATGCCAGACTCTTC
Organism: Candidatus Hermodarchaeota archaeon; assembly: GCA_016839805.1. Lineage (GTDB taxonomy): Archaea > Asgardarchaeota > Hermodarchaeia > Hermodarchaeales > Hermodarchaeaceae > Hermodarchaeum. The sequence goes on from JAEOTO010000031.1 coordinate 99,043, forward strand.
ACCTCTAGCAGCAGCAGTGGGAATTGTGCTGAATAATAAGAAGCTGCTGGTCCTGGAAAATTCGGAGAGGCAACTTGAGCTTCCAGGGTTCATTATAACAGATGAAGAGAAAGCAGCAAAGAGTATTCACGAATTCATCCAGAGATTTAATCTCGATGGGCAACCACAACAAACGTTGTATCTAACTGCTTTTCGTCCAACAAAATCAACAAAGAAAACAGTACCTGCTATAGTTCAATTTGTACACCTAACAACCACGCAGGAATTTGATATATCAAATACTTGGTATGAGCCGCTCACAAAACTCTTGAAGGACAAGCGAATAGCACCACTAACGCGAATCGTCACACAATGGCTGACGTCGTATTAGCAGATTATGCATCTATTAAGATTCTGAGGAATTCTATACTGAAATAACCCTTTCGACGGAGTTCCTCTAAGGGTGTGTGCAACTTAATTGAAATATAGGAAGCTGCCCCCTTCACCCCAACCATCGATTTATATTCTTTTTTGAATTCAGGAAATGAAGTTGTCATTGCAAGTTGTCCTGCCGCCTGTTCAGAAATACGAATGAACACATCCGATTGTAGACTTCGTTCATAAGACATCACTAAGGGCTTGACACCTTCTTTACTTAGTAGGAGAGCTTCACCACCCACAATCAATTGTAATCGCGTATCCTGAAGCGCCTTCGTTTTGGCTTCCATATCCGCGTCCGTAATGATACCCTCTAATCGCGTGATAAATGCATGAACAGGATTTGTCATTGAAACCAAACTACTCTCAGGTATATCGAGTCTTTCAGGAGCGGAAGGCTTAGCATGTTGTTGCTCAACGGTGTTCTCAGTTTTTTCTTTCTTTTTTCGTTTAAACCAACGCATATCTTCATTCTCCAATACTCTCTATGATACCCTTTCCTTCACGATCATAAAGCCGCCTGAAGAGAAGACGTATGTCGCAATAAAAGCGTGTCGAACCAGAAGTCTTGGAAGCGCTTGGAAACCGGAAAATTCAGTAGATATTCTAAAAGAGCGGGCTTTAAAGGCAATCTTGTCACAATAGTGAGTCGGTGATTAAGCAATGACAAAGGTGGCTGAAATTGTACACTTTTTCGAACAGAAGATATCCTCTGTACTTACAGTGGATGGATTTCTCCCTGAAACGAAAAAAGACCGATTCGTCAAAGAAGGTGGCTTTTTCATTCGGGTCGCCGATGGCGAAGGTAATGCTCAAACCATCAAGGTTTCGGACACCGAAATGACCACCCTTATTTCAGATATTTCTATGGCCCTTGAGAACCATCGTCGAGCAAAACTTAATTTATTCAAAGAAATTGATGAGCGCCAACGTTAATCTTCACAAAGATGCATTGTACCAAAATTCATTTCGCAGCATGCGTTGCCATGTCCATCAAGACCTTTTCAGGGTCCTTAGCCTTGGTTACTCCACTTGCTAGCAAAACTCCATAAGTCCCTAGTTGTAACGCTGCGGCCACATCTTCACCAGTGGAAATTCCCGCTCCACAAAGGGGAATAACTTTGGGATTTATTTTTCGAATCGTTTCAACAGTTGCGGTTACAACTTCCGGTTTAGTTTTACTTACAGGTATTCCCGTACCAATCAGTTCTGGCGGTTCTACAGCAATGAAATCAGGACCAAGTGCTGCAGCCGCGCTACTGACAGCCTGATTATTACTACAGATACAGGTTTTGAGACCTACCTCTGTTGCACGGACTAGCGACGCTTCCAAATCGACTAATCGTATTTGGCGTTCGCTGTGATTTAATAGTGTTCCAATAGCTCCTGCTTCAATGACTGCTTCAGCTAGGATCGCGCTTGTTCCCCGACCAGGTTGCACAGGATCGATGTGCTGAGCAAATAGTGGCACTTCAGTCGAAGAAGCGACACGGTGAATATCTGTAAATTGTGGAACAAGTCCTATACAAACCCCTGTCTCTTTGCTGACACCAGCCGCAATCTTCGCTAATTTTACTGCGCGTTCACCAAGGCTCTCAGTGTAAGTTTTTAGATTCACTAGAATCAGAGGTGTACTAAGTTCCATTTTTTATCACTAAATTCATTTTTCGCGTCAGTAGTGAGTAGTAGATGGGTATAATCCTTTTCATCCGTTCAACAGAAACCTATTACGCAGTTGTTTGAGTGTTTTGTTGAATTATTTTTAAGTTGCGCCAAACAATGGGTACCTACCTTAACTGAGGTTGGATAAATATGTCTAAAGAGGATCAAATGTTAGAAGAATTAAAGCGGATAAGAGAAGCCGTCGAACCAGCGCCTCCAAAACCGCCCGAAAAGAAAAACCTATGGCAAGAGTTCAAAGACTTTCTTAAAGAATACAGAGTAATGGGTCTAGCTGTAGCGTTCATAATGGCTCTGTACCTAGGACGCCTCGTCTCGCAATTAGTTGCCAGTTTCATAACACCGATCACATCAATCATTTTCATTAGTATCGGATGGGAAGCGCCACCAGTAACACCCTTTACTCCAACGCTGTTCATCCAAGAGCTAATCACATTCATCATTGTAGCTTTGGTCATCTTCATACTAGTCAAAATTACATCGAGATTAGGCATCGAATAAACACTAATAATCGTTGGCGAAAATTCCACTTCGGAAGCCAATAACTCGAAATAAATAGTTGCCATAATATTTGAAATAGAGTATACTACGTTTGAGTCATTCTTCAAGGATGAATTCCCAAGCACACCACCATTCATCTGGATGTGGATCTGGGGGACAACCAATACAGCGTGTCTTAATTCGTGAATCAATGGTGCGGGCAAATTCAGCATACTCAACCAAACCCACAGATTTACAGGGAAAATCAGCTAGACCCTTGCGTTTCCGTGCATCCTGGACGCGACATTTCTCCATGCGGAAAATGAATCGGGTGCTATTAATCTCCTCAATTGATTGTTTGTTCAAACGGGCATATACACGATATTGTAGGGCTTGTTTAAGTCCAGCTAAACCGGAGTTAGGTTTTATACCGATTTCTTTCATTATTCGCTTCGCTTCAATAGGAGAAAATCGCCGCCAAGAATCAGTATCCAACTCTATCGCTGTATCAATATCGAACTTCTGCTCTGCTGCTAAAAACCAAGTGCCATCTATGGCTAACCAATTCTTGGCAAACATATCAATGATGGTTAACAGCTCATCTCGACTAAGTTCTTCAAAAACAACTTGCTTTACCAAAAAAGTGAAGCCTCCATGAATTCTATTGCTATGTAGGGATTTTAAACATAGCTGAAGTTAGAGTGACTAGAAATCAATAGCTAATTGGAGTTCACGGACTAATTCTTTGTAGCGGTTTCGGACAGTGACTTCGGTTACCCGGGCCACCGCTGCGATTTCGCGTTGGGTCCGGCGTTCACCCTCCATGATAGCTGCAATATAAAGAGCTGATGCAGCAAGACCTGTAGGATCTTTACCAGCAGTAATTCCCTTTGCTTTGGCAGCATCAAGGATTTGGATAGCATTTCGCTGTACGCGGCTACTTAATCCGAGAGATTGAGAAAACCGTGGAATGAAGTTTGTCGGTTGAGAGACTGGCATTCGAACATCTAATCGTCTAAGCAGGAGACGGTAACATCGACCCAATTCTTTACGGTTAATTCGACTATGATACGCAATTTCGTCCAAGGTACACGGAGCTTCTCGAAGTCGACAAGCAGCGTACATAGCAGCGGCTATCATTGCATCAATACTACGACCTCGAATAAGTCGCCTTTCCAAAGCTCGGCGATACATCACAGCAGCGGTATCCTTCACGGTTCGAGATACACCTAGCTGACTGCTAAGACGATCTAATTCACTCATTGCGCTCGCAAGGTTGCGCTCAATACTTGAATGAACACGTGATCGACGCTGCCACTTGCGAAGCCGGTAAATTTCTGCACGTCGATTAGAATTAATTTGACGACCAGATGCGTCACGGTTACGCCAGTCAATCATAGTACTGAGATCATGATCCTGAAGAGCATAATTAATAGGACTACCTGTTCGGGCGCGTTTATCCCGTTCCTCACTGGTGAAAGCTCGCCATTCGGGCCCAGAATCTATGGCGTTAGTATCTAGAACTAACCCACAATTCGCGCAGGCGACTTCCCCACGACTCTCATCACGAATAGCATTAGTCGCACCGCAATCCGGACAGCGCTGGTGCTGCTGCTCCTCAAGGAAGTCGAGCCGATTTTTTTCATGAATTGGAGAATTTTCTTCCATAACACATTCTTCCTACTATTATATGGAAAGGACAGGTTAGGAGGTACGGTCCTTTGTATCAAGGTGTCAAAATGCTTCCGAGTTACCCTGACGGTCCAAATGGACGTAATGTGGTAAGGCATCTAGCGGTAGATAGCAAAGTTCGCCGCGATTCTCATTGATAACCTTATAAACTTTCCCATTTATTTACTAGTAAAACAAATATTTAAGTGTTTGCCTTTTCGTTTCCACCTCAAACTGCACTAGGTTCGCCTGAGAAGCCGTCGAGGGCCGCTTTTGTCAAATTTCGACTTCAAGCCCAAGGACGCGAACCATTTCCTTGTAGCGGTTTCGGACAGTGACTTCGGTTACCCGGGCCACCGCTGCGATTTCGCGTTGGGTCCGGCGTTCCCCTTCTTGGATTGAGGCAATATACAGCGTAGAAGCTGCGAGTCCCGTGGGGTCCTTGCCCGCAGTGATGCCCCGTTTTTTAGCCAAACCAAGGATGCTGATAGCCCGACGTTGAACACGACTACTGAGGCTGAGTGCCTGGGCAAATCGTGGAACGAAATCGGTAGGTTGAGAGATTGGTACACGCATATCGAGCTTTCGTAAGAGGAGTCGATAGCACCGACCCAATTCTTTGCGGTTAATTCGACTATGATGGGCGATTTCATCAAGAGTTCGAGGAACTTGACGCAGACGGCAACCAGCATAGATGCATGCTGCAATCATTGCTTCGATACTGCGTCCACGAATGAGATGACGTTCGACCGTGCGACGATATAAAATCGCAGAAGCTTCTTTAACGGGTCGCGGAGCGCTAAGCTGACTAGTAATACGGTCTAATTCACTCATAGCCCGAGCCAAATTCCGATCAATGCTTGAATGCACACGTGTTCGAATTTGCCATTTTCGGAGCCGATATATTTGCGCCCGAAGTCCCGGAGCTAATTTACGACCATTCGCATCTCGATCTCGCCAGTCAATGGTGGTACTCAAACCCTTATCATGACGTGTATAATCAATAGGACCACCAGTTCGGGCACGCTTATCGCGTTCTTCACTCGTAAAGGCACGCCATTCAGGACCATGATCCATCATATGGGAATCAAGAACTAATCCACAATTGGTGCAAATGACTTCACCACGAACAGGATCACGAATCGTATCGGTACCCCCACAATCTGAGCAACCTACGATAATCTCCGTGGGTTCCCGAGATCGTTGGGTGCGTGCATATGAACCGGTTTGAGCAGGATTTGCCATTTCTATTCTACCAATGAACGTGATATTTGCACGGAGGCGACATAGGCTCTCCTTTTGACAGATTCCTATCTTATGGGAGGAGTCCTTGCAGGGATTCGTAATAAGGGGATAACCTCTCCGAGCTCATGATAAGACACATATGGAGAGTGAGAGACGGTGTTATATCTAAGCGAGTAACCCCGCGCGATCCTACGAAACGTTTTTAAGGTTTCGAGGTATCCTTCGGAGCTTTTCCTAGTATATAAATGTTTATTATAAACTCATATTTTACGACTAAAAACGAAAACCAGTCCCGAATAATCCAAACCAGCCACAGTGACCTTTCAGATTTGCTTCTCACATGCATTGCAGAAACGCGATCCACGGATAACCGTAGCGTTACAGTGGGGGCATCGCGATTGACCAGCAGGAGCTTTCTGTCCAGTTCCCTTAAGATGTTTCTTTACTTTACCTTTAAGCCCAGAAATGGCTTGGGCGCTAGGAGAACTCCCCTTCGACGGAGGGGGCGCTTCTTCGACGGCACGTGGTGCTGGCATAGGTGGTGGTGCTTCCATAGCCGTTGGAGGAGTAACGGGTGGGGCTGAGGTCTGAACAGCGGGAATCGCAGATTCGGCGTGTGGGGCTGGAACCGGCGTAAAAGCAGGCTCTGGAGCCGTCACTTCCGCTTCAGGAGCAGTGACAACATGGAGGGGAGGTGAACGAGTGAAAAAACCACTGATACCAGTTACTAACAAGCCAATAAAGCCGACAAAGGCAGATGCTACAGCGAATTCAAGGAATAGAGCAATTACTGATACCCCACCAGCGATAATACGTAGTGTTTCAGCAATCCCTGAAAGAGCTCCGAGAAATGGGATGTATGTGTTGACAAAACCTTGAAAGGCAGTCCAAGCAGCTTGAATTTGGTCCATAGATAGTGGGCCAAATTCTGTACCAGTCAATAGCGACGCGTTAGCCGCAAGGAAAATCATGAAACCCAGGTAAATCAGAAATGAAAAGAGAAGGAGATGTAGCACACGATAGCGTCCTCCAATCCCGATTACTAGACAGCATAAGATAAACCCAGTTAGCGGTAGCCACATTGCAATTTCTAGCGGGATGAATGTCAATCCCGTTAGGATGATAAAAACAATCAGCATGATTATACCGGAAAGGACTGCGAGAGGACTGCGGTCCATTGGAAGCACCAATACCTAGCATTCGTATAGACCGTTATTAAGTGCTTGGGCAACAACTTGGAATTGCATCGGAAAAAGATATAAACCGCAATTACTATTGCGTCCTCATCCTGATTCGATTTGAATGGAGGTGTAAGCTCTATGCCGGTGTTAATCTTTCTCACTCAATGGCCCTGCTTGTTCTGTGGAGTCGGCATTACTGCTACCTCCGGAGACAGGCCCTAGTATTACCCATTTTTGAGGGATTCCAGTTGCCCGCTCCCTTCCTCTGAATATTGAGCCTTCAGACATTTCCTGCTCGAAGTCTGGGTATCTTGAGATTGTGGAGAGGCAAATAAACTCGTAAGAAAGGGATAGAAGAAAAGTGCCGAATAATCCAGCTCCGTACATTAGCAAGCGCAGTCTAGCGCAACGAGAAATGAGTAAAGGTGATGGCCAACGGGGACGGTTAACAGATCTTCCCGAAATCACGCTCGCATCAGTGCAAACGGACGCTATCGATTCCAAACTGGCAACAGACGTCACAGGAATAATAAGCGCCGGAAAAGAAGCCACCGTATTCTACGCGTTATGGCGAGATTTTCCCCTAGCCCTCAAGGTTTACCGGCTACATGCAACCCCACACGCGAAGAGTGGCAAGCGTAAGAAAATGGGCGGTGGAAAAAGAGGTTTTTCACAAGACATCATGAGCTATTGGGCCTCACGAGAATTCTGGATACTTGACCGGGCATTTCGTGCTGGCATTGATGTTCCTACCCCAGCCCAACACGCAGATAATATGTTCACAGCACGATTCCTTGGAGACAATGGGACCCCAGCCCCTCTTCTAAAGGACGCAACTATTGAGCATCCGAACCGTCTCTTTGGTGCAATCATCGACCAAATCTTTGCCTTATACCGGACATTCATCATTCACGGCGATCTCTCAAGCTTTAACATCCTATACTTCCAAAAAGAACCATGGATCATAGACTTTCCACAGGCGATTGATTTTGCTTCACGACCTGGACGTCACCGCGTGTTGGAACAAGGACGGCAAATTCTTCTTCGTGACATCACTAATATCGTCAAGTTTTTTGAACGGTACGGAATCACTGCTGAAGCTGAAGCCCTATGTGTGGAATGTATGGAACAGGTCGATCTCCATGACTCCTTTAACCCGAAAACCCTCATACGCTAGGCTGTAGGAAGAGCGAGCCGATCAGGGTGCGTGTAAACATTCATACGCCCACCCCGTACAAACCCAATCAACGTAATCCCAGCGGCATCCGCTAATTCAATACCCGAATCCACGGCTGCACTAATCGATGCCAAAATTGGTATTTGGGCTACAGCCACCTTCAAAACCAAATCCGCAGTGAGACGTCCCGAACACACCATCATAAGTGAATTAAGATCTTCAGCCTGTTCCAGCCCTTTGCCTATTACTCGGTCTACAGCATTATGCCGACCTACATCCTCCGCAAGAATCACAAGGTCCCCATTTTGATCCGCTAACGCTGCACCATGAGTTCCTCCCGTTTCACGATATATTTCCATTTCAGCATTCAAGCTCTGCACTGCCTTACGAATTGAGTTTAGCTGCACGGAATAAGGTGCTTCAACAGGGGGAAGATCACAAGCTTGCCATGTCCCAATGGCACTTTCCTCTGGGCCACACACCCCCGTTACTAGTCGTGCAGTAGGTCGAAGAGCTGCTAACTTTTCGCGAATGTTACAAGTCTCTGAAACCCGAACCTTAGCTAGCTGGCTACGAACTGTTATCTGAATAAGATCCAAGGGTGTTGATACTAGACGCGATGTAAATAATAATCCCAATATCAGTAATTTCGGCTCATAAGGGATAGTCCGAATAAGGGCAAAGTTTTCCTCTCCCTGTGAATCCATTAGGATGATTCGGAGCCCTGTTTCTCGTACAACTGGATCATGGATCTCTGTGCATTGATCTTCTTCACAGCGAAGGATTGGAAATTTTCGCGTTATTACCATCGGAATCAACTCATCCAGTACAACTTGGTATCTTAAGCTACTAGAAATAAATACTCGATTATTCGAGCACTCTCTTTTACGCGCTGCGCATGAACAAGGAAAGAATGAAGCTCTGATATTGTAAAAGCTCTGGATTATTACCGAAATTACGATGAGACAACACGGTCTCATCTACTCACGAATTGGTAAAACCTTGTCAATAGTGCTAATCTCTGCTATCTGCGTTGTCATACTCCTCATTCTCATTTCCGTTATGTATCAAGTGACGTTTCCCTCAATCTTGAGCTTTGGCTGCTTCTGGTTTGTATTTCTGTGTTTGGCCTTTCCATTCAGCTTACTAGGTATATCTTATGAACTGAAGGTCGGAGATTTTCGTGTGGTTCCCGTTCCCGCAATCCTGATCAGTCTCACCCTCTGGGTCGTCTCTGGCGCCATCAATCCGTTGGAGTGTTCCGTTGGAGCTGAAATCTTCAAGTACTTGCCTACTGCTGCAGGATTTCGAATACTGACTGCAGTCATTTTCAACCGGGGTCTCCAGTACTTCAATGAAGCCCTATTCATCATTGGTGGCTGGTTGATAATCGGACTGATTGCTCTTGCGATCATTGTCACCAAGAATGTACGTGAAGGTCTCTAGCTAACCTGTCATTTCTTTCCATGTAAAGAGCAAGGGAATGAGCACCAGGATCAAGATCGTAGTATTGAGCATCACATTGATGATGACTCCAAACCACCACGAAATCCCTGTATCTAACAGGTACCATAGGAGTACGCTTACGAGTACACAGTACCAGGCCCATCCTTCTTGACTCCTGAAAGGAAAGTAGGCAATGAAGAACATGGTAATCCCCCACCCCATCACGGTTGCACCCCATGCACCATACACCCAGGCTTGAAATGCTTGAGCGGGCGATGGGACAGGATTAGCTCCCCAGAACACCGGATTAATCTGAACATTGAAGAAGGCGAACACAATTGTCGAATTCAGTAATGCCATAATTGTACCAAAGGCGATAATGAAGATACTCACGACTAGCAGCCAGTAACGCCACAATCGGAAATATGACATAAGGTAAACCTCAATTACTCTCTATGAGGTGCTAGGGATTATAAGCGTGAACTATGCAGACTATTCTCACAGGTGAAAAGACAAATGAAGATTCTGGCCCTCAATAGTAGTCCTCGAAAAGCGCGGGGTGGTACATCCCTTTTACTCAAGACATTCCTTGAAGGTGCTAAGGAGGCTGGAGCCGAGATTGCCCTCTTGTATGTCCATGACCTTAAAATCAAGCCCTGTCAAGGCTGTTTTGCTTGCTGGGTTAAAACCCCAGGTATTTGTGTCCAAAAAGATGACATGCAAGACCTGTTAGCAAAATGGCAAAAGGCAGATGTATTGGTACTTGCCACACCAGTGTTTGTGGATGGAATGACAAGCACGATGAAAGCAGTGCTGGACAGGTCGATTCCGTTGGTGCAGCCTTTCTTTGAAATCCGCGACGACCATTGCCGTCATCCTCTCTTACATGACCGGAAACCCATCAAGGTGGTTTTGGTCTCGGTTTCTGGTTTTACCGAATTGGATAATTTCGATCCATTGCTAGCTCACATTAAGGGATTCTGCAAGAATTTGAGCGGGGAATTTGTTGGTGCGATTCTTCGTCCGCTAGGAGCTCAACTCGAGGGGTTCAAACGCATGGGATTACCTGTCGATGATATCTTTGACACCATCAAACAAGCCGGCAAAGAACTTATCCAAAAGGGGAGAATTAATTCTAAGATGCAAGAGAATATTAGTCGGGAGATTGTCCCCCGGGTGGAATACATAAAACGTCTGAATGCCGGTTTTCAACAGCAAATTGATGCCAACAAATAAGCCGTATATAGACTAGCCTACGTTCTGGTTTTATTGTGAGTCTTTTTCTTTCGTCTTAACGGAGGGAAGAGACGGCCTGTGCGTTCCATATAGTCTCGATATTCATCGCCAAATTGTTCAATCATCATCTCTTCCTCAACGCGCATACGAGATGTAACCACAATCAGACCAAGAAGAATAATGACTAAGAGAATAATGTTGAGGCAAATGAGGAACAATCCGAGGTTAAAGATGAAGTAGACCAGGTACATGGGATGGCGGATGTATTTGTATGGACCACTTGTGATTAGCGTATGACCTTCTTTGATTTCCAATGTTCCGGAGACTTGTCGACCTAGATGGATGCCCACGCACGTAATCCCAAATATCATTGCTATACAGATTACCACACCTATCCATTGAATCCAAGCTAAATTTACTAAAATCAGTTGAGTGACCGGAGGTATCAGGAAGGGAAACAGACTCCAGATTACAATAAACACAATCATAGCATAGACTACTACTATTCGTAAAATCACCAACCACTTACTCTCGTATTTTACCTGATCAGTCCACCGTTCTTTTCGAGTTCGTTTCTGCCCAGGGGGTCGAGCTTTACGACCATAATATCCGCGAATCACCATGAATACGATGAAGAGCATAAGCACCGCGAATTGAAAGAAAAGCGGTTCAAACATGATAACAACAGCCTCCAAGTTAAGAAGTCTATCCTAAAAACAAGCATATAAGCGGTTACACAAGTGCTATCGGAGCTTAGATATTAATGTTAACTGCGTTACAGAAAATCACTTAAGAACTTCAACGATAAAGCTCAGTTGCATTTGTGGATCAGGATGGAGTCTAATGAAACGTGAACCGATTCGAGCCTACCGTGGTACCAAATTACATTGTAAGAATTGGCAGATCGAAGCCATTATTCGTATGCTCCAAAACAATTTGGATCCTGATGTGGCGAAGGATTGGGAGAATCTCATCGTGTATGGTGGCATCGGTCAAGCGGCTAGGAACTGGGATTGTTTCGATAAGATTGTGGAAACGCTGCTTGAGCTAGAGCCCGATGAAACGATGTTGGTTCAGTCTGGTAAGCCTGTCGCAGTTTTTAAGACCCACTCGGATGCGCCGCGTGCCCTCATCGCGAATTCTTTAATCGTTCCGTTCTGGGCTACTGAAGAGAACTTCCATAAGCTGTACAAGCAGGGCTTGACCATGTTCGGACAAATGACCGCAGGGTCCTGGATTTACATCGCGACTCAAGGAATCCTTCAAGGAACCTTTGAAACCTTTGCCGCAGTCGCAGACCGTCATTTTGGGGGTACTCTGAGAGGGAAACTGACACTCACTGGTGGCGTTGGAGCAATGGGTGGTGCACAACCATTGGCAGTTACATTCAATGAGGGCGTGGTCATTGCTGTTGATGTTGATGAAGCTGCCATCGATAAGAGGATGCGCGCCGGTTATTGTGAATTGAAAACTGATAGCCTTGACGAAGCGATATCCCTTGCTGAAGAAGCATTAGAAAAGCAAATTCCCCGATCAATCGGGTTGGTCGGTAACACTGCTGAAACACACCCTGAAATCGTCAAACGTGGAATCAAAATAGATGTAGTAACCGACCAAACCGCCGCACATGACCCATTAACAGGGTATTATCCAACAAGATATAGCAAGGAAGAAGCAGACCAGTTGCGAGAAAAGGACCCTGAGGACTATATTCGCCATTCGAAAGAGTCAATGCTCCACCATGTCAAGGCAATACTTCAACTCCAAGAACAAGGAACGATAGCGTTTGATTACGGGAATAACCTTCGGCAGCATGCAAGGAAAATTGCTTGGGATGAGAAAAAGAACCGATGGAAGTATCCAGGTTTTGTCGAAGCGTATATTCGTCCGTTGTTCTGTGAAGGGAGGGGCCCCTTCCGATGGGTTGCTTTGTCCGGTGAACCTGCTGATATTTACAGAACGGATGATTTGATTCTCGAACTCTTCCCTGACAATAACATTTTGAAACGCTGGATTAAACTAGCACATGAAAAGGTGCAGTTCGAAGGACTTCCTGCCCGGGTGTGTTGGCTTGGATATGGTGAACGGGCTAAGTTTGGCAAAGCTCTCAACGACTTGGTAGCAAGTGGAGAACTGAAAGCACCAATCGTTATCGGTCGTGACCATCTTGATGCCGGTTCTGTAGCTTCCCCGAATCGTGAAACAGAAAGCATGCGTGATGGTAGCGATGCGATTGCTGATTGGCCTGTATTGAATGTCCTTATCAATGCGGTCGCAGGGGCTACCTGGGTATCGCTGCATCAAGGTGGAGGTGTGGGCATTCCCTATGCTATCTCTGCTGGGCAAGTTTCAGTTGCAGATGGCACCAAAGAAGCTGAAAGAAGGTTACTTCGGGTGTTGACTACAGATCCTGGGATGGGTGTTGTTCGCCATGTTGATGCTGGGTATCCAGAAGCGATTAGTTTTGCCAAAAAACTGGGAATGAAAATCCCCTTTCTTAATCCATAGAGATGGTGAGATATACGATGGAACGAATTGTTGAATGTGTACCGAATTTCAGTATTGGTGATGATGCAAAAACCATTGAGATGATTGTGAATGTTATTCGTCAAACTGAAGGCGTCTATTTGCTTGATTATGAACACGATACTGCCTATAACCGATTAGTGGTAACTTATTTCGGTGAACCGGAAGCCACCAAAAAGGCTATGCTTAATGCAGGACGAGTCGCCGTCGAACGCATTGATATGCGGAAACACCAGGGTCAACACCCTCGTATCGGAGCTTTGGATGTTGCTCCATTTGTGCCTATTAAAAACATCACTGTCGAAGAATGTATCAACCTGTCCAAGGAATTTGCTAAGGCTTTTGCAGAAGAGCACAAAGTTCCCGTGTATTTGTATGGTGAAGCAGCTGAAACTCCGGAGAAAGGGGATGTGGATTGGATTCGTAAGGGTGAATGGGAAGCTCTTGCGGAGAATATGAAAGACCCGGAGCGAAAACCAGCTTTTGGCCCAGTAAAACCACATCCTACTGCTGGAGCTACGATGACTGGTGCCCGAGAAGTCATGGTCGGGTTAAATATCAACCTAGGGACTACGGATCTCCGTATCGCAAAAGCTGTGGCAAAAGCGATTCACCGGAAGAAGGGAGGATTAGTACGAATCAAGGCAATGGGCTGTCTATGGGAAGACCGAGGAATTACCCAAATAGGGATTACGAACACCGATTTTCGTAAATCACCGTTATATCGACAGATGGAATTAGTTAAAATCGAAGCCGCCCGATATGGAGTTCAGGTTGTTGGTGCTGAGTTTTGTGGACTCGTACCAATTGACGCACTAGTTGATGTAACCAATTACTATCTTCGACTTGAAGGATTCTCAAAATCGGATTTGCTAGAAGTCGCCATTGACCGAAAACTTGCAGAACTCAACCCAAAACACGCTAGCACCATCTCATGTAAATAAAGTGGCTATTTAATAGGCTCAAATACCTTGTTTGGTAACAATGACACGTTTACAATTAGACATGGTCATTTTAAACGCTGCAGAACTTCTCACGCTTGCAGGAGCAAGCCATACTCCTAAACTAGGCAAGGAAATGAATGAGTTGGGGATTATCGAAGATGGTGGTGTAGCGATCCGTGGGAACCAGATCGTAGCCGTGGATACCACGAAGAACATCAAACGTCTCGTCAAACCAGGAAGTCATCCACAGATTATTGATGCGACAAATAAAACCGTTTTACCTGGCTTAATTGACCCTCACGCTCATCTAGCCTTCGCTGGGAGCCGAGAACGGGAATTTGTACAAAGACTTCAAGGCGCAACGTATATGGAAATCCTCGAAGCGGGTGGAGGAATCAACGTCACGGTCAAAGCTACCCATAAAGCTAGACGAAGCACCTTGGTTCGACTAAGTCAACAAATTTTGAATCGAATGCTCGAATATGGCACAACTACAGTTGAAGGAAAATCAGGTTATGGCTTAGATCCAAAACACGAATACAAACAATTGCTAGCTATCCGTGATTTGAACCTAATTCACCCTATTGATGTGGTACCCACGTTTATGGGAGCTCATGTCGTCCCACCGAAGTACAAGTATTGCTCCGAGGAGTATGTCAAACTTGTTATGGAAAAGATGATTCCTACCGTGGCAAAAAAAGGGCTTGCGGAATTTTGTGATGTTTTTGCTGAACAAGACGTTTTCACAATCGATCAAGCACGGCGCATCCTCAATCAGGGTAAAAAATATGGGCTCATTCCAAAAGTGCATGCCGACGAGATGACTACACTTGGAGGAGCGGAATTAGCCGCAGAAGTCGGTGCAATATCCGCGGATCATCTCTTAAAAGTCTCGAATAAAGGGATCCAAGCCCTCGCAAAGGCACAAATTGTCGCGGTATTATTGCCCGCAACGGCGTTTGTACTCATGGAGAAGGAATATGCCCCCGCAAGGAAACTAATAGATGCAGGGGTTCCAATTGCTTTGGCCACCGATTTTAATCCTAATTGTATGACAGAGTCAATGCAATTAGTAATGACCCTCGCTTGTTTGAATATGCGTATGACCCCGGCTGAAGCCATCTCAGCTGCAACGATTAATGCAGCCCATGCGATAAATCGAACACATATTGTAGGAAGTTTGGAACCCAATAAACAAGCAGATATCCTAGTGGTGGATGCACCGAATCACGCTTATATTCCATACCATTTTGGTGTTAATCTGGTCAATACGGTCATTAAAAGTGGAAAAATCGCTTTTTCTTGTTAATTAGCTGTTTTATGGTTTTTGTCGGTTTTTTCTTAACTATTTAGAAGAAACGAAGTATGATAATACAAAAACCTACGTTTTTCTATGCCAAGAACAATCCATTACACTTTATATCAAGTACTAGCCTATACACCCGCGAGGTACCTGGTTTCCAACGGATTCTAGGATTGAACAGAACTAGCGGGATATTACGAGATACCTACCTCCATAAGGAGTAGGGAGCAGGCTTAATACCATGCATAATCTCCACAAAAAACCAAACCTCAAAACGAGGAAAAGAAATGGATAAATCAAAGGCAACAAGAGTACTAATGATTACAGCGATCACCGTCGCGTTCATAGCAATCGCACTTGCCCTCACCCCAAATACCACTTCAGTTAAAGGAACTGCCCCATCTTTATCCGGTATAGAACTTTGCAAGCACTTTGAATACACATACTTACTTGAAAGTGAAGGCTGGAAGGAAACCGATATTTACATTGAAGGTCTTGAAGTCTGGCTGTATAAGGCAGATTGCGGAAACCTAATTTGGGTTGGTACTACCGATGAGATGGGTAACATCTGCTGGGATGGTTTAACTGAGGGCGGATATTACATCGAATATTGGTGGAATGGCGATTATTACAAGGAAAGCATTTACTTGTGCTGCAATGCAAGATATTGGGAGTTTGAAGACAACTATCTCCCGCCGAAAGGTAAAGACGGGGCCTTTTCTTCCTTTTCCTCTGAAGTGGCATCTCCAACTCGATTTTTACTGAGTTGAGAGATGCTTTATTCTTTTTTTAAAAAAAATTCATCTTGAGATAATTTTTCAGGAGTATTTTTTGATTATCATTTCGTTTCAACTGGAATAGTCAAATGATGTGGACCTGAACGCAGTATCTCCTGACCCTTCTTATTGGACCCGATAATTAAAAATTCGATTTGCAGGTGGGGTGTTCTCGATAGAGCGAGGTGTGGGCGATAGTGGAATGGGAAAGTTAGCTTCGTTGTAACATGGCTGCCGATTCCCTTTCCGACCGCCTTCTGAAGAGTTTCTTTTGTGTGTTTTATTCGGCTCTTCCCAATCATTTGCGAGCTTATTGATTTGAATTGGAGCAACTTTGATGATGATCTAACCTTAACTTGAATATGAAGAAAGGATTCAGAAATATTTTTTATCGTAAATTGAATTTGGGAACGGATAATTCGTCGTCTGGGCCATTTTTTTAGCCTTGGCATTGAAATTGCCCAACTAATCATACCTTCACATGTACCTTGTTTGTAGAAGATAGGGTTCACCCCGATTTTCCCAAAGGTATATTCTGCCTAATTTAACTATAAATAGATTAATTTGTGTTAGCAATGGGCGTTAGATGCGATTCTGGTATTATATGCCATCAAAGGGGGAAAGCTCTCTAAAAAATCCTGAAATATTATTGGTTTTAAAATATTTTATCGAATAACCGCATTTATTTGGAAAATATTATCGTTTCACTTCAATACAGTGGAAAATAAGGTTAAAATCAAACGCAAAGCCTTTTACCCTGTAAGCGTGCATAATTCGGAACAAGGTTTCCGAGGGATTTCACGATGCGGGTCTCTAACTCGTGCAAGTACGCGATAATATTAGCCATCATTATATTCCTTACAATTCCATTAACATCGTTTAATGGCACCATGTTCTTAAACAACACTACTGATTTGGCTTCAACAAATTTAAACATGAGAAGAGCGCCGATTCTACCAGGACCCGATTTAGGCATATCCAATTGGACCTCCAATCGATTTCAGAACCCAGAGTTCGAAGATTGGACTACTCCAACTGAATGTGACGGATGGGATAAGGTTACTAGTCCGGATCGCTTCCACTGGGCGGCACAAACCCCATATCCGGTAAATGAAGGAACCTACTCAGGTGGAGTGCAGATCAGAGATACAACTGCCACAGCAGACCTAAAACTGATGCAAAACTCCATTGGTGCAGATATGTCAAATCTTAGCCTCTCCTTTGATTGGTACTTAGATCAGGTTAGCGATCCCTCTGTGGATTTCCTAAGACTTGAAATTATAATCGTGGATACTGGACCAGGTCCTGATTACAATATCTATTATTACCTAAATGATACCGCCGTTGGATTTTTCAATCAGACCCTCGTCGCTCATTATATCATTAATGATCCACCCCATCAATGGAACCTCTTCAGTCGTAATATTACAGACGATTTTGTACAGGTTCCATCATTTCCTGGGTCAGTTTGGTCATCGCTTGAAGTGGATGAAGTTAATATCTGGATGAGGGCCGCAGACCAGTCCACACAGTATGTTCGTGTTTTTATTGACGATATGCGATTGATCAATGCGACCAATAACCATGGATGGGTTAACCAGACAATACGCAACGGTAACTTTGAGACCGGCGATCTAACTGATTGGAGTTTTGAATCGCCTAATACGAATCAAGGGTTTATAGAAAGTAGCACAACTGCGATTTCAGGAACTTTAAGTGCTAACGTCACAGCGAACTCGTTAGGGAATGAGAGCTTCGTTTATTTCCTCGATGCTCCAGAAGCTCGATTAACTAGTTTGAACCCAGGCATTATAAAGTTTCAATGGCATCTTGAACTTCAAAATCCCAACGAAAACACTCTGGCTTTAATTCATTTAAGGTGTCATGACGGAATTAGCAGTGTTCACATATATTATCTTCTGACATATTATATGGAAGTTAGTCCCTACCAAAATACGACAAATCAACTTGCTATTCACGTCGATAATTTCAACACCACAGGTAGCTGGAACTCCTTTGCACGTAACATATGGAACGACGCTATAGGGTCCTTTTCCGGAAACGAAGTTCACGTCGATTTCTTTGAAATAGAAGTTCATGCCGAAGGGTACAATTCACAAACAGAACTCTTAATTGACCAATCCTCTCTCCGAGCGGCAGCAATTAATGGAGCTGGTTTCGAAGACCAACCCGCTGTAGGTTCACGCGTTCGGGGCTGGTATCGAACGTATTCAACTTTTCTTGTTACTGATGAAACACAAGCTGATGGTGGGCTTAAAGCAGCCAACTTGACGTTAGAAAGCGGATCCTTTAATCTCTATCAGACCATGCAATGGAGACCATTGAATGCTACACGGGAAACCTACTTAGATGTAATGTGGAACATCAACGATACTGTAGCAGCGAATCAAGTTTGGTTCCGCCTTTCATTAAATGATGGAACCGAACTTAATTACTACATGAATGGACCAGCAGAGGGCTCCAACTCAAGTACGGAAGCCCACTTCAATGTCACCAGTTTTGGCACCACTGGTTCGTGGATTCAAATGCACCGTGATCTCAATCACGATTATGAATCCGTTTTCGGTTCATTGCCCAATACCAGGATGGAAAGACTTTCCCTTCGAGCCGATACTGCAGGAGGTGGTCGACTAGAAATCCTTTTCGATGACTTATACATGTATGATGATCCTGCACCACGCATTACCAATGTTGCCCATGATCCTGTTAACCCTGGTATACTTCAAGATGTGAACGTGACCGCCGAAGTTGTGGATCAAGACCTTACTCTTGTCGAACTGGATTATCGCGTCTATATTGGCAGTTGGAGTGGTTGGACGAATATCGAGATGGACTACTTAGCTGGTGATACATATAATGCCACCATTCCGGGACAAGTATCAGGTGCAGTTGTCCAATATAATATCTCAGCGACGGATGCATGGGGATTGACAATTGTCTCCTTGGATAATGGCAACCCGTGGAGTTATACAGTTGAAGATGTAGACCCACCAAGTATCAATAGTGTTGAGCAAGATCCTACAACAGTAAGGTACACCAATACAGTTGATGTCACGGCAAATGTGACGGATGGGGGACTTGTTTCTAGTGTCAAGTTATTCTATACCACAAATGGATGGACAACCTCCGATAATTTCACAATGACTCATACTACCGGAGACCTTTTTGAAGCTACGATACCAATGCAGAGCTATGGGACCACAGTCCAATATTATATCAATGCCACTGATTCAGCAGATAATTGGACTGTTGATGATAATGGGGGCAGTTATTACAGCTATACCGTCATTGATGACATAGATCCGGTTATAAGCGATGTAAGTCATTCTCCGGACCCTGTGGAATATGATGATTCACCAATTACCATTACCTGCACTGTTTCCGATCCAGGAAGTGGAGTTGTCACAGTTACATTATATTACAGCACCGATGGATGGGCTTCCTCGAATCCCGTTATCATGACAGGTACAGACACCTATACTGGAAATATTCCGGGTCCATATGCCACGGGAACAACTGTCTTGTATAACATCTCAGCCACTGATGGAGCAGGTAATTCATTTCTCGATGACAATGGCGGGATTTCATACAGCTTCGCTGTTGAAGATAATACAGACCCACAAATTACTAATGTGGGTCATTCTCCAGATCCTGTGGAAGCTGATGATGTAGACGTGACCGTGAGTTGTGATGTTATAGACCCAGGTAGCGGAGTCAACACTGTCACTCTGTGGTACCGACTTGATGGGGGTACTTGGACCTTATTAGTAATGACACACACCACTGGTGACCAATATCAGGTTGATATTCCTGCCCAATCATTTGGAACTTTTGTCGAATATTATATTGTGGCAACAGATAATGCAGCCAATAGTGCAACAGAGGACAATGGCGGCAGCTATTACAGTTATACTGTTACAGATGCGACACCACCATTGATTTCTAGTGTCAGTCATACACCGACACCTGTTGAATACTCTGACAGCCCAGTAGTCGGGTGTGATGTCACGGACACTGGTAGTGGTGTCAACACAGTTATCCTCTACTACCGGGTGAACGGCGGTAGTTGGTTTCAAGTGATAATGGGCTACACCACAGGCGACCGCTATGAGGGGACTATCCCCATGCAGTCTTGGAATGACATCGTGCAGTTTTATATCAATGCCACCGATAACATGGACAACTGGACTGTGGATGACGATGGCGGCAGCTATTATAGTTATACGGTTCAGGACAATACCGAACCCATTATCAATAATATAGACCGAACTCCTAACAATGTTGAATACACCGATACTCCAGTAGTGAGTTGTGATGCTTCCGATGTGGGAAGTGACATCAATCAAGTCCGATTACGATATCGAATCAATGGTGGTGCGTGGACATGGGTAACCATGACTCACACAACAGGTGACACCTATGAATACACGCTTTCCCTCTATGGCTATGACACGCTGGTTGAGTACTATTTTGAAGCCCGGGATAATGCCTTGAATGTCGCAATCGATGACAACGGTGGAAGTTACTACAGCTATCGTGTTGGTGACTACACCGATCCAGGTATTAGCAATGTTGATCAGACACCCACCATTGTCGAGTACGATGATAGCCCTGTAGCAGGTTGTGATGTCACCGATGCAGGAAGCGGTATTAGCACCGTCGTCTTATACTACCGCGTTGATGGCGCTGGATGGCTCCAAGTAGTGATGAGTCACACTGGAGGTGATCACTATGAAGCCTCGATACCCATCCAGAGTTGGAACAGCGATGTCGATTATTACGTGAACGCAACCGATGTCGCAGGGAACTGGGTAGTCGATGATGACGGGGGAGCTTACTACAGCTACACTGTCGTGGACAACACCGACCCCATAATCAGTGGCGTAAGTCACACTCCACTGGTCGTCACTCCCTTTGATCCTGCAGTGGTTGGGTGTGATGTATCCGAACTAGGTAGCGGAGTTAGTTCAGTCCAATTACATTATCGTGTCGACGGAGGCACTTGGATTATTGTTGTTATGAGTCATACCACTGGCGACCACTATGAAGGTACTATTCCGGCGCAGGTATTGGACAGTTTCGTTGAATATTATGTCAATGCAACGGACAATGCTGCAAATAACGCTGTTGACGATAATGGTGGTACCTACTATACCTATACGGTGGGTGATACAGTCTCGCCTGAAATTTCCAATGTAGGTCATTCTCCTTCACCTGTTGAGTATGATGATAGTCCAGTTGTAAGCTGTGATGTCGTTGATATCGGGAGTTCCATTGCAAGTGTAGTGTTAGCCTACAGGCTAGATGGAGGAGCATGGGCTTATGTCTCGATGACACACACCACTGGTGACCGCTACGAATACACGCTTCCAATACTATCCCTGGGAACTTTGGTTGAGTATTTCATTAACGCGACCGACATCATGGATAATTGGATTGTGGATGACAATGGCGGCAGCTATTACAGTTATAGTGTGATTGATACCACGGACCCATCAGTGAGCATTACTTCACCTGATGCGGATGCCATTGTAGCTGGGTTAATCACTATTGCAATGAGTGCCACGGATCCTGGTAGTGGAATCGCTCGAATCGAAATATTCGTAGATGGCACCGAAGTTGCTGAGCTCACAAGTCAACCGTTTAATTATTCGTGGAATACAATGCTGGTGCTGGATGGGGAGCATACTATTACAGTGACTGCGTATGACTATGCGGATAATCAAGCCACAGATTCGATTGATATTGTCGTTCTTAATTTCCCAACTTTTCCGTCACCCGTCCTAGTTTTTGCCTTCGTGGCAATAGTTCTCACTCTTGTGATTGCCCTCGTTGGTGTTCTCGTGTACAGGCGTCGAAGAAAAAAAACTAGCTGAAAAGCCTAGCTCACGCTGGGCGCCTATTCCTTTTTAATGGCTACGGGTAGGTCATCTGCTAAAACTTGAAGCCTTTCACTTGTGTACGAGTCGATTCAATTATTTGACGTGTGTGTACAAGCTGCCAAATCCGGTTGATATCTTGATGCACTAAGAAGTCGTGGGATAACCGATCCTTGCTTGTTTTATTCCGTTCGGTGTATCGGGGAACGACTTTTCTAATAACGTCATATGTAATTTGTGAACCAAGCCCGAGGGTTATGGGTTTTCCTAATCTGCGGATATCGATTCCTTGGATGGCACAGAGCAATTCGATGGCAATGATATGTTCCACATTGGATACGATTTCACGTGCTTGTCTGGCGGAGATTGTGCCCATGCTGACATGATCTTCCTGGTTGGCTGCCGTGGGAATAGAGGTAATACTTGCCGGTGTGCAGAGGGTCTGACATTCAGCCAAGAGAGCCGCCGCAGTGATGTGAGCAAGACCTAGACCAAAATAGACTCCTTGATCTGCAAGTGTTGGATGCACTAGAAGAAGGGGAAGCCCATTACTCAGTTTATTATCGATTAATCTTGCGATGCGGCGTTCAGCAATGCTTGCAATACTAGTTATGGCGATACCAAGAAAGTCCATAGCCAAGGCAATTGGTTGACCGTGAAAGTTTCCTCCAGAAAGAAATGTCTTTGAGGTAGGAAAAATCAGTGGATTATCAGTTGCTGAATTCATCTCAATAGTAATGGTTTGTTCGGCAAATAAGATAGCATCTCGGACTGCACCTAACACCTGGGGTGTACATCGGATTGAGTAGGCATCCTGTACACGCCGAGTTTTTTGAGCCATCTCGATAGCCGCATCAATCGCTTGAGGAGAAACACCCAGTGTCTTAAGGTGTTTTATGACGCGATTTCGTTTTGCCTTCAAGAGATTTGCCGACTTTGGTGGTTCAACTGGTATTTGTTGATCGATTGCGAGAATTGTGTGGATGGTTTCGCTCAGGATTGATTCTAAAGCTTCATGTTCTTCTTGGGAGTCCTGGGGAAGTGTGTCATGAAAGTGACTTGTTGCTTTTTCTGCTTCATCTGCACGTTGTTGAGAGGTTAGCACTTGTGTGCTTCCCGTGAGGAGCGAGGTGAGGTTTTGTGCTGTTTGTAGTTGTCCAGAATGTGGTCGTAATTGATTTATGCGCGGATCAAAGGCATCAAGAACTCCTTCGAGAGCTTCAATTGATAGGGCCGCAGCGATTTCCGCCGTTCCGAGAAGAGCTTTGGCATCGGATATAGCTAGCGCGGCAAGTGCAGTCATAATTTGGGTGCCATTGATGAGTGCAATTCCCTCTTTGGCTTCTAATTGAATTGGTTTAAGACCCGCTCGTTTCAAAGCCTCTGCTCCAGGGAGGATTTCCCCATTATATTCGGCTTCTCCTTCACCAAGAAGAACTAGAACCATATGAGAGAGCGGGGCCAAGTCACCACTTGCACCCACAGAGCCCTTTTCGGGTATTATGGGGTGCACTCCGTTGTTAAGAAGGTCAACGAGGAGCTGTAATGTTGAGAGTTGAATTCCCGAATGTCCTTTTACCAGCGTATTAGCTCGAAGTAGCATGGCAGCGCGAACCACTTCTATGGGAAGTGGTGCCCCAACTCCAGCTGAGTGACTGATGATGAGGTTGTGTTGCAATTTTCGGGCTTTATCACTAGAGACAATAACTTCACTGAAGGGTCCAAAACCGGTTGTTACACCGTAAATAACCTCTCCAGATTCCATCCATTGTTGAACTAGTTTTGCTGCTCTTTCAACTTTAACCTTAGCTTTGGGCGATATAGACACATTTCCTCCATTACGTGCTATGGTAACTAATTGCTCAATCGTAAGAGTTTCACCATCAAGTTCGATTTTTTTTCTGCTCATCTTCTTCACCATTTTGATACTGCTTGCCTTACATCACTAGGTAAAAAGGTTTCATCCTACAAGATTATGGTCTTTTTAGTGATTAATTCTTCTTGAAGTAAAAAATAAGCGTTCCCTAGAAATAGGAGTATTAGTTTTTCTTTTGGAGAGTGATCTCTATTTCGCTTATTCCTCCCCATTTAGATTTTTTTCCTGTGGGGTAGTAAGTATCAATTTGTATAGCTTCTTCGTCCATTGTAAGATCGGGTTCATATTTAGTTCTCAGGAGTTCAGCAACATCCACAGCGCGGTAAATCAGTCGACCTCGGGCCTTAATTGTTACTGATTGATTTTTCTTTATTTGACTAATGCACGCCCAAACGTAGTCCATCAATCGTTTTTTCCCAACGAATATGACGTCTTTCAACCAAAATCGTTCGAGGAGTTGCTGATCACGAAGAGCTTCTTCTGTAGGAGTGGGTACTTTTTCTGAGACAGCCTTTGTGACAAGAGTTGGTTTTTCCTCTGGAAAAGGTTCTTGTGTTGGTATAGGGACTTTTCGTTCGATCTTTTCGATTCTAGGTAATGTTGAAAATCCAAGAATTTGTGGACTTACCATTTCCCCAATATCCATTGGAACAGCTTCATCTTCTTCTTGTTCGGGAATTGAAGGCGGCTTTTCAGGTTCTTTACTTTGGTATACATCGAGTTTCTTAATTTCTTGCTCAAGAGCTTCTAAAGTGAAGCGTTTCCTGGGCTGCCAACTGTCGATACGCTCAAGAATGGCTTGAATTAAATCTGGATTCTTTGTGAAAATTCCTGCCTCATCCCTAGAATTCCAACTCTCGGTTGTAAGATTTTGCGAGGAGATAATTGCTGCCTCTTTATCGACAATTAGACAATTTGCATGTAAATTAGGACAAGATTCGATAAGTATCCGATTGGACAATAACATTTCAAGCGCTTCAGGATCTGATTGTTCATTCACCCAGTGTTGCCAATCAACCCAAGTAATAAAACGAGCTTGAACTTCATCAGAGATTGTTTGTAAAATGACTTCCGCAACATCATTTGTAATATAGGGAGATACTAATAACACGAATTGCCGAGCGGAAGATAACAGGTCTATGACTAAATCATTTAGACCATTCGAGGTATTGATGAAGACACTTTTGCTATTTCGGGGTAAAACGGAGGAAAGAGAATACCTTTGTTTATCTTGAGGATAATCTGAATATTCATCAGTAAATGCCAGAAAATACGCCCTTGCCTCCTTCACGAGCTTTCTTTGCTTTGATACGATTACAAGATCACGGAGAGTTTTTAGATCCCTTGTTATGAAATTTGCTGAACCCACCGCAACTGCTTTCTCTGTTAACATCAATTTGAAATGAATCCTGGGTCGATTGGCAATCTCAACCTCTAAATTCTGAACTCCGGAAATACCTTTAACCTGCTCAGCATCTATTTTGCTTCCGAGAATTATCCGAAATCGAAGGTAGTCAGCAGCGTCATTAAGAAGGGCTGATACTAGCTTTTTCTCGATACGGGGAAAGGCGAGCCACAAATCTTTTTCTGCTAAGTCAACCATTGAAGAATACTCAGGTCCAATAGCGTGCTCTGCTAAATATACCAGGGATTTTCGTTCCAACTCCTCAGGAACAGAAAGTATCATTTGTATAAATGGAATGATTTCCTCCTTGAACTCCATAAATATCATGAGAATTACAGAACCAATGATTAGCGTCATGAAGATCGCGGGAAACATATTTCGTAAGGTCTCCCAGTGGCTGGAAATTCAGACCCCATAAGGAAACATGTCATTTATTTATTTTTGGCAAAAATGTGACATTTGACCCACTTTTTCACTTCTTTCCATTTTTTGCTGTTTTTCGGAAAAAACGCCCAATGTCTTGCATCATTCTTGGCGGAGGTAAGAATGGGCTGACCATCGAATGAGTATGAGGAGTAGCCCGAGAGTGTAAGGTACAACAAGGAGAGAGCTAAGAAGCATAAACCCTACTCCTGCGGGAAGAAAGCCCGATTGAAAAATTAGGACAGGCATAATGGCAATCCATGACAGGATTGGGTAAGTGATCATGAGTGCGACAGGAATTTCATTTTTGGCTCGGCTACT
The DNA here is from genome assembly GCA_016839805.1 of Candidatus Hermodarchaeota archaeon. Lineage (GTDB taxonomy): Archaea > Asgardarchaeota > Hermodarchaeia > Hermodarchaeales > Hermodarchaeaceae > Hermodarchaeum. The sequence continues at coordinate 125,050 of JAEOTO010000031.1, forward strand.
GTGTGGATACCGACTACCAAGTGAAATCCCTATGGCTGTTGATATGAGAATGGCGTGGGGGAGAATCGCAATGGCAACCGGGAATAGTTCCAGACTCCCTAAAACGACAGCAACGTAGATGGCAAACGGGATTGCAAGAAAAATGGGCGTAACGAGAAGTTGAAGATATTTAGAAAAAGTAAACCAAAAAGGTGACAGTTCTGATAACCGGAGAAGATACAAAGTCCCACGTTCACCTTGGAACGGATCCGAGGCGTTGATCGCAAGAAGTGGAATAATTATAACGAGTAACAAAGCATACAACGTTTCCATTACAGGTAGAAACGAGGGAGGTAACGGAACCACGATATTCAAAGTGGGAAGCAAACTCGTCAAAGTCAATGCAGCGATGATATTTACAACAATTCCAAAAAGGTAGAACAGTTTCCCGGGTTTTCGCAACCCTGTGATGAGATCCTTTTTGAACACAGAACGCAAGGGGCTCTTGGCCTGTTCAAACGTGATGGGCAGTCCACTTAATGCTCCACGAGCAGTTCCACGGTGGCGCGTAATGGCAGCAATTTCCTCATACATGTCAACAGTAATTCTATTAGTTAACCATCGTGTGATTAGCAGTATCAACAAATAAGCAATAAATAACCCTAAAAATAGCCAGGGAAGTGCAGGGACATGAAGGTAAGTGAAAGGTTCTATTGGGCCCCACCATGCAGGCAACAATCCCCTTAAAGGGAGACCACTAAATGCCAGAGCAACGAATAAGTAAGCAAGATTGTACATCGGTGAAGGAATGACTATTCCACTCACCACCCAAAAAGGAGATATTATTAGGATAATACCAATTACCAAGACTACATAAAACACAATCCGGTATATTCGTCGATAAGGTCGGGATTGTGATACAAATTTCCGTAATGCATACAAACCTTGGGCAGCGACAGCGCCAATCTCTGCAAGTAAAAAGCCAAGCAGAATCATGAGGGCGATAAAGGCAATGGATAACCCATAATCACGCATAAAGAACCAGACGATAGGTTGAATGGCTACAAATATGTAGATAAAGAAAATCAACCTACGAGAGATAGATCGCAAGTATTTAGCTGTATAAAATACCTGACCAGGCATGGGTGCGGGAAAAAGAAAATCAGCATCAGCTGATTCTGATTCTGAACCTAAAGGAACCCCAAGAATTGCTTTAACTATTTGTTGGGCAACTAGAAGGGTGAGAATTGCATAGATGAACCATATAGCTGAAGGTCCGATGATTCCAGTTTCTCTAGTGAGTAGATATAATGCGTTGCGAAGTTCATATGACAGTCCATAAGGGTCGAGCATCAAAAACCATAGGAGCCACATAATGAGTAGGACAATGACTACTGAGATGATTTGTACTGTAATATAAATGGGACGTGAAATCAAGGTACGAAAATGATTCCAGACACGTCGATACTCCCACCGAGTGACTATATAAGTGCTAACGGATTCCATGACCCTCATTTCCCCCGAAGTGTCTTGATATAGTATTTTTCTAAGTTAGCGCGACCTCCGATTTCAGTGCGGAGCTCTTCAACGGAACCGGCTGCCACCTTCACGCCTTCTGAAATAATGGTAAATTCATCACTAACCTCTTCTGCCACACTTAGATTATGAGTCGATAATAGAATGGTGCTCCCATTTTGTGCAAGTTCACGGAAAACCTGTTTGAGCACAAATCCACCTTCTGGGTCGAGTCCATAGATTGGTTCATCCATCAACAGGACTTTGGGGTTGCGTATCAGGAGAGCACATAGAAGGGTTCGTTGGAGCATTCCCCGAGAAAGATCGCCAAGGTACTTATTCAAGTATCCTAAGATGTCGAATCGTGTGACATAATGTTGTTTTCGTTTTTTAAACAAATCTCGAGGTACTTGGTAAAGGCTTCCAATGAAATGAAGAAACTCGTCGACTCGGAGAGCATCATAAGCAGTGGGCGTGTCAGGAAGAAATCCAAGTTGGGCTTTTGCTTGGCTGGATTCACGGAGCATATCATGCCCCATTATGAAGATAGATCCTCGGTTAGGTCGACTCAAACCAGCAAGTAAGCGAAGTGTTGTAGTTTTCCCAGCTCCATTGGGCCCAACGAGGGCGTGCACTTTTCCTTGCTCGATTTTAAGATTAAGCCGATTTACAGCCAGAACTCCAGGGGGGAAAATTTTGCTCAACTTGAAAGTTTCAATCGCAGGTGTGTCTAGCTCGGAATCGTTTTTAGTTCTTGGCATCTAGCTTACCTCGGAATACTTGGTTGGTGTCCTCCTTATCTGGGCATTAGATTTGTGTCCATTGTAGTGGGAGTGGCATAAAGACGATAACGACGATAATGATGAGAACAGCTCCGATGATTAGAGCGGCTCGAACAACGGGAGTAATGCTCCGATATCCTGTTTTCAAAGCAAGGGAGAACAACGCTGCTGCAATCAAAAATCCTCCGAGCCCCCGAAATACAACATAAATTGGAGCTAATAGCCACGTGAATTGATTCGTGAAAGTTGGTTGAAATTGAAAGAGGGTTTCAAGTGCTAAAATAAAAGTTGCTATTAAAACGAATAGTAGCCCCACGAGAATGAATCGTTGTTCGGAGAATGAGTGGATTTCTCCAAAGTCTTGGAGGGCATATTGCTTTTCAATTTGGGTGATGAGTTCGGCCCGACTCATCGATTTGGTTACTTTGATTCCAAGTTTGTCTGCTTCTTGTTCTAGCCCCTCCCGATCTAAAGTCAAGAGCTTATCTCGTAAATCAGTCATTTCCATCGACCTCCTAGAAGCCAGATTATGGTTGTTTCTATTTGTTTTAAGAATAAGGTTTCTTGCAGGTCACTATACTATTATACGTTTTTATCTTGGCAAAATCCACTCCAAATAGAAAATATGTAGAAGCCAAGTCACTCGGTTTACGTTTTATGATAGGGTTCTGTTGGGGGTGGAGAAGTTCGAGATAAAATGAGAAGACTATACAAAAGGAGAGCTATGAAAATAAGCGCCGAAATCAAAGGAAAGACTATTTTCATAAAAGGGAGGTTCCAGATTGGAAAATTAGGAGGCCAAAATGGGGCGGTCCAACCTAATACAAAAAGGATTGATCCAATCACAAGCAGAATAGTCGCAAAAGCCCATGCGGTTCGATTTGATAAATCAGAGAGCATTAGTAAGTCACTCAGCCCGAGTAACAATTGATGATTTATGTTAGTATTAATCCCTTCATAGGCTTTATGCCTTAACTCTGATTCTTTGTTACTTTTGCTGGATTTTCTACCTCTGGAGTTTCTATTGATGCTTGATGAGATTGATAACGCAAAACGAGTTTAAACACCTCCACGACGACAAAAACCGATAGCGAAAGTAGAATCACAATTAGCCAATCTTGTGGGAGCAATGGTACAGTAGCGAAAACGGTTGATAAGGGTGGAAAGTAAAGAATGAATAGATGAAGACTAATGGAAATGCATATCGCAAGGAGGAGCAATCGGTTTTTCAGGAAACCAACTTGGAAAAGAGATAGATGCCCAGACCGTGAATTGAGAGCATTCACCATTTGAGTCATGACGAGCACCGTAAAAGCGAGAGTCCCAGCTCGAAGCCATGCAACTTCTACGGGTAAGCCAGGACCCCCGAGTGCAATGGGTGTTGTTAGCCAAGTCATTTCATATGTATAGATGCCAAGTGTCACTAACCCGATGGTTATTCCGACGATCAATATCAGAATCCAGACACGTTGCGTTATCACTCCTTCCTTGGGATCTCTAGGTCCCCGTTCCATCACATCGGGTTCCATGGGATCCATCCCAAGGGCTAAAGCTGGTAAACCATCCGTGACCAAATTGACGAATAAGATTTGAATTGCAAGAAGTGGGAGAGGCCAACGAAAAATAACTGAGAGCGTGATGCTAGCTAAAAAGATGACCAGAATTTCACCCGCATTACATGAGAGAAGATAGGAAATAAACTTCCGAGTGTTATCTCCAATACCCCGCCCCTCTTCAATCGCATTAACGATAGAAGCATAATTATCATCGACCAGAATCATATCTGCTGCTTCTTTGGCAACATCTGTCCCAGTAACACCCATCGCGATACCGATATCAGCATACTTGAGGGCAGGAGCATCATTAACACCATCACCGGTCATTGCAGTGACGTGTCCTCTATTCTTTAAGGCTTGGACAATCCGTAATTTGTGTTCGGGTGAGACCCTCGCATACACTCGGACTTGTGGAGCTGCATCTGTGAGATCCTCATCAGATAGGGCATCGAGAGCCTTACCAGTTAAGACCGCATCATCTGGTTCTAACATACCTAGCTCATTGGCGATAGCGACAGCAGTATATTGGTTATCTCCTGTTATCATGACCGATTTGATACCCGCTTTACGGGCAGTCTTTATTGCATCAAACACTTCGGGTCGTGGGGGATCCATCATTCCCACTAATCCGACAAAGACCAGTTCTTCTTCTACTCCTTCAGGAGAAATATCACAAAGTTCTTCAGGGCAAATTCGGTAAGCCATGCCTAACACACGAAGTGCTTTATTAGCCATTTTATCATTACTGCCCAGAATGAGGGCTCGATCCTCTTGACTCAGTGGACGTATCCCATTGCCAGTGTAAATGTGAGTACTCTTTTCAAGCACAACCTCTGGAGCACCCTTGATATATGCAATCGTTTCTTGTTCAGGTGAGTCATGCAATGTGGACATCCGTTTTCGCTCAGGATCAAAAGGCAGTTCAGCAATTCGCTCATAATTTCGTAGAACTTGATCCGACAGACCTGCTTTGTGTGCAGCAACTATTAAAGCGCCTTCAGTTGGATCACCCACAACTTCCCAAACGTTATTTTGTTGGCGAACAGTTGCATTGTTACATAGCCTTCCAATTCGCAAAAGCAGAGTCAGTTGTTGATTTTGTAAAGGATTAATCTTTGTGCCATTATGGAAAAATTCACCATTAGGAGAATACCCTGCACCTGTGACCAGAAAGCTTTGACTTGGCACGAAAAGTTCGCGAACCGTCATTTCATCCTTTGTGAGAGTTCCGGTTTTATCAGAGCAAATGACATCCGCAGATCCCAGTGTTTCCACAGCAGGCAGGCGTCGGATGATGGCATTTCGTTTTACCATGCGTTGAACACCTAATGCCAAAGTGATTGTAATAACTGCAGGTAGACCCTCGGGGATAGCTGCCACAGCAAGTGCTACAGCAATCACGAAAAGGTCTAGAAATGTTTCCAGTGTGAAGGGGGGGATAAGAAGATTTTCAACAACTTGGACGGTAAGGATTATCAAACAGATGATAAGAATTGCGATGCCCAATTGTTTGCCGAGGCGATGCATTCGTTTTTGTTGAGGTGTTTCTTTTTCGCCTGCTGTTTGGATCATTCCGGCGATGCGACCAATTTCAGTTTTCATGCCAGTTTGTGTTACAACAGCTTGCCCTCGACCAGACGTAATGATTGTACCAGAATGCACCATGTTAGAACGGTCAGCTAAAGGGATATTGCGATCAAGAATAGCCTTGACTTCTTTTTTCACCGGCAAGGATTCGCCAGTGAGGGAGGCTTCATCTGTGTAGATGTTATGTGATTCAATGAGTCGAGCATCTGCAGGAAGCCTGTCACCCGTCTCTAGACGCAGAATATCACCAGGGACGATGTTAGAGGCGGGTTCGTCTACGGGTTCACCGTTGCGGAGTAGGTGTGCTCTTGGTGCCGCCATTTCTTTTAGTGCTTCAATAGATTTCTCGGCACGATATTCTTGAGTGAAACCCATTATTGCATTGATGATAACAATAACCATAATCACAATAGCATCGATAGCAGGTTCCATAAACCAGAATGCAATTAACCCGGAAATGACTGCAGCAAAAATGAGTATAATCACAAGAATATCTTTGAATTGAGAAAGAAACATGGTCAAGGGTCCTGGTCCCTTCACCGTTTCAAGCTCGTTAAGCCCAAATTCGATTAAGCGCCGCTCAACCTCATCTTGACTTAACCCTTGGTCAGTAACCTGTAGCTGCTCCATGACCACAGATGCATCCTGAGTATGAGGGAGGGGCGATTCCGTCGTCAAAGACACGTCCGTCACTTAATATGCCATCAAAGATTTAACGCTTTTATATGAGGTTTTCAACGCGTCTCGTTTATTTATAATTGTGTGTTATACGCTACTATTGGTCAGTTTGTTGAACTGTGACTATTCTTTGCCCGTCTCAGTTTTTTCTATCTTTGGAAAAAGTGTCTTAGCAATCTCGTTACGCTTCTGTTGTTCCACTTGGGCTAGAAGTGTTTCAACTCGATAATCCACAGTGATGTTCCCCTCTTTATTTTGAATAAAAACTCCTCCAATCATTTCAAGGGGCTTCTTCCCAATCGAGACTTTAGCACTTTCCCCTGCAACTTTAGAGATAGCCGTAGCGAGCCCGGTGATTTTTGAGATTATCGCCTGATCCTCTTTACGAGCACTCACCACGACATCGCCACCACCAATTTGAATACTTGCACTGATAATTAAGTTCTTGAGGAAGACTTTATACTGGGCTGTTCCTCGCTCCTTTTCGAAGCGTTTCCGGGCTTGTTCAATGGCGTCATTAATAATTCGAGCTTTAGCAGTAAGAATCTTCATGTGTGCATCATTGCGAGCTTTACCAATTATACGGTCACCGGAGGCTTGAGCCATTTGGCGACGTCGGTCCGCCCAGCCAGTAAGGTTAGTCTTTGCATTTTCTGTTGCCTCTTCAGTGAGTTGGCGTGCCGAAACCTCTGCTTCGGCAATCATTCGTTTTGCCTCAGCCTTGGCTTCATCCACGATGGTTTTTTGGATCACATCTGCTGCTGTGGATGACGCACTCACTTTCCTCCACCTCCAAAGGCATAGACACCCTTGATTATGATGTCGACTGTTTTTTTAATATTCTTTGTCCCTTGTTCTTCTAAAGATACAGCTTCTTCGTCAGCTTTTAAGAGAATCCGCTGGGATTTGTTTTTAGCTTTGCTTTCAACACTTTTTTGCAGCGCTTCAATCTCTTTAGTAAGCTGGGTGCGAACAATCTGTTCAATACCTCGAGCTTTCCGTTCAGCGTCCCGTTGAATTTCCTCAACCTGACTTTGGGCTTTTTCACGAATTTGTACCGCTTCAGCTTCAGCTTTTTCTACGCCTTCTAGAACCTCACTCATCGTATACACCGAGAGGATTATATCGGTATTTGGTCGTTACTCGCTTCTGAACATTGACCTTTCTTAATAAGCCTTATTATCAGTTGAATTTCGTAAGTAATAACAAATATTCCGAAACCTTAAGAATGAGCTCTATGCTACTATCGACTTCGAGCAGAGAAATATTTTCAATGCCATTTGGTGATTGTAATGAGCGATGAACCACCGGTCTCAATGGGAAAAGCCTTCCGTTACACTACCATCGCTTGTGAAATCCTTATCTTCGCCCTTGTTGGCTGGATCATTGGACCGTATATTTGGGGACCGGGTGGCGAATATATTGGGGCCCTGATTGGTGCATTAATCGGGACGTTTATGATGTTTATCACTCTGTTTTACATAGCAGGGCTCTTTGGTCGAAGTAAAAAAATGGAGTAATAAGAAGAAGGCTTATCATGGAGAAAGAAAAAGGTAAGGAATAATGTCTGTCGCACGGTACAGTTTCATCAATGCGAAAATACGAGGATACAAAGCTGATATGCTCACAACAGAGCATTGGGATGCCCTTCTTGGCGCCCGAGACATGTATGCGGCACTCCGAGTACTAGATGCCACTAGTTACTCTGAAATTACACAAGACTTTGATGAAACCGCCTCCCCCCTAGAAGTCGAACAAAGCCTAAAACTAGACTTCAACCGTGTACTTACAGAAATCACAAATGACGTCCCCAAAGCCATGCAAACCATAATGAATTGGATAACCCGCAAATTCCAACGCGAAGTTGTCAAACCCTTACTCCGCCTTTATGAAACAGAAAAAGATCCGAGTTTGATTGAACGCCTCATTGTCCCCATTGCCCCCTTTACCACTGAAGTTCTTCTCAACCTGATAAATGCTAAGGATATCAACGACCTTGTAGCAAATTTACCTGACCCATATTTCAAACGTCTAATCGAAGAGCTCTTACCACAATATGAGGAAACCGGACGCCTAGTGATAGTTGAACAGGCCATTGACGCCGCGATTCTCGAAAACCTCTACAAAGAAGCCAATAAACTGAAAGGGCTAGATAAGGAAGTAACATCGAAACTGGCCGGCGTAGAAATCGATCTCATTAACTTCATGACCACCCTTCGCACACATTTTCTAGGCATAGAATCACCAAAAGCAGAGCAACTACTACTCCAAGTCGAATACCGACTCCCCCTTACACTCTGCCGAGAAGCCCTTCACGCTCGAACCTTTGAGGAGCGGGTTCGAAAACTCCAAGAAAGTTCATATGGTCCCCTGATTTCACAAAGTTGGGAAGCCTACGAACTTTATCAAAACGTATACACCTTCGAGAAGGTCTTTCATGAACAAATCCGCCGAGACAGCGTGGATGCCTTATTAGGATATCCATTTCACTTTGGCATTGTCTTAGGATACCTTAATCTGAAATGGTATGAAATCCTCAATCTCAAAGCTCTCATGAATGGCAAAGCGGATCAACTAGACCCTAATCTCATTCGTCGTGTTCTAATTTTATAATATTTGATAGCAGGTGCTTAGTGTTGAAACAAAAGATCATTCTATTTGATGAAAATCTAAGTATCTCTTCGAAAACCTTGAGTGGACAACTTTATCAGCTCCTCGAATCCGAAGGATGGACTTGTCACTCCGTTCACGAGTTCCCTGATCTCGTAGGCCATCCCGACGAGGAAATCATTGCGTATGCTAAGAAGCAAAGATGGGCTCTCTTAACCCTTGATAAACGCATGGCTTATCTTGCCGTGAAAGAAGGCATCAGCATCTATTTGATTCTTCATGAAAAACGTGGTGACGAGGAAGAAGAAGTCGAAGAATACACCGTCGTCCACCTCGAACCCTTTGCAACCGTCGAAGCCCGAAAAAGCTTCGATGCACGGATAGCCAAAGATAATTAATAAGAAACCAGCAAAAATCCTAGATAAGTCTCCGTCCCTTGACTTTTCCGATGAACTTCTCGTAATCCCGTTTACTACAGATATAGAGATAATTTTTCCTATCGCCTGTTTCATTTTCTAAGGTCAAATAGAGAGACGTATCCCCTCCATCCCATCTTTCATAACTATAACCCATGAGGTGATCCACGGAAAATGCATGCAATCGCTTTTTTTCTTTCCTAATCATCCCCTTGACTTCCAGAAACACAAATTCTTTCTCCGTCAGAACTAGTTCTCCAGGAGTTTGCTCTATCGGGATTAACCCGCTTTCGTCACGAACCTCATAAGTAACCTTAATGGAAATGATGACACTTGCCCCAGCAAATAATTCATTCTTCGTCATCAGTGTTCACCCAAAAGTAACATTACCATACTAAGATATTGTTCTTAAGGATTCGCACCGACAAACCAACCAGAAGATCTTATAGAAAGGGTACACGGATATCTGCATTCATGCTTGGTCGTCATTACACGATAAGAGCATCCTTGATAGCGTATAGGATTTGGTGATAAATCGCTTCAGCGTTTTCCGACGATTTCACCCCTTTAATCAAGATATTGCCTTCCCCGACGATGCTCACATCCACACCCGTCCCATATTGGATCTGAACACCTAGCTCACTCTGAGCGATAATCGGATAATGATCATGAAGAAGTTCGGACGCCCGAATGAGATCAATGGGAACGGGATTGTTCGAATGCACCAGAAACGTCTCCTCGGTGCACAACTCAGTGATTTCTATTGCTGAATCAATAACAGGTTTGCTGATTTGTGCATCGCGACCACACACGGAGCAGGCATCATGTGCCTGAATCGGTATCTGATCCAACTGAAATCGACTGATATCAAACATGAGTAGTTGATTAGCCAGCAGTGGAGAGCGCCCCAGAATAATTCGGATGGCTTCTTGCACTTGAAAATTCGCAATCACACCCAAGACCGTTGGGTAAATGCCCACTGTAGCACACGTTGGTTGATCCACGGTTACTCCACTAAAAATACATTCCAAGCACGCGGTTTTTCCTGGTAGAATAGTGGTCATATTTCCAATAGCAGAAAGCGCCCCCGCAAACACATATGGAACTTTCTGACGTACACAGGCTCGATTAATGGCAAATCGGGGTTTAAAGCTGTCCAACCCATCAATCACAACTGTTATTCCTGCCACCACCCGGTCAGCAGTTGCTTCAGTTACAGAAAGTGCCAACGGTTCGACGACGACATCATCATTAATCTGATGCAACCGGTTCATTGCCACCTCAACTTTCGGCATTCCAATATCTTTGTCTGTGTACAACAATTGCCGCTGAAGATTCGATAACTCCACAACATCACGATCCACAATCCGCAACGACCCCACGCCTAACGACGCAAGCTGCCTCGCAGAGACACTCCCTAACCCACCAATCCCCACCACTGCAACCCTCGCTTCACGCAAACGACGCAACCCAGACTCGCCGATACCCTCTAACACTCGAAACCGACTATACCGATCTTCAGTCATTCTGGGCACCTCTTAGACTCTCTTCAATACTTAATTGGACGATTCTTTGGTCTTTCGAAAAAACTAGCAAACGTTAAGTTATTCTGATTTTAGAAATCGCGTGAAAGCGCAGAACCCAAAAACCCTGGAAACATATAACCCATAGAATGAAATGTCCACTCAAGACCCAAGGGCTTGAACGCGGAGCCTGCCAGACAAAAACCCACGATGGCAAGTTACTACCTGCTTGTCAGGTAACCCTCCGAAAGAACAAAAACGGTATATTTGAACGACTCATACGATCTATGCATCTCAGTCGACCAGAGGATTATTTTTCAGTATACCAGAGCGGATGCAACCACACTTGTTTGAAATGCCATTCCGCTGAGTTCAGTAAAACAACGAATGGCCAGTGGATATCCACATCCGAGCTAGCCCTCATTGCTAAAGACTATCGACAAGAGGTTACCCTTTGGGAACCACGGCATCGGGCGACCATGTGGCACGCTGGAACCCTTTGCAAGCATTGCGGATCCTGCCGTCTTACCGGTCTCCAATCACCGCGATGTCCACAGAAACTCGACCCAACGCAAGTCGCATTATCAGTTCAAGGTTACGGTCCCGCTCGCAACATCATTGCCTTTACCGGTGGCGACCTAGGTTGCCGTCCTGAATACTACGCTGAAGCTGCCCACGCCATCAAAGAAACAGCAGGACAAAACATGTGGGTGCTCTTTGAAACCAACGGATACGCCCTAACTAAAGACAATTTGGACATCCTCAAAGAAGGTAGCGTGGATGCCTTCTGGCTCGACATCAAAGCCCACGACCCCAAGATCTACAAGCAACTCTGTGGAACCTCAAACCAAACCGTCTTAGAATCCGTATCACTCAGCCACGACGCAGGATTCGTGCTAGAAATCCTCACCCTCTACATCCCCGGATGGGTGGAAACCGACCAACACACCGCCATAGCCCAACTCATCGCCGAAACCGACCCAACCATACCAACGACTCTACTCGCCTTCTTCCCCACCTACAAACTCTCCCAAACACGACCACCCACCCTACAAGAAATGATCCAAAGCGCCCAAGCCATGCAACAACAAGGCCTCACCAATCTACGTCTAGGCAATATCGGCGTATTTGTGCACCGTCAACAAGACTATGACACATTATGCTCAGAGCTAAACGATATCAACATCGGATAAAGAGACTGCAGCTGAAAACAACGAAACTACCATAGATAGACAGCTATCATGATTGGAGATCAGCGTACATCTTCCGTGCATAGAAAATTTGACCAATATGTAAGGAAGAATGTTCAATGACATGAAAAAGGCACCAATACACGGAGGCCTGCTTTTCGCACTGACTGAGTTGTGACCAATAACTTCTCATCTCATCCAATTCAGTATCTGTCAGCCTTTCCAAAATCAGGTTAGTCAGTTTTCTCACTTGAGATAGTTCCTTTCGAAGGTCGGATGTATCAAAATCCTTAACTTCAAATTCAGCACTTCTCACGCGGTCAGTCACCTTGCCACCCACAACATGATGAATCCAAAAGGCTTGAGAACCGATAATATGCTTGAGAAGATTACCGATAGAATTACTGCTATGCGAAGGCCGCCAATTCAGCTCCACATTCTCCAAACCATCAATTGCACGTTCCAACCCAGTATGTACTTCCTCAAGAAACTGGGAAAACCGCTTAACTTCCCTTCTTATTGCTGAAGCTGACCTAGGCATGACACATCCTCCTCTGACCCTTATCCAATCACTCCTCTTAAAAAGAATCAGAATCCGATGAAATTCCCTGGAATGTACAAAAGACAGCTAAGTACTTGATAATTCGTACTAATACTCGGGTTTCTACCTTGCCAGTTCCCTTCACCAGACCGTTGGAGGTAGCGAACAGCCAGCGCGGCGCTTAAGAGATCCATCGTCTCTAATGAGTCGAGACCAGCCCGCTGTGCAGCTTCTCCAACTGCTCGGGTGATGCGGACATCGTTCCTTTGGAGGCTAATATCCTGCCATATCGTATCGGGTTTACATGTGTGCGCTGCGACGAATGTTTCGAAGGACTCGGTTATCACATGCTGTTCGTACAGTTTAATTTTGACACTTGCTTTACCGGACTGTAATCCCATGTTGCGACTAGCTTTGATGTTGAATCGGTCGTAATTTCCAGATATAAAAAAATCCATCCGGACGAACCTTACACCGTATTCCTACATGTAAATGAATACACCAAAAAACTCGTGGACTTTTGGTGCGAAAAAAATGGAAGCTGGGACCCTAACCGGATCCCTTACACAATTTTTTGTCGAATCTGCTTTACTTCATCAAGGATTTGTCCAAGAACTTTCGAGAGATCGCCCAAACTGGTTATGGTATCGAAAGCGAAATTCTTGATGATCTCAACTAACTCTGATTCTTTTTCTAATGTCATTCACTCCTTCTCCGTAATGGTTAATCCGCTGTACAATCATATCAATTTCATTGTATTAATTTCTTGTGAAACTTGGATCCTTAATAAAAAAGGTTGGAGTGCTTAAAGCCCGTATATCGGCTGTCATTTTTACATTATGGTCCTTTAACAGCTCAGAATATTCATTTGGAAAGGGCAAACGTCCAACTCGAACGAATTGTATTGAAAGATGTGAGCATCTCTTTGAGTTCTTGCCAGACATCGGGGCCTGGTTTGTTAAGGAATTATTTAAACTCCGTAGACACGGTGCAAGAAGAAAGAAAGCTTAAGGCAGAGTAAGGGAAGTTGTGCGCAGGGTGAATGGCACCATGCACAAACGAAGAGGAGGGAAGTCGAAAAAATACATTCTTGCGGAATGGACGAAGGATGGACGGATCCGAAGATGGCGATTCTACGTCAAGACCCAAAGATTCCCCGCGCAGTATAATGAATCCCAATCAATCTTAAACCATGGCAGGACACGGTTCGAGATGGATACGTTACGGGTGCGTCTCCCCATCACGCGGGATGGACGGCTCCAAGATTTTGAGCCCGAGATTTACACCTTATTGCATAACTATGTGGTTCTCACCGGTGGGGACGGTGCCAGTCTTCGAATCTGGTTATTCAATTCAGGTTGAGGACTGTGTTGATTCTACGGTTTGTGTCGATGCTTACAGCTCATAATGTGAAAACTACCCTGCCTGTGGAAACGGAAAAGATTATTTAAACTTCCACCCTTCTGTGCAAGAAAACCGAACGCTTATGGCGAATGCCGTTCTCTCAAGCGATTACGCCTTTTCTTCAGGTGCAAGGGCACCGCCGAGTAGCGCTAATAGTCCGCCAATTGTTCCGCCGAATACCAGCCCTATAATGCCGGTGGCGATGAGGGCTGATTTGTGGTCGCTCGGTTCATGACGCCATTTGAACCAATAGATCGCGAGTATCAGCAAACCGATGCCCCAGATGAGAAAAATTCCAGGGAAAATCATGAACAAAAAGAATGGAAGCCAAAAGAAGGACGGCCACATAATGAAGACAAAGAATATGCCCACAGATAATAGAGCAATTGCGGCAATAAGTTGAAAGACTGCGCCAATTAAGACAAGAATTCTTGAGGTTTCGTCATCTGCCATTGTTCTGCCTCCTCCAGAAGATTTGATAGGTTGACCGTAACAGGGATCCACTAGAGCTTCCTAAATTTCTCCTTATAACTTTGATGTTACCTTTTTCCAGAAGAATGGATTAACGTATATTGTTAACACTTTTTGTTAAAACGCAGCCTAAAAGTGTCAAAACAGAGTGATTCCTCTTCTGTCATAGAAATTTTAGCTGCTGCACAGGTGCTGCGTTCCCTTGACACTTTCGGAATTTTAACATCTCAAGCCAGAAAAATTCCACTTTTTCTGGCCAACATGAATAGACGCTTATGAAATGCTTGTATAGAATTCTTTAAAATGCTCTTTAGCATTAATTAAGATCATCCTTGGAGGATAATAGCTGAGGGAGGTAACGCAGCCTGTGTCAAAAGAAGATACGATTCGAACGCTAGTTCTTGTAGGAATAATTCTCCAAATCATATTTATTGTAAACGCCTTCATCGGCGTCCTGTTTCTACCAGCAATCTTAGCAACTGTAATAACAGGGTTACCAACACCTCCAGCAAGTGAGGCGTTAGCCTTTGTCACCATGTTCAACCAATTTCTCATCGGCTTGTATATGGTTCATGGAATCCTTGGAATCATGTATACAATTCTCTGGTTCCAATGGCGACGTGACCCCAATGCCCATAGGACTGGTTTCATCGCCACAGGCGCCCTTGGGTTAATCTTTGGAGGCATGGTACCCGGGTTGATAGTGCTTATTGCAGGTTTTATGATACCAAAAGTAGAGAAAGTATAACTAGCCTTGAAACACCGAACTCCTTAGTAAACTGAGTTGTTTTAGATTCAGTGGATAATAGAGGTATATTGGATCCTCATGCTATGAGGCAGTAAGGAAATCCGAGCCGCTCTCATTTAAGGAATCATTAACTTTGTGTTCTCAAGTTACTTTGTGTTCACTTTGAGTACTGCAATCTGATTCTAGTCCATCAGACTAGAAATACTCGGTCAAACAATGACAATGGAACTCACACTGATATACTTCTGCTAACAAATGAAATTGAAGATGTTTATGAAGTGTAGGAACGATGGTGAAGAAGGTAAAAATTAAACGAATTAGAGAGAAACCAGAACGTCCACCGCAAAAGAAAGCAAAGAAGTGGAGAAAATCACAAAAGAAACAAAATCTTCGTGGATATCCAAAAAGAGCTGGGGTGTAAATAATTGGTGAAAACTGGTTTTCTGAATAGTTGAAGTAATCGTGTCTTTTTCACGCTTCTGGCAATATTGCTGGTGCCGCTGTTAAGTGTCGCAGTCCTCGCGGTCCTGATTGGCGGATTCGGGACAATTGCAGCTGGAATGGTCTGCGCGCTTAGTTTAGCACTAGTCTACTACGTTCACCGTCGTACAAGAAGGAGAGACTGGCAACGTGGGGTTAGATGGATTTCCCTCTTCTCCTGTGCATGTGCAGCTATTTATACTGGAGCCCAGTTGAACTACTCTATTATCGCATTATCCTTAGCAAGCGTGTTCTTGGTTTTGGCTATGCTTGAGGTTGGTCTTCTTTGTGGAAGGTTCTTGAAACCAAAACTGGAGTAAAAGAACCCATTGAAAAGACTTGGTTGAGGTATGGTTTTTGCAGAGTAATGGGAGTCAAAAGGTTGACATAAAGTGGTTTGATAAAGCTCGGAATCGCTTACTAGTGGTGACCCTGACTATTTGGATGGCGTTGGCAGCCCTTGTGGGCCGTACGTGGTTCCTAGCAATAAAGTATCTTCCAATTTATGGGCCTCCTCCTGAGATTCTGGCGGCAGTAGAGTTCTTTTTCTTCTTTCGGATAGGTTACGGGTGGCTCTTCGTCGCTGTCTGCACGAGTCTTGTCATTCTCCTTCAGGTCTTTATGACGCGGGCTCAATTGCGGCATATCGGCACGACCACAGCAGGGAATAGCATCCTCCTGCTAGCTATTGTCATCGGAGGGATAATCAGAATAATGTGGTATCCCATGGTGGATGGATACATGGTCAGTATCCTGCCTTATTTCCTGTTACTACTTGTAGGGCTGGGGCTTCCAGGATTCCTACCTACCTATGTTCTCTATGGACGGTGAGAAACCCAACATCAGAGGATGCTGATCTTGTTGGGCTGGCGTCTTCAAGTCAGCAAATGAAAAGGTAATTGTTTACCTGCACACCTAGCTGATGCCAACGACTAGTCGATTTGTCTTGTCCCTACCTCGAGTATTACCTCTGCTATTTTCTTCGAGATTTCTATACGGTAAATTGGCATACGCTCATCAAAGGCTACACGAAATCAAGCACAATCCTAGAAGATCGGTATACTCACCTAGTCGATGGTGATCGGGTCGCGGCGTTCCTGGAATCCGAAGGACTCGAAACACCTACGGTACCAGAACCGGAGCAACTCGAAGACGCTCCTGAACCAATCGTTTGTCCCCGTTGCGAATTTGAGAACGATGGACGGCTCTAGGATTTTGAGTCTGAGATTTACGCGTTGTTGCAGGACTATGTGGTTCTCACCGGTGGGGACGGTGCCAGTCTTCGAATCTGGTTATTCAATTCAGGTTGAGGACTGTGTTGATCCTACGTTTTGTGTAGATGCCCACAGCTCATAATGAGAAACCCACCCGGGCTTTTCATCTTTGCGAGTTAATTTAAACTCAACAGAGAGAGCGTAAGAAGACAGAAGTTTTTTCAAGTTTCTACAACGGGTTGTTCCTCCGTTAGTGAATGTGTTCTCGAAATTCCCGCAACAAAACACGATCACTGAAGGAATGAAAAAGGCTGCCGATACAATTAAACTTGACTAGGCTCCGTATGTGACAATCAGTTGAACCATGTAGGAAATCATAGTGTTTATTTGTTGCAATCTTACTGTAGTGGTGGAGTCTTCGCGGCATGTTTAAGTTCACTTAAAAGTTTGATATCCGAAATAAGTACCATTGAGAACCCAGCATCTTATCGGTCTTGGAATCTGACAAGGATGAATTCGGTTGTCCGTGAGGGCACAGCGGTCCATATTACCTCAAATTGCTGGCTAATCCGGTCGATATCGGATACACGCAGTGAAGTCAACTGATTGGTGTAGAAGGTGACATAGGTACTACCCGAGAGTTCTTCACGCACGGTCACCTGTCGAACCCAGTGTTGAAACTCCGGACTTTTCAAGACTGTGGCTAACCGTTCTGCATCACTCCGCTTCAAGCCGACCACCTCGCGTTCACAGGGATATAGCAGTCAAGAGGTCAAAAGTCCTAGCCAAGATTCACTTCAACCCGAAATACAGAGTACTGGACTTAATAGAGTGATACTGATAATCGCTAATTTCTATTAACGCAAACGGTATGTCGCTTACAGAGAGTACTCTGAGACGTCCCTCAGTTAGAGTAACCCTTCTCGCCGTGTTGACCGGGCAAAAGAAGATCAATTGCTTTCACAGCTACTGATCGAGGTTATTCTACTAAAGTAACAAAAGAGTATCTCCTTATCGATCGAGAATGGGTTCTGGGGCACTGAGTAATCAAACAATATACAAAAAGTTGTCTGATATCAGAAGTGGCGAGTGTTTGCATAACTATTAAGACTGCTTAAAAGTGAATTATGATGTTTGTTTGAGCAAGCGAGCCGTGCGGTTTCATGAGGATTAAGAATTCGTGATTTTTATTACGAGATAATTAAGAGCCAAATCCTCTCTCCATTCCAACTACCCACTTCGTAATAACATATCAATTCATTGAATTCTTATGAGTGTTGAGTCAGCATTTTCTGCAGGTAAGCTTGGTACAGAATCACGGCTAACCGAGACCTGCTCATACTGCTTACGAAAGACGCCCAACTCAAATCTGCATAATCAGCATAAACGCCACCAACAACGTATAAATCGCCAGCGCCTCCGCCAACACTACCGGCACCATCGACTTGCTAAACACTTCCGGCTTGTTCACTAAGGCTCCAACCATCGATGCACCAGCCCAACCAATTGCCACACCAGCGACTAATCCACCAAGGCCAACAGTGAGTGCAGCAGACAACCCCGTGAATGCTGTCGCCATGGTGACTGCATCCATCCGCATCACCAACATAAATGCGGCAAGTAGACCATAGATCCCAAGTGCCTCTGCCAACACCACGCTAACAAGTCCTTTACTAAAGGTCTCAGGTGCAAAGCGAAGACTCGCACACAACGCAGCACCCCCAAGCCCAATACCAATACCTCCACCTAACGCAGCCAGTGAAATTGACGATCCCGCTGAAATCGCTAACACACCCTGGGCCATCGCTTGTGCAACATCCGGTGCAGCCGCAACCGAGTCAATCCGCATCACGACCATAAACCCAATTAACAAACCATAAATGCCCAAAGCTTCGGCTAACACGACGCTCACGAGTCCCTTGCTAAACGCCTCAGGGCGTTCTGCAATCGTTTGACTCAACGATTCCCCGGCATAAGCGATTCCAAATCCCGCACCAATACACGCCACACCAATCGCGATACCCGCTCCTATACCCATGAATCCTTGCGCCACAGCAAAACCTGGATCTGCACTCAATCCGTCGATACGCATAATCAACATGAAACTCAACAAAAGCCCATAGATTCCAAGTGCCTCTGCTAACACTACGCTGACAAGGCTCTTTGAAAAGGCATCTGGTGCGCGTACCAGGCTTCGACTCAACGCACCACCGGCTTTGGCAATACCATAGCCGGCACCGATAGCCGCCATCCCTATCGCCATCCCAGCCGCTAGACCCACTAATCCCTCGCCGAAGAGGGTGACTTGTTCTATCCGCATAAGCAACATGAAACTAGCTAAAAGTCCATAGATTCCGAGTGCTTCCGCTAACACCACGGCGACCAAGCCTTTGCTGAATATCTCCGGTCGCTCAACCAGACTATCCGAAAGCGCTTCGCCTGCTGAGGCAATACCTACTCCTGCCCCAAGGGCAGCGAGTCCTATCGCCAACCCTGCAGCTAAGGCAATAGTTCCAGCTGCAAGTTGTTGTTCAAGGGGTCCGGTGATGGTTTCAATTCGCATTAAAAGCATGAAACTGGCGAGGAGACCATAAATCCCCAAAGCTTCTGCCAAGACCACGCTGACTAGCCCCTTACTAAAGGTTTCAGGAGCGCGGACAAGGCTCTTGCACAGCGATGAGCCCGATTTGGCGATACCGACACCAGCACCAACCGCAGCAATTCCGATAGCGAGGCCAGCCGCAATTGCGATGAGGCCAGCACCAGGGTTGGTGACAACGGCACCTTCGATACGCATCAGGAGCATAAAGCTCGCAAGCAAACCATAAATTCCAAGTGCCTCCGCTAAGACCACAGAGACGAGTGCTTTGCTGAAGGTTTCAGGTGCTTCCGCTAAGCTGGTACACATGCTGCTCCCCGCATAGGCGATACCAATACCCGCACCGATGGCAGCGATTCCTATGCTGAGACCGGCACCGAGGGCAATCATGCCTTGGACCATATTGGTGATGCTAGGTAATCGCATCAAAATCATAAACGATGCCAAAAGTCCATAGATCCCGAGTGCTTCGGCTAATACGACGGCGATCATGCTTTTACTGAAGGTTTCGGGTTTTTCGGCGATGGTGCCGATCATGGCGCTGCCGCTGAAGCCGATGCCGATGGCTGCGCCTGCTGCGCCGAGGCCGGCGGCGAGGAGGGCGCCGAAGGTGGCGAGAACCTGTCCCATGGCTTCAGGGGGAATCAGCTGCAGCATTGTCTATCACTTCGTTGGCGTAGCTAGAATAGTGGTTGTCCATTGATCAGGGAGACTGAGAGGTTTGTATTCATATCCGGTTCCTGCGTAGAATTTCAGGTAGGCTTCCACCCAATGCAAACGAAGGGTGTGGATAAAGGAGAGGAGACCTTCCATGAGGAGGACGAAGACGGTGCCGAGGAGGAGCATGCCAATGAGGGAGACGAGGAACATGAGGCCTTCTGCACCGAGTTGGGCGAGGATGCCGTTGATTTCGGCTGCGGCGACGCCTCCAATAAAGAGGAATGTCTTGGCGAATCCGGCGTGGGCCATGTTTAGGGCAAGAATTCGGGAGTAGCTGATGGTGTTGCTGATGCTTTCGATGAGTTTTTCGATGCCTTCCATGAAGCCTTCCATCATCCCGAAGACGACGATGCCACCGACGAACATGACTACAGCGGGTAATATAAGAAAGAGGACCATGTCGACGATTGGCCAGCTCATGAAGTTGATGCCATAGTTAAAAATCATATAGGCAAGACCCCAGAGGAAGAGGAGCCAGATAATTGGACCGAAGATGGCGTGTTTCCAGTCGCGGTGGCGGATTTTGTTGATAGCATCAATCCCGATGGCAATGCTAAGGTGGATGAAGCCGATCATGATACTCATAACGAAGAGGAGCCAGGTGGGGCTCGCGATGGTTGGGGGAAGGTGTTCAGGCATTTCAAAGGCGCTAAACCAGATAGGAGTGGTGTGGCCATGAGCGGGGTCCAGGATCCAGGCGTTGAAGGGACTATGCGGATCAATGAACCAGTTGATGCCGCCTTCAAAGTCGAAGAACCGGAAAAGACCTAGTAACAGATTCTTCATCGTCTCACCAAAAGGCGAATACTTGAGCTGCTGGTACACAAGGACCCCATTGATTTGCAACCCAGTGATGTCAATGCCAAGAAATTCGCCATACAAGATGCCAAAAAAGACGGATGCAATCGCAATAACCATGATAAAGCCAGAGCCTTGGATGAAGTAGTTGACCATTTCGCCCGCATCAACTTTGCGGCGTTTAGCTATGAACCCAAGCAGGGCAAAGAAAAAGAGGAGTATTCCGTGACCGATATCGCCAAACATGAGGCCAAAGATAATTGGGAAGCCGAGCATCATGAACCAGGTGGGGTCGATTTCTCTGTGGCTGGGATTGCCGAAGGCGTTGGTGAGTTTTTCGGCGCTGCGTGCCCAGCGTGAGTTTTTCTGTTGAGTGGGTGGAGCGGTTGGTTCTTCGGATTCGACGGCGCCTTCAAGTGGTCCGGTATCGGCGGGGTAGTGTCCGTGGGTGGGATGGTCGATATGTTTGTGGATTTCGATGGCGATGAGGTCGCTGTTATGTTGATCGATGGTTTTGGTGAATTGTTTAACTTTCTTTGAGGGTATCCACCCATACATGATGTAAGTGCGATGAGTTTTACCGAAGAGGGTTTTAGTTTCTTCAAGATCGTGTTCGCGTTTGACGATTTCTTCCCAGCCGAGGAGTTCACGGCGTTTCTCGTTGGCATAGGCTTCGATTTTCTTTTTGGTTGCTTTTTTTGCCTTCTTTTCTCCTGCGGTTTCAGCGGTTTCGAGCTCTTGGGTGAGGTCTTGAAAGTCATCTTCAATGTTTTTGAGGTGTTTTTCAACTGATTCAAAATAGGTTTGGTCAGGAACAGGGGGTACTTCTAATTTGTTTTTGATCTTTCCTCCACGGTATACTTTCATGTCACTGATGAGTGTACTGATACGTGTGAGAAGGTTGGAGAGGTAGTAGTAGCGTTCGGAGGGTTCTACTGGTTTGAGGGCTTTGAGATGCTTCTTTTTACTTTCTTTGACATCTGAAAAGTGTATGAGTTCTGTACTGGCAATAAGGCGTAGAGCTGTGTCTAGATTCGTGTCGAGGACTACGGCTGTGAAGTTACTCATTTTCGCTGGGAGCATCGGAGCCAATTTTTCCACCATCAACGCTGAATTGCTTGTTTAGGAAATGAGGTACACCAGTAACTGTGTGGGTAAAAAAGGCTTCCTCTTATTTGGGCTCTGCCGCTTGCCTTGCCCATAACATTTATGTGGAATACTGTAATCATCGAGCATTGGTGAAAGCCAATGGGGTATTTAGTTTGCAGTTAGCAGCACACTAGTAACAGGATACTCCATTTCGTTTTCGAAAATTTTTGTTAATCCCTTACAATCCTTTCTGAGTCAATGGAAGGGTTACAGAAAACCAAATGGAGGATTTCTGTCATGACACAGTTGGCTCGTCGAACAAATTCGCATCAACAGGGTAAGAGCTCTGATAAACAGCTTAGAATTTTTAATTCACTGACGAAGCGAAAGGAACAATTCGTTCCACTTGAGTCCGGTAAGGTTCGGATGTATACCTGTGGGTTGACTGTAAATTATTTGATGCATATCGGTCATGCACGCACGTATATCTTCTGGGATATTGTTGAACGATTCTTGCGATACCTCAATTACGAGGTGAGCCACGTTTCAAATGTAACAGATATCAGTGTCGATGATAACATCCTGAAACGGGTGAGCACGAATGATCAAACCTTCCAACAACTAGTGACCCGTTACACGCAAGACTACTATCATGACCGTCATCTCCTGGGTATCGCAGATCCCTATACTTATGCCATTGCGACACAGCACATCCAAGAAATGATTGAACTCATACAACGACTCCTTGACAGAGGCTTTGCTTATGAAGCAGATGATGGAGTATACTTCCGAATCGATGTCTTTCCCAAATATGGGCAGCTATCAGGGATCGACCCTAATACCCTTCAAGCAGGAGCAGGAGGTCGCATCGACAAGGATGAATATGATAAGGAGACTGTTGGTGATTTTGTCCTCTGGAAACGTACCAAACCCAGTGAGCCATTTTGGTACAGTCCCTGGGGACCTGGTCGACCAGGCTGGCACATTGAATGCAGCGCTATGTCAGCTAAGTACCTGGGTCAAACTATCGATGTCTCCGGTGGAGGTGAGGATAATATCTTTCCTCACCACGAAAATTCGATTGCCCAAAGCGAAGCAGCCAATGGAACTCCCTATGTGCGTTATTGGATGCACGTTCGACATCTCCAACTAGATGGTGAAAAAATGTCCAAGTCGACAGGGAATTTTTTGACCGTCCGAGAAACTTTGAATCAATACAGTGCTGCTACTCTCCGTCTTTTCCTCCTCAGTACTCACTATCGGAAACCGCTAAGATTCAAAGACACGACCATTCATCGAAGCCAAAGACGAATCGATCGACTTCGCCAGGTTCTATCTCGACTTCAAGCCATTAATGAAGGAAAAGCAAAACCGAGTCACGCTGAGAAGCAGATACTTAGTTCCCTACAAGAGGCTAAGCAATCTTTTGAATCAGCTCTTCTAGATGACTTCAATACCGGACGAGCTATCAATCATCTTTTTCGGTTTGTTAACTTAGTCCATTCCTTCCTTGATACACGAAATAACATTGCCAATAATACTGTACGAGATTTGTTGACATTCTTTGAAAGCGTAGGTTCTGTATTATTTGGGGACCTTTATACTCGTGAGATAGATGTGAAACCGGATCCAGTTGTATCAAGGCTAGTTGGATTGTTGTTACAAGAGCGGGAACAGTATCGGCATCAACACCAATATCAGCAGGCGGATAGGATTCGCACTGTCCTGTCTGAGTTAGGGTTTGAAATTACTGACACGAAATCGGGAATTCGATGGTGGATAAAGTCGAAAGCCTGAAAATAAAAAAGATATGATGCGTCCACCTTCCTTGGTGGGCGCACTATTACCATTATGGAATCAATCCTAGAACGCTTTGGGCTGCTAAGGTTGCCGCGTTCAGGAAGAATGTGGGGAAGAGTCCTATGCCTATGATGAAGATCATTAGAACGCCAATGGCAAAGAGTAAGAGTGGATGAGCTTCCTTTGCAGTAGCTGCTTCTGGGCTGGGTTCTGAGAAGACAAGGATTTGTATCATGCGCAAGTAATAGACGACGCTGAAGGCGCTCATGAGTACTAGGAAAATTGTTGCGATGTAGGTTCCTGCAACGATGGAACCCCAGATGATGTAGAATTTGCTGTAGAATCCAATGAGTGGTGGGACGCCAGCTAATGAGAGGGCGGCGATTGTGAAGCAGAACATAGTGAACGGCATGCGCCGACCGGCTCCACGGAGTTTGTCTAGGTCCCGGGTGTGTAGGGTATGCAAGAATATGCCAGAGATCAAGAAGAGCATGCCTTTAGCAAGCATATGACTGGTGATGTGGAATAAACTGCCAGTGACAGAATATATCAGGGCATTTTCGTAGGTTCCGGCTGGATAGGGTGGACTGGGGAAGAAGAAGGGTATCAAGGCAATGCTGAAGCCAAAGATGATGTATCCAACGTTTACAATTGTCGAGTATGCAAGTAACCGTTTAAGGTCTTTTTGAGTGAGTGCCATTAGGTTCCCGTAGATCATGGTGAAGAGGGCAAACCAGTTAAGTATCGTCCCATAGTAAACGAAGGTATAGGGATTATAGAAGAGGACGAGAA
The DNA here is from genome assembly GCA_016839805.1 of Candidatus Hermodarchaeota archaeon. Taxonomy (GTDB): domain Archaea; phylum Asgardarchaeota; class Hermodarchaeia; order Hermodarchaeales; family Hermodarchaeaceae; genus Hermodarchaeum. The sequence goes on from JAEOTO010000031.1 coordinate 149,542, forward strand.
GACGAATGATGGCATAGCTTCCAGTCATGATGACAACGCCACTAAGCATAGCACTAATCCCACTGGGGGCAGCAGGATGGGCATCTGGGAGCCAAGTGGCGAGTGGTGCAATTGCCGCTTTGACACCAAAACCGATGACTAAACCTACAATTGTGAATACAAGTAGTCCGTAAAGCGGGGATGTGACGGTTGGGGCGAGTGTAACGAGAATGCTTCCGATTTCATAGAGGTTAATTGTACCAGTTATGCCATAGAGGATAGACATGGTGAAGAGGATTAACGTCGATCCGACGGCACTTAGTAATAGGTATTTGATGCCTGCTTCCAGTGGTTCGGCTTCGTCTCTGCGGAATGCAACTAATACATAGCTGCTTATCGACATGGTTTCCCAGAAGATAAAGAGGGTGAAGAAGTCGCCAGCCATGACGACACCAATCATTCCGCCCACAAGTGTAAGGAGAAGTCCATAGTACAGGGAGAGTCGGGTGTCATGTTCCATGTACTTAATCGAGTAGAGGGAAACAAAGAACGCTAGGAACGAAAAGATTACTGCCATGAAAACCGTAAATAGATCTATTCGAAAGAAGGTGGCTCCTGTCGTGGCATCATATGCACCTGGAGGCCAATACCAGATGTTAATGGGGTTAAATCCATTATTGACAATTTGATACCAAAGCCCATAGGTGGTTCCCCAAGGGGTTACGATGGGAAAGGGTAGAACTAGAAACAGTATACCAATGAAAAAGAAAAGGGCTGAAAGTGCTCCCATAGCCACTTTTGCTCGTTCCTTTGTGAATCTACCGAGCAAGGCGATGATAAGTCCTCCAACGAAGAGTATCCACAGGGGGATTAGTTGAATCCATTCTAAAGGTCCGATAGCCATCTTTTTTCAACCTCCATTATGGGGGAACCATGGGTAGAAGTGGTGGTAGCGCAGTGAATAGCGGATTGAGTACGATTGCAGGCCAAATTCCTAGTACGATGATGAGGGCAGCCAGTATAATCATAGGAATGCGCATAGTCCAGGGGCTGTCCGTAGTGTTTTCTAACTCGGTGGGAGTGGTACCGAAGAAAACGCGTTTGAAAAACCAGAGGATGTAAGCTGCTGTAATGGCAGTGGATGCCACAGCAAACATCACTAAGAGAACAGTATAGCCAAGGGCACCGCCAGCGAATATTATCCATTCAGAGGCAAATCCTGCTAATGGCGGTGTTCCTGCGATGCTTAGTCCAGCGATCAGGGCGATTGTAGCTGTCCAAGGCATCTTCTTAGCAAGGCCACCCATGGCATTGGCATCACGACCGCGAGTATGGCCAATTTGAAGAATTAGGACACCAGCGACCATAAACAAGAGACCCTTGCCGAGGGCATGAGTGAAGATATGGAAGGTGGCACCGATTACACCCAGAAGGACTGCTGTTCCTAAGCCAAAGAAGATGTAACCCATCTGAGAAACCGAAGAATAGGCGAAGAGACGTTTCGTGTCCTTTTGAGCTAAGGCCATAATACCACCATATAGCATGGTAATTAGCCCAAAGATCATTAGGATGAGGGTAAAAGCTCCATAGGCTGGGAGCATGAATGTCATTAGAACCCGAACCATTGCATAGGCTGCGGTTTCAATCATTACACCTGACAAGATGACGCTAATTGGTGTGGGAGCTTCGGCGTGGGCGTCGGGTAGCCAGGTGTGCAGTGGGAAAATTGCCATTTTCACAGCAAAGCCAATTGTAAGCAAGATGACAATGACTTTTGTAATTTCAAAGGCAAGGAGTTGAGCGGAATTAGCTAAAGGCCAGATCCAGGAGAGGTCAATGGTTGATCCGAGAAGTGATGACATGTTCAGAGTGGGATTGCCACCAAGGTTTGAAAGAGACCACATGCCAGCGATGCCAACGATAATTAGGACAGCCCCAATGTGCGTGAAGATGAAGTACTTGAGAGCAATGCTTGTTGATTGGGGTTTCGTTCCCCATTCTGCGATAAGGAAGTAGCTGGGTATGAGCATGAGCTCCCAGAGAATGTAAAACTGGAAGAGGTTTGTCGCCATGACTACACCAAGTATGCCAGCGTTGTATAGGAGCAGGAGGGCGAAGTATCGGCTTTTTCCGTGTTCCTTTTTCATGTAGGCGATTGAGTAGCTGGTAGCAGCAGTGGTTAGAATTAAAACGATTCCTGCAACGGTTACGCTAAGTCCATCAAGAAGCCAGCCAAAGGCGAATGGTCCCCAGAAGAAGCCTTCAACGTAATAACCAACGGTTATAACTTCCCACCAGGCTAAGCCGAAGGTGACTACGCAAGCGAGCATGATGAGGAGGGAGAAGTAACCAGAATATTGGCCATTGCGTCGACCAATAATCCAAGCGATTGGTGCGCCGATAATCATAAGCAACATGGTGAATGTTAGATACCAGAAGAAAGCCATTTTTGTTCACCTCATGGGAAGAAGGGAAGAGGAATTAGCAGTACGCCTCCTAGGAACTGAAACAGGAGGATTAAGACGAGGAACATTACTGCACCGATGAGCAGCAGAATCATGTTCCAGCTGTGGACACCGGTTTGTATTCGACGCCAGCGGCGGCTCAGACCCATCGCGCCATCCGCTAGGACATAATTGAATTTGTCAATGCCTTTAGCTTCGATGTTACTGAACATGCCCCGGGTGAATGCAAGTCCACCTGAGACGAAGATCTTGTACATGGCGGCGTTCCAGTACCAGCGGTTATACAGGAAGGTGTGGATACGGCCCAGAAAACCACGACCCACGAAGTCTGGACTCCAGCTCCGCCGGATATAGAACATGTACCCCAGGAACCCACCAACGAAGAGTACACCAAGGGTAATAAGAAAGGTTGGGGATGCGAACACTTCCTGGAAGTAGTGAATGTACATAGTAAGAAGATCAGACAAGTGTGGCGCATGTGGGATTGATGGATATGTATTTTGCCAGAAGGCAAAGAAGAACTGTTTCAGGAAAGGTTCAAGGAAACCAATAACGACTGTTGCAGCAGCTAGGATCGCTAATGGCACCCACATAACGGCTGGGGCCTCATGAACGGGTTTTCCTTCTGCTGTAAGGTCTTTGACATTTTTACTGGGTTCACCCAGGAAAGTCATTCCAATCATTCGGAGACTGTAGAAGAACGTGAGAATACCTGTGAGGGCTCCGAAGAACAGGAAGATCCAGCCCCATAAACTGCCTAAATTAAAGCCAAGGAACCAGGCCGATGCAAAGATCGCTTCTTTACTCCAGAATCCGCTGAATGGTGGAAATCCACTGAGAGCAAGAGCTCCAATAACCATAACTACAAAGGTTATGGGCATGGCTTTACGGATTCCACCCATATCATCCATGTATTTACTGTGAACCGCGTGAAGCACAGCACCAGCAGAGAGGAAGAGCAGAGCTTTGAAGACAGCATGCGCGGCAAGATGGAAGACACCAGCTGTGTATCCGAGGGCTCCTTCAGCTGTAAAGGCGAAGATGCCGATTGCCATGAACATATAGCCAAGTTGACTTATAGTGCTGAATGCAAGGACTTTCTTTAATTCCCTGGAAACAAGAGCCATCGTGGCGGCCATAAAGGCTGTAAATGTACCGATAACAGCTATGATTAGGAAGAAGTTCACGAGAACCAACTGGGCAATTGGAACAGCAACTTGGTAGAAGCCTTCAACTAAGATTGGCGCCATACGAGCAATCAGATACACTCCAGCTTTCACCATAGCCGCAGCGTGAATAAGCGCAGATACTGTAGTGGGACCAGCCATTGCCTCTGGAAGCCAGAATTGTAAGGGGAATTGAGCACTTTTTCCGATAGGACCAAGGAAAAAGAGGAGTAAGACAACAAACATCAAAACGCCATTCAAAAACAGGGCCATGTTACCAAGCCAAGCAAAATCGGAGAGTAGGACTTGGTAGTTGAAGGTAGGATTCCCAACAGAGACTGTAAAGAAGAAGATAAAGATGATAGAAATGAGAAGCCCTACATCCCCAACGCGTGTGACAACAAAGGCTTTCATACCACTATGAGAGTTAAGCTTGCCTTCAGTGACTTCGCCTAGTTGGTCATCATAGACCATGTTGGGTCTGTTATACCAGAAGCCAATTAGGGCATAGGAACAGAGCCCGACAATTTCCCAGCCAATAAAAGTTTGGAGCAGGTTATTAGCCATGACGAGGAGGACCATGCCACCGACGAAGAGCTGCATGAAAAACCAGTACCGAGTCAGAGAGGGGTCTCCATGCATATAACCCAGACTGTACACAAGGATGAGAAAGCTAACACCAGTAGCAACACAGGCCATGAAAACTGATAACGGATCGACCAAGACTCCCCATTCAAGAGTTGTGAAACCCGGGATAGAGATCCATGGTATAGCCTCTTCATACCAAAGCATTGGTGGAGCGTTTATCCAAGCAGCTCCTGACAAGATATCGGGGATCATGGAGAATGCCATGACCATACCGAGGAAGCCAAAAAGGATGGCTCCATAGTCACGAAGTTTAGGATGGAATTTCGCAAAGATCGGCGTAAGCAATGCCCCAATCAAGGGGAACAACCAGCAAAGCCATGCAGCGTATGGTAGCATTTTTCTCTTTCACCCCAGCGTTAATGACGTAATTTGTTGAGTTTCCGGATATCCAATGTTCCGAATTTATTGTAGGCTCGAATAATGAACGCGAGCCCAATAGCAATCACACCACCACCAATACAGATACTGATGATGACGATTGCTTGAGCCATCAAATCGATATAGAACCCAGACCAGGCAATAGCAAACGTGACGAAGTTGAGATGAGCCCCGTCGAGTAATAATTCTAAAGCAATGATGAACTTAATCATGTTACGTTTTGTTGCCATCCCGTAGATACCAATCGCATACAGAATTACAGCAACTATCAGAAAGACTTGAATGGGAACTCCTAAGAGATCTAGGTACGACAATTCGATTTACTCCTTCTCCTTCTTTTCGCTTGCTTCACTTGGCACCTCATGGAAGAAAGCCGAGGCAGCTAAAGCGGCGACGAATAAGAATACGGCTTGTAACACCATATCGATGCCACGATAATGCCACAACATATCGCCAAGTCTATGAATCATTTCGTAAACAATATCAGGCTGGACGAATCGATTAAGTGGAATTGGGGCTGGCGGTACAAGCACAACTCCAGGAAGTCCCATACTAATCACGTATGCCATGATAATTCCAAAAAACAATGTAAGAATAAATCCAGCCACTTTAATTCTCATTAGACATCCTCCTCTTCGACTTCACCAGTCCCACGACGCGTTGTAAGCGACACCGCTGCAACCAGTAAAATACTCACAGCACCAGCATACACCGCTAGCTGGAAGAAGGCGACCCATGGTGCGAAAAGTGCCAGGTAGATTAGGGCTAAAGCGATGGCCGAGCCAGCGAGGTAGAGGGCAGCGTGTAAGAGGTCTTTATCTTCGATTGCCAGCACTGCAAAGATTACAACCATTATTAGGAGACCATAAATTGAATATCCGGCGAATCCCGGAATTAGCATAATTAAGAATAATACAATGGCTACTGCTATGATAGCAAGTAAACCAACGAAGATTGTTCGGGACATAGACATCGTTGGACGCTCCGTCTGGGTGACTGGAGTAGTTAGACTCGCTTTTTCCTTGCTTCTGCTTAAAAGTGTAGCTACAAGTTTGACTTTTTTTGCTTCGAGGGATATTTTGGAATAAATTTGGGCTGAGTATTGAGAAAGGTAAATACGTGAAGACCCACCTGATGGCAAGTAGAATTAATTCGTTAGGAAGGATTGCCTATCGTTCAGTTACCACCAGTGATTTCTGTATTCGGATACAAAGATTCAGGGAAAACCACAGTTACCACAGGGATCATTAATCATCTTCACGAGCAGCGTCATCGGATTTTGAGCGCGAAACATGTCGGCGAACCGCATTTTTCTCTCGATAGCCCAGGGACTGACTCCTATCGACATTTAGAAGCTGGTGCTGTGGCAACGGTTCTGCAAAGTGAATCTTCAGCGTCACTTTTATTCAAAGAGCCGATAACCGACATTAGAGAATTATTACATCGAGGTGTAAAAGCGGTTTCAGCTGATGTGATTGTTCTCGAAGGGTTTCGGTTCTGGACCCAGAAGCATGCCCAAATTGCAAAAATCATCTGTATCCGAACCCTTGATGAAATAACTGAGTTTCAAGCAGAGACTGTTGGACCCATTCTTGGGCAATGCACATTAAATCCTGAGATTACTACGGTGATTCAAATCCCTGATGAATTTCCTTTCCTCCTCGAAGCTACTGATAATTGGCTTCTAACAGCACCCAAAATTACCCTTGGTGAAAAAAATGGCTTCTGAAAAAAAGAAAACTACTCTCGTAATCTTCGAACGCGAAATTGGGCTAAATGAGTACACAACGAATTTACTTCACAAAATCGTTTTAGCAGTTGTATCCACACTCCGGACACCAGAACTCAAAGGCTCGGAGAACATCCGCATCGAAATTAGTAAATAACCTTTGATGCTTCGGTTGCAATAGTCATGAAAAATTTACTTCCAGTAAAAGTAGTAAAGTTACACAGTGTTCCTAAACAACCAGGTATCTATGCGCTACTCATCCATATCGTAATGAATATCAGAATTCAGCCCCGGAAACAGCCGGAATTTGAGCTTCCTCCAGCTATCTACGTAAATGGGGGACCAGCCTTAGGTATAACATCAACAAACCTAAGACAGCGAATTCACCGCCATTTTCAAACCACATCACAGAACCCCTTGTTTTGGCATATTGATTTTCTTCTCCAGGAAACAGGCCCGCCAATCCTCTGCGTTTTCGCTGAAACACAACAACCCTTGGAATGCTTACTCATACAAACCCTCCAAGCCAAGGGGGGTCGACCCATTCTCGGATTTGGTTCCTCCGATTGTAAGGTCAACTGTGGGGGTCACCTCCTTTCCTATCCAAACAACTTAGAAAAGACTAGTTCAAAATTAGTGCAAGCATTTCATACTCTTGAACTAGAGCCAATTATTACTAGTTAAAATAACAAATTAACCTGGGCGATTGTATTTGATAGGAGCCGAAACGGGGAAAAAAAAATCCCGTGGGAGCAAGCCTTTTATACATAGCCAAACCCTTTGACTGCTAACGAGCCAAACCAGTGGTGAACCCGGAGAATGCAGTTCGATTGGTTAGCAAATATCCAAGGAGTCGGCTGGTTCTTGGCCGCCTTTGGCGTGATTCTCCTAATTGTCCTTCTGTTGTATTGGATTGGTAAGCGAATTGCTCCAAGTAATCCAACAAAGGAGAAGACCACCACCTATGCTTGTGGTGAGGATCTGCCTGCAGTCAAAACACAATTCCATACCCAACTTCTCCGATACGCCGTCTACTTCACAATTTTTGACATTGTCGCCTTTATCCTGGCAACTTCAATGGGTGTTCTCGGATGGGTACCTCTTATCTACCTTCTTGTCGCCTTTGTAGCAATCCTCATCCTGAAGAAATAGGAGACTAAGAAAATGGGTATCGTTGACAAACTCGTAACATGGGCACGCATCAAATCCCCCTGGGTCCTACACCTTAATAGTGGTGGATGTAATGGTTGCGATATCGAAATTCTTGATGCATTAACACCCCGATATGACCTAGAACGGTTTGGTGTTCTGCTAAAAGGCAGTCCACGACATGCAGATGTGCTTCTTTGTTCTGGTCCAATTACAAAACAGGTAGCCAAGCGATTCCTACGCATCTACAACCAAACACCGGATCCGAAATTCGTTGTGGGTATCGGGGCTTGTACCATGTCAGGCGGCGTCTTCCGAGAATGTTACAATGTTACTGGTGGTCTTGAGGGCGTTATCCCTGTGGACGCCTGGATTCCTGGTTGTCCACCCAAACCAGAAGCGATCATTTATGGTGTTGCGGCACTTCTTGGTAAATTACAGGGCGGATAAAAATTCCTTGTGATTGATGGAGGAACACAATATGGCTAAAGAAGAAAAACCCCCAAAGAAGCCCACGAAGAAAGAAGGCAAAATGATGGCTGAAATTGAGAAGGCTATGGGTGATGATTTCATCTCCTCAGAATTCCTACGAGAACATAGTATCTATGTGACCGTTAAAGCAGAAGCCGTACGTAAAGCCGTTGACTGGATGAAGCAAGAATGGGGCCTTACCCACTTATCGACCATCACGGGCATGGATTTACGCGGAGAACTTGCGGTCATTTACCATTTTGAAGTCAAATCCGTCTCAGTGAGTTTGCGTATTCAAGTCCCAACATCACATGCCGAAGTGGATTCGATTACACCCCTCATTCCTGGTGCGACCCTCTATGAACGCGAGGTTCATGATCTCCTTGGCGTCAAATTCAAGGGACACCCCAATCTCAAGCGACTGATTCTCCCTGAGGACTTTCCAAAGGATACTTATCCTCTGCGCAAAGATTGGGAATCGCCACGGTTAGATAAACCTGACAAATAGTCAAGACTCCGAATTTCTTCACTTTCAGAATCTTGAAAAGAACTGCATAGTGAGAAAGGGAACTCTATTTGGTTGAGTTGGACTATCTACTTTGGTTGTTTTGGTTTATCAGCGAGCTTTGTTTTCGTACCGATAGTGCCGTCATCAAAGTGTGGTGTCCGGTAGAGACTATCGCCATATTTTTCGATTTCACGGGCTTCGTCAGCTAAAAGGGCTGCTGTACGCATCATCTCATGGGCACTCGCCACAGTTGGGATGTATTTTGCATGTTCTTTTTGTTTGAAGCAGCCTTTGACTGCAATTGGTGCCACAGCTTTAGCCATTTCATATGCCGCCATTGCCTTAACCAGGGCATAGGGGTTGGTGAAATTTCCTGCATCAATTGCTTTTGTAGCGTTAATCACAAGAGTAGGCAGTATTGGTGTTTTTCCTGCAATGATGGTTGCCACAACTTCATCTAATGCGAGTTGGACAGCTCTGAGGGCTCCTGTTGCAGCTAATACGCGTATAACATCCGCGTTAAATAACGCCATTTCTGTCGGATCAAGGAATTCTCTACGAGCTCCAATCATAGAATCAGCAGGAATTAAGATGTAACCATACCCTTCACCTGCCAAGGCTTCGCGTTGGTCTTTTGGTAACAGATCTGACAATAGGATAACAGGAATTCCTGCGTCTTTGATTAGTTCTCTGGCTTTTGCTGGTCCTTTGAGTGCGGCATTAGGACTCGGAATAAGTACAAGATGTGGTTTTTGTTCGATGAGAAGTTGTGCGCTTCGTGAGGCTACTTCTTCATTCATTTTAGCCCCAGCGCCGATCAACACAACATCGAAGTTTTCGCGTTCAGCCCGTTCGTCAAAGAGAAGCTCGATTAGGGGTGATGTTCCAATATTACCTAATTTTAATACGCCAAGAAGGAAGGTTGTTGAACTCATATTAAGAACACCATTGAGTATCAATTCGCTAATGGAAGTGGCTGGTTCTGGCGTGGTTTACCGACAAAAATGTTTACTTTCAGGTGAGTAAAGTGCAAATTATGATGGCTGGGTCATTTCGGATTGATTTTTGGTGCTGCAATTCGACGCAAACGTTCGAGACTTTCACTATCAATTTCTTCATGTAGAAACTGACCTGCCTTAATCAGATTCTCAATGATTATCTGCCCTTGCTCACTTCGGGCAAGCACTGTCGACCATTTCCCAGGTGTTCCTGCACCTCCAACAGAGATATCAGCAAAGTCAGACGCGAAATCTCTGCAAGGATGGCAACCAGGATCGACCCAGGCTTGAGCTTCTTTGAGGGGTATTTTTAAGGACTCTTTGGCTCCGCGTGGATAAACGAGAAGTTTACCCTTGATGTCGAGTTTTCGAAGGTTTTCCAATGGAATACCAAGTTCGTCTACGATTTTTTGTTGCATCAACTCTTCAAATTTGAAAGTTTCACTACAGAAGAGCCCAATAGTAAACACAACTGTTCGATCGATTTTCTTCAGTGGTGCTAATCGCATTAGTTGTATACCCTGAATATGACAAGGCGTGCCAACAACAGCCACTTGTTTAAGTTTTCGCTCCTTCAAGGCTTCTCTTAGTGCCACAAGATTAGGTGAACGAGTGTAACGGGATTTGGAGGCTGCAAGAATTTCCTTTCGTGATGTAGCCACTTGGGGCATGGGCTTCCATGGCTCATCACAATTGACACCAGAAATGATTGCACCCTCAATCTTGCCCTCCTCTAAAAGATGAATAAGAATCCCTGTCACAACTCCCCCATCTTGGGATCGTTTGCGTACAGATTCATCAGCATTCCGGAGAGCATAGGCTTGTCGGTACACCCCCAAGAAAGGATCCCTCCTCGCGTCTTCCCCAAAGACATGTTCATAAATTGGTCCATAATCATCGATCATGCGTGGACACGCTTTCCAACAAAACTCGCACTTGGTACAGTCTTTCACTAACGTTGGATGGAGATCTTGAAGTTCGATAGCACCAATGGGACAAGCCGCTTCACAACCGCCACAACTACAACATTTTCCTATATCAATCACATTTGCCTTTAGATGCTCGAACCCGAGCTTTTCCTTAGCCATTCTAATCACCACTTTCAAGTAATCGTAATGCAGACAAAAAGGGTATCTGACTACTTAAGCTTGACAGCCATCCTAACTACTAGTCTTCTTGCAGGATGTTTGGCTTGACATGCAATTTACAGGCAAGAGATCGGGATACTTGACAATATTTCTCGGTGAGTGACACTGCTCGTTCAACTTGAGACAGATTCGCTTCCTTTGGCACAGTTATGTTCATGGTTACGTAGATATCGGTAAAATGCCAACCCCCTTCCGGATGCTTATGAAGCACCGCACGACCAGTTGCTTGATGAGCTTTTAATGGCTGTTGCATCCGTTTCATTAGAGTCGCAAAGGTTGTGATATAACACCCTGCGATAGCCGAAATGAAAAGATCCTGAGGCGAATAGATTCCAGGTTTACCCTCCCACTGGGTTGGGGAGGTGAGGGGTAATGAGGGTTTTCCATCTATACTAATATCACCTTCGTGACCACCGGTCCAAATAACCTTCGCATTAAATTCATGAGTCTCAGAGATGTCGTTACCCATAGAGAGTCCTCGTGCAGCCCAGAATCAGCTGAGCTTTTTAGCTGTTCGGGAGATTCAAAACTCTTGGAAGATGCAACTGCGAAAGAAGTATTAGGTATCCCGTGACACACAACCATGTAATCTTGAAAACAATAAGGAAATGAGTGAATCATAAATGACCGGCAGTTTCGCTAACATGGATCCCTTACAAGTCCAAAAGGGTTATCGGGACCCCAAACTGGTCCAACAAGCAGCACAAAAAATCAAACAGCTAGCCAAGGATCGAACCTTCCGGTTTATGCATTTATGCGGAACTCACGAATATACAATCACCCATTCCGGTATCCGGGATTTCTTACCTAAGAACGTGGAGTTGCTGGCCGGACCTGGTTGCCCAGTCTGCATTTGCCCCCCAGAAGATGTGGCTTCAGCTATTGCGATTGCATCTGAGCCCAACGCGTTATTAACAACGTTTGGCGATATGATGCGCGTACCTGCAGGCGATCTAGGTTCTTTGAATTCAGCCCGAAGTCATGGAGCGAAAATTCAAGTTGTTTACAGCATGATGGATGCGATTATCGCAGCAAAGGAACATCCCAACAAAGAAGTCGTGCACTTTGCTATCGGCTTTGAAACAACTACTCCACCTACTGCTGCTGAACTATTAGGTGATCCCCCAAAGAATTTCAGCGTTCTTGTGAGCCATCGGCTCATTCCACCAGCAGAGGTGTTTCTTCTCGAACAAGGAGAGGTAGGTATAGACGGGTTCTTATGCCCCGGTCATGTTAGTGTGATTACGGGTGTTCAAGCGTATCTCCAAATATCAAAGCAGTATAAGGTCCCTCAAGTAATTGCAGGATTTGAACCACTTGATGTTTTATTGGGGACTATAATGCTCTTACGCCAAGTGGTGGAAGGGAGAGGTGAAGTAGAAAACGAGTACACTCGAGCAGTGACCTTTGAAGGAAATGTTCATGCCCGTGAAATGATTGACCAAGTATTTGAACAGGTGGATGCGCGATGGCGTGGAATTGGTTTGATTCCTGAATCGGGTTTGGCTCTACGTGAAAACTACATGATGTTTGATGCTCGAAATCGATTTGAAATCGAGGTTGAACCACAGAAATTTGAAATGCCTCCAGGATGCAAATGCGGCGAAGTACTTCGTGGAGTAATGCGTCCAGAAGAGTGCCCCTTGTTTGCCTCAAAGTGTACGCCCGATAATCCCATTGGACCCTGTATGGTATCTATGGAGGGGACTTGCAACGTTGTGTACGGGGCTCAACCCCTTCCTTAGCCATGACAAGCGTTTCATTAATTACAGATTCGTGAAATCCCGGGCTAGCAAGCCATTGGGCAGCCATTTCTTCAACTTCAGAGACTTTCTTTCTTAGGTAACGATCGATAATGACCTCACGGTTAATATTAGGAATACCGTGGTTTTCCCAAAATGGTGCGGTGAGTTTGGGTGTCAATATTAGTGGGTTTGTCTGATCACGTTTTTCTTGTAAGGCAAATCGAGCTAGCTGGGCTGCGAGTAGTTTGGTATCAGTTTTATGAATTCGTCCGCGAACCCATATTCGGCAGTTGGCTCGACCTTGACAATCGCCACGAGCGATTGGGCAAAATCCCACGTTTCGTCACCAGAAATTGATATATCGTGGCTTGGGCTTAAGCTTGAGTGGCTTAAACCTTTTGGTTCGACGGGTAGCCCGTATTAACCAATTGGCCAATAAATATCTTCAGAGGCGGTTGTTGCTTCTGCGAGGTCACGCATTAGTGTCATTAGGGTGAAGAGGTCATAGTTGATACCTTCGCCAATAGTAACATAGCGTTCAGCTTCGCTAGTAAATGCAAGTTCGGGAGACCAGTTGGCTGGCCAAGAGGGCACAGTTTCAAGCTGAATCATAGTCTTGGATAGTCCTGTGGCATAGGTAACGAGTAGGGGGATTATTGGAAGATGGAGGAGATAGCTTTCCGGGCGAAGGATATCATCAACGCCACTCCGGACGACTTGTAAGGGTGGAAAGAAGCGTTTGCCCACCTCATTTTCGATGGGAAAAGTTATGATCTGTCTTAGCGTGGCTTCATCTTGTGGATGCAGTGACCGTGTTTCCAACGATTCTCGTAATAACACTGCTGCGGTGATGAGATCATTAGGTTTTGTGATATTATCTGGAAGAGTGGGAGCAGGTCCACGATGAATGTTGAAGGCACCTTCGGGATTGAACCCCGCAGGCGTTATTCCAGGGTGACTCTGATCTAGTGTAAGCCATAGGGCAAAAGGAAAAATTGGTGGTTGTTCGGTAAAAACAGTGAGTTTCAGTTTGTTTGAGAAGGGACGAGTTAAAAATAAGGTATCAAATGGATTCTTTGAGGAAAGAGGAACCACGAGTGTGAATCCTCCAAAATCAATGGGCTTGGGCGTTTTCCCTCGCATTTCCATGTCAATGGCTGCTTCAGAATGATCCTTAATCCGATCGAAGGCGTTGGGCATAAGCAGTAGTTCAGGTTTATTAGTCGAATAGGGTTCAAGTTGCGCGAGGAGTGAAGTAAGAAGTTGATTATGTTGAGTAGTAGCCACTCGGTCAAGCAGTGTAAATAATCTCGAATTGTCTTTTCGCAGATGTTCCATTATCCTAGCCTACTCAGATACGCATGAATTGCTACTTATCTAACTTGTCGAGTCCCACTTTTTTAAGGGCAGCGGCAGATGGACGTCCAGTCTTCTGGTCCCAGTTTCGGTATCTATAGTAGTCTTTGAGTTGACGAGAAAGATTGGGAACCAAACCACGAGTAGGACCCTCTAAAGGACGGAGTAGGAGTGGTGGAAGTGTATCGTCACTTGCAATGAAACCTAATTTTAGATTTAGCAGTCGTTTGAGTGTGATGATGCGTTCACCGATATCTAACAGGTCCTGAGGTGATGCAGAAACTCCAGTAACTAGCGAATAAAACTGAGCAACCTCTGTGGGAGTATACGTGGCAAAGATACAGATATTGAGAGAGTTCGTTACCATTCGCCAATTTTGTGTACGGGCTACCAGTTCACCCATCCCTTCATCACTTTGCGGATCATCTGCATCAATTCCTAGCTCCGGAATTACCTGGCCAGCTAGTACCCAATAAATATCAGCATCAAGATGACACCCGCCCCGTGGACTAGTTGCATACATCGCTGCATTTCCAAAAAGAGATCTAACGCCCCAACAGGCAACTTCAAGGCCTTTAACATGAACAGCATCGTCTGAAGCATTATATCGTTCACCAATAGCACGAACTCCCTCAGCCAAGATATCACCAAAACCTTCACGTACAGCGATTTGTTTGATTAGAGTAATCTGTGGATCCGGGTCACCCCATTTCAGATCCATCCCAACCTCTTTCGTGGATAATTTTCCTTGGTCCATCAGATAATAGGCAAAACCGATAGCTGTGCCACAGCTAATCGTGTCCATTCCCAACTCGTCGCAAAGATGAGCTGCATAGGTTACAGCTTCGAGATCATCGCAGAGAATCATCGAACCCAGTGCGCCAAGAGTTTCATATTCGGGTCCACTTGTTCGAGGGATTTTGTATTTCCCTTTAGGAATTTCGACAACGCGACCACAACGTATTGGGCAAAGGTAACAACCACTGGTTCCAACCAAAATGGTTTCAGCCATTGTAGCTCCACTAATACTATCATAGGTTGGAAATTCGCTGGTCGTCCAGTATTTGTTTGGCATCGAACCTACTTCTTGGCTATGACCGACAAATGCGGCAGTGCCTAATTCTTTGTATAAGCTAACTTGGAAGTCTTCCATTAGAACTTTCATAGCAGTTCGGATTAAATCCTGGAGTTCGTCAGGTTTCGCCACGGGAACTGGCGTATCACCGATAGCCACAATTGCTTTGAGATTCTTACTTCCCATTACCGCTCCTAATCCCATTCGACCCGCAGTGCGACCACCTTCTGTCATGATACTAGCAAATTTCACTAAATTTTCTCCTGCAGGTCCAATTACTAGAGTGGCCATTCGTTTTTCATCATAATCTTTGTGAAGCTGTGTAATGGTTTCAGTGACGTGAAGAGTCCATAACCTAAGTTTTTCTTGCAAAGTGACTTGACCATTCTGAATTGTGAGAAGCATAGGTTGAGCTGCTCGACCCTTGATGAGTACACCATCATATCCTGCATGACGAAGACGCGCCCCAATATCACCACCAATATTGCATTCCCCCCATAATCCAGTTAAAGGAGACTTGGCACAAATACTGAGCCGCCCACATAGAGGAACTCGAGTTCCGGTTAATGGTCCAGCAAGAAGCAAGAGCGGATTATCGGGTCCAAGGGGATCTAACTCCTTTGAGAGCAAGGGGTATAACATCCTTGCAGCTAATCCGGCTCCACCGATATATTGTCGGGCCCAATCAAGTGGTGTTGATGACTCTTTGAGAGTTCCTGTGGTAAGATCAACATGGAGTATTTTTCCCGTGTAACCGTAACTATCCTTTTTCGTCAACATCATAACCTCTTTACGCAGGATTGTTTTGTGGGATTTAGAAATCGATGGATTTTCCTTCATACATATAGTGCCAAAAACGTTCCATATCTTCAGTGGTGGGTTCTCTGCAATTGAAGATGTTTACAGCAGATTCAGATGTCAGGCGAACCAAATCATCAAAGTTCTTATCGAACTTTTCCTTTGATATCCCATATTCTTTGAGACTTCGAGGAACCTCCATCTCCTTCATAATTTTGACAACTTTATTGCGTAACTTGATAGTTGCCGTTTTGTCATCATCGCTTGAATCAGCAGCCCCGACAGCTCGTGCGAGTTCTCCATAAAGATTGGAGTGAGTCTTCATTGCGTATTCGATCGAATAAGGGAGAACTATTCCTACGGTAATTCCATGAGGTATTTTGAAGACGGCTCCCATGGCATGACCAAATGAGTGGGTGATGCCGAGGAAGGAATTACTCCATGCAAGTCCACTGATCGTTGCAGCATTGTGGAGTTTTTCACGTGCCTCTGAATCCTCAGGATTTTCATAAACACGAGGAAGGTATTCGAAAATCATACGTGTACTGTGAATAGCTAAACCATTACTGAAATCGTTGCGCCATTGAACCGTATATCCGTCAATTGCTTGTGCTAGCGCATCCATTCCGGAGGATGCAATAACTTTAGGAGGTAAGGATTTCGTGAGGACAGGATCTAAAATAGAAACATACGGTATCAAGACAGGATGGTTGAGTTCCATTTTGTAATTTTCCTTACTATTTGTGATAACTGCTGATGCAGTTGCATCAGAACCTGTTCCGGAAGTCGTAGGGATGGCGATCAGAGTCGTTTTCTTAATGGTTATTGGTGTCAGCGGCATAATTTCAAGCATAGGGAGATCAGGATGTTCAAACAGAACTTGGGTCACTTTGGCCACATCAAGAACTGAGCCACCACCTAACCCAATGATAAGGTCAGGATTGAATTTCTGAGCTATTTTTAAACTCTCATATACTACGTCTTCTGGCGGTTCAGGAGTCACACCATCGAAATAAGCTACTTCTTTTCCACTTTCTTTGAGTTTCTCCATCACTAAATCCAAAAAGCCCAATTTGACAATTGTATTATCTGTCACAACGAAGGCACGGTGTCCTTCGATTTCCTTTAGATAATCTAAGGCTCCTTCACCAAATGCGAAGACCCGTGGAGAACGGAAATACCACACTTTGAATAGACCTCCAAGTTAGAGCCAATAAGGAACTGTTCTAGGAACACTTATTGAAGTTCATCTCAAAACCAATAATCAGTTCTAATAGAAAAGTAATAGGGATGGGGGACGAATCCCCATCTGCTAATTGTTTCTATAGGAACTCCGTTTTGATCATCTGGGCTGTTCGAACAAGCTCTTTTGCAGCACGCGTAGCCCGCATAACCTTCGCACGGTCACCAATTAGTTTCATTTTACGTGTGAGTAAAGCTTTGATGGGATCCAAGCGACCTTCAATGATTTCTTTCCAATTTGCGTATTCGCCCTCATAGACGAAAGCCGTCTCCTTTGCATCACGATTTGGTAACATTTCATACCCACGACACTTTCCATGCCACAGATCCATCCACATCACAAGCTCCTCATCTATCTCAAGGTCTTTGTTGGGCCAGACGATGAAGAGGAAGTCACCTTCCCATGTTGCAGCAGCGTCTGCATATGCTTCATTTTCGTTGAGTGTTGTGACAAAGGCTTCTAGCCATTCTGGGGTTCCAAATTCCATTTTATTCACCGGTCGTTTCATTGAATGCATTGATTAGATGAATCTGGGTTTAAATCTGGTCGTGACGTTCAAAAAAAATCATCCAAATTTCTTAATACTTAGTCATTGAAAGTATTAGTTGCCTTGTGAGTTGATATAGAATGTCAAAATATACGATTGTTCAAATCTCTGATCTTCACATAGGTGAAGCGAGTTACCGGCGTGACATGGTTGTTACCGCAATCGAGGAAATTAATGAAATAAAACCCAATCTCGTTGTGGTTTGTGGAGACTTGACATGGAATGCGATACGTGAACAGTTTTTAGAAGCTCGTGATTTACTGCAAAATATTGACTCCCCACAAATAGTAACGATGGGAAATCATGATGCGTTTAATGTTGGATATCTAACCTTTGAGGAACTCTTTGGTCCACGGTATGCAGAATACCAGGATGAAAGTGTCTTTGTGATGGCGGTGGATAGCTCCGAGCCAGATTTAAACACTGGACATGTCGGCAGAGAGGGACGGGGATTTATTGATCAAGCCTTTTCTAAGGCGGATGAGAAACTCTTGAAGATATTTGCACTGCATCATCATCTTGTCCCAGTACCACGGTCAGGTCGTGAAAGAGATAGTATGGTTGATGCCGGTGATATGCTTGAATTATTAATGCACAAAGGAGTGAGTTTGGTGTTGAGTGGGCATCGGCACTATCCATGGTTATGGCGGCTTGAAAATATGGTATTATCCTACTCAGGAACCTGTGGCAGTCCACGATTACGTGGCAGTCCTTGTCAAAACTACAATATCATTAAAATCGATAAAAACAATATCGAGATTTCAACCAAGTTAATTGGTGGACCCACGCGACGCCGTGGGAAATATCGATGGGGCAAAAGGGGAATTACTTCAGGTTAAAAAAAATCTGATGAGGAAGGGTTAGAACATGATCGATTTTTCCTATTTGGGTGGAGTCATCTTATATGTCCGTGATATGGAACGGGCATTAGTCTTTTACACCCAAGTCTTAGGGTTAGAAGTTGAGATCTTCGAACCCACCTTTGTAACATTGAAAACCAAACCCGTCAAACTACACCTGCATCTTGCAGAGAACCCACCAGGACCGCGAATTGGAAAAAGCATGAAGATACCTCAAGTGTATTTCAAGGTAGATGATATCGAAGCTACTTTTCAGTACCTACAAAAGGCAAAAATCCAATTCACTCGAGATATTTTTGAATACAATTCCTCTACTTTCGTGTTTAATTTTTTAGATCCAGATGGAAATCCATTAGGCTGTGAAAGCCACACACGCCATTAGAGCCGAATAAATGTATCAGGTTCGCATAATGCTCTGTAAAAGAACAGGATCAATATTGCTCCCACTAGCAATGATGACAACGTTTGCGTTCTTTTTGATCTTAACCTTCATTTGCAACAAAGCCGCAATTCCTACAACTCCTGCAGGCTCGAGTATACGTCGTTCATTTTCTAGTGTCCAACGAATGGCATCTTGCAATCCCCGTTCTTCCACTAATACAACATCGTCTACGTATCGTAAGCCAATATCAAGATTCAATTGCTCCGTATTGCCTGCGAGCCCATCAGCGATAGTGGGTTCAACAGGCACGTGAAAAAGCCGACCTACTCGATAATTCTGGTAAAAAGCACGAGTGGCAGTTGTCTGAACTCCAATCACTTGAATCTCGGGATTAATAGTTTTAACCCATAATGCGACCCCTGAGATAAGTCCACCTCCACCGATTGGGACAATTACAACATTCGTTTCAGGAGAATCCTCAAGAACTTCATAACCAACTGTACCCTGACCAGCTATGACTAGGGGATCAGCATAAGCATGAATAATAGTGGCATTCTTCTTTTTAGCAAACTTTGCACTATGAGTTGCTGCTTCATCATAGTTAGCACCCTTTTCAATAATTGTAGCCTCATACTGTTTGATTTTATCTAGCTTCAGTGGTGATGCTTTTCGGGGAACAAAGATTGTGGCAGAAATTCCTTGTTGTTGGGCAGCATAGGCAACAGCTAGACCATGGTTACCAGTGGAGGCAGTAACGACACCACGTTGGGCAGTTCCCGCTGGGAGGGAAGCTATTTTATTGTAGGCACCACGGAGTTTGAATACGCCAGTTCGTTGCAGGCATTCCCATTTGATAAAAACGGGCGTTTGGGCGATAGTTTCTAATGCAGGTGAGGGCTCGAGGGGTGTTCGTACTATTTTCCCAGTTAAGCGTTTTCTTGCTTGTAAAATCATTGTAGGAGTTACTGGAAAAGATGCAGAGGAAGTCATAATAACCAGCTCTTCTTGAGCAGGGATGTTTCATTTAGTTAGATAATGATTTCTCAGTGGGTACTATATGGTCCTGCTTGGTTGCGATTGTTTATAAGGCTGCTTTTTAGATAATGGAAGCAAGAGCGTGACACCTATGTCCGTAGATGAAGTTCAACAGAAACTCAAATGTCGACGCTGTGATCGACCACGCATCATACATCGAGTAAGCAAACCAACAGCTAACAAAGTAAAACTCTACATGTCCTGTCCCGTTCACACAGCTACCGTAGAATATTCATTACCTTTACAAAGCTATGATGAGGCAAGCGGGCTAATTCGAGAACATGTTCTTTTGTGCCGGAAATGTGGGCAACCCGTAGATGTTGTCGGGCAAAAAGCAGGGAAATTAACCACAAAGTTAAACATCCAATGTCCTGAACACGGAAAAGGAGAACGAACTGTGAACAATTCACTCCTTGATCCTATCTTATCCGCTGTTCCAGCTCCTAAGGCTGCAACTACCCCCACTGGTAAGTTCTGCTCAAGCTGCGGTTCACCCGTTCCTGCGCCAGAAGCCCGTTTTTGTCACAATTGTGGTGCATCACTCGAATAAACACAAAAATTCAATTTATATTCCGTGTTCTGACCGAACCTTAACCGATGTTGTTAGTGTTGTGTAACTCTGGGTGGATAGACCTTCCGTGCGGAGGTTACATAACCTGTGTGTCCGATCATCCGAGTTGCTGGCCGAGTTTTTCCTGGTCGAACGAGGATTTCTCGTTCAATAAGCTCACGGGTTACAATCTCAGTGAAATGTGATGCATACAGGGCTTCTACGGTTCGTTGTGTCTGTTCGATGGTCGGTGAAAAGGAGACAATGACACCACCACCCCGTAATGCGTTATAGGCGTGGGGGACCACATCCCAAGGTACAGCTAAATCAAGGACCACTGAATCGACATTCTTTTCTGTAATTCCTTCAAGGATATCCTGTTGTTTCACGGTTACGATTCCCTTTAATCCTGCCTTCTCAAGATTGTTTATGGCTACTTCTGCAAAGTCTTCACGAATTTCATAGGAGATTACTCCACCGTTTGGTGAAACATGATACCCGATGAGAGAGGCAAGGGCACCACTACCCGTTCCTGCCTCCACGACAGTTGATCCTGGACCAATTCCAGCTAAGAGAAGGATCAATCCTGCATCCTTAGGATACACGATATTGGTTTGTCGTCCCATTTTGATAGCCTTGTCTCGGGGCAAGGGAGGTAAAGCTGCGATTTTGGTTCCCAGACTAGTTGTGGCAAAGCTCCCAAATTGTTGGCCAATGACCTCGTCAAAATTTAAAATCCCACGATGTAGATGAAAGGATTTTCCTGCCTCTACCCGGAGGAGCCAGTGGCGTCGTGAATCCAAATAAAAGAGAACTTGATCGCCATCACAAATTTTGGTCATAGTACCTTCACCAGTTTGCCTAGTTCAACGTCCCTTTTCAGCCTTCTGCAAGAAAAAGGAAGTTACATTCAACAGAACCCCAAGGCTCAAATTTTACCTCCACCTAAAGATCTTAGATGTCTAAGTCTAAACTAGAACCCAGTCCATGCATTCGTCCTGCACTTCAAAATGAAAAAATCGATTTAGACACGGTGCAATGCGGAGTCTGTGAACGCCACTGTAAGATCTCTCCCCAGCAACGTGGTTATTGCGGTGCACGAGAAAACATGAATGGCGAGTTGTTTGTACTCACCTATGGGGATATTAGTTCCATTAGTGCGAATCCCATTGAAAAGAAACCATTCTTCCATTTTCATCCAGGTACACGAGCTCTTACTATTGGAAGTTGGGGATGTAATTTTGCTTGTCCTTGGTGTCAAAACTGGAGTATTAGCAAACGTAAAGCCAATCCAAAAGAATGCAATTACCTGTCCCCTGTGCAATTCATTAATGAGATCCAACGCAGAAACTGCCAAGGCACAAGTTTCTCCTTCAATGAGCCCACGACCGTCTTCTTTGAATACGCACTGGATGTTATGCCACTTGCGCACAAGTTTGGTTACTACAACACTTTTGTCTCCAATGGGTATATGACACCGAGCACCCTGCAACGATTAGCCGAAGCTGGACTCGATGCCATAAACATCGATATCAAAGGCTGTCGATTGCCCATTCAGAAATTTTGTCAAATCGACATCGAGAAAGTATGGAATAGTGCCCGACTCGCCAAAGAACTTGGAATTTGGGTTGAGATTACAACGTTAGTAATCCCTGGGGTCAATGATTCCACGCAATGCCTTTCACGCATAGCGCATCGTATCCACGATGAACTTGCTGCAGATGTGCCCTGGCATATAAGTGCCTTCCATCCCGCCTACAAAGCCTCTCAATTAGGATTAACAACACCTACTCCCACCACAACTCTAGAGCATGCACATTCGCTAGGACGAAAGGCAGGACTGAAATACGTCTACCTGGGAAATGTTCCCAATCACCGAGCCGAAAATAGTTATTGCCGGAAATGTGGGACACTCCTCATTCAACGACGAGTCTATAACATTTCCCTCGCCCAACTTGACAAAAAGGGACAGTGTATGGACTGTGGCACATTCAATCATTTCATTTTCTCTTAGGAGCGCATAAGACACTGGATTTGAGAGGAAACGCTTAAGGGCACTCTTGATATTGTCGATAGTAAGGAGGAAGAAGTGTGGAAGCTGTACAGCCTAAAGAAACCATGACAGCATTAAAGTGCCAATCCTGCAACGCTCCTCTCACCGTTAGCCCTGATGATGTTGTAATCGTTTGTGGTTTTTGTGGTTACACATCAACTATCGAGGGTGAGAAAATTGAGAATCATTTCGTCTTGGAACCAACGATAGATAGTGCAGACGTTCGAGAGAAAATCACTAATTGGGTGGGTCGGGGTGGAAAAGCCCAAGTGACCGAAGCGATCCTGCGATTCGTTCCCTTCTGGGTCGAGTCAATGCACGCCTATACACATTATGAAGGATACAAAAAACACACCGAAACCGAATATTACACCGACTCTCAAGGTAAACGTCGTTCCCGCACCAAAATCGAATATGAACCGATTACCGGGGACTTTAATGAAAATCGTTCAGTTAACGTACTTTGCCGACGGGGCGCCACCTTCTATAGCCAAGATGAGCTGGATAAGGCACTTCACGTGACTAAGAGGGAAATAAAGCCCTTTGATTATAACACAATTACTGCGGTTGAATCAAAACCCCTCTTCTTGAACAGCGAACTCACCGATGGAGACGCATATGAAATCGCTGAAACCTTCATTGAACAAGAACATCGTAGTCGCGCTGATTCGAAAGCAACAGAGATTTGGGATTGCCATAGCCGGATTGAAAAGACCGGTTCTTACTTGCTACATATCCCACATTGGCTTGTTCGCTACCAATTCGGTACCGAAACCTATCGGGTTGGCGTCGATGGACACACGAAAAAAGTTCTGAAAGGCGAAGTCCCTGTATCATCAGCTTTTCGTGGGGCAATGTATTTCATCAGCATTCTCTTTCTACTCATCGGAACAGTTGGCACCTATTTCATCGCGCAAATACTACAACCATATGATCTGACGTTTCTGTCACTAGCTATGGTTGTTGTGAGTCTAGCAGTTGCAGTTGTGGCGACTAACCAAACCTTCAAAATCAGTTCAGAGAAAGGCGACTGAAAAGAGAGAACGGAAATAAGGTGAAAAAAATGGCTAAGAAACACTGTCCAAATTGCGGGGGAGAACTTAACGTTCATCCCTCTGATGCAATTATTACCTGTTCATATTGCGGAACGTCCTTCACACCTGAAGGCTCAGAGATGAAAGAACACTACGCGCTTCAAGTCAATTACACAGAACGTGACGCCCTTGACACGCTCAAAGCCTACCTAGTTAAGGTTCCTGGTGTTGATAATGAGTTAGCTCAAAAGATTTCGCTTGCAGATCTTTCAATGACCTATTATCCCTATTGGGTGTATACAGTTCAAGGTGACGTCTCTTATCGTGGAATCGATCGGAAAGCCTCCTTCAGAGGTCAATCCGGAGGTCGATATAATAGTATTCACTGGGAATGGGTTGCTGAATCTGGGCACCAAGAGCAAACTCGCCAAATCCGCCTTTATGCTGGACCAAAGGTTCGCGGTGAAATTCAAAACTATCCTATTGCCACCAGATCCCGTCGATTCTTTAATCTTGAAGAGGCTAAAGAACATACTGCGAATGTTCTGTTTTCCAAGGTGAGTGAAGACGCTGCACGACAGCAAGCAATTGCAACTACACGAAATCTCATCTACTCCCGCATCAGTCGCGAAACTGAACGCGTCGAAGATGCTCGTGAAACCTTCAACGTCACCGATCATGCCTACATTCATGTCCCAATCTATCACATCCGCTTCAACGTTGGGGGAGGCGGAAAAGCCTATGAAGCCGCCATTGATGCGTCAAATGGTCGGGTTCTCTATTCAGAAATTCCCCGAACCACGGGATTCAAAATGAAGACTATTGGTTCAGCTATCATCTGGTTCGCTATAATGGGATTTGGAGCCATCATGACATACTTGGCATATGAGGGTTTCTCAATTCTGCCAATTCCAGGAATTGATCCACAATTCCTATTTTATGCTGGTATCGGACTCACGATAATTCCAGCAGCTCTGGGAATTATGACACTCTTCTTGGGATTCCGAGGAGTCACCGCTGAAAGAGCGAAGTAATCTAGCAAACTGCCTGGTAATTCAGATGCGAGTTCACCATTACAAAGAGCACATATGCTAAACAATCGATTCAAGAGCAGTAGCGAGATTTTATAAGCTTTCAATCCAATGCCTAGATAGTGACCAACGAGGTGATTCCCGTTGGGAGATAAAGACAAACCATCTATCATGGAAAAAGTCGATGACGAACGCACTCTTACCCAGAAAATTATGAAGTTAGTTCCCGGTTGGCGGGGATATCGTATCAAAGAAGAGCGGCGCAACGCTGACCGCATCCTCCGCGATCAAATTGTTAGTCGCTTACGCCGCAGCCAAGATAAAATTGAAGACATCCGTTCAGCAGTTGTTGATGCTGAACTTGAATCAATCTACAAGACTGTAGACTCACTCACTAGCCGTACCGAACGCCTCATCAGCCAAATCGAACACGCTGATTATGGTTACCGACCATTCTTTGATGCCATCAAAATCAAAGAAGACGACCTTATGAACATGCTTCGATATGACACCTGGTTTGTAGACCAAGTTCAAGTCTTCGATCAGAGTTGCGATGATGTTTTGACTCTGGTTGAAGATGATTCGGATGAAGCAACAGGACATATCAAGGATCTTCGAAAAATGGTTTCGGAAATGAACCGCAAGTGGAAGGATCGCGAGCAAGTAATTATGGGCGTTGAAGTAGTCTAGATTACTAGACTCTACCACGCTTCTTCGATATCCTTCCTTTTTCTCTCTTTTTCTTCCTGCTGAGTCAAGAAAAGATTATTTACCATAAATATTAGTTTCCTTTACGATCCAAGATCCTACTTTATATCTTCCCAAACTTCTATGATAATGAACGAATGATTAAATGAGAAATCATAGTTGAAAGATTGCTACACATGAGCTGGATAACCTATGTCGGGCGCAAATTCCCTGATTGATAAAAATCTTACACGAGCTAGGCGTGTCATAAAATGGACGGCAATTGGTGTGATAGCCTTAGCAACGACATGGTTTATCATAGCTTTTCTATCCGGGAGCGTTGGACTATTAGCCAAAGGAATTGATTCTCTCTCAGATCTCATCGCCACAGTCACAGTATTTCTTGGTTTATGGCTTGCCCAACGCGCCCCCAGCAAAAAATATCCCTACGGTTATTTTAAAGCAGAAACAATGGCAGCTCTGATTGTTGCAGTCTTTATCTTTATTACCGGATTGGGTGTGCTATGGCAAGCCGTTCAACGTATTTTATTTCCAACTGAACTGAGTTTCATCGGTTTCGCTCTAGTGATTACCCTTGCATCAATTCCCATTATCTTTGTCATGGCTAGATACTTGAAAAAAGTTGGCAGGGAAACTGGAAGTACCGCCGTGTATAATAAGGGTCAGGAATTCCAAATTGATATTTTAGCCTCCATAGCAGTTATATTCGGATTGATCTTCGCCTTTTTTGGATTGCCATGGATTGAGTCGATTGTGGGATTCATAATTGGTCTTTTTATCTTGAGAAGCAGTTTCCAGCTGGCGCATGAATCCGTACTAATTCTCATGGATGCAGGACAAGATCCCGAACAGATTAAAGCCATTGAACAACTCGCCTTACCTATCCTAGGCGTTCTCGGCGTTCATGCTATTAAGCTACGGAGAGCAGGACCAATTTGTTTTGGAGAGATGCATCTAGAAGTCGCTGGGAAAACAACCGTTCTTCAATCACATCTCCTTGCTGAAGAAATCTCCACACGAGTGAAAGAGGCATACCCTGATGTGCTTTCATTCCTTGTTCATGTTGAACCCGTTTTACCTACCACATTTCGCGTGGCATTCCCCGTTGACAATCCGGAAGCAACTCCGGACTCAAACCCAAACATGCACTTTGGATCAACCCCCTTTTTCATAGCCATGGATATTGACCGGCGGAAAATTGCACTTTGGGAAGTAATGCCAAATCCCTCTGCAAAAGATAGTAAACAACGAGGGAAAAACACAGCACACCTCTTAATTGATGCCAAAGTTGAAATTGTATTTGCAGAGAAGATGGGTGAGACTCCGCTAAGCATCTTACGAAACCACCTCATACATGTTTATAAGCAAAACTCCCAAGCTAATTGCCGCAAGAACATAGAAGCATTTCTTGAAGATGAGCTTCCACCTCTCAAAGCCAAAGAAATCACTGAAACTTCCATTAGACCATAGACCGTTAGTATTCTCAACAGAAAAATGAGCCATCAGAACAAAAGTCGTAAAGTTGAAAAGGCTTGGCACGAATGACATCCCAGACCTTTTATTAACTCCAGCCTGGATTTCCAGGGGGAGACAGAAACATGCCCGAAATAATTGAATGGAAGAAAATGCGCAAAGATGACCTCGTCTACAGGTGGCCTAATGACCTCGTGAAGTGGGGCAGCCAATGCCTGGTACGAGAAAACCAAGCAGCCGTCTTCTATCGTGACGGAAAAGCCCTAGACGTAATGGGCGTTGGACGCCATACACTGACCACAGCAAACGTTCCTATCCTTACTGGTATTCTTCGCCGTATTGCTGGCTTTGACAAATCACCCTTCACTTCAGAAGTTGTCTTTCTCAACATGACCAAGTTCCAAGGTAAATTCGGAGGTAGAGGTCAAACCCGAGATCTCGCTCCCCTGATGTTCCATGGCGAATTTTGGTTCGAAATCGACGATGCCCAAATCTTCGTTAACGAAGTCGTAGCAGGTGAAAACTATACTACCCAGGACGTCACTAACTTCATCCGATCCAAATTCGTCGAACTTGCAATGGATGAACTTTCTGGCTATTCCCTTCAGAATGCGATGACCCGTCTTGATGAAACCAGCATGAAAACCAAAACCCGGTTATCCGATAAGTTCGAAGAATATGGCCTAAAGTTACTCGACATGGCATTCGCTGGAATGGACACATCACCTGAATACCGTGAACGCCTCTTCTTTGCCGTCCAAGGTGTCAGTGGCCGAGAAGTACTCACCGCTGAAACCATGCGGCGAAGTGCAGAAGCCTTGGGTCAGGGTGGAGGATCCGCTGGCGCAGGAGCAGGTATCGTCCTCATCCCACAACTCGCTGAAATGATGCGGCAATCCCAGAAACCCCAAGAACAAGGTGTCACCCATGTAGCCTGTCCACACTGTGGAGCGGCAATGCCCCTAAAGGGTGGAAAACCACCGAAGTTTTGCAGCGAGTGCGGAAAGACGATTCGGAAGCAGGTGGATGAACGAAGAAAAGCCAAGCAATTCTGCCCGAATTGCGGTGCACCCGCAAAGGGTAAATTCTGCGCTGAATGCGGAGAGAAACTTTAGCTGTGTTGACCAGAGGGCGCTTTGCCCTCTCTTTCCTTTCTTTTTTATAGTCAACGGTAGGAAATATTTTATTCAATTTTCGTTACAAAGGCTTTTACCTGATTAACCATCTAATAGAATACAATAGGCTTTGGTGGCTAGAGGTATGAGACGAAACTTTGCGTTTGTATTAGTAGCACTACTTTTTGCTTTATCAGTCACGCCGCTAATGCTGAATAATTTACAATTATTTAGCAAAGAACAAGAGAGTGCTCAAACAGCACTCTTGGCACCCAGTGGTCCAGATTTAATCCAAGCGAATTGGACACACAATCATTTTCCAAATCCAGGTTTCGAAAACTGGTACTCAGTTTGGATTCCTGATGATGTGTATGGCACTACATCCAATGACTATTTAACGAATCCAGTAGGAGCTCCTCATCCCGTGAACGAAGGGTTGAAATCATTGATGATGCAGGGACGATCCCTGGATGGTCGGGCCTTAGAATTTGATGTGTATAATCCGAATCTGCATTTAGCGCAAGGTTTGGATAATCTAACGCTCCGTTTCGATTGGTGGGTGGATCAAAATATCGACGATGAGTTGGACCATGATAGGATTTACCTTAAACTTGAGTTCTACCCCGGTTGGAATATCTACTATTTTTTGAATGGCTCAGTAACTGCAGCTAATAGTACGAATAATGCCTATTTCTTCTTAGGTGGTTTAATTCAACAATGGAATCAATTTAGCCGGAATATCACTCATGATATTCTCAGCGTTCCTGAATTTGGAGGAACTATTCCAAGTGGAAGCCAACTTGAAGAAGTGAAATTTACGATTCGCATCCAAGGTGGAACCACTCAGTATGTACGAGCCTATTTTGATGATGTGCAACTTATCAATGCAACTAATGGGTATGAATGGATTAATGGAACAACCAGGAATGGTAATTTTGAAGGAATAGGCAGTTGGTTTCATTTCCCATCTGGAACTAATCCAGGTCTCCGGAGTCGAAGTTCATTGGCGCATTCAGGAAGTTGGAGTTTAAACCAAAGCGTTATTAGTTGGGGGAATAACAGCTGGTCACGTTCATCATATTCACCTGGAGTACGAGTAACACCTCAGAATCCATCAGAGTTACGTTTTTGGTGGTACCTAGATGAAGTTCGTAACCCAACAGAGAATACGTACGCATACGTTGAAATCGAGTGTGTGAACTCAACAGCCGATTTTACTTTCATCTACTTTCTTAGCCATGGAGGAACCGTTCCTCATCCAACAATAATAACAGAATTTGAGCAGTATGTCTTTTATGCAGACAATTTTAATACCACTGGATCCTGGCATTTGTTTAGTCTGGACCTTCTAACGCAGGCTGAACAACTTTTTACCACTGATGAAGTATTAGTCGAAAATATCCAATTCTACCTTCGAACAGAAGACACCCAGACCCGGATCGTTCTTCTCTTAGATGATGTCTCCCTAGTTGCCTCAGCAGTCAATGGGGCAGGGTTTGAGGACCAACGATCAGTTAGTGAACCAATTCGTGGATGGGGAGAAAATACTGAATACAACGAATTCACAGTGACATCCACCGCTTATGCCGGAACAAAGGCAGCAAATCTCACACTCAATGTAGGAGATAATCTGTATACCGATCAGGATGCCAATTATCGTCCTCTCAATGGAACCCGGGAAACTTACCTGGATATTATATGGCGACTTGATCAATACACGCTTGCTTCAGATAACTATGTGATTTTACGTTTGAGTTTTGATGACGAAAAAAGCATTAATTACATACTGATTCCTACTACACGATCCGGTCTTACTAATGACAGTACGGAGACGTACTTCAATGTGACTGGGATTGGAACACTGAATACCTGGACTCAAATGCATCGAGATCTCGTTCATGACTATGAAGCAGCGTTTGGTGTGATTCCAAGTGTTCGATTAACTGAGTTCCAACTCGAATGTTCTTGTAATACGGGTACAGCTCTCACATTTCTCATGGATGACTTTTACCTCTACGATGATCCAGCCCCCACTATTACTAATGTTTTACAAACTCCACAGGAGCCTTGGTTTTATGATAACGTGAGTATTGCAGCAGATGCTTTTGATCAAGACTTGGAAACAGTTCTATTACTTTATCGCGTAGATGGCGGATCCTGGCAGTTAGAACCAATGATTCACCAAACAGGTGACACGTTCCATGCTATCATTCCTGTACAGCCAGCTTATGCAGTAGTAGAATACTATATCACAGCTAATGATTCCTGGGGCATGATTACAACACAAATGAATAACACCAATTACTACAGTTATACTGTATTAGGTTTTTACACAGGACCGCCACCAATCCCCTGGGTACTCATCATTGGTGCAATAGTTGCAGTACTAATCATAGTGGTCATAATCATTGTATATTACTTCATTCTCCGTCCCCGTCAACAAGAATAGACTCTAAAGTCCGTCCAGCCATGCTGGGCTTTTCCTCCCTTTTGTTAATCAGGGCTATCAAATGAAATTGTCTAGATGAAAAGCTATACTTTTCAGGTTACTTAAATACAGAGATTATACTGTAGATATTGAACACGTGTATCACTGAAAGTGGTCCTGGGCATGAAAGGATATGCTAAATGGTTAGCCGTTGCCCTATTCGGGTTTACTCTACTGTTCTTTATTTCACCAGCCCAAGTCCAAGCCTTACCTCCAGACCAGTGGTTCCCCGGTGCTGAACGTTATTTCTTTGGCCATACCTTTGCCGAGGATTTATGGACGAATGATTCGATTGTCTTCGAGTCTCCGAATAACGACACCGTTCAGTTCATCGCCAGTTATGTCAATTACCAGGAAAGAGTAGGGAGCTTCCAAGCAATGCTTATTGCCCTAGGCGTTGTAGAAAATGAGAATGGAACCCAATCAACGCTACCCTATCAGCTCTTTGGACTACACTATACGACACCCCAAGATCAAGATGTTTTTGTGGGATCACTGTTAGCGTTTCTCTTTGGATTCAATGACACTGATAACAATGGTGTGCCTAGCCCAGGTGAAAATCGATTCTTCATTATACCTTATGGTTATAATGAAGGAAACACTACCAAACCCCTAACTATCGAATCGATACCAGCAACCCAGCTAGGTGAAAACCAATATCGATTTGGGATACGTTACCAAAATCTATATGGACGACTCGTTTCTGCGAATACCGAAGGCGAATTCATCGTCACACTTCTTCTTCCAATATTTGAAATCACTTTTAGTGAATTGACTGTTGTGTATGACATTCGAGTTGACACTGAAAGTGGAGAAATCACGACAGAAACCTATTACACAATCGGACAAGTAACCGATTTCAGGTTTTTAGGAACGTCAGTTCCTAACTTCCATGATGCGCTACAAAACATCGGGATTGGGGTGGCGCATCTAGGAATTATTCTCACTCAGAAGTATTTTGTACGTACAGCCGGAAGTACACCATATAGTGGTGTTAATCAAACGCTTGCGAATATTTACACCGATTTTCAGGGACAAAATCGTGCTTTTTCACTCACTACTCGTGGTACCTATGATGTTCTTAATGAGAGTACTACTCCATCAACTGTGCTGAATTCAAATTTACCAGCTTACAGCTGGGTGTTCTCACCAGATCCCGTTGATTTACTCTTAATGCTCTGGCAACTCCCGATATCAGCAGACATTTTTAGCATCTTTGCCTTCGCAATGAGTGATTATCTTCAAAATCAATTTAATACCCCTCTCGACGTGTATAATCACAGAGAAACTGTATTCAATACAGCAGCATTCTGGTTTGGCGTTACTTTTCCGGAATCCCATGGTTATCGCGTGGAACATGATCCAGTGTATACAGCTTTTTCTGATATAGGCCAAGGACCTAGCCCATTTGGGTTGATAGTTTTGGGAACCATAGCGCTAATCGGTATTATTGTGGTTGTTCTCTTTGTCATCAGGGCTAATGGACGAAAGAAAAATGTCTAACTCACTAATCGCTTACAAGATCTCATGGAGCAACACTCCAATCGTCCTTTACCATATCCAGACCTCTTGTACGACTCAAGGAACAGTAGAGCGTGGACGATATGTATAAAGGCGCATCTTCGACAGTGAATATAGAACTAGGAGCATAACAGGTGGACGTAGGTAAAACAGACTTGACGGGGATGAGCCGAGTAGTGACGAACCTGGATGAATTCCTTACAGCTATTGGACATCCACTTCGTCGACAAATCCTCGAAACCATTTATGCCAATCCAGATATCACTTACTCCAAGATACTCAGCCGAGTGAACATCTCAAGCGGAAAGCTCAATTTTCATCTACAAAAGCTAGAATCCTTTCTCATCCAAGTCGACGGACAATATCGCATTTCCAATGAAGGATTGAAACTATATCGAACCTGGCAGATGTTAGAAAATCGACTTGATGGAAAAGAATCACCTAGAACTGCTACGACGGGATTCTTCGCGTTCCGTCGCGTGATTGCATTTTTTATTGATATAATTTTAATTTTAGCACTCTTGTTCATTGCTGCGGATTTGTCATCAATAACATTGGAAGCAGCATGGTGGCTGAATGGAATACCAGTTCCAGTCTTTGTAACGCGGATTATCGAAATGATGGTGCTTTATCCACCAGATCTAACTGTTGTGTTAATCCGGGCCTTCATATTAGCAATTATGTGGATGTACTTCACAATTATGGAGGGTTACCGAGGTCAGACACTAGGTAAAATGTTAGTAAGAGTCCAAATCGTCGATGTAAGCGGGGCTCGAATGGTTCCTCATGCCGCGGCTATTCGGGCGTTAACCAAGGTTCTGATTCTTCCTTTTGACATTCTCATTGGATTGATTAAATCACGAAAAGCCGGTTTTCTTCGCTTCTTCGGGCACTACACTCGCACCTGGGTTGTCCGCACCTAACAGAAACCCGATTATGACCTTATTTCTTACAGATTCCTTAGTAAACCGCAGTTTTCTAGACGGAAAACTAAACTTATCAGCTTCTTTAAATTATTGAGTTCAGAGGGTTTTCTAACGAGTAACAACCTACCGATACCGGTGTAGGTGTGCTACTATGATTAGAAAAAAGAACATACTTCCAATAGTGGTTCTAGGCCTTGCGTTAGCGATTCTCTTTGCACCACTGACAGCTCAGGCAGTTCCCGATGAGACTTATATTCCTGGCAGTGAAGCAGCGATCTTCGATGGCCATACCTTTGCAGAAGCTGGTGGCTGGACAAGCGAAGTAAACATAACTGATGATGACACAGGCAACTGGATTCAGCTCTTTATGCACCACGTGAATCACGGTTCGTTCCAAGCCGGTCTGTTAGCCCTTGGTGACATCTACATCGCTGAAAACAATACGCATGCCACACTTCCTTATCAGCTCTTTGGGATACATTTCACAACTCCTACGGGTCGCGAATTATTCGCAGCTGCGAATTTTGCCTTCCTCTTTGCCTTCAATGATACTGATGGCAGCAACACAGTGAACCAACCCGAAGAGGAACGGTGGTTCGTCATTCCTTATGGCTGGGATGGTGGTAATCGCACGGCAACACCTGTCGTGTCAGCTATTACCATGGATACCAGTACGCCTGGCGAATATCGATTTGGCGTGAAATACGAAAACCTCTATGCACGAATCGTTGGAGGAAACCTCCTCGAATTCCTTCTTACTCTCAACTTACCACTCTTTGAGATCCAAATTAGTGAATTGACTTTTGAATACGTGATCACTGTTGATGACGACACTGGAGAAATCACAACCAAGACAGACTATACCATCGGTCAAGTCCTAGCTTTTTATGCACTAGGACAAGAAGTTCCCATCGGCGAGGTCCACACAGCCCTCCAAAATGTTACAATTGGTGCCGCACACTTCATTTCCGTGTTTGGCTCTAATTACTACAAACACACAGGGAACCAACTCACTCCCCGTCCTGCATCCCAATGGATCGCCGCGAACATCACAACCGATGCAGCTGGTCGACAGCGCGCCTTTGCTGTTGGTATTCGTGGAACCTGGGAAAAATACAACGAGACTCCGACAGGAAATGACCTCCTCAGCGACGATAATATTGCGTACAGTTGGATTCTTCAACCAGCGTTACTATCACCAGAAACGCTGCTTCTCCTCTGGCAACTTCCGCTCTCTGCTGATTTCTTCGCCACCTGGGCTTATGCTGTAGGAAGTCCTACATTCCAGACACTCTATGATGGTCCACTTGACGTCTACGAGAATGCCACCTTAAACTTTAACACTGTTGCATTCTGGTATGCGGTCACCTTTCCGAAGTTCGGAGGTTACCGGGTAGAACACGACCCAGTGTATACCGCCTATTCCAACATCGGACAAGCGGCTCCAGGAATCCCTGGATTCCCATGGGAAGCCATCCTGATCGGTGTGGTCGTCTGTTTAGTGGCAGTCTTTCTCGTTCGCAAACGGAAAAAAGTATAATCCTTCGGGAATAACACTCCTTCCTAGTATCCGCTCGATTAGATGAGTCGGGCGGATCCTCTCTCCTTTTTTCACCTCAACTAGAGGAGGTGGTATTGAATTTTGTTTAGGGATTCGTAAGTTAGATGAGATTATAAACCCAAATAGTTAACACCGTTAACATGCCTGTTCGTGAAATCATCGAAATTGATGAAGAGAAATGCACTGGTTGCGGTGATTGTATCCCCAATTGTGCTGAAGGTGCCCTGCAGATCATCGACGGGAAAGCTAAGTTGATTCGAGATGATTTATGTGATGGGCTTGGAGCCTGTTTAGGGCACTGTCCAGAGGGCGCGTTACGGATAATTCATCGAGAAGCCCCTGAATTTGATGAAGAAGCTGTTGAAGAACACTTAGCTCAAATGAGCCCCCCTGGATGTGCTTCCTGCGATATGGTCGTTGACGGGTCCACAGTCGAGACTGCGTCTCAACTTGAAGGAGCGGTTATTCCTCTCGGGCAACGGCAATGGCCCATTGCTTTGCGATTAGTGCCAGTCCAAGCGTCTTACTTTAAAAATGCTGATTTGCTGATTGCGGCAGATTGTGTTCCCTTTGCCTATCCTGAGTTTCAACAGGACCTTTTACCAGACAAGGTCTTGGTGTATGGATGTCCAAAATTTGATAATGCCCAGGGATACGTCGAAAAGTTGACAGAGATATTTCGTCAGAATTCAATAAAACGGGTTACAATGGTAAAGATGGAAGTTCCATGCTGTTCTGGCCTTCAGCGGATTGTTGAAATCGCCGTAGGTCAATCCGGAAAAAGTATTCCAATTGAAAACGTCACCATTGCTGTCAAAGGAAAAAGAAAAGCATGATTAAGATTCAGTCCGACCGCGACTGATGTCATCGACTGCATGCTGAATTTCACCATAAGGTGGTTCGACCGTTATATTATCGCTA
Source organism: Candidatus Hermodarchaeota archaeon (assembly GCA_016839805.1). Lineage (GTDB taxonomy): Archaea > Asgardarchaeota > Hermodarchaeia > Hermodarchaeales > Hermodarchaeaceae > Hermodarchaeum. Next base: position 184,603 of record JAEOTO010000031.1, read on the forward strand.
ATCCATTTCCAGCGAATGAAGCCGTCTGGACTGATAACGAATACCGCACGTTTGCTAGACGTATAGCCATATATTCCTACAAGATCTTCTTGGACTATATCATAGGCACGAATCACAACCCGATTAAAGTCACTTAATATAGGAAAGGAAATTCGATTCTGCTCCGCAAATGCATGATTAGCGAAGGGATCACTCACGGTAATAGCAATAACTTGAGCGTTCACAGCCTCAAAGTTCGATAAGGAGTCACGAAGAGCACACAATTCCTGAGTACACACGTCTCCATAGGTAGCAGGAAAGAAGACGAGTACCACAGTTTTTCCTTTAAATTCCTTGAGGGTGCGGAGCTTACGGTCAGTATCATAGAGCTTGAACGGTGGAGCCGATTGACCAATTTGTAAGCGTGAAGACATGAACTACCCACTCTGAAAGTAATGGATTGATTTTTCCAAAAGCCTTCTGGATTATATATTTTTTAATATTAGCGTATAACAATGCATGGGGTTTCAAAGAAAAAAGCTGTGGTTTTTTATATTATATCAACCATCTCATTCATTTGATTTCAATGAGGCCACTAATGGGAGAAGATTATCCACAAGCTGTTCCCACTGATCCAAGCCGACCTTGGCCTTGGCCAATTCCTCCACCACCATTGTGATGCATAGAATAACACGAGTTCTGGGAACAAGACAGAGCACCTAGTTTCTAAACTAGATATCGTCTTCAACGACTTTCCATTGTTGTCGGGATTCTTGCCAGCGAGTAGTTGCATCGAGAAATGCATGTGATCCAATATTCTCTGCTTTTCGAAGCACCTCGATATTCTCTACGCCTTTTTCCCGACTTATTACCCGAACCAACTGCTGAGTGATAGAAGAACACCATATAGGTCGTTGAAAGGAAATTTCACAACCAACATCCGTGAAGAGGACAAAAGCGTAAGGCAGAAGAGTCGGTATTAATTTCACAAAATTAAGAGCTTCTGGTGAACACTGCACGGATAAAATGATGAACTCTTCGAAGGAGGGAGCAACGAAATAGGCATAGGGAAAGAAAGCTTTTTCTTTCAATAACCTTTGTTCTCGCGCCCAGATTGTCTTTTTTGATAATTTGAATCCGAATTGTTTCAACATATCCTGTTTCCATTCAAAGTTACTCGGGCGAAGAATTATTCCAGCTAAGAGAGCCAGGAGATAGTCAACTTGATCAAATTGGAGAGGAGATTCAAATTTAAATTCCAAAGGTTCAGGAAGGAGATCACCATGTCTTTTCGTAAAATACAGAATTCCCTCAGAGACGATGTTAGGATCAAGTAACCAGGATCCACTAGAGGGCTCATAAGCATCGAATGACATGCTGACCTGAGCCCCTATTCCTTTAAGAATTTGACAGGTATCAAAAAATTCGTTTTGGAGCATTTCAATTCTTTTGTGAAAAAATTTGAGTCCTTTAGGCTGATCGGGAATTTGATAACCCAGATAACCTCTGCGGTAATCTTCATCGAAAGAAAGGGTTCTGAGAAAGCGGGGTCTTCTTGTTCGGAATAATTCGCTAAGCGATTCTGAATGATTTAGAGATTTTGTCCGAAAATGAACAATGAATTGAGTGAGTTTGAATTTCTGTGGGTCCTCTAATCCAGCAATCCTGAACGAAAAATAAGTTCGCAGAGATGTTATGTCTTTGGAAAGGCTTCGAAAAGAAATGCCAAGAGTTGTTGCGATTTGAGATTTCGATGCTAAAGGATTTTGATAATATTCATTGAGAATTTTTACCATCCGTGGAGTAAGTTTGAGAGTTGAATAGTCTTCAAACGTACAGGTCAATGAGTCCATTATTCGTTGGGGATCAGATATTTCATAGCGATCAATAAGAGCTAGACGGGATTCTAACGTTTCTAAAGCCGCTTTATCACCTGTTCCGACCCAATGTGAGATTAATGGATGATCTTGATAGGTAGTTTCCTTTTCTGTCAGTTGTTGACCAGTCATCCGTTTATTAATTAATTTGACATTGGCCAGAAAATGTTCAAGGTCTGCTTTTTTAGCGGAACTAGGAATTCTCGTTAAAATGCGATCAAGAATGGTTTCCAATTCTTTTTGTTCCATGACCTCTCACTTTTCATGCCCTAAGATGTTCCACTAATTATGTACCAATAAGCAATTTATCTTCTTTAAGTGACAGGTTTTTAGCCAAGGGTTTTTTGCCTAAAGCCTTTTGAACGGGCAGGTATGCTTCTAGAAGCTAGATTGGAGTCGTCGGAGGTTATTAGAATGCAGCAGCCCAAACTAGGATTAATCACCCCAAATGAGCTAGCACTATTTCTGGATTATTATGAGTTAACGAGTACAAAAGCTGACTTCGACCATGGTAACGAGGCGGTTGTGACCCAAGAGTATTTTGTGCGACAGTTGCCCTTTGGGGGCTATTTGATTGCTGCGGGATTAGAACAGGTAATCGCGTTTATTCTGAATCTACGCTTTGAAGAGAAGGACCTGGGATGGTTGGAAGCAACTTCGGGTCCTGACTTTAAGGACGGATTTTTAGATTTTCTTATGAACTTCAAATTTAGTGGTTATATCTATGCTGTCCCTGAGGGCACGGTGGTTTTTCCCAATGAACCCATCATCAATGTTACAGGTCCGACGCTTGAGGTACAACTCCTCGAAACGTACCTGTTGAATGTGATGAATTTTCAGTCTTTAGTCGCGACAAAGACGGTTCGGATGGTTGACATTGCCGAGCATCGAACCATCGTTGATTTTGGGGCTCGGCGTGCTCATGGTCGCGATGCAGCTGTGCTTGCTGCTAGGGCGGCGTATCTTGCAGGGGCGACTGGAACCTCGTTGGTTCTGGCGGGAAAAATGTGGGGGATACCATACATTGGCACGATGCCCCATGCTTTCATCATGAATCGACCCAATGAACTTCAGGCATTTCGTGAATATGCAGAATCGTTTCCCCATAATGCCATACTCTTAGTAGATACCTACGATTCGATTGAAGGAGTAAATAACGCCATCATAATCGGGAAAGAACTTCGAGAAAGGGGACACCGATTGCAGGGTATCCGATTAGATAGTGGTGATCTGGTATCCCTTAGCAAGAAATCCCGTGAAATTCTGGATAAAGCCGGTTTTGAAGATGTTAAAATCTTCGTGAGTAGTGACCTCGATGAATATCGAATTGAAGAAATTATTCGGGAGGGCGCTCCCATTGATGGATTTGGTGTAGGTACACGCCTTGTCACCGGAGCGAATTTCAACTCCATTACTCGAGAAGGTGGTCCATCAGCCTTGCCGGGTGTCTATAAGCTAGTTGAAAGAATTGGCAAAGATGGCCATCCTATTCCTAAAACTAAGTTAAGCACCGATAAAGTTCTTCTTCCTTATCGCAAACAAGTGCATCGACATTCTGACGAGGACGGTAATTTCCATCGTGATACTGTGTCCCGGTGGGATGAACCAATCGCCGACGCAGAACCGCTACTCATTCCCATTATCGAGAAAGGTCGTACGGTATACGGCTTTCCCGATCTGGAAGAGAGTAGAAAATACTGTCAGAGCCAACTTACACGTCTACCAAAACCGTATCGTCTTCTTGCTGATACTCCCATCTATCCCGTGAAACTAAGCCCTCAATTAGAAAAAGTCAGTAAGGTAGCCTAAACCAACAGAATTCGAGTAACTAAGACATGTCGAAAATAATTTCAAAATATTCCTTTCAGAACCCGCTCATCAACTAAGGTTGTTCAAGCAGAGTCATCGACCTTTTTTGATATCTACTTCGGTAATTTCTTGAGTATGGTAGAAGCATCTGAAAGGGTTGCTCCATAATACTCCTTTAGATAGGCAAGACCAGATTCGTGATCTTCTACGGTGAAGGAATCTACGCCATCCTCCGGCACGATGATTTTGTACCCGCGGAAAAAGGCATCTGCCGCTGTATGCCGGACACAAAGGTGCGTGTGGAGTCCTGTGAGTATAACCTCTTTGACATTCCGGCTCCGGAGAATCGAGTCCAAGGGAGTCTCAAAGAAACTACTGTAAACGTGTTTTCCGACAATAATATCATCATCTTGGGGAGTAAGTTCCGGAATAACTTCTGCACCTTCAGTGCCTTCAATGGCGTGAGCACCCCATCGATGCATTTCAAAGTCAGTATCCAAATGGCTATCATTTGCAAAAATTACCGGAAGCTTGTGTTTGTGAAAACTATCGATAAGTTTCCGTATGTGGGGGATAATCCGTTGGGCTCGATCACATTTGAGGGAGCCCGTCACAAAATCATTTAGCATATCGACAACGATTAGTGCTTTCATTGTACTCAACACTGTTTAGAATTCACCGCATTAAAAGACTATTGAACTAGCTACAATCTTGCCTACAACGTTTCACTTAACCATGTTAAGAAGTTCACTACAAATATAAAGAGGAACTGTCATCGCATCCAGTAACATTCCGATTCTGGAAGTGATGATGCATGGAAATTAGCAAAGAACTTCAAGATGCAATTAATGATCAAATTAACTTCGAACTTTACTCTGGTTACATTTATCTTTCCATGGCAGCGTATTTTGAATCCATTAATCTTTCAGGCATGGCCCACTGGATGAAAATCCAAGCTGGAGAAGAATATGAACACGCCATGCGGTTTTGGGACCACGTCACCGATCGTGGTGGACGTATAATTCTTACTGACATTAAAGGTCCCACAACTGAATGGGATTCTCCCTTAGCTGCCTTTGAGAACGCTTATGAGCATGAAAAAATTGTCACCGAACGCATCTTCAAAATTGGTAAATTAGCAGAAAAGTTGGGTGATAAATCCGCGATTCCTATGCTCAACTGGTTCTATGATGAACAGGTTGAAGAAGAGGAACAAACCCAACGTATTGCTGATTTGCTGAAGATGGTTGGCGATCAAAAGGGTGCCTTATTCATGCTTGATGGCAAACTTGGTCAGCGTGAGAAGTAAAATTACTTAACTTCTAATGACGAAGTATTGAACAGTACAACCTTAGCAGTGGGTGGTATGACTCCACCCTGCTGCATTCCTTTTTCTTTTCATTTCATTGAACTCAAGTTTCGTTGTTATAGTCAACCAATGAGACGCCTAGGACAATAGTAACTAATTATAAGGCAAATAAACAAATTCACCAACACCGAATTCCCTACACAATCAATGGGAGGTATGTATATGGGAACTAAAGGTCGCGAAATCGTCAAAGCAGACATTAAAGAACTCCTTGAATTACTCAACAAGGCATTGGCTGACGAATGGCTAGCCTATTATCAATATTGGATCGGATCGAAGATTGTAGTTGGACCCATGCGCGATTTGGTTGCAAGTGAACTTGAGGAACACGCCAATGAAGAACTTGAACATGCAGGCATGTTAGTCGATCGAATCATCCAGTTGGGTGGCACTCCAATCCTTAATCCATCGGAGTGGCAATCAAAAACCAATTGTGATTATGAAGCTCCCACAGATCCCTTCGTGATACCAATCCTGAAACAGAACATCAAAGGCGAACAGTGTGCTATTGACGTCTACAATAAAATTGCTGAGAAAGTTAAGGGTAAAGATCCCATAACCCTTCATATTGTCTATAAAATCATGGCAGATGAAGTGGAACACGAAGAAGATCTTGAAGCGATTATGGATGATCTCGAAGCGATGAAAAAACACTTCAAATAGAATTATATGCAAATCTACAGTTGCGAACCAGTGGACTTTGTCTGAATTGTTCGCAGAGTTTTCTCTTTCTAAAATCCTAATACTACTAGCCAAACGCCACTTATGGTGAGAATGGTTCCTAGGAGAATGAGAGGTGTGACTTTTTCTTTTAGAAAGAAGATGGTAAATGGGAGTGCAAAGAGTGGTGCGGTTGCGGCGATTACAGAGGTTACGGCAGCTCCGGTGAAAAAGACCGCATTGACGTAAAGGATGGAACCAATACCCATTCCGAAAAATCCCGCAATTACCACATATTTAGTTGCACGTTTTGTGGGCATTAGCATTCCCCGCTGTCGGGCTAAGAAAAAGAAAGGAAGAAGAAAGAAGGACCCAATGAGAATTCGGATGAGATTTGCATCAATTGGATCAGCACCGACTAAACCAATTTGGAGTATCACGGTCGCCGTGGCCCAACTGAACGCGGCGAGGATAGCTAGTGTAATCCCGAGTATATCCCACTTTATGGATGTTTGATCTTCAGTTTGTTGTGATATAGTGTTTTCTTGTTGTGCCTGTTCCCGAGTGATGATACTGATTCCAAGTATGGCAAGGATGACTCCGGCGAATCGGGTGATGAGAAGGGGTTCGTTGAGAAAAAGGATGGAGAAGAAGTATGTGATGATGGGGAATGTCATAGCAATGGGAAACGCCCGAGATACGCCAATCCGAGACTGGCTCGTTAAATACATAAGGTCGCCAATACCCGCCCCCAAAATAATGGAGGCAGCTAAAAAGGGAACGGAGGAAAAGGGAACGGTGAATCCCGTTGGGTAAAGGAGTAGAAGAACTACAAGGGCGATGACAGGAAGCGCAATCCACATCTTGAAAGCATTGATGGCGATTGGTTGGATTTCCGCACTCTGCGATTTGTAAACAACGTTTGAAATTCCGAAGAGGACAGCACCGAGAAGCCCCATGAAAACTCCAGTGAGAAAAAGCTCGGGGGGAACCACCATTATTAATCACCTATAATCCAGAATTTATTCAAACGTAGAGCCTCTAATGTATAGTTTTCGTCTAAAAACGTTGCAGAGTGGGAAGTTTTTTGAAGAGGATGTGAACAAGTGGGGTACACTTTGGACACGGAGGCAACATCTCATGTATCCAATCGACATCCTTCTTGATGAACATAAGTTGGTTGAACGCGTCTTTGCCATAATTGAGAAAGTCCGTGATAAACTCGAAGATAAAGAAGAAGTCCCAGCCACTATTTTTTGGAAACTTGTTGATTTTATCAGAGGTTACGCTGACGTTATCCACCATAGCAAAGAAGAGGATATTTTCTTCGAGCAGATGCGTGAACACGACACCGATCTCTCCGATGAAGTTCAGGATAATATCGCTGTTCTCATCGAAGAGCACATTGAAGCCTTGGACCTTGCGAATGAAATGCATAAAGGAATTCGCGCTTATCGTCGTGGAGCTCCAGAAGCACGGGATAAAATTCTCAAATCAGTTGATGGCTATCTGAAAATCATGAAACCTCACTTCGAAATGGAAGAAGAGGACGTCTTCCCTGCAATGGTTGGCGTGCTTAGCAAGGAAGAAAAAACCAAAATGAAAGCTGATTTTTCCCGATTCGACGATATACTAGGTGGGAAAGAAGTTCATAAACGATATCACAAACTCGTAGAGGAACTTGAAAAAGAGCTCTAAGCTTATTTATTGATTTTCTCATGCAAGTGAGAATTAACAGAAATCTAAGAAAACTTATGTGATAGTCTATTACATTTTAGGTTCCTTCTAAAGTAGGACTAGCAGTAGATTTATGTAACAAAACAAGAACTTTACAGCGTTAAGGATTTGGTTGAATGGCTGAAATAGTGCAAGAAGAGGTATTCAAAGCAATTTTTGAATCAATGCCTGCAGAAGTCTCCTTCGTCGATAAGGAGGATAAGGTAGCGTTTTTCAATAAAGGGATGAATCGCATTTTTCCTCGTCCTGAAGGCATCATCGGTCGTCCCGTCCAAAAATGTCACCCATCGAAAAGTCTGCATGTTGTCGAGCAAATTCTTCAAGATTTCAAAGATGGCAAGCGTGATGTTGCTGAATTTTGGATTGATCACAAAGATCGGAAAATATTAATCCGATATTTCCCAGTGCACAACACAGATGGTCAATATTTAGGGACACTTGAATTTACTATTGACATTACTGACATTCAAAGGATTACTGGAGAAAAACGTCTCCTTGATTAGAATCCACTCACTTCTTTGTAATCATCTCTTTGTCTTCGATTCTTTCGTAGAAAGAATATGACGGAAATCTTTTTCGACTACACTGCAGTAAGTAGGGCAACAACGTTTCTAAGACGGTGAAAAAATTGCATGAAAGCCCAGAGAGAAAAAACTCATTTAACTGGGATCGAGTATTCGGCGGAATTGCATCAGTGACCTTTGCTTTACAGCTGATTTCTTTGCTTATTCTGTTTGTAGCCGGTGTCATCTTTTTACTTATGCTAAGTGGCATCTGGGGCATTCTTGTTGCTAATGAGGACATCTTCATCTTTGTTCTACTCCTTGGAGGCGGGTTTGCTTTCCTTGTTTTCGTTTGGCTAATTGGTGTATTTCTTCGATTCCATCGACGAGTTAGAAGGTTCCTTGTAGGCGGTGGTGTCGGTGATATTGATGCTGATGATTCCGCTTCAAAAACAATTCTCACAATGTTTGGTATTGCAATACTGTTCGTGTTGGTGGCGGGCATTTATGGATATTACTTACTGTGGAAATATATCCTAAATTCCTGGGGAATTGCATGGTTGACCTCTCTCGGAGTCACTGGGATTTTCTTCTATGAATTCGGACTCTTCATTGTATGGATAGCAATCGGTATCCTAATCATCACTTTCATAATGCAGATTCTAACTGCAGCAATAAATCGGTATGCACGGGGTTTAGTCGAAGCCGTCGACGAAGCACAGTAAAATTCCTGCGTAGCTTGATTACTGTTTGAGGCGTCACAGTCTAATAGTTCCTCAATACAGCATGTTGTATGAACAACCACCTACTCAGTCAATGGGAGGCAAATGCAGGGGCCTTTGCCCAATTAATCAACGGAAAGGGTACACCACATCATCGTAAAATTCTAAACCCATGTATTAATCGCCTCATGGGAGATGTAAAAGGAAAGAAAATCCTGGATGCTGGTTGTGGAGAAGGCTATCTATCACGGGTTTATACAGAAAAAGGTGCAAATGTTGTTGGTGTGGACTTCTCTCCCAAATTGATTGCTTTAAGTCAGAAGAAATTCGCGGACCTAGATATCGAGTTTTTGGTTGCAGACATTTGTCAGCTAGATCCCCTGAAAGATAATCAGTTTGATATTGTCCTTTGTAATTTAGTATTGCTCAATATTGAATGTTTAGACAAGAGCCTCCAAGAGTTTTACCGAGTTCTGCGTCCAGGAGGCTTTCTCATCTTTTCAGTCGTCCATCCTGCATTCAATGTATATGGACCAGGTCGTTGGGAATTAGGTGAAAAAATCAAAAACACCGGACGTCGAAAAGGCCAGTATTTCGTCATTGACCAATATTTCACTGAAAAAGAGTTTCAGGTTCTTTGGAAGAGTCGAAAAGGAGATGGTTTTCCGCAAAAGTTTAGTTTCTTTCATCGAACCATTAGTACTTACGTGAATCAAGTCATTGACACCGGTTTCCGTCTCACGATATTAAAAGAACCCCTTCCGATAATGGATGCCAAATTTTTTGATCGAGAACGTCGGATTCCTTTCTTTCTTGTAGTCAAAGCTGAAAAACCCTAATCGTAAGGTTGCCTTCAATATCATTTGGTTTTGGTGAAATCCAGTTGGAAGTGTTGTGGTAAGAGGAGTGAAACTTCAGTAAAGGCTTCAGGTCTTTTAAGAAGGCGAGAGATAAAGCGTGTGAAGAGCCGAGAATCTTCCGCACAGGCTACTGCAAAACCTACGGGGGACACACCCACAACAAGGAAGCGTTGTGACAGGTTCAGAATTGAACCAGTTTCTTCGTTTTTTTGGTCATCGAGTTCGTCTAATTGAAGTGTCACATCTTCAGCAAGAAGGAGTACTCCTGCGGAAAGCCCTCGCGGATAACTCTTAGTCAACAATGCAAAAAGGGGCGAATCCAGTGGAAGCACTTGGTTTTGGGGAGTGCGAACTTCTTCGATTACCGTCTTAATTAACCAGGTTTCATGGAGTTGAATTTGGTCTAATAGCTCAGTAATGAAGGTTTCACCAACTACGAATCTGCTTGATTGGAAAAGGGATTCCGTATCCTGAAAATCAAGTGCAACGCGGATATCCTCTTCTTCTGCTTTTCCACAGACGATTACGATCCATGCGTTATTAGCTTCCACGTATATCAACAAATTTCTTTTTTGCTTTTTACGATTATGATGATAGACGGGAAAAGAAAAAACTCTTTGGACTTTAAGGGCACAAGTGTAGATTCATTGATTTCAAGCAAAAACTCATGGTTAGCTTGAGTTCTGAAGAAGGATTGTGATTGTCATCACGAAAATCAATGGCGTAGATATTCAATTGTATGTGTTACAGGAAGGACAAGGACTTTCCGTTGTATTTATCCATGGCTGGGCTGCATCCCATCGGTTCTGGAAATATCAAATTCCTCACTTTAAACTAAAATATCAGGTAACAGCCTATGACCTCCGTGGACATGGTGAATCAGATAAACCCAGTACAGGATACACGGTTAATGACCATGTCAATGATCTCGAATTGCTTTTAGAAGACTTGAGCATTGAAAATACTGTGCTTATCGGTCACTCCTTGGGAGGTATGATAGCACTTGCATATGCATTGAAAGCACCGCATAATCTCCGTGGACTGGTAATAGTGGGAGCTAGTGCCCGTCCAGTTCCATCTCGTAAACGCAGCTTCCAGTTTACCTTCTTAGCATGGTTAATTCGTATGTCAAGAACCAGAGCTTCGAAATTCACCCAAAAGGAAATCTTTGCTCCTGATGTGGATCCTGAACTCGTTGACTGGGTTAATAACGAATCCCTGCGAACACCGACCCATGTGATTCTTCAGATTCTAAAATCAGTGAAAAAATTTGATGTGATGAACCGACTCCAGGAAATCAAAGTGCCCACTGCTCTTGTAACTGGTGAATATGACACAGTCGTCGACTCCTCTGATCTTAAAGAGATGCAGGGACGATTATCCGCTTCTAAGCAGTTGATTATTGATAATGCGGGACACAATTGTATCCTGGAACAGCCTAGCCTGTTCAATTCTAAGCTAGAACACTTTCTCCAGAACTTCGACTCGCCCTAATGGAATGAGGAGAAATGATTGGGTTTTAAGCTGTGATGAAGGGGGCGCCACGTGCATAGACTGTAACTGTTCCTTCTAGTTCACCAAGAGCACAGGTAACGGTGATGACATATGAACCACTAAGATCTAGCCACGGACTAGTTACCGTAGTTGTTGTTGTGTCAATACTTCCATGCGCACGTATTAGATTGTTTGAAGCGTCTCGGATTTCATATCCCCAAATAGCTGTAACTGATGTCAGGCTAATGGTGACCTGGATCTGACTGTTGGGCCATCCAATCACTCCGGAAATATCAGTTTGAGAGATTATTCCTGAGAGGTTTACAGCCTGTGATTGGAGGGGGAAAGGGTATGCTAGTCCAAGATAGATGCCGGCTGAGATGATGACAACTGCTACAATTGCACCTGCGATTTTTACTGCTTTTCCCATATTAGAAGCACCTTGTAATTGCTTTCTTTGCGTTGTTGGTCTATTTAGGCTTCTAGTGTTGACCAATGAATGCCGCTTAATACAGAAGTGGAATATAATATAGGTTGAAAACGGCATGGGCAATAAACACATCACTCAAGTCTGGAGTCTTCGAAATTGCGAGTGAAAATTGATCTTCTCATTCATAATGGTAACATCATCACTATGGATGGACAACAGGGTACCGTAGAAGCGCTGGCAGTTAGTAATGGGCGAATCATTGCCATGGGGACGAATTCTGAACTAAAGGAGTTGAGCAAAAACGCTGATCAAGTCATCGATATGGGAAAATATACAATACTTCCCGGGTTTATTGATACACATGCTCATTTGGTAGGATTAGGACATAGGTTACTTCACCTAGACTTGGGAGAGGCTTCATCAGCTGAGGAGGCTATGCGCTTACTGGTAGAACATATGAAGGACAAGATTCCGGGACAACTTGTAACAGGATATAATTGGGATGAAAGTAATTGGACGGAACCTCGCTATTTAACCAAAGAGGATCTTGATCCCGTTACTCCTAAGAACCCCGTTATTTTGATTCGCGTTTGTGGCCACTTGGTCAGTGTTAATTCATTGATATTAAAGCAGCTCTCTTTAGATTTCGATAACCCCGGTGTCGACCAGCACTCAGAAACTGGAGAACCTACAGGCGTGCTTCGGGATATAGAAATTGACATCCGCAAGCTTTCTGGTGAGGAAAAAGATCTTTCTCACCCTATTATTGAAGCGTGTCGTTATGCAAATAGGGTTGGGATTACATCAGCTCATGAAAATCTGTATCACCGACAACTCCCATTTGTAGCCGAGTACATTAAGCTAAGTCAGAAACGACGACTTACTGTTCGCGTCTATGCGAATTTGGAAACAAAGCTACTTGATCAACTTGCAGGACTGGGGTTGCCTTCTGGACTAGGTGATGATTATTTCCGTCTTGGTGGTTTGAAAGTTTTCATTGATGGCTCCTTAGGAGCTCAAACTGCTGCAGTCTCTAAACCATATGCTGATAACCCGGATTCTCGTGGACTCCTTCTTCTTACGGAAGCTGATTACGAATTCTTACTTGAGACTGCAAACAAGTTGGGGCTGCAGGTCAGCACTCATGCAATTGGTGACCGCGGAATTGACTTAGTGTTACGAATTCATGAAAAAATCAGTAAGGCTGATGAAGTAAAGAAGTTACGACATAACATCATTCATGCTGAGCTACTAACCCCACCATTAATTGAACGAGTGAAACAATTGGACATGCTTGTACTGCAACAACCAAATTTTGTCCATCGATGGGGACTTCCCGGTGGAATGTACGATATGCGTCTGGGACCTGAACGCGCTCAACAATTGAATAATTTCCGGCGAATACTTGATGCTGGAATCAAAGTTGCATTTGGCTCAGATTGTATGCCCATGGACCCTATGTATGGAATTTACTCAGCTACAACGCATCCAAACACTGCCATTCGAATCACGATTGAAGAAGCTATTCGTCTTTATACTGTTGATGCAGCTTATGCGAGTTTCGAGGAGAATATCAAAGGGTCGTTGGCAGTTGGGAAACTGGCGGATTTCATTGTTTTATCAAATAATCCTTTACAAGTTAAGCCAGAGGATCTGAAAAATGTAAAGATCCTTGAGACCTATGTGGGAGGCCAACGTGTTTTTTCAAGCCTCTAAAGGTCGTTTCCGCATTAGGAATGCGTTCGCCTCTTGGAGTGTTGGAAAGAGTGGTTTGTGGGGTCGACGAGAAATTCGAAGAGCTGCCACTGCATTAGCGAAGACTGCAGCACGACCCATTGTCGCTCCTGAAAGCATACTTATGGCAAACCCTGCATCAAATGCATCCCCAGCAGCGGTAGTATCGACAACTTTGACTTTGAAACCGGGAACCAGATGCTGATCTCGTTTCGTTGCCAATAAACACCCTTTGCTACCAAGTTTAACAACGAGCGTTGGAGCACCGGCGTCTAATAGGATCTTTGCACCCTTACGTGGACTTCGTTCTCCTGTTAGGGCTTTGACTTCATTGGCATTTGGAAAGAAGATATCCACGAATTGGAGCGTGGTTTTTATAGCTTCAATGGTTTCCTCAGACCAATCAGAAGGATCCCACCCTGTATCCAGTGATGTGGTGGCTCCTCGTGATCTAGCTAGCTCAAGTATCGAGGCAGTGGGTTCACCTCGGAGAGAATCCATGAGATGAGATCCCGCCAAATGCACCCACCGCGGTGGTGGATCTTTCGAAATACAAGCTTTTAACTCGTTTTGGGATAATTGGGCACTTGTTCCTGGATACGTGACAAAAGCACGTTTACCATCTTCACGTACCATTGCCACAGTAATTCCTGTTGACGAGTCTTCAACTAGTCGTAAGCAGTGTGTATCTACTTCAGCTTCTCGAAACGCTTTCAGTACGACTTCGCCAAATTGGTCAACGGCAAGCCGTCCAGCAAAACCTGTTTTTATCCCAAGATTTGCTGTGCATAGGGCAAAATTCGCTGCTGACCCTGCAGCCTGAAGCTTGACTCTAGGAACAACAGCTTCACGACCAATCCGTGGTATTTTCTCCAGTTGGGAAAAAACTAACTCCGCATTTGCATCACCAATAGAAAGAATTTGAACAATGGCAGGAACCAGAGCACTATTTTGCGGTTTCATTTGATTTTCCTCCGAAGTTCATTCCGACTAGCAAGTGATATTCCTAATAATACTATCCGCTTGATTAGCCCGGCAAAAAGGAGAGGGAGTAGAACGCCATTGCCCCGTGGCAATACAGCGTTCTCACCTGCCGGATTGGCGGTTTCATGCGATATTCGATCGCTTGATTAGTGCGTGGTTCGTAGAGGATTGCGAATTAAGTTCCGCGAACCAATGTGATCTCCATTGCTGATACGTTAGCAACGTTGCCTTCTGCAGTTTTGACCTGTTCAGTTGAGATATCGATGTTACGCACAACGAGATCAGTCATGAACCGGTTGCGAAGGACCTCGGCCACATCTACAGCGCGGCTGATAGCGCGACCACGAGCCTTGATAACCAGTTCCTCAGGATTCCGATTGAGCTGCGTAACACAAGCAGTGATGTAGCTCATGAGGGGTTTGCTACCGACGAACACGACGCTTTCGTCGCGTCGGAACTTTGCGGGTTCAGCTTTCTTCTCAGGTTCTTTAGCAACCTTCTCAGCTTTGGGTTTCCCAGCCTTGGGTTTCTCAGCCTTGGCTTTTTCAGCCTTGGCTTCGGTTTTCGGTTTTTCAGCCTTAGTTTCTTCAGCTTTTGGAGTCTCAGCAGTGTCTGATTCTTTAGACATTTTTGGGAGTTTCCTCCATCTCTAGTTTGGTTGTATTCTGCGTTCACCAGTTATCCAGTGACGCATCACAGATAGAAGTAGAGTGCTTCTTTCTGTAATGATGGTGAGTAGAATCGATACTCTGAATCGCACTTTAAAGTGTTTGGTTTCTACTCCAATTTTCTTACTCTAGACTAATAGTACGTTTTATTCATTTTTCCATTGATTTTTTCGGCGATGAATGATTAAAATTAACAAACTAACAGCTATCATAAGACCTACTAGAGCAAAAAGTAGCCACAACCCGGAGAGCCCATTGGGTTGGAAGTTAGTTGGTTGAATCAATTGTTTTTGAATGAAATCTTCTACTACTCGTCCCACAACCTCCAGCGAACCTGATGAACATTTGTCTGGAGTATCAGCTTGAGTATGCCAATACGGATAATCAAAATCGATTATATCAATGGCTGGAATCCCCGCACTGAGAAAGGGGCGATGATCATCTATTAATGAAAATCCAGTTACATCTTGAAAGAGGTCATCGTAACCTAGGTCGGCAGCAATTGTCCAAATGGTATCGACCAGTGCGGAGGTTGAGCTTTGTTCACGTTTTATTTGGAGGTCAGCATCACCCATCATATCGAGAAGGACGGCACTACGAATGTTAGCCTTTTGAAGTGGACTAAGGTTGTTTACATAGTAAGTGGACCCAACAATCCACTCCCACCCATTATAGTTACCTGAGTCCTCAGCATCAACAAAAAGTAAAGTCACGACATTTTTCGCTTCCTCAGGGAGAACTGCTGCTAATTCGATGAGGGCTGCTACACCACTCGCCCCATCATTAGCTCCGAGAATTGGACGTGTACGGTTTACGGGATCCGGGTCATAGTCGGCAATTGGGCGGGTATCATAGTGCGCTAGTAGAACATACAATGGAGCTGAACTAGATCCGGCGATGATATTTCGTAGAGAGGTAGATTGGTATTCCCAAGTTTGGGTTTGGGTGGTCCAGCCCTGATTTTCTAAGGATGAGATGATGTAATCTCCACATGCTGTCAAATTGCTTGAACCTGGTGGGCGAGGGCCGAAAGCGCACTGATCTTCAAGGTAGGTGTAAGCACGAGTACCATTGAACTCCAATGAATTCTGTGCTGGTTCGGAGGCCAATTGATTAAGATCAGAGGAAGAGTGTGGATTGAAGTGTAATTTGATGGGGAGGAGGGGTACATGAAGTAGCTGAACACAGAGAAAGACGAGGGTTAATGAAGTGAGAATACGAGGTTGCCTCATGTTCGCACCCTAGACAAGAGGAATTTTCTAAGATGGAAGTGAGAAAACCCGAAACCTATAAAAGTACTGGACTGGGTGCCTCAACTACACCGTGGGTGGCTTTGTATGTCGAAGGAATCAGATGAACTTAAACGCATTCGGGAGCGGAAACTCCAGGCCCTGATTGCAGAACAGCAACGACGTGAAGCTGCAAACTCGGTAAAAATTGAACGCGAGAAAGAACGTGAACAAGTTGTCCAAGCGATTTTTCTCCCTGATGCAGTAGATTATCTGAAGGAACTTAAAAAGATGAAACCAGATATTGCTAACCGTATTGAAGATTTAGCAATCGCACTTTTCTTACGACGCCAATTGGTAACTCGAATACCAAAAGCAGGTGTACTACTAGTCCAGCGGAAATTAGAAGGTGTGGAACCAAAAATTACTGTGAAGCGACGGGGCGAAGATGAAGTTAGCTTCTATGAAGCGGTTCGGAAAGATTTAGCTGAACAGTAAATTGAACAGGAAAGACTCGACTCTTTTTAGGTACTCGCCTTTTTTTGATTTCAGCTGGTTAAACATCTAGTAAACTGCTGCTTGTGCTGTCCCAGCTGAGGCTTCTTTTAAAACCCGACCCTGTCGGTTTTGGAGGGCAACTTTGATAACGCTAACAGCATTAGCTCCCCAAACCGTTCGTTTTACGTCTCGTTCGAGCATTTCAATTGCTGAATCGTTACTTAGTTCTTGAAATGCTGTAGGGCCTAAATGAAGGAGCAGATGGAGGATAGTTCCAGCTTCATTGAAAAGGGGATTGGGAGGAAGATCCATCTCAAGTGATTCCGAAGGAGGTGACGATACTTGTATCTTCCAATGGAAATATCGTTTCCGTGCCTCTTTCCGAATGTCCACTAACCCAACGCAACAAAGAACTTCAATGACATCGTATAGTCGGCGTTTTTCTTGGAGTGGCAAGCCTAGATGCATGAGGAGAGTGTTTGCGGTATATTCTTTTTCAGGATGTTCCCGCAAAAAAGTGATTACATGACGCGCAACTTCGCCTAATTTCATACTGATATCCTCGCCCAGTCTCTCATGTTACAAGGGAGCTCCAGGTAGCTCCTCTCATAGGAAAGTGAGATGAAAGTTACATCTACACCTTTCGAATCAGATGAAAGTTTCCCCCATAACATAAAGTGTGTTCTTATCCTTTCTTCTTTCTCGTTAAAAAGTGCTGGTATTACATGGAAAAGAATTAATCGAGGTGAAACGGAGAAAGTAGTTATTGACAAAAGTCAGTAAAAGGGTAGAGCTTAAATCAATAGATTCCTTGCTAGGAAGGGGGCAAGGCTGGTCTGAATGCGAAAATTGCGTCAAGGGTTGGTGGCAACATTTTTCTTTCTCCTAGCGCTACTTGCAGTGCTACCTCCCCAAACAGCGGCCTTTCAATACATCCATTACTGGCGGGTAAACTTTACCGGTTTTTTAGAAGTGTCTGGAAACCAATCACTTCCAATTCTGCCCTATTGGAATTACATTGGCAATCAATCCTGGCAAACATGTGAGCAAATTCATTTCGACATGACTCATAACAATGATACTATCGAGCCCATTGAGATCGTAATCGACCTTGATGGAAACCCTCAGCTGGTTTTGAATCTTACAACACCCCTAGAACCGAATGACACACTAACGTGGCACGATGAATGGTTAATCTCCGTGTCGAACCTACGACCGCGTCTGCCCCAGATTTACATTGATCAATCCGGAAACATCAGTGAAATCGAAGAACTAATGGAACCCGAGGAGTATGATCGTTACACACGTGGGACAACGTTATGGAAGACGTGGAACCAGTCTTTAGTAAACACATCACGAGACATTCGAAATAGCCTTCCCATTGAATTGCATAACAACACACTTGCACTTGTTCATGCTGCAATCCGATGGATTCAAACCAACATCCAGCGATCTATTGGATTATCCGAACCTCAATATCCAGAAGAAATCATAGTCAGTAAAATCGGAGACTGTGATGATCAATCCAATTTATTGATCACATTTTTACGAATTTTTAATATTCCGTGTTATCTAATGACAGGCCATTGGTTTCAAGAAGGAGCTAGTACTAATGGCTACCTCTGGGGATCAGTAGAAGAGAACGCCTTTTTCTATGTTAATTGGGAGAATGCAGTTGGTCATGGATGGGCGATGGTGTATGTTCCTCCATGGGGTTGGTTACCCTTTGATCTAACAGCAGCGGGTTATGGAGTTGACCCAGCTAACACCTATTATGAATCGCTATATGCTTCGAGCTTACCATTTGTTACCTTGTGGCAGGTCGTTGTTACTGATTACATTCAAGAACGTCGAACAGAGAAACTTGATTTATTCACCTTTGAACTTCACCGTATTGAATACGAAGAATGGATTTCACTTGGTTCAATTCCAATCGCTGACTTTCAATACTTCTTGACTAATGTTGCCACCTTAGTTGCACTAATAGGCACTCTGGCTTTGTTCGGTTGTATTATTGGAATTGCCCTTCGGCGTCGAGGGAAGGAGGCACCTAAACAATGATTTCCCGGGCTGCCCCTAACGAATTGTATTCTGAATACGTCTTTGATGGAAAAAAAACAGCGCTAGAATTCTGGGGGCATATCCCCCATAACATGAAAGAAGCTGTGACCCTTAGTAAATCCATAATCAAAGCGTATCGGGAAAAACACCAACCACTCTTCACACCTGAACGACTTAATGATTTACTCAAAGCCATTAAAACATTTCATCAAAAACACAAAGCCTTAACTCCAAACGCCAAGCAAAATCTTACCCTTCTTGAAGAGCAATATGGTGCAGTCGAAGCAGGTCACCAACCAGCCCTCTTAGGTGGTCCAGGATTCGTTATTAACAAACTTGCCGCCATTGCACGCTTAGCGGCGTTCCAACATACAGCACCCATCATGTTTGTGGGTGATCATGATCACGAGCAAAAAGAATTGACAGTAATTCATCTACCAAGTCCAGGTCCCCGAGGACTTATCTTTACATACCGAGTACCACGCGAGTATCAACTATCACCCTTACATGTACTTCCCCTCCCACCTCTTACCTGGTTGAAACAGGTAGTTGAAAAAATCACATCAACATATCATGAAATGGTTGCAGATTCTGGAAGGGAAAAGAAAGACATCTACGAAACCAGAATCCAACGTCTCCGTCAATTACTCGTAAACACGTATAATCAAGCCAACACGTTTTCTGAATGGACCGTGTTGATTTGGATTCAAATCATCAACATGTCCCAAGATGTTGGGATTCTCTTTCAGGTGTTCTCAGACCCAAGGATTCGCGATCTAATGCTCCCTGCCTTTGAATATCTTTTAGCGTCCTCAAATCGCACTCAACTAATCCAAGCGCTAAATCAAAGTGCAACCAAGCTTGAAAACCTTGGTTATCAACCCGGAATAGGCATACGCACAGAGAATTATGTACCCTTCCATCTCGAATGTCTGACCCAAGGCTGTCATCGAACCCGTCTTGACCCACATCTTACTGATTATTCGACAAGCAGTACTATTGAAATCTCAGCTAACTGTCCTAAGTGTAATACGATTCATACTCTAGAATTGAAAGCCAGTTCACCTGATCTTTCACCCTGGAAGGACTTTTTATCACCACGAGTAGATACTAGAGCCTTTCTCGTACAAAGCTATACACCTGTAATTCTTCATTGTGGTGGAGCCGGAGAAACAGATTACCACGCCCAGGTTTCACCTGCACTTAAGGCCATAAAGAGTATTGCACCCATTTTCTTCCGCTATACAAGGCTGTATTATGGAAACCCATGGACACACCGCCAAAGTCTGAAACTTTCCCAAGAAAATCTAAGCCCGTTAGACCTTAGTGAACTTCAACGCTATTCCTCTGCAATCATCACAGGATATAAGGAAGAAAATGTGGGAGTCATCCAATCGTTATTTGCAGCAAGTAATGAACACATCACAAAAACGGCTACCCACCTGATTCAGGTTGAATCACAAATGGAGAAGAAACGAATGGACACAATTATTTTACAGCGCGAAGCGTCAGAACCAACTATCAAAAAAGAGCTCCAAACAGAAATTGGTGCACTAACCCGTAATCGCCAGTTAATACAAACCTATCTTTCGCAAATGTTTGGTCGCTATTCCCCTGAACGGCTTGGTCAAGAAGTGAGTTTTGCATGGATTGACTTTGCTTTATCCCTCAGCCCAGAGCACCTTTTCTCCAGACTTTTTACTCACTACCAGCCACTTACGCCGTCAGCTGCAACTTTCTACTTACCTGAAAACCCAACTAAGCTTGAATAACTTTTTCATAAATCGCTTCGTATTGAGGTAAGACTTTCTCAACCGTATGATGCTTAATGATATGTTGCCGAGCCTGTTTACCTAAGCGACCCGCAAGAGTGGAATCGGTTAGGATGGCATATAGCTTTTCAGCCATTGCATCAATATCACCAAAGGGTACGAGAAGCCCGTTTTCGCCATCTTCGATAATCTCAGGTATTCCCCCAACAGCTGTTGAAACGACAGGTAATCCACAACTCATAGCCTCAAGAAGCGACAAGGGTGCACCTTCTAACTCAGAGCTTAGTGCAAAAGCATCGGCACATCGAAGATACTGATGGACATCTCGTTTGAATCCAGGACATTGAATACGGTTATTCAATTCATATTTTCGGATTAACCGATCGACATCATGTCGGGTTGGACCATCTCCAAGCAAGAGCAAGTCGACATCAGGCACCTCGGAAGCAATTTGGGCAAAAGCTGTCACTAAATCGCTCACTCGTTTCACTGGACGAAAATTCGAGACGTGAATTAATTGTTGTTTCCCATTTCTCATCTGAAATTCACAGGCATTAGGTTTAAACAATTCAGTATCTGTGAAATTAGTAATAGGTTCAATTGAACAGCGAACTCCCAAGGTCTGTTCTGCAGTTTGACAGATATGGTTCGTGACACAAGTTACAGCATGCGCAGCCTCTACTGCAAACCGTGTGGCAGGTTGATAAGCTGGATCCGCACCCAGCGTATGAACATCAGAACCATGTAAGGTCACAACATAAGGAACTCCCGTCATTTGATTTGCCATAAACGCAGACAAGGCATGGGGAATAGCGTAATGCACATGCAAAATGTCCAGCTGATGCTTTTGAGCCACCTGAGCCATTCGAGAAGCAAGTGCAACCGTATAAGGGGGATATCGGAAAAGTGGATACTCCAGAACATCAACAAGATCCACTTTGACATTTTCGTAGACCCCTTCTTGTAACTCAAATGGCACTTCGTAAGTAATAAAGCGCACTTCATGGTCGCGTTTTGCTAATTCAACGCCTAAACGGGTGGCTAGAAGGCCTGAACCACCCACACCGGGATAACACGTGATGCCAATTCGCATCGTTAATCCCTTGGCATCCCGTCTTACCCGCCCTTATGTCTTCCGTTGTCCGAAACTTACCCAGACCTGTGCCAGAATGGTGTTCGGTTCCTGCATCATCGACGGGCACTGCCCCACCAGGGGGCTGTCACCTCCCACCTCACGACAGGCGTTTAGAGTCTCCGCCCAACTGTCGGCGACACCAATGTGTCCAAGAAGGATATAAAAACTCCACCTAATGAAACTCCCTTTCACGAAGACAGTTAGATGGTAATACGGACTAGTTGTCAATAAATGGACCTAGAAAAACCACGAAATATCACCTATTAACACCAATTAAAATGAAATTTCGTGATTTTTCCTTCAGCAAGGAAAACTTTTGGTGCTAAAAGAGCTTACTTACGGATATGCCTCTTTCCGCTTCAAATCGATTACTAATTGTTGGAGCCCATCCAGACGATGAAACCTTTGGTTGTGGAGGAACTATTGCTCTTGAAACTGTTCGAGGAACCAGCGTTACCGTTTGTTGTCTAACAGGAACACCTCAGCGCCATAAGGAGTTACGAGCTGCGTGTAAAATACTCGGTGCATCGGTAATTGCTTATAAGGGTACGGATTTGGAGCTCATTGTTTCTGACGTCACAAAGGTGCTTATCCCCATCATCCAAGAGCTCAAACCTCAAGTGATTATCTCACACAGTGGCAATGATTATCATGATGACCACCGAGTTGTGTACCAGGCACTTTTCCGTTCAGCTGAATGGGCAGGTCATGCAACACAATATAAAACAAAAGCATGGCGACCTCACCGCCTACTAAGCATGGAAATTAATACACTATTAGCCGCACCAACCTTACTTGTCGATGTATCCGATTACATTGATTTGAAAATGCGAGCAATCAATCGCTATCAAAGCCAATTGAAAAAAACCAAACAATACTATCATGAATTTAATTTACAAAAGGCAAAATTACGAGGACTTCAGGGTGGCTGTGAATATGCAGAAGCATTTCAGGAGGTCCTTATGCCCATTCATGGACCCTTCTATTCACCTTCTCCGACAGTAAAAAGCATCTTTTAGATGACATACCCGGACTATGGTGTCTATTCATCGAGTGGAGGCGGGGTCTGAATTCTTGATTCGCGAATTCGTTTGACCCAAGTATCAAAGGCCTTGCCTGGCGGAGATTTTTCGTAAAGCTCAGCACGACCAGCTTCTAGTAAATTATCAGTTAAACCTAATACCTCTGCTATGGTAATTACTTGATTTCCCTTTTCACTGGCATGTGACTGTATGGGATTCAGCCATTCGTGCCAGTTTTGGTCACGTAGAAGATGATGATCAACAAGAATCATGGGTATCTGTTCAGCGAGGTTTCTAAGATTATCTGCAGCCATACCCAAAACCTTTGGATCTACACGCTCAGGTGAAAGATATGTTGGTGGTCCTGCAAGGATTAAGACATCTGGTTTTTGTCCAAGAATCCAATCTGCTGTCTTCTTTACCATGGGTCCTTGTATATCGGATGCATGCACTATGGAAAAGTCACCACATCGGATAGCCGTCATAATCACCCACCCGAGTTTGGTTCCCTCTTCCCCATGAGGAACAGCAGGGGAGAACCGAATCAGTGTAGCTCCGATTTTCAACGCACGACCATCTGCATATTTTATCTCCATCGCTAATTTTCGAGCGCTGCGAACGAAATTATATCCGCGACGTTGCTGTGAATAGTTAATGTGTTGTC
This sequence comes from Candidatus Hermodarchaeota archaeon, assembly GCA_016839805.1. GTDB lineage: Archaea > Asgardarchaeota > Hermodarchaeia > Hermodarchaeales > Hermodarchaeaceae > Hermodarchaeum. The sequence continues at coordinate 207,810 of JAEOTO010000031.1, forward strand.
GAATATCTTTGCACCAGATTCGTCGATCTTTGTAAAGGTGAGTAGCCTCATTACGTGAAGACCAGAAATATGCATAATTCACGAAGAAAGGCATGAAGTGATCGTGATGAAAATGTGAAACTACAATAAGCTCCGTAGTTTGAGCGATATCACTGATTTTTTGGCGGATGCGTTTAAGGAGAAGATACTCTGATGGATGAGGATGGAGTTGACCTCGGAAGCCTAGTGCAACACCTGGGTCAATGAGAATGGAGGTGTTTGCGGTTTTGACGTGCGTCGCTAAACTTCGCACGCCGAGACTTTCAGAGGCTAAAGGGGTTATTCCCATTTGACTGCTAAGCTGAATTTTTCCTAAAGGCGCCAGCGTGTCAGGCATCATCTAGAACTCCAATAGTTTCAAGGGGCGGTCTGCCCTGATATTTAATTCAATTATCTGTGCTATATTCTTCTCCTTATACACATGACACGTGGAAACAATATCAGAGAAAAGAAGGAGAGGGGTTCAGAGTTCAATCCTCTGCTCTGAACCCCAAGGTTGTGGACCAATTATTTCATGAGTTTATCAGGACTTGGAAGCTGTTTAACCTGTTGTGGTTCTTGTCGGAAGCGCACACCGGGCTCTGTTTCTAATCGCTCAGTGTAAAGGACTTCGCCTTCCACTGTTACATCTCGTTCGATGTAGATTTCACGCCCATACAGGTTTTTCACCCGAGCCCGTTCCTCCACACGGATGGAATCACCATGAAAGGATTCGCCCCGAGCTTTTTCTTCAACCGTAATTGCATGACCCTCAACAAAGCCTGAAACTTCACCACCTCTTCCAATTCGAAAGACTTTACTGGATTTTATATGAGTAGCACTAATTGATCCACCGACATCAATCCTTGGTGATTCAATTTTTTGACCCGCTCGTAAAGAACCACCCACGTCAATTTCTTCACCCACAAGCAGATCCGTGCCAACAGTAACCGCACCACCAACATCTAATTTCTCAGACAAAACTAGTGACTGTTCCGCTTTGACAGCGCCTCCAACATCAATTAACTTACCAGTGGCATTTCCTGTGAATTTTGCGGCACCACCAACATTCAACATTTCAAAGCTCACATCACCTTCGCCTTTGAATGAGCCACCAACATCAATTGACACAACTTTGGAACCAGGACCAACGACTACAGCTCCACCAACATCAATACTCCCGATTTCGATTGCGCCTTCCGCTTTAAAGGAACCACCTACATCGACTTTGCCAATGTTGCCCGTGTTGCACTTGACAGCGCCTCCAACCCTGAGCGTTTTCGCATCAATCTTTTCACCAATTTTCACTGCACCCCCCACATTGATGTCTTCAACTGTTGCATTTCCACGAACCGAGAGAGCCCCACCAATCGAGACCTTAGTGGCTAGCAAATCCTTACCAACAGAAAGAGCCGCGCCAATATCAAACTTATTAGCGGTAGCCGAACCTTCAACCTCGAGTTTTCCACGTCGAACATTTACAGATCGATCAATCGAAAGATTTCCACGGATTTCAGTTGTGTTTCGTCCATCAATTTCCAAATAATTAGCCCTAAGGGACCCTTCAATTCTAGAATCCCCTCGAATCAACATTTCTCCCTCAACAACTATTTCATCACCCTTCTCTGGGAGAATGATTTGACAATTCTTGATTTCCACATCGCCTTTGACGTGACCTAGCTTGAGTTCGCGTTCATTTTCAAATCGGAGTTTTTCACCCATTTTCATAATGCCTCCGTATTATTCGCTAATGAAATGAAGGCGGGTTCATCTTTAAAAGACGGACTCACAATTTGGGGTCACATAATGTTACTTTACTCACATTTTGTTAATAGTAAGAAACCCAAAACATGATTCGGGTCTTTGCAGGGGAAGATTATGCAGTATCAGTTGTCCCATCCAAAGCGCAAGCCCTGCTCTCACGGTATGATTTCCATTCATAGCACTATGAAGTTTGCGCTGACATCGACGACTAATTAAATAGTTAGACCGAGGGCGGGCGAATCTGTAATCAATGGGAATTAGAACTTGAAATCATTGAGTTAGTGTTATCGGGTACTATCTTTTTATGGAGTGGGTTTAGTACATATCTGATTAGGGGAGTCTATAGGGAATCAGCTTTAGACCCTCACTCACTTACGGGAGTTCCCAACACCATGTATTATATGTTCACAACCAAGTGTCCACCTCACAAGGCAAAAGAAGTTTTGAAAATCTTTTCCGAAACAAAGGGCCCTGAAACCCCCAAATACGTTAAGCAACACTTTCTGCTCTCCACACTCGCTAAGAATATCAAATCCTATGCTCTCTTCGAAATCGACAATGACAAAGTCAAGGAAGGCCTAACCTATATCAACGAAATTCTTGCTCCCTACTTTGAAATTGAAGGATACAAAGTCACGGTCGAACCCTTATACACAATGGAAGATGCACTAGCGCTTTTCGGATTCAAATCAGGTTGAAACCCCAGCTTATTTGAAGTGATGGCTTTACGGCATCACTTCATTTCCCTTCTTTTTGGCTATCAACCTGATTTTAGAGTCACAAAATATGACCACTTATATTCTCTAAAATTGAAACCTATTTTGAAGGCAGTTGTAGTAGTGTGTGGTCTGTTCTAATCTTCATTCACGTGCCTGTTATCCCCGTTTCTTCAAGTATACGATAACTGCGATTACCAACACTAATGCGACTACACCTCCACCAATGAGAATTAGTAGAAATGGGAATGGTAGTGGAATCATTGCATCAACTTCATCGGAGGCATCGCCTTCCCCAATCCCATTCACCGCCCGAACCACATAGTAGTAGGTGATGCCTGCAGTGACGTTTGTATCTGAATATGTTTTGACATCACCCAGCTCGACAAACAGGCTCAAATCACCTGAGATTGCGCCCCGGTAGACGGTATAGCCAGTGATGGGCGATCCGGCATCAGTGAATGGAACGTCCCAGTTGAGGGTGATTGTTGCAGTTCCGCTGGTGGCCTGAAGGTTTAGGGGCGCACTGGGGGGATTAGGCTGATAATCGTACGCCCACGTGTCATCGAACGCCGTGGAAGGCCCACCAGTACTAAAACCACCGAAGAGGATGGTCCGATCGGATTCTGCATCGTAGGTCATATAAGCCCTGTATCTGGCTGCGGGGTGGATGGCTGAGTTCATGTTGGTCCAAGTATCCGTGTTGAAATCGTAAGCCCATGTGTCGGAAGTTAATTCGTCTCCCGCTCGATCTATGGCTCCACCGAAGGAGATGACCCGATCCGACTCCCCATCATAAGATAGTCCAGTGCTTGCGGTTTGAGGATGGGGACTTGGGCTCATTTGAGTCCAGGTGTTGTGATTGAAATCATACGCCCAGGTTTCATCAAAGAATTCTTGATCATGCCACCCTCCCATGATGATCACCTGATCCGACTCCACATCATAGGCCATAGGAGCCTGTTGACGGGGTGACGGGTGCGTCGTGGGATTCATATTAGTCCAAGTATTCGTATTGTAATGATACGTCCAGGTCTCTGCGTTGTAAATTCCTCCATCAAGATAGCCACCGAAGAGAATGATGCGATCAGACTCGCTATCATAGGCGAAGCTAGCTTCCACTCGTCCGGAAGGCATCACAGGGGGAGCCATATTAGTCCAATTGTTCGTGCTCAAGTCATATGCCCAAATTTCTTGTCTGGTTACAAGGGTGGGTCCCCACCCAGATCTCGCTCCGCCGAAGAGAATGACTCGATCTGACTCCACATCGTAGGCTAGTACGTGTCCACCACGTCCAGGGGGCAAAGTCGACGGAGACATATTGGTCCACGTGTTCGTATTGAAATGATAGGTCCATGTATCATTGTAAAACAAATCCGCCCGTTCGGAGTTGTTCGTCCAGCCACTGAAGAGAATAACTCGATCCGATTGACTAACATACACTAAAGGAGAATTGACACGAGGGAGAGGGGCTGTGGCGGGGTCCATATTGGTCCAATCCGTCTCCCCTTGAAGCAAGGAACCAGTGACCTGCGAAGCTTTTTCATTTTTTGTAAGGTTGGCGATCAAAGGCTGAGAAACCTGCATTCCAACAGTAATCGGGTTTGATCCCTGAACATTGATGACCATGAGAAACGTGAGAAGGAGTAAAACCACCAAAACGCTATACGATTTGTGAACCCGTTTCATCTTTGAACCTCCATTGGTAATAAAACGATCAAAAAAAGATGATCGAAAATCCCTCAATTGAATAAATTCAATATTGGACTACCCACGATAATAAACTTAACTACGCCAGTCTCATTATAAGAGAGATGGAAATTTCTTGTAAATAAAACTAAAAAAGATAGATTTAGTTCTAGATTCTTCTGTTGAAAGAATTTTCAATTAACAGTGTGAGTAAAGGCTATTTTTGAGGCTCACATAATTTAACTATTCACAGAGCGGGAAAATCAGACTCTTACCTTATTAAGATGCATTCAAAAAGGAAATCTTTAACGTTAGGTATATGACTTGTAGTTTGTTTCTAAATCCTCTATGAGGGATGGAATTGTCATATAAGCAGCCACCTCATCTCAATGATCAGGAAATGCAAGCCTTCTTTCAAATCGCTAAAACTGCCCGATTATGTAGTATTAATAAAAACGGGACCATCCATGCGGTTCCGGTTTGGTTCAAGTTTGAACAAGACCAATTTGTAATTGCAGCACCAGAAAAAAGCCAAAAAGTTCGGAATATCCTCCGAAACAACAATGTCACGTTGTTGGTTGATGTTGAGGGGCCACCTACTCGTGGCGTCATTGTATACGGACGAGCGCATGTTAGTTTTGACAAATGGGACGATGAAGCAGTTGATTTACTCTCGAGATACTTCTCACGAGAACAAGCAGAAAAAACAACGAAAGGTCTCCAGACTATTGCCAATTGGGTAAAAATCACTATCACTCCTAACCGATTCGCATCCTTCGACTATGAAAAAGATGACGAGTACTGGAAAGCCGCAAGATACGTTCCAGGCCAATCAGGATGAATCCAATTAAAATAATCTCCTATCCAATATTTGGACTTAGACTATATGAGTACACTCTAAGTTGGGGTCACATAAAGCGACTACTTTCTTGCGAATATCCAGTAGTGGGTTTCGCCCCCGCGTTCAAGCACCTCATCGCGGATGATTTCAAAGCCGGCTTGTTTAACTAAAGCGAGTGATGTTTCTTTTCGGGGATGACTCCAGAACATGGGTGTTCCCATATAGTCCTCAATAGCTTCCCATGCGTCTGGACCAGTAGAGAAGAAGAGGATCCCTCCTGGTTTCAGAACTCGGTAAAAATTCTGGTAGATGGTTGCATGTTTCTCTTTTGGCACATGAATTATTGCGTAGGTGGATACGACGCCATCAAAGGAGTTAGCGGGGAATGTCAGTTGGGTCATATCGCCTTCCAAGAATTCGGCTCCAGGAACATGTTGACGGGCGAGGTTTATCATGCTCGTTGAAATATCAATGCCGGTGACAGAGTATCCACGGTCTACCAAAAACTTCCCGACAGGTACACCTGCTCCGCATCCGGCATCTAATATTCGAGCTCCCTTAGGGAGGAGCGAGATGAAAAACTCTAATTCCATTTCGTTCTTAAACTGGTCCCTTGATGCGTTATATTTTGCAGCAATTTTGTTGTAACCCTTTCTGACGATATCATCTTGTTTCATGCAGAACTCGCCTCAATCAGAAGCTAGCAGGAAATGGGTAATCATAATTCCAGCATATACTCCCGTGCCAACTGCCGTAGCAACTGTTTGGGTCATAGGTCGAACATCGCCTGCAACCCAAACGCCTTCAACATTTGTGCCACCTTGATTATCTGTAATAATGTTTCCTTGATCATCGACTTCAATTCCTAGTTGGACTGCTAGCTCACTGCGTGGGATGCCGATCCATGCAACAAAGAAGGTATTGCATTCGAGGGTTTGTCCATCCGCGGTTAGAAGTTGTTGCCTTTTGCCAGGTTCTAATATCTTGATTTCTTTGATAAGACCGTGCGTCCATTCAAATCCAGATTGTTTCAGAATGGTTTCTGATTCTTTCGTAAAGGGAGCGTAACTGTCTTCAGTCATGAAGATATGAATTCTCTTAGCAAAGGGTTTGATACACCGTGCGACATGCAGGGCACTTTTCACGGTTCCCGCATTGACAATGACGACATCCCTTCCTGCGACTTGTGGGCTATCACAATCCGGACAATAATAGCTCATGTGATTTTTTGCAGCATACGGTAACCATTTTTTCCAGTCACCATTGACCTTAGGATGTTTGCGAGAAATCCCTGTTGCTAAGACCAAGGTTTTTGCAGTGAAAAAAGTAGGTGTCGGTTTCCTAGATTTTACATGAACCTGGAAGTTAGGAGTCTGTCCTTCTAGTTTGATTACATTTCCAAAGAGGGTCTCTACATTAAATTCGCGGAGTTCTTTTCGCATTTTCCGAAGTATCTTGTTGGGGGCAGTGAGGGGTTTGATTCCTGGATAATTATGAACAGGCGTATTAGCAAATTGCATTGGAGATGTTTTCCGGTCAATGACTAAGACTCTCAGTCGGTGGAATCCGAGATGCATTGCTGTGGCGATTCCTGCGGGTCCGCCTCCAACAACGACGGTATCATAGTGGGTTGATTTGTTCTTCATTGCTAACCCTCTGATTTTTCTAGGGGACTCACCACTCTTTGAGTGTAAAAATGATAGCTTTTCATGAGAAGTGCCTTAGAAGATCCAGACTAGAGCGGCAAGGATTAGGCTAAGTATAATTATCAGAAGTAAGCCTTTGATGTGACCTTTTGCATGATATTTTCGAAAGTCTTTGTACTCCTTCTCGCGCATGTGTTCGGTTCCATGAAGAATGACAAAGTCGGGAGTAAGAGTGCCTACAATCAAAAAGTCTAATATGATGTAATCAGCGAGAAAACCGAACATGCGAATTACAAAGATCGAGAGGAATGCATCCAGAAGGGAGATGACTCCACCATTCAGGTTTTAAGAAAATAAGTTGTTGCAAGCGGGTAGCCAATTCCGATAACAAGAAAGAGGATGTATACGATTCGGGCTTGCCGTTTTTCGGCGTCAGTTTGGGGGGGAACATGGTCCGTGATTTCAGGAGGATAATCACTCATCGCCCATACACGGGGACTCAACCCCCTCATAATGGCGAATGGATATAGGGTGAAGATAATCGCAAAAATCGTTGCATGAATCAAAATTTAGGAAAGCAACATCAGGATTTCACTCCTCCGTCGCTAGAACGGCGTGACGGGTTCTGGCATGGGCATCCCAACAAAGCTAATCATACGTTTATACATTTCCAGATATTGTCGACCCCGAACGGTTACACGGAATTGCCGGCGGCCATCCTCTTCTACAGCCTCTATAAGGCCACGTTCCTCAAGAAACGCAAGCGTTGTCTTCGCTCGGTCCACTGGTAGATTCGTTGAACGAGCAGCTCGTGTGAGTGGACAGTAACCATGAATGATAATAATCCGGATGAGCATTGCGTAGATATCATAGCGCGTTCGTTTATGGATAGGACCTTCTTGAGCCATACTTGATCACCAGATTCCAAGCACCGTGTACTAGTAGAGCGCTGTTTCTATAAAAAAAGCGTACGAATTTCGCTTTTTGCAGGCGTAATAAGGTCGAATCCCAGTTGTCGAAAAGGTTTTTCTAGGGTTGCTCCGAAAGGGTCGAATACAACCTCACAACACCAACATTCTGAGGCAACCCACATGGGAAAACGTATAGAAGAAATCACCCAGCTCCTCGATGAACTCGAAGTCAAATACGAACTCAAAGACGAAACCGTTGTCGCCCTCTGGAAAACTGACAAATGGGAAAACCTCGTCGTCAACTTCATCTTCTCCCCAAACGAAATCTGGCTAACGATAGTGGGATGGCGTAAATTCCCCCAACTCTCTGATACTGATGCCACAAATTTCTACAAGAAACTACTCCAGGAAAGCTGGAACTATAATGGTACAAAGTTCTGTTTAGATCCTGATGGTGACCTTGCTGTTGTCGTGGAGACGGCGGATATGGATTTAACTAGGGATGAGCTTTCTCGGTATATTCGTCAGGTGCTGAATGCCGCTGATGAGATGCATGATTTCGTTTCATCTGAAGCCTGGAAAGAGTAGAGAAAAAGTTTGGATTGAAATATTGTTTACCCTTGGCAAAGCCAGTTTAATTTTACTTTGATTTCATTCCTCGGTCGAGGTTTAATCCAAGTGTTTTCAAGACATCTGCGACTTTAACGAGAGTGTTGACGCAGCCGTCGCGGAGAAGGAGAATAGCACGCCCTACGACACCGAGTTTTTGGAGTAAGAGTCCTCCGAGAAGAGCTTCTTTTTCACAGGCGATGCCGAGGATGGCGTGGGGTTGGCTGAAATCGATGATTTTTTGGACCATGGTGCCTCCTGGTAGGATGTAGACGCCTTTGTAACCGAGGTGTTGGGCGGCTTTGGTGATTTGGTTGACTTGACAGTCGGGATTGCAGTGTTGGCAGAGGTAACCATATTCACCGAGGGGAGCTTTACAATCGGATTTGCGGAGGCATTGGGGAACAAAAACTATCCGTTCTTCAATGGGAGTTGCTTGGAATTCTTTGTGGTTGAAGTTGTTCATCTTCTGGATGTATGCTTGGATTACTTCCTTTTCGGTGCAGCCATTTTCTTCGGCTTCTCGTTTTATTTGAGTAAATACTTCAAGTTCAAGGGACGAATCGACCATGAGGAGGAGCTCCAAGGGAGAGGGGAAAGTTTTGAGGGAAATATGTCATTGTTTAGCGTACCTATATATGTATCAGAAGAGCCAGTGATTTCACTTACAGAAAGTGTGTAGAATGGATGCTGAAAAGACTGGCACCATCTTCATTCTCGTTGGCCTCTTTGTCTATGGCATTCACCCAGTAGTAGTGGAATTTGGCGGGTCCCTTATGGCTCCACTGCTTTTTGCCTCCATAGCCGCTTTAATTGCTGGTATAGTGGCGTTAATTGTGGCGTTGAAAGCTAATTCATCATTCATGAAGGAGATTCCTCGGTCTGATCAGCTGCGCCTTATTATGGCTGGCGTTCTAGGCACTTTTTTGGCATTTACGTGTTTGTTTCTTGGATTACAATTTACGAGTAGTAATAATGCGGCAGTGATATTACGAGCAGAATTAGCTTTTGCGTTACTCTTTGGCTACCTCTTTCTCGGTGAAACGATATCGTGGCGTCAAGCCGGAGCAATGATGTTGATGCTCATCGGTGTTTTACTGGTTGTTACAACCACCCAGTTAATTACTGTGGGAATTGGCGATTTTCTTCTCCTCATCACACCTATAGCCTGGGCAGCAGGGCATACCTTCGCCAAACCCACTCTGAAACACATTGCACCCTGTACCGTCGTTGCCTACCGTAATTTGGTTGGTGGTGCTCTACTCCTTTCATTAGCTGCAGGCTTCATTTGGATAGGAGCCCCACCTATATTGACGCCTAATATCCTTGTTATACTCGGTATCATCATCGTTGAGGCAATTGTCATTCTGCTAGCTCACAGCCTTTGGTACGCTGGGATAAGTCGCATTAATCTCGGGAAAGCAACAGCCCTTATTGCACCAGCGCCATTAGTCACCTTTCTCATATCTGCCCTCGTCTTTCGAATTCTCCCCACACCATGGCAACTTATTGGTGCGGCTCTCGTTATTCTGGCGACCACATTATTGAGTCGAGAAGTAAGTTTACGTCGCCCAACTGAACCAGAACCCCTCTGAATTAGATTTCAATAATGAATTTGTCATAACAATTACCTCTTTAAACCAAGAGGTTGAAAAAGAGGCATTTCTGAAGTGATTGAAATGGTGAAGAACCCGAAAACATTTCCACTCGAATCTCTGCTGTCTGCCCGACGTCTGTTATCTCCACAGTTAGTTGACGAACGTATTTATTTCATCAGTGATTTGAGCGGGATGTATAGTTTGTTCGTAATGGACAAACAAGGCAGTATCCCAGAGCCACTTCTCCCACGGGGTCTAGCCCTACAAAATCCCCACCTCATGGCAGGATATAATTTTCGAGTTGTGCCTACACTCAACAAGATCGTGGTAATGGTCGACCAAGATGGTGATGAGAACTATCAACCCTGCTTCATCCCTCTCACCGGTGGAGTTCCTGAACCCATTTTTAATGACCGTTATGCTGGACAACAACTCATGTTCATCAGTTACGATAAACCAACTGCAACAGCTTACTTCACCATTGATGATCGGAAAAGCGCCGATATGGAAACCAATCAAGTTGATCTTACTTCAATGAAAACCCAGTCCTTGGGCACAAGTATTTACGGTAATTATCCAATAGGGTTTTCCAAGAATCAGGAAACCGTCATTCTTGTTGACACCATCTCAGCAAATGATGACATTCTGTATATCTGGAATAAAGGAGATAAAGAACGAACCCTTCTCTTCGGCACTCCCCTTGATTTACGCCAAGATGGACAAGACTACCCTTTGCTAGGAATTGGTCGCTGCTTCTTCATACAGGACAACTCGGGACTGATTTTCACAACAACAGTTTACGATGATAAGGGTGGTATCGGTTACCTAGAATTAGCCAATCCTTCTACGATTCTTCCCGTGAAAGTCACAGGGATAAAACACAAGGGAGTAGGGGAATTGAATTGGATGCAACACGTTCATCAAAATATCTACTTGATTGGCTACAACATCGACGGATGCAGTTGGATATATCAAGCAGAGCTAAATGAATCAGTAGAACCCCCCCAATTCAAGTTAACTTTGCCACTGATGGGTCCTGCTCCGTTAAAAGATGGCGTCGAATTAGGCGTTGAACCCGCAGTAGATACGTCAAAAACTAAACCAATGATCGAATATGTTGCTGCATTTACCACCGCAACCTCTCCCTCCCAGTTATATCTCATTAATCCCCAAGTAAAGGAAAACCGCGTCATCCAACTTTCCAATGAGCGGATTTTAGGGATTGACCAACAGTTTCTAGCCCCTGGAGAAGATGCTAGTTTTACCAGTTTTGACGGGCTGCATATCTCAGCACGATTATACCTTCCATCGAAATCGCTGGGATTCAAGGTACCCCATCCATTAATCCTATACGTCCATGGTGGGCCTCAAAGTCAAGAGCGCCCCGACTTTACCTGGTTCTCCATGCCTCTCATCCAATACTTCACGTTGAATGGATTTGCTGTCTTCGTCCCCAATGTCCGTGGCAGTAGGGGCTATGGTCAAACCTACATGAAGATGGTGGATCGTGATTGGGGCGGCGATGATGCCAAAGATCATATTGAGGGCTTGAAATACCTTGAGAAGGATAAACGGGTGGATTCCACGTACCGGGCTGTGACCGGTCGGAGTTATGGGGGTTACATGACTCTATGGTTGTCTGCTAACTACCCCGAATATTGGCAAGCTTCCTGCGATATGTTTGGTCCTTATAATCTACTGACCTTCACTGAGCGACTTCCTAAGACATGGCAGACTTGGATTCACCACACTATTGGTCACCCAGAAAAAGACCGGGAGTTCTTCATTGAACGGTCACCCGCAACCTACTTCCATCAGGTAAAATCTCCGATGCTTATTATTCAAGGTGCCAATGATCCTCGAGTAGTGGAAGCAGAATCAGCAGATGTCGTGGAACAACTCAGAAAACAGGGAGTAGACGTCGAATACCTAGTCTTTGCTGATGAAGGTCATGGGTTTGGCAAGGTTACTAACTTGATGACAGCTTACAAACGGATTGTAGCGTTCTTCAAGCAGCATTTGATGACTTGAGCACAACGAAATAAGGCGTCGATTGACCGTCCAACATTCGACAGTTAGCGATTTTTCCGTTCCTTCAACGGCAAGGTTTATAACCATTTTTTATCAAACCACGCAAACAGAACGAGAATTTGTTATCCTCTATTCCCTGGAGCATCAAACCCTGAACCAAGTAAACAACCAACTAATGAAAGATGAAACTTCCCATGACACTGCTGGACCCACTGAATATTCTGATAGCCCTTGTCATTTTGGGAGTCCTGGCAGTAATTGCGTACAAGACCCGTATCGTTACGAAATCTGGACTTGTTGCAGCGTTCTTCCTTGGGCTAGCAATTTGGGTATTAACCTCCTGGGCGTGGTTTCTAATCGTTCTTATCTTCTTCGTTGTAACCGCCCAGTTCACTCATTATAAGTATAAGATGAAACGGCAACATGGAGCCGCCCAAGAAAAAGGAGGTGCCCGGGACTGGTCTCATGTTCTTGCGAATGGAGCGTTACCCCTAAGCATCATAATTATTGGAGTCTTAACCATTGTTCTCTTTGGGCAGATGAACGCATTTGGTCGACTTGAAGTGGGCTTGGGCCCCCTCATTATTCCTGCTTCGTTAGTAATTGCTGTAAGTTTTGCGGCCTTCTTAGGAGCTGTCGCAACTGCCACTGCAGACACTCTTGCCACGGAGATTGGCCTGCTTAATCCATCGCCTCCGAGACTCATTACAAAACCATGGAAAGTTGTACCTCCGGGGACTTCAGGCGGTGTTTCGTTAGCGGGAGAGTTAGCGACATTAATGGGAACATTACTCATTGGTGGAATCGCGGCATTACTTGCCGCTCCATTTTGGATTAACTTTTTCGGGACGTCCTTAATACCAGAAATTACAGGATTCGCTCCGGTCACGATGATTATTGTCGCAATGGTTGGAGGAGTTGTGGGCTGTTCTGTTGATAGTATTTTGGGGGCAACAATTCAGGGCATGTGGTCGTGTAACGTGTGTGGGAAACAAACTGAAAAGAAACACCACTGTGGTGAAAAAGCCACTTATCTTCGTGGTAACCGCTTTCTAGATAACCACTTTGTTAATATCGTCTCTTGTCTGATTGGTGCATTCGTAGCCATCGCTCTTTATTTATTCTTGTTTGGCATCAGCTTTGCCTAAACCCATTAGTCGATTTCTCGTTTAACATGATTCAAGAAAAAATAATTTCATTTTGAGTTTGAATTGATATGGAACCGTCTCTCGCTTTCGCACTTCTTGTGTGGAATGGGATGAATTCATGCTAGACGTATATGGTCTAGGTCTTCAACTTGTAGTTTTCCAATGTCAGCTGCAGTCTGTAAGACTTGTTCTAGTTCTTGCTGGTCAACATCAAGTGTGAAATATTTTTTGAGTCCTTGAAGGATGTCCTTTGTACTGAGTGTTCGGTTCTTGTCATTATCGAAGAGTTTGATGGTAAGATTGCGAAGATCTTCAAACCGGTTCCAAAACCAAATAAACCAGACCCAGTCGCTTTCTTTGACCGTATAATAGTCAGGTTCAATCTCTGAGACAGTTAGATAAAGCATTACAGCGAGTCTGACTTCTTTAGCACCAAGGTTGTTGACATATTCGAGGGTTTGAACTGCAGACCGTCCTGTATCAACGATATCATCGATTACTAGAACACGTTTGTCCTTTACGGGCAAAGGGGATTGAACTGGAATCACAGCATCTTCTTGGTGTTCAGCGGTTGTATCTAACCAATGTTCGACTTTGAGAGCATAGAGGTTAGAATTACCCATAAAGTCGGACATAAGACGGCCAGGAACAAAGCCACTTCGGGCAATAGCTAACAGCACGTCGGGTTTATACCCTGATTCTGTGACTTTGAATGCAAGCTGCTTCGAGTAATTATAAATATCTTCGTAGTTGACGAATTGGCATTTTATGGGCTCAACCATGAGACACAGCTCCTAATGAGCACATACCAGCCACCAAAGGATTCACTTCCATAAAAGTGTCTAGCACAGCGAAAGTGTACTATGATTGGGTAGAATAGAATCTGAGTACACAGAGTGCTCGAAGAGTAATCCATTTTGAAGGCTGTCCTTTCTTTTCAATGTCATGCCAAAATTTGCCATTGAAGCTATGTTTGAGCAGCCATTTTCCATCGGGTTGTTGTGTTTCCAAAACGAGATTGAGTGCATCTTGTGTACGAGCATCACGGATTTTTAACCGAGCTAAGGTGTCAAGGATTTCGAGGACATCAGAATTGTAGAATAGAGGAAAACCAAAACGTTTCCACCCTGCTTTTTCCTTTCGGGTTCCATCTGGGTTTCTAAGATATTTGTAAATTTGATTTTCCAAGATGATTTCTACGACTTGATCAATGATTGTGTTAATTATGCGAGATCGGTATTGTTTTGGAAAAACAGAGAAGCATTTGAGGACTTTGCATAATCCCATGTAACATAACTGTGGGAAGACTGCTTCTTCATTAATAGGATAAGCGCGACATTTCCATCCGCCCTGGTTTTCGTCGTAGTGGTCAACGAGAAAGTGAATCGTTTTTTGAGTACGTGGATCATCAAGAAAGTCAAAGTGAGCGAGGTAGTAGAGTATGTTTGCATCAAGGCAACAGGTGTCACTGATTTGACTCGCATAACCTCGGGCAGTTTTCGGACGAACAGTGCTAAAATGACCTGAATCAAGTTGGAAAGTAAAGAGGTCTTCGATTCCACGTTCAATCGCCGGTGACCGTTTGAGCCCAAATTCTGCAAGAATGAGAAGAGAATGTGTCGTGGCTGTATACTTATTGGCGTATATGTGGTTAGGTTTACCCCAGTAACCCTGGGAATCTTGTGCTGCGAGAATAGCCTGCACGACAGGTCCCTGCGCAATGGCCTTTTGAGCATTTTGAACTTCATTGCTTGCTGGTGCCCGATCCATGAGATGTTGTAAAGCCCAGTAACGAACACTAGGATTTGAAGGTTCTAAGAGCCATTCAAGAACTTCAGGTCGAGCGACCTCATTATAATTCATGGCATACAAAAGGAGAGTACACCATAAAAAAGTTAATTCGCCTTTAAGCACTGCCTTTACTACAATCACTCAACAATGATACTTAGAAACAAGTGAAATGGATCAAACGGCACCTTGTAAGGCCTTCCCACAATCACACCTATCCTGTTTTAGAGACATGGTGGGAATGACTGCCGTGAGGAGCTTTTTGACTTTATCGAGGTTGGCTGCCATCGTTATTTGAACTTCTTCGTGGCTAACAGGTCTTTCAGCGTAAACATCATAGTCAGTGATCATAGAAACGTTTGTGAAACAGAGTTCGGCTTCCCGGGCGAGGTAGACTTCGGGATGGAGTGTCATGCCGATAATATGAAAGCCTTGGGCACGGTAAAACTTGGATTCAGCTTTTGTGGAGAATTGGGGTCCTTCGATAGTGATTATTGTACCCTTGTGGTGATAGGGTAGTTTTAGGACTTTGGCTTTATCCGCGATGAACTTGGAGAGTTCAGAGCAAAAAGGTTCGGCAACTGAGACATGAGCGACGGTGCCTTCTTCGAAAAATGTGCGCTTTCGGCTGCGAGTCCAATCGAAGGCTTGATCCGGAATAAATAGATCTCCAGGTTTGATTTCATCTTGGAGGCTGCCAACTGCTGAAACGGTAAGGAGACGTTGAACACCAAGGGCTTTTAATGCCCAGATGTTGGCTCGATAGTTAACCAAGTGAGGCGGATACATGTGGGTGCGTCCATGGCGGGGAATGAAAGCGATACGACGGTTTTGAAGAGTTCCAACCATGACTTTGTCAGAAGGAGCGCCAAAGGGCGTGTAGATTTTGTACTCTTTGATATCAGTAAAAACTTCAGGATCATAAACACCAGTTCCACCAATCATGCCAATTGTTACATTTTCTGGAGGCTCTAGGAGCATTTTTCATGACACCTCTTAGGAAATGGAAGCATAACATCTAGGATGAATGAAAAGCAGGTTCTATACTTAAGTATACATGCTTATTGTGCCCAAACCTGTCTATTAATAACCAGAAACCTGCTAACTGAAAAATGTGATAGGGCGTATCTTGGGATAGTGTGAATTATGTCACGAGAACGTGAATTAAAATTGGAGACCGAACTTCATGGACGAACCCTCCGTGTTTATTACGAATTATTATCGATTCGAGGTCCGGTGGGACCCCGTGAGCTACAACGAAAGTTGGGTTTGTCTTCGCCAAGCCTGGCTGCATATCATTTAGACAAGCTCGTTGATCTAGGTCTGGTGAAACGTGAAAGGGGTGAATATGCCATTGAAGAGGCAGTCCAAGTGGGAGTGTTAAAACAGTTTATCTGGATAGGACAGCGAGCCCTTCCTCGACATCTATTTTATGCTGCATTTTTCACCACTGCGTTAATCACATATTTAGTGGTATATCCTCAGTATCTAACCTTTGCCAATGTTGCAGCTTGGCTCTTTGGGAGTAGCGCCGCGATTCTATTATGGTATGAAACTTGGCGATCATTTAAGGATCTGCCCTAAATGAGGTGTTCTAAACCGTAGTCTAATAATGGAAGCCATCACTAAGAAAGGTGAAGAATCGTGACAAAACAACCTCCAGAAAAAGGAAACAGGCGACGAGAACTCTATCTTGTTGCTGGAATAATAATCGGCGTTACTCTTCTTACCATGCCATTTATAGTCCATTTAATGATGGGAGAAACCTCACCGTTTATCCAAAGTGTCGCAGAGCCAAGGGTTTTTGGAGATATTACCATCACGTCACCACTCGACGTAGTGATTGAATTATTTTGGCTGGTACTCCCCGCTATATTTGTAATTCTAGCATTATTTTGGATTGTACGCCGCCGAAGGCGATGGTCCGGTTATGATGAAGCTGTGAAGTGGACGCGCCATTAAAAGCCAAACAGTTAAAGCGGTACTCAGTGTTCTGAGCAATGCTTAGGCACAATA
The DNA here is from genome assembly GCA_016839805.1 of Candidatus Hermodarchaeota archaeon. Lineage (GTDB taxonomy): Archaea > Asgardarchaeota > Hermodarchaeia > Hermodarchaeales > Hermodarchaeaceae > Hermodarchaeum. The sequence continues at coordinate 224,585 of JAEOTO010000031.1, forward strand.
CACTAATGCTGAATCGTCCAAATGAAAACTTTTGCATAATAATAAACAGAGGGTTAATACTTTGCAAATGACAGCCTCAGAACTTAGGAAGCGTTTCCTTCAGTTCTTTAAAGACAAAGATCATGCTATCATCCCCTCTGCTTCGCTAATTCCCCAACTCGATCCCACGGTTTTGTTTATGAGTGCGGGGATGCAATCCCTTGTCCCTTTCCTGTTGGGGCAGCCACATCCTCAAGGAACTCGATTGGCGAATGTGCAAAAATGTATCCGAACAGACGACATTGACGAAGTAGGTGATACTTTTCATCTTACCTTCTTTGAAATGTTAGGAAATTGGTCGTTAGGAGATTATTGGAAGCGTGCTGCAATTGAAATGGCCATGGATTTCCTAATTGCCCCAGAATACGGATTGGGACTCCAAAAAGACGTATTACACGTTACATTGTTTGAAGGAGATAAGGAAGTTTCGGCTGACGAAGAAGCTGCAGGTATTTGGGAAGAGATGGGAATTTCACGTGATCACATTCACTTTCTCCCATACAAGGATAATTGGTGGGGACTTGGTGAGACGGGACCCCAAGGACCCGATACAGAAATCTTCGTTGATATTGGCATCTCAGCCTGTTCGAAAACCTGTCGACCTGGTTGTGGGTGTGGCAAGTTCGTAGAGATTTGGAATCTCGTCTTCATGAGTTATGATCGTGCCGCGGATGGCAAGCTGACTCCTCTGGAAAGAAAGAATATTGATACTGGTATGGGGTTAGAGCGGGCACTGCAAGTGTTAAATCAGTTATCCAGCGTGTTTGAAACTCCAGTGTTCAAACCAATTATGGACAAGATTAAAGCAATCACTAAAATTTCTGAACCCTCGGCTGAACAGATGCGTTCAATGCGAATTATTGCCGACCATATCCGATCGGCCGCCATGGCTTTAGCTGACGACCAGGGGTTAGTGCCTTCTAATGTCGAACGAGGTTATGTAATTCGGCGGTTAATCCGAGTCGCTATCCGCCGAGGTCTCCAATTAGGTGTGGAACACTTCTTCCTGGGTGAATTAATTCCTCCAATTCTTGAGACCCTTGGAGGTGAATACGATGAGCTCCTTCGAAATAAAGACCATATCCAAAAGGAAATTGAGAAGGAAGAAAAACGGTTTCGGACCACTGTTCGACGCGGATTACGAATCGCTGGGAGAATTCTTGACGAGAAAGGAGTACTCACGGGAAAGGATGCCTTCATGCTTTTTGCCACCTATGGGTTTCCAATTGAAATGACGGTGCAGATCGCTGAAGAACATGGTCAAAAAATCGATATTGGTGAGTTTCGGGAAGAGTTTGAACGCCATCAACAAATTTCTCGTGATGCAACTCAACAACGATTCACCAGCGGGTTAACTGACCATTCAGAGGAGGTAATTCAACTTCACACTGCTACTCATCTACTGCATCAAGCACTCCGTCAAATCATAGGGCCCTCTGTGTATCAGAAGGGAAGTAATATCACTAAGGAACGTCTACGCCTGGATGTTCAACTGAATCGAAAGCTCACTGCAGAGGAACTTCAGCAAGTTGAAACTTGGGTGAATGAAATCATCGAACAGAATCTCCCAATTAGCTTCGAAACCATGTCTCCTGAGGAGGCAGAGAGACAGGGTGCCCTTGGTTTCTTTGGCGAAAAGTATGGAAACCAAGTGAAGGTTTATAGTGTAGGGGATGTGTCCAAGGAAATCTGCAGTGGCCCTCATGTTGAACGTACTGGTGTCCTAGGCAAATTCCGTATTATGAAGCAAAAGCGAATTGGTGCAGATACCTTACGTCTGCGAGCCATTTTGAAAGTTGAAGGATAGCTTACACTGATGTCAAACTTTCTGGTTAAGTGGTGGAGGTTTCGTTTAAAATTCTTAATCTTTTTTCTTAATAGGAAGAGGCATGATGTACATCTGTGAGATGAATTGTGTGCCACCACACGCACAGGTGCCTTCTTTTTTGAAGATATAATCCTCTTTCTCCCAAATCCGTTCACTTGTCCTGTCGCACGCTTCACAACGAAGTTGAACCACAACGCCAATTTTTTTGTATTCAAGCATGTACCGATTGAGCCGTGCGTTGACGGTTCCTGTGATGGCATAGACTACCATTGCGAAAAGAAAGGTGAGCATCAGAACATAGTAGAACCATTCAGGTAAGGGAAAGGGGATTCCCCCAAGGAATAATGGGAGAAAATTCATGTAAATGAGAATACCCATTTGGATCATAAGGGCTAAGAGGAGGATAGATGATACGATTCCCATTACCCTACTCGTTCTCACATATGACTGAATTCGCTGGACTAGTCTTCGGACTTGGTCAATAGTAGGTTTGGGTTCTCGCCAAGTATCTACAGTCATATTCGTCCTGCTGGCGTAGTGAACATAGGCTTTTAAGGCTTACGAAGTCGCACGTTAGTAAGTCGTACATTAGGTGGCTGAGAATATGCCCGGGGCAAATACACGGTGGACAGCCGCAGGAGTTAACTCACCGGTTTTGGCGGTTGATGCTGTTATCCGATTGAAGGAGGGAGGAGTGCTATTCGTTCGACGACAAAACCACCCATTTAAAGATTGGTGGGCACTTCCCGGAGGTCTAGTAGAAGTCGGAGAAACCATTGAAGAAGCATTGATTCGAGAGATAGAAGAAGAAACGGGCCTCCTTGTGAAATCAATGCAATTAATCGGAGTCTTCTCGGATCCTAAGAGGGATCCGAGGGGTCATACTGTGAGTGTCGCCTACCTAGTCTCTTCGGTTAGTGGAACTCTAAAGGCAGGAAGTGATGCAGCCGAAGTTCGAGTATTTAGCAAGTTACCTGAGAAGCTAGCATTTGATCACCGACACATCATTGATGTCTCAGGCGTCTTCTAGGGTGGAGAGGACCGCAATTCCCGTTTAGTTAATGAGTAGAGCTCAACAAAGTTTATATGTAAGCCTATTACACTCTAGCTTGCAGTACCCCCAACCGCTACAGATGGCGGGGTGTAGCAAGAATGTCAGACACAGACAAGGAAGCCATCTTGATTCGCGTTTCCGAATTTCTCTCTAAAGCTGTCAATGATTTAGCTGATGCGCTAAACACAGTCACCAGACAGGTTACTGAATTTCAATCTAGCCTGAAGAAAATCCGTTCAGACCTCAAAACCGCACAAGTCACTCCAATGGCAGCAGCCAGTACACCACTAATGGCTACTGAAATTAGTACAGCGGGTCCTTCGACAGACAGCCTGTTTGATTTTCTGGAAGGTGATACTGCTGCTATGACCACAGCAGCTCCTAGCAGTGATGCTGAATCAATCCTTCTAGGCGAAACTCCTGCTGCCGCACCTACTGCTGCGCCTCCCTCAGTACCGCCCGTAGGACCACCAGCGGAACCAGCTGCTATGCCTCCTTCAGCCCCACCTAAAGCACCACCTGTTGCTCCAGCTCCAAAGGCACCGCCAAGTGGACCTCCCTCTGCTCCACCTGCTGCTGCACCACCTATTGCACCTGCCGCTGCACCACCTGCTGCAGGCCCACCGAGTCCACCTGTTGCCGCTCCTGGTGCCCCAGCTGCTGGTGCTGGTATTGCTGGGCTTCGGAATGAAATGATGGCAGAAATCAAGCGGATCAAAGAAATCTTTGAAAGCTAGAGCCCAGTTCTTCATTTCTTTTTGTAATAGATTCTGAAGTAATATACCAACTTCAGATGAGGTTTCGGGATGTAGTTATCACTTATGTTACGCGAGGAATAAAGGAAAAAGGGGAAGCAGGGCTGCGCGTATTCTAGATTGTTAGGTTGACAAGCGCCAGATCATATCACTGGTGATAATGAAGAAGGATTCATCCTTATAGATTACAAGGGCATGATGGTATTTTGCCACTGCTAGGAACGTTTTGATTTTTGTCTCCTCGCCGTCACGGTACCTCATATCTATCGTTCCACCGACAGAGCCCTTATTAATTCCGAGCTTGTCAATTGCACGTTCATCCACAATTGGTATCTTTAACGACTTTGCTTCATTGTAGACTGCCTGGCGGAATGCGCTAACTGCTGGTTTTGACATAGCATACTTCTCTCCGTAATCTGGATAGTGGGATAGGATTGACTTTATGGATTTGAGCATATATAGGTTGCGTCTTGTTTGCCGAAAGATGGTTTGGTTTAATAAGCTCTCACTTTGAGAGAGAGGCAAGATATTGGAGACGTAGACGAACTATGGCAGGGTCAGTGAATGCAAAATAGGCGGAAATCCGGGGCCCTTTATCGGTGCCAAAAAATGCTTGGTAGAGATATCGGAAGAAGGCACGTTGCATGTCTTTGGGCATTGATTGGGTAAGCTGTTTCATTGCATCTGTAATCTTATGTTCTGTCCATTGTGTTGGGTCAAGGGTGTCATAGAGCTGTTGATAGAAGGTTCGGAGCTCATTAGTTATGGTTTGGTTCAGTCCGTCTGGTGGAGTAGAGAGGGTTGTGATGCGGTAGGTTTCGGGAGCATAATGATTAACCCAAGTTTTCGCCCGTTCTAGCCGGGTTATGATATAGGTCTGCTGATCATTAGTTTGAGACGAGGGAATGATGCCACTACTTGCGAGTTTATCAATGGCAGCACCTGGTAGGCTGTCTGCAGGTATTATTTGCGTTAGAAGCACTGCATGAAGATAGGGGACTTGGATGGGCGGTGTATCCGGGAGCGGATCAAGATTAGCCAGTTCATAGCTGCGACAAATATCAGCAATTTCCTGGGGTGAAGCCCTAGGCATGTCAATCTTGTAATATACTCGTTCAGCGCGTTCATATTGCCCGATATAAGTAGGGATATATTCCAAGCCTAAGGTGAGGCGTTTCATAGATTTGTTTTTCAAGTAAATATAGCGAAGAGCTTCCCCAGGGGCGACAGAGATCCAGGTTTTTGGTGTGAACCCATTGAAGTTTGAGCTGCCCATATCACCTTTATCGACTCCGTCTTCAATGAGGCCGACCCACTCATTGGCATACGGAACTGGAGGTTTGAATTTATAGAAAGTTTCCGCTATTTCTTTTGCACTGTCCCGCGATCCTCCAGGAGTGGCGTGGTCTTTCCCAAAGGGTTCGAATCCAACACCGAGAACCTTCCAGAGGGCAGCCCATTCGAAGCGCCAGGATAATTTTCCATTAAAAATACTGGTGGTTCCATTATGACCACACCTGTCGCAGCGGTAACTGGCTGTGTAGGTTTCTAAATTCACTTCCATGACCGTGGTTGTACTAATTCGGTGACATTGTTCACACACGACGTTGATTGGATACCATCCTTTTGGAAACGGATTTCGAACCCGATATTTATTGACAATCTTACGGGCTTGTTCCCGATGTTTAATGGTAAAGCGCACTAATTCATGCATCTTGGACCAGGTGTAAATTTCATTAGTACTGACTAATTTAGTATCACGACTAAAGTAGTCTAAGTAGTCTCCAAAATCTAACCAATATCGATCTACCCAGCTTTCTAGCTCACCCTGAGGATCTGGTACATCGATGAGACGGCGACCGACATATTCTTTGGCCTTATCAGGGTTTGGAAACTGAGCCAGCTGACCCTCTTTGCCTTTCCATTCGTCACTAGTATACCGGACGATGTTGTGCTGAGACTTGTACCCCTTTTGACGGAGCTGGTGCATAACGGTATTTGTTAAGGTAATTTCACCGCGAAGCCGACCAACATGCTGCAAGCCAGAGACGGATAATCCACAACTACAGTCAATCGTCGAAGCATTTACTCCCCAGTACTCGATGATTTCATGGACGAGGGCGTCAATCCAATGTTGATAAGTTGCTTGCTCCGTCACGTCATTCACCAGTTACCGTTTCCAGTAATGAACAAGACTTTATCAAGGGTTCGTTTCTCAGCTACTCACTGACGATGATGGAACCGCCCCAACGTCATTATATAAACGACGAATACCACTAGTGAGTTCACCAAGATTCCATTCCGTTTCCGCGGACACCAATACCGAAGGAAGCCCATAATCCTCTTGAATAAAGGAACCCACTTCTTCAGTTAACTCATGCCCGACCAAATCCGTCTTGTTCAACACAACTATAATCCGCGCTTCATCAACTCCAGTCTCCTGTAAAATCTCTAATGAACTCCTAACCTTCATCTTCAAGAGTTGCATCGGATCAGAAAGATCGACAACAAGAAGCACTACATCTGATCCCCGCATATCATCCAAATTCAACTGAAACGCAGAAATTAACTCAGGATCCAAATCTAACGCAAAACCAATAGTATCCACAAAGAACATCTCGGGGTGTACAGCCTTCGACCACTTTGACGCCAACGTGGTAAACGGACGATCACTCACTTCTTTGTCCGCTCCTGTTAAAGCGTTAAAAAGACTTGTTTTTCCAGCATTATAACACCCGACGAAACACACCATTGGCACTCCCAATTCATTCCGCTTTTGCATCCGCCGTTGATGTTCCCGTCGAAACCGAGCCAGCTCCGCAGTCACCTTCGCAATACGCTTTCTCAACTGCCGGAGTTGGGCATGATAAGCATACTCTCCCGGACCACGCCCCCCTCGTCGTGCGGGCCGTTCTTTTAATAACCGTTCACTCTCTATCACCTTGATGAAGGGATAGCTTTTCTGCAACCGGGCCAGCTCGAGCTGCAACTTTGACACTCGATCCCGTGCCTCACGATCAAACACCTGTAGCACAACTTCGTACCGATCTAATACAGGGACACCCAGCTCTCGTTGTAGGTTATGCTTTTGCATCGAGGTGAGGACATTATAGACCGCAACAACATCAATATCTTCAAGAGCCACTAATGTCGCTATCTCAGCCAGCTTCCCCCTACCAAACATGTAACCCCCATGGATTTTCACTCGCGTTTGTAATACCGTTTCAATAACGTCAAACCCAGCAGCTTCGATTAACTGCAGAAACTCCTCTAACTGCAGCGTCCACTCCACATGATCATGAACCCTCTGTCGCAGCATTGCAACTAATGCACGATTCAATGCTAATTCACCCATCAATCGTAATTGTGATTATTTTCAATTAAAATACTATCAAGTCGTGCTATAAAAAAGAGAGAAACAGGGAGTCGACGCTGACTCCCTAGTTTTAGAATGGTAAGAGCGGAGCCAGGAAGAATGCGAAGAGCCAGGCAAAGATGAGATGGATGATAAACGCTAGTATGGCGACTATTAAGGCACCAATACACCCTGTTTGGAAATAGTACCTAATGACGAGTAGGTAGGCAATGAAGATTACAAGACCAGCCGCCCACCAAAACGGTGCGAGAAACGCTAGGAAAGCATAATAGAGTAATCTTTTTACATCTCCCATTCATAGCTTTGTGCTAATTTATTCAACAAAAACCCCGGAAACCAGTTGATGCGCGCCATAACCAAGCTAAAACACCGAAAACCCCACTTTAACGCATCTAACCACGCAAAATGAGGAACAAAACCGACTTAATTCCCGAATCCGCAACAACAAAAGCCCGTAGAACCGCTGAAACGTAACGATTATAAGGCGCCACAACGCACAGTAATACAGCGAGAAAGGTGACAGGAAACTAACCCCCTGTCTCCGGAGGTTACCCCGGGAACAAGCATACTTGGCTTCAACGAGGAAAAGCCGCAATGCAAGCCTAGAATTTTAAAAACCTCGATATCCCCGCTGGAAATCTGTAGCCACACCTTTCTCCCAGGCGAGTGTGCTTCCCTTTGGGGC
>JAEOTO010000032.1 GCA_016839805.1 Candidatus Hermodarchaeota archaeon
CGGGAATTGCTACCATAAAGGTTCCAAGATGACTCAAATCTAGAGCGATTTGTGCACCGCCAAGGTGTACCATGTTAATAGTAAGAATGGATACTGCTGTACCTAAGGCCGCCATTACTGCTGCATACACAAGGACCTTAAGGTGAGGAAATACCCAATAGCGTTGTGCCAGTTCTTTCTTAGTCATCAAAGTATCTCCTTAGGAGTGGGCGCATTGAAGGTTCCAGATATATAAGAGTAGCTACTCGTTATTGAGTAGAATCCAGTCGTGGTTATGGAGAAAGCTATTTCTGGTTTAGGAAGCGAACAGTTGTGAGGTTGATTCCGTGCCAGAGATTCGCCATTCGTTTTTACCCATAGTAGGCAAGCAAGAAAGCGAAATGCTTGCTGCGATAGGGATTAAGGATATTGACGAGTTATTTCAGGATATTCCTTCGAAATTTCAACTAAAAACCAGATTAAAGATACCTGAGGGATTATCCGAGTTTGAAGTCTCTCGAAGGGTTAAAGGGATTCTTGCCCGTAACTGGGAATCAGAGAAAGGAGAGAGCTTTCTTGGAGGCGGTGTCTGGTCACATATAATTCCTGAGGCTGTAAAGAGCATCGTGAATCGTACAGAATTTCTAACTGCGTATACTCCATATCAAGCAGAAGTCAGTCAAGGAATGCTTCAAGCTCTTTTTGAATATCAGAGTCTAATGGCGGAATTGGTTGAGCTACCAATAGTAAATGCGTCCATGTATGACTGGGCTAGCGCTTTGGGCGAAGCTGCTTTGATGACTAGTCGTGTTACAAGTCGGTTTAAATTTCTCATTCCCGATATCATCGCACCTAATCGGGAAGCTGTTTTGCGAACCTATACACAGCCTGCCGGAATCATCGTGAATACGATTGGTCATGACGACATAACAGGGCAGCTTGATTTAGAGCATTTGAAATCTCTGATCAATGATGATATTTCAGGAGTATATTTTGAGAATCCTGCGTATCTAGGACAGCTTCAATATGAGGTAGATGCTATCGCTGATGTTGTACATGATGCTGGTGCCCTACTTGTAGTAGGAGTTGATCCCACCTCCCTGGGAGTTTTACGACCTCCTGGTGCCTATGACGCCGATATTGTGATTGGAGAGGGGCAGCCACTAGGAAGCTCAATCAATATTGGCGGACCACTACTCGGAATCTTCGCCAGTCGGGATGATAGAAGCTTAATGCGTCAACTTCCAGGACGGATAATTGGACTAACGACAACCAAGGAAGATGAACAACGGGGTTATGTGATGACAATCCAAGCACGAGAACAACACATCCGGCGCGAAAAAGCCACCTCGAATATTTGTTCTAACCAAGCTCTCTCAGCGATTACAGCTGCCGTGTACCTGTCTTTGATGGGACCTCGCGGTATCGTCGAGCTAGGTGAAATGATTCTCCAATTGCGTAGTTATGCAGAACAAAAGCTTAACCAACTGGAGGGGATTAAAGCACCACTATTTGAAGCACCGCATTTCAAAGAATTTGTGATTAAAATTGAAGATGAAAAAGCTGCAAGCCATTCGGAATTGTCAATTCAATCTATTCTGGATTATATACGAAAGGATCAGATTCTAGCCGGGATTCCATTGGATCAAAGCTTCCCAGATTTGGGTGAATCCGCATTAACTTGCATCACTGAGACTCACACTCAGGAATCAATCGATCAGCTTGTAGGATCCTTTCAAAAAGCGATGGAGGAATACCGATGAAGTATCAGCAAGCTAGATGGGAAGAGGCATTGGTTTTTGAGCGATCAAGAAAAGGATCGGTTGGCTACTCCTTACCAAAGGTAAGTGAAGCTGTCCGCAAAACAATCCCAAAGCCGTTATCTGAGATACCAGAATCTCTCCGTCGATCAAGTCCACCTGGACTTCCAGAGCTATCCGAACCTGAGGTAATGCAGCATTTCATCCGTCTTTCTCAGATGAATTATTGTATTGATTTAGGCCTCTATCCACTCGGCAGCTGCACGATGAAATATAACCCCCCACTGAACGAAGAAGTAATTAGAAACCCGCAATTTTCTCTATTACATCCTCACCAAGATTGTTCCACTCTTCAAGGAATCTTACACATTTTCTTTGAATTGCAACAATGGCTGGCTGAAATTTCTGGTGTGGATTCGTTTTCTTTACAACCAGCTGCTGGTGCACAAGGAGAGCTAGCAGGGGTTCTAATTATTCGAGCATATCACGCTGATCAAGGGGAACTGGAAACTCGTCGAGAAATCATTATTCCTGATTCAGCCCATGGAACTAACCCAGCGAGTGCGGCTATGGCAGGATTTGATGTAGTAGTCGTCCCTTCAAACCAACAGGGTCAAGTCGATCTCCAAGCCCTCCAAAGTGCAGTATCTGATCAAACAGCAGGTCTTATGCTTACCAATCCAAACACCTTAGGTCTTTTTGAAAAGGAAATTGAAACAATAGCGAAAATCGTTCATGATGCGGGTGGGTTGCTATACTATGATGGAGCGAATTTAAACGCGAATTTGGGCCGCGTTCGTCCCGGGGACATGGGATTTGATATTATTCATATAAATCTGCACAAGACCTTCGCCACACCTCACGGTGGTGGAGGACCAGGAGCCGGACCTGTTGGCGTGAAATCTCATTTATCACAATTTCTTCCCGTGCCCGTCATTACTTTTGACGGTAAGAAATACGCTTTGGATACTGACCGCTCAAAATCTATCGGTCGTCTTCACGGGTTTTTAGGTAATGCAGCCGTGTCGTTGAAAGCTTATGCATATATTATGAGAATGGGTTGGCAAGGCTTACAAGCTGTTTCAAATCATGCCGTATTAAATGCTAATTATATTATGAAACAGATTGAGAGGATAAAGGGTTTCAGTATCCCCTTTGCTCCAGGAGTATGGCGAAAACATGAGGTGGTCATTAGTGCGAAACCTCTGGAACGTGATACAGGGGTATCTGCACGAGACGTCGCAAAAGCGTTGTTAGATCGGGGTTTACATGCTCCCACATTCTATTTCCCAGCCATCGTTGAGGAAGCATTAATGATTGAGCCCACAGAAACCTTCAGTAAAGCTGAACTAGATCGCTTCATTGCCGCCCTCCACGAAATTGGGAAGGAGGCATATACCGACCCACAAAAAGTGTGTGAGGCTCCCCAACGTACAGCGATTACTCGATTAGATGAAGTAAAAGCCGCTCATCCGCGTACCATGGCACTGACTTGGCGTATGTACCAGAAATACCAAAAGTAACTGAATTCAGCAGGAAGAGCTGGATAAGGATTTGAAATCCCTTATCTATCCCCGCTTCTTCTTTCCAGTTCGCTTAGGAGCGATCAAACCAACTTTTCGACCTGGTGGAGTTGTGCGTTTAACAGAACTTGGTCCACCCGGGCGTTGCTTTGCACCACCACCATGCGGGTGGGATACAGCATTCATAGCTACACCCCTAACTTTGGGATACGTGTGACCCTTCGCGTATCGGGCCTTGTGTTTACTACCAGCTTTAAGGAAGGGTTTCTCAGGCCTACCACCACCTGAAACTACTCCAATGGTTGCTCGTCCAGTCGAGCTAAATGTACGAGTTTTTCCAGATGGTAAACGCACAGACGTTTTTCCACGAGAATGGGTGATAATTGTGGCATAAGTACCACTAGAACGAACAAATTTGCCTCCATCTCCTGGTTGCCCTTCAATATTGAAGATAGGAGTTCCTTCAGGAATTTTACCTAAAGGTAAAATATGACCAGCACGGACGCCAGCTTTGGGACCAATACGCAATTGTTGACCCACAGAGGTGCCTTCAGGAACTAAAGCGAGATATTTTTCTCCGTTTTCCAACCTTACTTGAGCTACAGGTGATCCGCGACCTGGATCATGCATCAAATCTTCGATGTCTGCGGTCAGGAATCCACGCTTACCCATAAGCGCTAAAGGTGGATATTTGACTGCTCCTCGACGTCGGTGTGTTTTTGCACGGAATGTAGGAGAGCCACGTCCACGCCGTTGAACCAAGATTCTTTTACCCATTTTTTCCATCCTCCTATTAGAAGAGTCCTAATTTTACCGCTAGATCCGCAGCGTTATCCTCAGGAGATAATTTGACCATAGCTTTCTTTTCCCCTTCAGGAGTGATCAATGTGTTTACTTTGATAACCCTGACTTCATACAATGTCTCAATAGCTTCTCGAATTTGCCCCTTGGTCGCTCTCCGGTTTACAATGAAGGTTAATCGATTTTCTCTTTCAACAATTTCAGAAGCTCGCTCAGTAATCATCATACGAATTATTACATCATAAGGATCCATCATTGACCACTTCCATAAAGGTCATTGGCGAGTGCATTTATCGCTGACTTTGTCCAAAGAGTTAAGCGTCCAGGTTGAGTTCCTGGAGCCAATGCTTCAGCATTCAGTTTTGATACATAAAGAACCTTCACGCCAGGTAGATTCCGAGCCGCTTTGCGTATCCCTTTGTCCTCAGTTATCACAATAAGGGGTCCAACGGGTTTGCGATACTTTCGACCACGACGTCGAGCTGCACCACCGCGGAACTTTATGCCATTTTTTACACGAATAACGTCGCTCCACACGCCGAGGTTTTCTAGGACTTCTTTTGCCTCTTCAGTAGATTGAATTTCCTGAACCTCATCTACGGTAACCAGAGGAAAGGCTTTAGCATCAAAAACATGACCACGTGCACTAATCAACTCACCCTTTGCGGTTGCAGCAATCGCAGATCGGATCGCTAACCTACGTTCTTTCTTATTTATCCGTTCCACTGGATTCTTTGCAGCTTCGGGTGGATGAGTTCGACGTCCTCCGACCGTTGAAGGTGCAAAAGCACCATGGGAGGCTGACCGATAGCCGGAACCCTTTCTACGTGGAACGCGTGCACGACCGTGTCCGACACCCCAAGATTCAGCGGTTGTTCGCTTCCCTGCCATAGGATCAACGCCTTGCCGTTGATACCTTGCAGATTGTTGAGCAAGAACGGCGCGTTTGATCACATCTTTTCGCAGAGGTGTTTCGAAGACTGGAGGCAAATCAACAGTTCCCTTTTTTTTACCCTCTAATGTGAGTACTTTTATTGAAACCATTTTAAATCCTCCGTCATTATTTTTTGGATGTCGTGCTGATGTAGGCTATTTCGGGCGCTTTATCGGGAATCGGCTTGGGGCGATTAGGGACGCGTAATTGGACCAGTCGGCGTGATGGGCCAGGTATTGAACCATCCAGAAGCAGGAAATCTGATTGAAGTACGCCGTAGTGTGAAAAGCCTCCAGAAGGTGTAATATCGTCACTTTTTTCACCAATTCTAAGAAGGCGTTTGTTGTATTCTGTTCGTTGATGGAATCCCATTTGTCCTGCCCGGGGTACTGTATACATGATGCGACTAGGATGCCAGGGCCCAAGAGTTCCCACTGCACGGACCCGTTTTCGGGATTTATGAGGAAGTTTCGAGACGCCAAATCGTTTCACTACGCCTTGAAAGCCCTTCCCCTTTGTAACTGCAATAACATCGAGTAATTGACCAGGTTGAAAGATATCACGTACTCGAATTTCTTGTCCTAACAGATTCTTGGCATATTCAAATTGATCATTAATCGAGCCACCTAACACTGCAACTTCTAAAATATCAGGTTTCTTCTTACCTATCCCAGCCTGTCGGGGTTGAGTTAGTAAACGTACTCGTAATCCAACGAGTTCATTCAAAGTCTTTGTAAATTTGGTCATTGAAGCCTTAGCATCGTAGTCCTTAGGCCAAGGCAAGGTACGGCGAATATCCCGAGGTAGGTTTTCCATCCAGGTTTCCCCGTGAACTCTTATGGTGCTCCCATTACGTCCATATCCTCGAATGGAAGCGACGAGCATCGGTGGTGTATCAACGATGGTTACCGCCCGAGTTATTTCGCGACCAAACCATGGACTGTTTGGCTTATCCTCAATGAGGAGAACATGGGTCATACCTACTTTGAATCCTGCAAAACCGAGGATTCGGGGTTCTGTTGCAGTTGTAGCCCAATGACGAATCCGTCCACTAACCCGACGCGTACGCTTTCGGGGACGATAGGAAAGGCTACCATGTCTAGGGGCGCTTTGTTTTCGATGACCCATGGATTTCACTTCCAGGGATTATTTTCACCGGGGAAGGCAATGTCATTTACCAATAAGGAGTTGCCTCCGATGGCTTATCGGCTCGGAAGCGGATGGCGTGATTTAAGTCTTTCGAAGAAAAGTATACCATCTTTGTTGGTGAGTCCGGATATACCGCTATCCCTTTAAACTCGAAGTTCCATCATCAGGGAGATTACAAAAAAAAGTATCGCAGTTATGTCTTATGTTATAATTATTGCCGGGTTAGCCAAGTGGTTACGGCGCGGGCCTTGAGAGATGGGTATTAACCATAATTCCAAGGCAGCCTGTGGCTTCCGAGCCGCAAGGGTTCGAATCCCTTACCCGGCGCCACTTTTTCCTTATAGTAGTTGGACAGAGGATTTCTCTTTCATATCCTGGGAACGTCAACGTTAAAAGCTGGGAACCTGCTCTTTCGACATAAGCTTCGATAGGTGGTACAACATGCGATTTGAATATCCCGATGAAATCACATCAGACCAGATGTTCCGAGCCTTTGGTCAGACATTTCAAGAATTGCTCATAAACGCAGCAATGGCTCTATTTAGTATAATGTATGATTTTGAAGAAATCAAAGGAGAAAGCACTGTTAGAGTCGAAGCAAAAGGTGTAGATAAAGAAAAATTACTTTATGATTGGTTGTCCAATCTATTAATTGAATTTGAAGTGGAAGGTGTGTTTTTCACAAGTTTTTCCATCGAATCATTCGAAAAAACCCCAGAAAAGGAATTTCATATAATTGGAACAGCGAAAGGAGGCCGGGAGATGCCTGAACTTCGTACTCATGTCAAGGGTATAACATTACACCGATTTGCCCTTGAAAGGGTTAATAACGAATATGTAGCTACAGTAGTAGTTGACGTGTGAAGAATCGATAAAGTGGTAAGATGTATCATGAAGGAAAAATTGAAACAACTGGATGAATATCGTTGGTGGTTAGACAAGTCAGCCCGGGATCGTATGAACGTTGGGGCTAAAATCATTGGATCACGGAAGATTATTGATACGTTAGAAAATGCGGCTGTAGAACAATTAACCAATGTGGCGACTCTCCCCGGAGTTGTTGAACCTGTTCTTGCAATGCCTGATGCTCACTGGGGTTATGGATTACCAATGGGAGCTGTTGGAGCTTTTGATGCTGATGAAGGGGTAATTTCTGCAGGTTGCACTGGATTTGACATTAACTGCGGCGTTCGATTGATTCGCACTAACCTTAACGTTACTGAGGTGCAACCAAAGTTACGTCAATTAATGGACGACCTCTTTAATCGTGTTCCTGCAGGTGTTGGATCTAAAGGAAAAATACGGTTAAGCGATAGCCAATTTACAGATGTCGTCCGGTTGGGGGCACGTTGGGCTGTCGAAAATGATCATGGTGTCGAAGCTGATTTGGCACATTGTGAAGAAAATGGTTCCATGGAGGGAGCTGCCACTAACGCCCCACGAATTACTGAAAAAGCCCGGCGTCGTGGTCGACCTCAACTTGGAACTTTGGGCGCTGGAAACCATTACCTTGAAGTTCAAAAAGTCGAGAAGATTTTTGACGAGGCTGCTGCAAACACCTTTGGTCTTAAATCAGGTCAAGCAGTTATAATGCTGCATTGTGGTTCCCGAGGATTTGGACATCAAGTAGCTACAGATTATCTTGAACGGATGGCAATAGCTGTTAAGAAGTACAATATCTGGCTCCCCGATAAGCAATTAGTCTGTGCTCCTGCCTCATCGCCTGAAGGACAGGATTATTACGCAGCCATGAAGGCAGCTGTCAACTTCGCGTTTTGCAATCGGCAGGTCATGACGCACTGGATTCGCGAAGGCTTTGAAAGTGTATTCGGTCGGGACTGGGAGAAACTTGGTCTAGATCTTGTTTATGATGTAACACACAATATTTGCAAGTTCGAGACCCACGAATTAAACGGATCTAAACGCGATCTTTACGTTCATCGAAAAGGAGCAACACGCGCCTTTGGACCAGGTAATTTGAAAATCCCTGATGACTATCAGAGAGTTGGACAACCAGTATTAATCGGTGGTTCCATGGGAACTGCCTCGTATGTGCTGGTTGGAACTGATCAAGCGATGAAGGAAACTTTCGGTTCGACTTGTCACGGTGCGGGTCGTGCAATGTCCCGTAAAGCCGCAATTCGTCGATATCATGGTAGGGACATCAAGAATTCCCTTGAGCAAAAAGGAGAAGTCATCCGGTCAACAGGCACTAAAATTCTTGCTGAAGAAGCGCCTAAGGCTTACAAAGATGTTCACATCGTTGTTGAATCTGTTCATGGTGCAGATATCTCTCGAAAAGTAGCTTGCCATGTGCCATTAGGAGTAGTGAAAGGCTAAGCTTGGTTTTTTAGAATGACATCTCAATCCACGAAGCCAGGTCCACTCCCTCTATCCATTGCTATACCTTCCTCCTTTATCGACGTGTACTCAAATAATTCACAAAAAACCCAACAAATAGGACGAATCGCCCGAGCTGCGGCTATCTTTCAAGTTGACGAAATCATCATTTATCTTGACCGACAAAATCAGAAACAAAGAAAGAATAACCAATTGATCTCATTAGTGCTTAACTACATGGAAACCCCGCAATATTTACGCAAACATCTCTTCGGTCGGATTCCGGAATTGCGTTATGCAGGACTTCTTCCACCCCTCAGGACACCGCATCACCCCTTGGAAAAAGTCTCTAAAGCCCTCAGGGATGATGAAATTCGAGAAGGATATGCTTTCATCGACAAGAGGCAATTAGTTGTTGATATAGGAATTGAAACTCCTATTCCGCTCCTCAAAGCAAACTCATTGAATCCTCCGACACGATTGACCGTAAAAATCAAGCGGAATCAAAAAGGACACTTTGTTGCCTATCCCTGTATATCCCCGCGGACAGTTAGATACTGGGGATATCAAGTTATTGAACTTCAATCACTACTAAGCGAATTCCTAGCAAAAACTTCAGATTACAAATATATCGTAGCGACCACACGCAAGGGGACACCGATTGATACTAAAGTAGATTTGCTTCTCCAAAAATGGCAGAAGGCTACTAGACTCCTACTGTTATTTGGAACCCATAAAGAGGGGTTATCCGAGATTTTAGGTCGGGAGGGTTACTCTCTTTCATCGCTAACAGATTATTCAATTAATATTCTTCCCCACCAAGGGGTGTCAACAATTCGAACAGAAGAGGCGGTTTTTATTGGGCTTGCTGGTTTTCGGCTTCTTGAACA
Organism: Candidatus Hermodarchaeota archaeon; assembly: GCA_016839805.1. Taxonomy (GTDB): domain Archaea; phylum Asgardarchaeota; class Hermodarchaeia; order Hermodarchaeales; family Hermodarchaeaceae; genus Hermodarchaeum. Next base: position 9,377 of record JAEOTO010000032.1, read on the forward strand.
GGAATGAATAGAGACTAAGAAGTCTCACCTGGTACAATTAACATTTCATAAGAACTCGAACCATTGAAATAACCTTCTTGGGAAACTCGTACCATTATCTTGTGGTAACCAGGGGAAATTTCTGGAATCTTAATTGAGAGTTGTGTAGGGTTTAGTTCAACCTTTTGGGTAGCAATATTCAGATCTCGTAGATAAGCTTCAAGGACTGCACCTTTGGGGGATGCGTTTCCCGGAAAACCAATGGCAATCGTCAAGCTCAAATCGTCCCCAGGTTCGGCGGCAGCGGGTTCGGGTCCGATTATTTTCACATCAATCCGGTATCGCCAGTAAACGTAACTGGAAGGAAGTAAGAAGACCAAGAATAGGAAAAAGAAAGCCAAAGCCCCTTGAAGTGAAAGAACTGGATACACATACGTGATTAGTATAATTGCTATAGTGGCATAAACAATTAGACTTCCACAAAGTACAATTCCTAACGTTTTTTGGGGATTATCCAATGTCACGAGTAACCGACTGAGTCTTCTTTATTAAATAGCATTTCTGTTACGGGCTTGTTGAATATCACAGGATGTTGTTAACTGACTAATTTCGAAAAAAAATGGTCTATCTTAGAAAGACCTACTTAAGGGTAATTTCGATAAATACTTCGTCAGGAACCCGAATTCGCATAATCTGACGCATTGTTCGTTCATCAGCTTCGAGATCAATAAGACGTTTATGAATCCGCATTTGCCAATGGTCCCAGGTTGGCGTTCCCTCGCCACAAGGTGATTTTCGGGTGTGAACTTTGAGTGTCTTCGTGGGTAAAGGAATTGGACCCGACATATGTACTCCTGTTCGGGAGACAATGGATTGGACCTGGCTACAGACATTATTTAGTTTAGGGATGTCTGTACTTGATAGCCGAATCCGAGCCTTTTGGACCATTATCACTACACCAAGTTTATTCTAAGTTGAGGAATCAATTCCAATGAATGGTACCTTTTAACTCTTTTTGCATATCGAGAGGATTCTCTCATTTGAAAATACATAGAAAAAAGGGAAGGAGAAGTTGAGATAGTTGTATTTAGCTATCGTTACTTCTTCTCCTCAGTAATTTTTTGAACGATACCAACTGCAACTGTTCGACCACTGTCTCGGATTGCGAACCGCCCAAGTTGTTTCATATCTTTGTAAGTTTCGAGACAAATAGGTTGGACCGGACGCAGTTTCACTATTGCTGAGTCCCCCTGTTTGATAAAGTCGGGTTTCTCCTGTACAGTTTCACCTGTCCGTGGATCAATTTTGCTCATAATCTCAGTGAAGGTTGTAGCTACTTGAGCAGTATGAGCATGCATTACAGGTGTATATCCAGCAGCAATGGCACGTGGATGGAAGATGACAATGATTTGACCAACAAACTCAGCCGCAACGCGCGGCGGCTTGCCAACATGACCCATGACATCACCACGGCGAATTTCGCCTTTACCAATGCCACGGACGTTAAAACCAATGTTATCACCGGGTTCAGCAGTGTCCATGCGTTCATGGTGCATTTCAATGGTCTTAATTTCACCTTCCTTATTGGGGGGCATGAAGATGACCTTGTCGCCGATTTTCATTTGCCCAGTTTCTACACGACCAACTGGTACAGTGCCTACACCCGTAATCGTGTATACATCCTGGACAGGAACACGAAGAGGTTGTTTCAACGGTTTAGGTGGTAGGGTAAATTCGTCGAGAGCCTCAAGCAAAGATGGTCCCTTGTACCATTCCATTTCCGTACTGGCTTCCGTTAAGAGGTCACCTGTCCAAGCGGACACCGGGACAAAGTGAACTTTGCTGGGGTCAAATTGTGCACCTTTCAGTAGATCTGAAACTTCTGCCTTGATCTCCTCGTATCGATCCTGAGACCATTTTGGCGTCGAGTCGTCCATCTTATTGACGGCTACAACAAGCTGTTCGATGCCCAGAGTGCGTGCGAGGAAAGCGTGCTCGCGCGTCTGACCACCAGCACTCACGCCAGCTTCAAACTCACCCTTACGCGCTGAAACAACTAGAATAGCAGCATCAGCTTGACTAGCCCCGGTGATCATGTTCTTGATGAAGTCAGCGTGACCCGGGGCGTCAATGATCGTGAAGTAGTGCTTCTGGGTCTCAAATCGCCGGAACGCGAGATCAATGGTCAGTCCGCGTTCTCGCTCTTCTTTGAGACGATCCATCACGTAAGCGAACTTGAAGGATCCTCGATCCATCTCCTGGGCCAGCTTCTCGAGCTTTGTCATTTCCTGTTTGGATAATGCTCCCGTCTTGAAGAGCATGTGTCCCATCAATGTTGATTTCCCATGGTCAACATGGCCAACAATGATGAGATTGATGTGAGGTTTCTTTCCAGACATTGTATGTTCAGCTCACTTTAGTTAAGCTGGCTTTAGCAAGTTCAAGGGGTTTCAGCGCTCGATATAAAACTCTTTTGGCATTGTTGCTTTAAGCAGTTTGAGGGCTTCTACTGAATATCAGATGCCATAGGAATGTTGTGACTGAATAAAAAAAGGGGATTAGCGTGCTGAGAGAGCCATTCGTTCTTTTTCTTCGCGTCGACGAACAGCATTGCTGCGGGAGTCACGATTGGCAGCAGCTATGAGCTCATCAGCGATAGCTTCTTGGACAGTTTCAATAGTGCTAAAGCTGCGACGCCAAATGCTTTCGGAAATGAATCGGAGAGCAAGATCAATGCGCCGTAAGGGAGCGACATCACATGCTGTATGATAGCTAATTCCACCATAGGAAATACGGGTTGTTTCTTCTCGTGGAGCGGCATTTTCGATAGCTTGAATGAGGATTTGAATGGGATTTTGTCCAGTCCGTAAGTGGATGACTTCAAAGGCTGATCGAACCAAACGGATGGCTGTGGATTTCTTCCCAGCAATGAGTCCAGCTTGCCGAGCACCTTGACTTCGTCGACGTGCCCAACCTGGGGTCATTAACCGATTTATGAACCGTTCAACGATTGGAATGTTCTTCTTTCCGAATCTGCGATGTTCGTGTCGACCAAAAGTGTGAGGAATTATTACCGGTTGAAGGCTGATGTACTTAGCAAGCCCAGGATCACTTACTTGAACGTCTTTCGTGCTCCAGCGGCCAAAGACTTTGATTTCTGATGTGAGTGTTGTTTCCGGTGTAGGTTCAGTGGACAAAGTGATTTTACACCTCGTGATGTTAGCGTTGTGGTTTTTCGACTTTACCGATAATCATTGCTTCGAGGGAGGCGCCGTTACATTTGACGACTTTCCAACGAACTCCAGGTAAGTCACCCATTGCCCGACCACGAGAGCCACCGATACCTTCAACTATGACTTCGTCGTGTTCATCGACATAAGTGAGTGCTCCATCACCAGGAAGAAATGCAGTGATTTGTCGGCCATTCCGGATTAATTGGACTCGGACGCATTTTCGAATCGCAGAGTTAGGTTGTTTAGATTCGATACCAACCTTTTCGAGCACAATAGCTCGTGCTTGTGGACTTCCTTCCAGTGGATCAGCCTTAACGTCGAGCCGAAGCATTCGTCTTTTATAATAACGATCTTTCCAGCGATGCTTCTTACGTTTCTTCTTAAGTTTTCGTGCTGCAAATTCTCCTGATGGTGATTTCGATCCAGGCAATCTGATTTTACCTCATGAATTGTAGGGATGCTGCGATTCCGTGAAATCCTTTAAAACTCTTCCGTTCTCCTAAGCCATCGAAAATCTGATGATTCACTCCGATAATCCTGTTTCATTGACAGCGATTCAAGGAATTAGAAGGTTGATTCAGGTAAGAATAAAGAGATCGAATTAAGCCGAATGATTGCCTCCATCTATCGGCTTGGTGAGAGTATTTAGGGAGATTCCGGTTCGGTAATGATGATTGTGTCAATGCCATGATGGCGTTTTGCTAAAAGCCGGGCCCGTTCAATATTTCGCCCATTTCTTCCTATTACTCGCCCACGATTCTCATTTTTAACTGTGACCACGGCTACGCGCCGTCCCTTCGACTGTTCTTGCACATTGACTGTTGTAACTTTGGCTGGTGCTAAGGCGCTACGAACAAATGCTTCAGGTGTTTCAGCATGCTCAACAACATCAATGTCGCGTTTAAGGATTGTCCGAGCTCGTTTGATGGTAGCCCCGCGTTTACCGATAGCAATACCAAGATGCCCTAGACCGACTACAAATATGATACGTGAGCCATCTTGATCGACTATGCAGTCTTTTACTTCAGCGCCTGTGATATCACTAAATAGCGCCATCAGCTTGATTTCTTCCATGTTGAGTTTAATATCCGATGTTGTCACTTTTTGCCAGCCCCAGTCAAGGCAGCAATATCAGCATCACCCGGATCTAAGACGGCCATGGCAGCTACCATATGAGGACGTCCACATACTTGTCCCAAATCCCAACTATTACTCCGATATGTATGAATAGGAACATCTCTCGCTTTTGAGAGCATATCCACTTCATTCATGATTGCAGGTGGTGTGTTCGCCGCAAGCACCACCACACGTGGAGAACCAGTTCGAAGTAAATGTAGAGTTCGTTTGGCACCAAATACTGTTTTGCCAGATTTCACAGCCAATCGAATTGCAGTTTCAGCATCCATCAATGACCCACTCTTTCAAACCATATTTACAATACACAGTTACATCGTGTTACGAAGGTTGCGCCACACCATCGCATATAAGAGCTACGGAAGGTAGTAACACGACCAGCAGAATTCTAATAATCCCTTTTAAGTTCTATGCACACCCCGCTAAACCATTAAACATTAGTGACATAATATTTTTGAGAAGATCTTGGATTTCTGCCAATCTCACTTTTTCTTACGTCGTGATGGACTCATGAATAAATCGATTGAACCAGTCCCTAATGGGATCGCTTGTCCGATTATCACATTCTCCGTGATTCCGTTAAGATTATCTTCTTCGCCGATAACACTGGCTTGGATTAGGTGACGGACGGTAACTTCGAAGGCAGCACGTGCGAGGACACTTGATTGTTCGCCGCTAATGCCGTGGCGTCCGATTTGGCGGATTTCGCCAGTTGCTGTCATAAGGTCAGCTACGAGCATGATATGGCGGATGTCAACATCAAGACCTTGTTCGTCAAGGACATCTTTGGCTTCATTAATAATGACTTGACGAGCAGCTTCGATGCCGAGGGTTTCAGCGATTTCATGGATGTGATTCGATATGGTTCGGGTAGTGTCGACTCCTTTTGTACGTAGAACTCCCTTGAGATTTGTTCCTTCTGTATAGAGAACAAGTTCAGGACCTTCCTTTTTAATAAGAACTCGTTTAACTCCATCTTGTCCTTTAATGAGGGCATCACGGACCTTATCAAATGTTTTTTGTAGTTTTGCCATGTGCATAGCTTCTTCGCCTTCGCGAAGTTCAGGGGTTACGATGATACGGTTTTTATCACGTGTAACTTCTCCAAGGTTTGGACGGACGTTATCTAGTTTTTCAGCGACGAGTTCAGCATTAACCCCTTTATTTTCCATAAGGTCCTTATCTAGTTCGACAACGATGCCTCCTTCGGCAAGGTCAATTTCAACGGTTTGGGCAATTCTTTCTACCCGTGTTTGTTCAATGCCTTGGGCAACTTCACGGGCGTGTTGTTCCTTGGCCCGGTGTTCTTCATCGAGGTAAACATTCATAGTAGGTGTTGATGGATTTCGTCGGGCGTCAACAATTTCAATAAGGCGTGGAAGACCCAGGGTGAGGCTGAATTCAGCGACACCAGCAAAGTGGAATGTTTTTAGAGTCATCTGTGTTCCTGGTTCACCAATAGATTGTGCAGCCACTGCCCCAACGGCTTCACCAGGTTGAACCAGAGAGTTATCATAAGCAGCAGAAATTTCTCTGATGATTCGGTTGAGTTGTGCCGATGTCAGCTTGTGGTCTCCGAGTCGTTTGCGTAATTCTTCAATTAGTCGAGTAGGAAGTGTATCACGTTTACGGAGCTGGACAAGTTTTCTTTCGATCTGTTTGTTGGTTACGTATTTTTGTTTGCTCACGCTATTCACCTTTCCTCACTTAGGACCCGTTCGATGATTACATCTATGTTCACGGCTTTACCATGATCACTTCGGGCGGGGTCAACGCCATCTTCGCCGTATTTGAATTGAATTATTTCTCCGGTTGAGTCTCGAACGGTACCGTCGTATTCGACTTTGACATCTTGAAGTGCGTTGATTAACCTGCGTTGCATGTATCCGCTAGTGCTTGTTCTGACAGCTGTGTCAACAAGCCCTTCTCGACCACCCATGGCGTGGAAAAAGAATTCGATGGGATTCAATCCTTTTCGATAGCTTGACACAACGAATCCACGAGCTTGGGGAGATAAGTCACCTTTGATGAAATGTGGTAAGGTGCGTTTCCTGTATCCCCGAGAAATTCTTGCTCCTCGGACAGCTTGTTGCCCGACGCTGGCAGCCATTTGAGCAAGGTTGAGGGCATTACCTTTTGCTCCTGTGCCCGTCATAATTACTGCATGCTTGTCAAGACCTAGTTGTTGGCTGGCAACTTCTCCAGCGTTATCACGTGCCCGAGCAAGGATTTCGATCATTTTCATTTCAAATGTTTCTTCTAAGGATCTTCCAGGGAGTCGTTGAAGTTCATCAGCTTCATAGATTTGAACGAGTTTACTTCCTTCTTTTTCAGCATCACTAAGGATCTGTTCAATTTGGCGTATTGCTGTGGGTGTTAAAATGACATCATCAATGCCCATGCTAAAGCCCATGTTTGTGATAAGAACAACTAGCAGGGGGCAGATGGAGTCGAGAAACCGGCGAGCTTCGGAGTTTCCATAGTCTTTTGCTATACGGTGGAGGACACTTTCAGGTTGGGCAGCACCAATAGCTTTCTTATCGATCACTCCTGCAAGGAGTTGTCCATTCCGGATGAGTACATAGGCGTCATGTGGACAATGTTCTTTCTGGCACACATCGCATTTTTGACAGATACGGGCTTTTAGCGAGAGATTCAAACCTTTGGGTAATAGTATGCTGAAGATTTGTTTGCCTGTCCACATCGGCTCGGGTTTAAGAATCGTTGGTGGTGGCAAGTCCTCGCGATAACCAGCAGAGGCAAGTAGTTGACAAGACTGTCGTTTATTAAAAATTGAGCTTTTCCGGGTCAAGAGAAAAGCGGAAGAGATGTAATCTTGGATACCCCCGATTATTGGACCACCATAGCGGGGACTAAGGATTTGTTCTTGAACCAACATTAAGATGCGGGCTTCAGCACGTGCTTCTTCACTTTGTGGAACATGAAGATTCATTTCGTCTCCATCGAAATCCGCGTTGTATGGCGGACACACCACGAGATGAAGTCTGAATGTCCGATAAGGCATAACCTTGACTTCATGGGCCATAATTGACATTCGGTGAAGAGATGGTTGACGATTGAAAAGCACAACATCCCCCGTTCGTAGATGTCTTTCGATTACGTAACCCGGAGCAAGACCATCAGCATTCATTTTGCGGTCTTTAACGTAACGTAGGTCGATTCGTTTGCCGTCTGGTCGTACGATGTAGTTACAGCCAGGATACCCTTGTGGACCTTGGAGTACTAACTCGCGCATATCTTCAATGTTCCATTCTGTAACCCGTTCAGGTACTGTGAGAGTTCTAGCGATTTCCGATGGAACCCCAACCTCATTTATAGAAAGATTCGGATCAGGAGAAATTACGGTACGTGCAGAAAAGTCTACACGTTTCCCAGATAGATTACTCCGGAACCGTCCTTCCTTACCCTTCAAACGCTGTGCAAGTGTTCGTAAAGCACGTCCAGAACGATGCCGGGCTGGAGGGATGCCAGAAACCTCGTTGTTGAAATAGGTGGTTACATGGTACTGAAGGAGCTCCCACAGGTCTTCAACGATGAGTTGGGGAGCTCCAGCTTCAATATTTTCACGAAGCCGTTGATTAATTCGAATAACATCAACCAATTTGTGGGTTAGGTCGTCTTCAGATTTGACACCAGATTCCAAGGTGATTGAAGGTCGGACAGCTACGGGAGGCACAGGTTGAACTGTAAGGATCATCCATTCAGAACGCGTGACGCGGGTGTCAATACCCATCATGTAACTATCGTCGGGTGTTATGCGTTCAAGTCGATCACGAACATCAGTAGGTGTGAGGCGCACACTCCCTTCCATCTTCTCTTCATAGAATGTTGTTGGTTTCTCGAACTTGATTTTGTATTGTTCAGCCTCACAATGAGGACATGTGGTCGCTTTCCCAGCTTCTTTAAGAACTTCGTCAGCGATTTCTTGATTAAGATGTCCAAACTTTTCCCAATGAGCATCCATTCTATCCTTGTACTTTTGAAAGGATTCGTCTTTCAATTTTAATCGTGCACATCGTCGACAAATCGCTTTGAGGAACTTTTTGATAAGCTTTGCAAAGCTAACATGGACAACAGGTCGCGCCAGTTCAATGTGACCAAAATGACCAGGGCACTCCCCAACCCGGTTTCCACAGGATTTACAACGTTGACCTGGCTCAATGGTTCCTAGTTTAGGATCCATTAACCCGGAGGATATTGGGAGACCATCCTCGTCATAAGTGTCAGCTGTAATGACTTGTGTTACACTCATTTTTCGTATAATTTCTGGGGATAGGAGACCAAACCAGACGCTTCCAACCTGTTTGAGTGGATGTGAAATTATGATAACCTCCTTTCATGTAACATTATGTTCGGTCTGCTAACTTCAAACGAGGCCATATGCCGAGAGACATAAGTTCTTGAATAACTAGTTTGAAAGCATATGACATCTCAACTTTGCTGATAGTCGTGGTTTTAGGTGTGCAAACCCGACACCGATACCGATCTCGGTTTCGGTCGTATTCAGCAAGCATTCCACATTCTTCACAGACCATTGCAGTGTATTTATCAGATTCCTCCAAGAGTCGTTCGCGTAAAAGTAGGGCGGCTCCATGGCCAATTAGGCAGTCGCGTTCCATTTCTCCAAAACGCAACCCACCCTCCCGAGCACGACCTTCAGTGGGTTGGCGTGTTAATATTTGAACGGGACCACGAGCTCGTGCATGCATCTTATCCGCGACGAGATGATGAAGTTTTTGATAGTAAACGACCCCAACAAAGAGATCGACATTGTATTTGTGCCCGGTGACACCGTTATACATGGTTTCACGGCCACTGAATTTGAAGCCCAAGTCATGAAGCTCCTTGAACATATCCTCAAGTTTTTTACCCGAGAAAGGCGTGGCATCAAGTGAGTGCCCTTGCATACACCCAATTTTTCCACCCATTGATTCAAGGATTTGACCAAGAGTCATCCGACTGGGAAAGGCATGAGCGTTAACAACCAGATCGGGAACAATGCCAGTTTCAGTGAATGGCATATCTTCTTGTGGCGCTAGTAAGCCAATAACACCTTTTTGACCATGGCGGCTAGCGAATTTATCACCTAATTCCGGGATCCGTTCATCACGGACTTTCACCTTCACGAGCCGGTTGCCATCAATAGTCTCTGAGATTAGGACCTTGTCAATCGTTCCTTCTTCACCATGGCGTAAACTAACCGATGTCTCTCGACGTTTTGGTCCGGGAACTTCTAACTCAGTATATTCTTCTAAGAACCTTGGTGGACTGGTTCGTCCAATAAGAATCTCATCTCCACCAACCTGAAATTCTGGTTCAATAATACCGTCTTCGCTTAGTAATCGATAGGCTTCAGACGCTCGATATCCACGCACTTCACGGCTTGGGATTTCAAATTTATCTTCTTGACCACCTGGATATTTGCGTTCTTCTGCGTCATAGCACCTGAAGAAGGAGGATCGAGCAATACCTCTTTCAATAGAGGCTTTGTTAATCACCAAAGCGTCTTCGATGTTATAACCTTGGAAGGAATGAATAGCCACAATGAAGTTCTGACCGGCAGGTCGTCTATGGTATCCAATTACCTCCATTGGTCGTGTTGTAACGATTGGACTTTGCACGTAGTGAAGGAGATGGCTTCGTGTATCCACCCGAAGACCGAAGTTAGCTGAATAAAGACCCAGGGCTTGTTTTGCCATTCCCGCCTCATAGGTGTTACGAGGTGATTGATTGTGTTCGGCAAATGGTACAAGTGCTGCTGTCATCCCGAGAATTGTTTCAGGCACGATCTCCAGATGGGTGTGTTCAGGCGTCAATTCCGGAGGTGTTAAAGCAATCAGTGTGTTTTCTTCTTCCTCTGCATCAAGGTATTCAATAATTCCAGCTTTAACGAGGTCTTCCCAAGTGAGTTCCCGGTTACGAACACGTTCCACATGTTGTTTTTCAAGAAGCGGAGTTCCACCTTTTACGATTATAAGCGGACGGCGAACCCGTCCGGCATCGGAATTGATCTGAACCTCGTTAGTATCGGGGTAAAAAGCAATATTGACCTGATCACTAAGTTCACTTCTCTGACGGCGATCGCGAAGCCGTGTTACTAATAATTCAGGTTGTGAATGGGTCCCCACGAATCGTCCGTTCAAATAAACATAGGCACCTTTAGGTTGTTCTTTTGATTTGGTATCTATCGTTTGGATTTTTAGAGAAAGTAAGGCCTCTTCAACTTCCGATTCATTGGAGCCAACTGATATGAAGGACATTAATGCGAGATTTTTCACGAGCCCACAATTGGGACCTTCAGGTGTTTCATTTGGACAGATTTTTCCCCAATGTGTGGGATGAAGGTCACGTGCTTCGAAGTGAGGTTGGCTCCGACTTAAGGGAGAAACGACGCGGCGTAAATGGCTCAGTGAGGACATGTAATTTACACGATCAAGAAGTTGGCTGACACCAGCTTTTCCACCAACCCAATTACCAGTGGCTAGTGCATGTCGTAGTCGTTCGGTGATGACATCGGCGCGAACAGCTGTTTTGATATTGGGTGTTCGTCCTCGTGTCGCAGTTCGTTCTAGCTGATATTTGATATCGCGGCAGAGATTGAGAAAAGCTACACGGAACAGACTTGTAAGTAAGTCTCCTGCCAACTTCAATCGCTTGTTGGCATAATGGTCCTTATCATCTTGCTCACGTTGATCAACACTGAGTTCCAAGAGTCGTTGAGTCATTTGACCTACGTAATGTGCTTTAGCCATTGCAGATCCTGAATCAGTCCCGATATGAGGAAGGAGATATCTATTGAGAACTTGCTCAGCGCGTCGTAAACGATAATCTTTCGTTTGTCCAACAGCAACACGTTTTCCAATGTAATCTAGAGCATTTTCACGGGTTGCCTTGGAATCTTTGGGAACTACTAGGGACTCAGCTGCATGAAAACTTGGTATTAATTCCTGGGCTAATGATGGATCATCTGTAATTGTAGCAACGACTTCTCGGTCAGTTACCAATCCTAGGGCTCGCATTAACACTACAAGAGGAATTTTACCAGGGACTGATGGGAAGGACACCCGGAAAGTATGATCCGTACGCCGTTCCATCGTTACAGGGGCACGGAATCCTCGGGCGGTAGAAAAAACTTTGGCCATATGAGTGCATGCACTACTGCTAGTAGCTTCTTCGATAAGAATTCGATTTGGTGCTAGATCTTCCTGAGTAACCAGGACCCGTTCTGATCCATTGATGATAAAATATCCACCGGGATCATTCGGGTCTTCTCCAGCCTCAACCAGGTCTTCAGGAGTCATTGCCGAAAGCCGACAAAACGCTGACTTAAGCATTATCGGGAGACGCCCAACATAAACACTAGTAGTTTCCTCATCATATTCCATACCCGTTTTCTTGTCTCGATATACCGGTGTCATTTCAAGATAAATGGGAGATGAATATGTGAGGTTACGAATTCTAGCCTCAGCGGGGGCGATATTACGAACGGAGCCATCGGCTTCACGGACCGAAGGATTCTGGATTTCCACACGCCCTAACCGCACAAAATAATCCTTATCAGGAATGTCAGGCTCGATTTTACCAACATCGCTAATAATTTGTTGAAGACGCCGTTCAACAAAGTCATTATATGAATCCAGATGCTGGCGTACCAATCCCTTCGAAATAAAAAAGGATTTCATAACTGCCCAACGGTCTTCAGATGTAAGTACCATATTCCACCCTCAGAGACGATTCTGCTCAATATGCGACGGGAATCTCACCCTCACCAGACGGCATCATACTTCCATGAGCCCATATAGCTAAAGCCCGCATGAGAAACTTAGAATCCTTTGCCCTATGAACCAGAGCGGGTACATCGTCTCATTAGCAATTTTTGCCCAGGCAGAAACATGCGGCGCCAAACCAGCCGTCGCTCCAGCGAAGCATACCGTCTGCGGAGTTAAGGCGACAATGTACAAACGCCTTTTTAAGCTTTCGATTAAACATTGCAGGTTTCGATTAAACACTTCGTGAGCTACCCCGTCTTTGCAGATGAGGTTTCCTGCTTCATCGTTTCAGCCAGTGCTGACAGCTCCACAGGCTCTTCCCGAGGCTCCCTCGGTGCCATGACGGACCGAAGTCCTATCATCTTGATATTTTTTGCAGCATTGATGTCCCGATCATGATGAGTTCTACATTCTGTGCAAACCCATTCACGATCTGCAATTTGAAGCGCGGTATTCTTGAATCCGCAAGTTGAACATAGCTTGCTAGTTGACTCAAAGCGTCCAATCTCGATTAAAGTCACGCCATGCATTTCGGCTTTATCTTTCAACATCCGAAGAAAGCTAGACCATGCCGCGTCTGAGATTTGTCTTGCCAGCTTTCTGTTACTCATCATACCTCGAACATTCAAACTCTCTACTATAATCGCTTGGTTCTCGCGAATTAGTCGTGTAGATAGTTTTTGTTGAAAGTCCATTCGCTGATTGGTAATGCGTTCGTAGCATTGAGCTAGCCTGTGTCTTGCCTTCTCTCGGTTTTTCGAGCCTTTCTTCTTTTTGCTTAACCTTTGGTGTAGACAGCGTAACCTTTTGAGCGCATGCTGAATCGGTCTGGGATTTCCGATTTTCTCACCAGTGGATAGTGTAGCATAGGAAGTGAGTCCGACATCAATTCCAACTGAACCCTGTGTGGTGACCAAGCTCTTCTCAGGAGGTTGTTTCCCATCCTCTACAACGATACAAATGAAGAACTTACCCGTGTTAGTAGAAACGATTATACATTCTTTCGGATTGCCCGTGAACCTTCGATGGAAGACGGCCTTTACTTTCCCAATTTTAGGAAGACGCACTCTTCGAGCTTCAAAGTCAACCTTAAAATTAGGGACAACAAAGGACTGACGATGAGCTTTTCTCCTCTTGAACTTAGGATATCCAGGGTTCTCACCAAGCTTTACTCGCCGAAAGAAGTGTTGATATGCTAGAACTACCCGCTTAACAGCATGTATAAGAGACTGCGAGTAGGCTTCCTTCAGAAAAAGATTGGCTTGTTTCAGACTTGTGAGTAAATAGTTTAATTCGTACCAGCTGAGACATTTACCATCAGCCTCATAGGCATGTTTCTTCCTTTCGAGAGCCCAATTATAGACGAACCGACAAGCATCGATATTTTTTCGAATTTGTTCACGCTGAACCTTATTCGGGTATAGGCGATACCGGTAGGTCCGCAGCATATAATTACGTTCCACAGGTAGCTATTTGAAGTCCTTGATTCGTACCTGCTTCACGCAAAAGGAAAAGTGGCGCCCGCTCCGGGATTCGAACCCGAGTCCTAGGAGATCCGCAAATCTATGAATCATCATAGACCGTTGACAGTCCCAGATGATAAACCTGGCTTCGTGTTCGCGCCAAAATGGCAACGAAATACACTAAGCGGGCCCTTGTGTTTTTGTGAGAATTACATTGCGTGATTTAAAGGTTCCTCTGGTCTGAGTTACTTGTTCGGAAGGATATGGTCCCGGCGCCCGGATTTGAACCAGGAACCATCTGGTATCTGCGTTGGTTGACACCGGGTCATTGCCATATGGCTCAGGGTGCGGTGGTTACCTACAGCCAGACGCTCTACCAGGTTGAGCTACGCCGGGATGGTGCGAAAAGTAGCTTTGGTTGAGTAGCTTATAAGAGTTTTCAAAGGATTTCATGGAATATCTGGGTTAGGGTGTCAATGATTGATTGTGCAGCAACTTTTACAGGTTTAGAGAAAGGTTGGGCGAATTCGTCCGTGAAGGGCTGGATGCCAAGAATTAGGATTGTGGTTGTGATACTATTTTCGATGTATTCAATGAAGAAGGTGAGGGGAAGTTGGTGTGATGAGAAGGCAATGCCTCCGATTGAGGTTTTATCTATTAAACGAATTGTTCCGGGTTCGGCTTGCATGAGAGCAGCGTCAATGAGTAGAATGAAAGAAGGATTCGAGTCGATGAGGTGGGTAATGAAGTTTTCAGGCACAGTACTGGCGTTAATTAATTCTATATTTGGTGGATTAAGAGCTTGAAGGTGGTCTATAATGTAGGGTCCGATACCATCATCAGCTTTCATGTCGTTGCCAATTCCGACGATTACACTTTTGTTTGATTTCTTGAAGGTGGTTTTAAGTTGTTGCTGCCAGGATTGCATTGTATTTTTGGAGACGGGAAGAATGTTATATAGCTTCGCCTCTTTTCGGTTCAGTAAGTGGTGAAGGATTGTGACAGATGAGAAATCCTTGGAGATAAAAGCTCCTGAAGATGAACGTCCACAACTCCCGGATGAATCTATCCCTGCACAATTTTCACGCGGTCGAGTCACTGTGAAGGGAGAGCAGGCGCCCCTACTGTATGAGGCTGGATATTATGGTACCTTGAAGAATGGAAATAAATTGATATTAGAGCCAGAAGAAGTTTTATTGTTAGTTCGACGCCAACGCATTCAAGTATCGGATTCAAAGGGAACTAATTTTGAATTTGCTGATTTACTGGAACAACTTGGTGAACGGCATCCAGGTTTGTGGACTAGGTTTCTTGTATATAGTGATCTACGAAGCCGTGGATATGTCGTCCGGACAGGATATGGTAAGGGGTTATTATTTCGGGTATATCCACGTGGAGCTAAACTCAATGAAGCGACAGCAAAATATTTCGTGTGTGTCATTTCAGAGGGGGTGCCATTAAAAGTTACAGAAATTGAGACTTTCAGTAAGCAGGCAAAGCGCAATCGAAAGAAGCTAATGCTTGCTGTCCTAGACCGACAAGGTGAAACGACCTACTACCTTGTAGCTCCTGCAGATATTGTTGCAGAGAAATGATATAATTGGAGGAGTGGCGGGCCCGCCGGGATTTTCGGCGTCTCTGAAGAAAGACGCATTCGAACCCGGGATTACCAGCTTAGGAGGCTGGCGCCTTCTTCGGGGATATGCTCCAATCCGACTTGGCCACGGGCCCTTGACCTTCAATTGCGCAAAGAAGTTAGTACTTATGCTCTTTTTGCTTTACCGTTGCAGTAGCGTCGCACCTTTGCCCTTACCGACGTAGACGACATCTGCATAAGTGGGGAAGAGACCGTTTTCGAGAACCCCTGGAATGACGTTCAGACGTTCTTCTAGCCTAGCAGGGTTTGGAATTTGTGGAAATGTTACATCTAGTATGAAGTTTCCATTATCAGTGATTATTGGTCCAGCCTTTCGATCAGCTTGACGAAGCCTCGGTGAGCCGCCTAGTTTTTGGATTCGATCCATAGTAAGAGCAAGAGCG
The DNA here is from genome assembly GCA_016839805.1 of Candidatus Hermodarchaeota archaeon. Classification (GTDB taxonomy): domain Archaea; phylum Asgardarchaeota; class Hermodarchaeia; order Hermodarchaeales; family Hermodarchaeaceae; genus Hermodarchaeum. Next base: position 25,016 of record JAEOTO010000032.1, read on the forward strand.
TCTGGCAGTATTTCTACTGGAACTGGCATCCTGGTGCCCAACTTATCAACGAGTTTGGCACTATCCACGATAATAATTAGTTGTTGGGCTGCTGCGGCTAATATCTTCTCCCGCAGGAGTGCAGCTCCACCCCCCTTGATAAGTGCAAGTTTCGTGTCAACTTCATCTGCACCATCCACTGCACACACAAGACTTGTAACACGCCCAAGCGGCAGAGTAGCGATTCCCGCATCATGAAGTCGCAGCTCTGTGGCATAAGAGCTAGGAACGGCCGTAATTGAAATATTTTCAGCCGCGACCTTCTCGACTAGTAATTCAATAAAAAGTTCAACTGTTGATCCAGTTCCAACGCCTAGACACATTCCATCTGAAACGTGGTTGATTGCCGCTTCTGCAGCCAGACGTTTTTCCTCAGCAGATGTCATTTTGTATCCATCCTTCTACCAGATACACACGTATATCATTTCAAACACTTGACCCTTAAAAATCCCATATAGAAATCAAGTTACTTAAAGAAAATAAATAGTGTAAAGATGGAGCCTCGGGCGAGAAAGTTCGTGTCCATGAAGTACACGATTCGTTGGAATAGTGCCGATATCGAGAAAAGGGAAATACACTAGCGTTCTTGCTAAGCAAGAAGGCTGAAAAATATCGGTCTTATCCGTTCCATATCAGGGCCCTTTCCGTTGCCCTCACCATCCAGCCATTTATGGTCATGGAGGGCGTGTTTGCGTTACCGACAAACATAGCGAGTTATTCCATCTTTACTATTTTCTTAATTTGACGTTTACCACGACGTGCTAGTTCAATTGCAGCGTTTACATCTCTTGGGAGTTTTATGCCACAGGCAGGACACCGAAAAACAGAATGACTAAATCTCGTTAACAGACAAAGACATCCCCGAGGGCAGATGCAACTAGAATAAGCTGCATTTACCCAAATGACCGGAATACTATGTAATGCCGCGTTTCTCTGGATGGTTTTCCCCATTTCTCCTCTAGCCCATTTACTAAGTTGATCCCGTAATTTCGGCTTTGCCCAAGGTGTTCTTCTTCGAGTAGGTTGATAAGTGCTAAGATTTTCAAGAGAAATAATTGGGTGATTAAACTGGGCTGCGTAGCGTACTATCACGTTAGCAGTTGTGTTAATCCAATGTTTAATTATACGTTGGGTTTTTTTGTCGAGGGCTTGGATCTCTTCAGACTTATTTAGTCTTGAAGCTTTTTTTCGTTTCCCCCAAAGTTGTCCTAGCTGATGTTTAAGCCGTTTCCCGGATACTACCTTTGCAGGAAGTATTCGTTCGTCATTGGAAATTGCTACTGCAGCAGCAAGAGAATTAATTCCCAAATCAACACCTATCACTGTTGGATTGGTTAAATTTTCTATTTTGGGAACATTGACTTTAGTTGTCACTGGAACAGCCAAGTAGACTTTCTCTTCACGGTTAATGAGCCTTGGAGCTCCTATCGAATATCCTTCTTTTCCATTGAGTGCTTGACGGATAAGTTGTTCAGGTTTGCCACCAATAACAGCTCGTGTTTTAACAACCACCCTGTCAATAGATACATGGATATCTTGAGTGTCTGAGTCAATGAAAATCCGTAGGTTGGTCTGAGGCCATTGACCACGTTGACTGCCTGGCCAACCTTTGAGGTTATCTGAATATGAAACTATTCGGTTTAGCCCCGGCAAAGGTTCAGGTAAATCAATACATTTCTTCGAAGTCCATCTAGTCCAACTCTTTAGTATTTCGTAAGTTAGAACGCGTTCCTTTTTCCAATAAGATAACCATTGATAGGCTTCTCGTCCTGCCCGATCCAACATACGTGCTGGAAGTTGAGCAAAAGTTGGATGTTTCCGTAATTCGTGATAGATTTCCTTTTCTGTACAGTTTCCCTCCTGTAAAAGGTTAATAAATCGTCGGATTGCTCGGGTGTATAATCGTCGTAATCGATAAACTACATTTGTAGTAACTTCAGGTAAACTAAGCCAAACAGTTCGTGTAACGGATTCAATCGTTTGGATATGATTTTGAACTCCTTTAAGCGGTCGTTCAGAGGATTCAACTACTTCAGATAATGCCGCGATCTCTATTTGACCCATCAATCCAACCTAATACCAAATAACATGAACACGCGTTTATTTCCATTAGAGACTTGGTTATAAATGAAAAATAATGGAGCCTCAGCCGGGATTCGAACCCGGGATCCCCACCTTACCAAGGTGGTGCGCTACCATGCTATGCCACTGAGGCTTGACAAATGATATGGTGCCGAGGGCGGGCGTTCCGCGAACTCCAACGGATTTCGTTTCGAACCCGCGACCTCCAGATGTCTCCGGCGCCAGTCATCATAATATTCTGACCCTGGGGCAAAGCCCTATGAGTATCGCCCTAATATTCCAAGAATGGTTACTAGTCTGGCGCTCAACCAGGCTAAGCTACCTCGGCAGGAGTTATCCTCAATTGGTTCCTTTTAAGCATTATTCTACTTTCTCAACGTATTATCTAAACCCATTTCTAATGCAACAGAGAGACGCCCTATGAGTCTGGCCGTTGTCCGAAACCTATCCACTAAGACCTGCAAACTTAGTAGTGTTCGGTTCCTGCATCATCGACGGGCACTGACCCGTAATAAGCCTGCAACCTCCCGTCTCAAGACAGGCGTTTTGTGTCTCCGACCAACTGGCGGCGACTAATTCTAAATTAAGACTTGCATTCAGGTCACGGTCAATCACTAAACCACAATGTTCGCACGAAAAAAGGCGAGTAGATAAAGCCAGTTTAGATTTAATGTTACCACATTGAGAACATCGCTTTGAGGACGGAAAAAACCGAGGTGCAAAGATTAACTTGGATCCGTACCATTTCGTTTTATATTCGAGTTGACGACGAATCTCGGAAAAGCTCACATCTGAAAGAGCTTGGCTCAGAAATTTATTTTTAACCATTCCTTGAACATTTAGATCTTCAACAACGATTTGGCTGTGGTTCTTTGCCAAGTATGTCGTTAATTTGTGAAGACAGTCTATCCGAATGTTGCTTATACGCCAATGTAACCGACTCAGCCTGATAACGGCTTTTTGACGATTCCTTGACCCTTTTTGTTTACGTGAAATCTGGCGAGATATACGCCTTAATTTTCGCATTTTTCTTGGAAGTGGACGTGGATTCTCAAAAACGGTTCCACAAGATAGTGTTGCTAAAGACTTGATTCCTAAATCAACACCAACTTTCGGACCTTTGATTAGTAATGGTTCTGGTCTCTCTTGTTCAACGGTGAAGCTGATAAACCAGCGATCTGCCTTTCTAGAAATTGTGGCAGAAAGTATTCGCCCCGAGACATTCGATTTTTCCTTCAGCCTTAATTGACCTAGCCGAGGAAGCTGAACTGATTTTTCAAATAATCTAATTGTACCCAGTAGTTTGAAACTATCATGACGTCCCTTCTTTTTGAACTTGGGAAATCCTACCTTCTTACCCTTCTTTCTCCCACGCCAGAAATTGGCAAAGGCTTTATGAAGGTCGCGAAGTGCCTCTTGAGGGGCACATTTGGACACTTCATACATCCAAGGATAATGGTATCTTTTTCTTCGATTCAGCTCACGGTGCTGTCGAAAATAATTCGTAAAACGATCCTTTCCTTTCTCTGAGTTAAAGCGTTTGATTCGTTCTTCCAATCCCCAGTTGTAAACAAATCGAGCGCAACCTGCGTGCTTCACAAGTAGTGTTCGCTGTCGGTTGTTTGGATCCAATTCGTACCGATATCCACGAAGAACTAGCACGTCTTTACTATCCCCAATATCTGTGGAACGCGTTTACCATCTGCACGCTAATTGCAAGTGTATAGTTTTTTAGAAAAAGTTGGTATATTATTCACAACAGACCCGGTTGGAAAAGTGATGTCCCTAAGGGAAAAGCAATTACGCGAAGCATTTTTTAGCAACGAAATAACGTTGTCACGCCACTAAAGCGCGGGGGCGTGTCCATGGGTCAGCGCCCTCAATGACTAAGTGGCGGGGGTTTCTACAGTATCGTAGACCCCATAGCCAAGCTTGGTCAAAGGCGCAGGACTTAAGATCCTGTCTCGTAGGAGTTCCCGGGTTCGAAGCCCGGCCCCCGCACCAATTCGTCCTCCGAAGAATTAATCTACCGTGTTTGTATAACTGAAAATGAGCCTCCGTAGCATAGTGGTGGTGCATTGGCCTTGTAAGCCAACGGTCCCGGGTTCAAATCCCGGCGGAGGCTCCATTTGCACCTAATACGGGGTTATAAACGGAACTCAGAAGGAGGGAATACAATGAAGCAACTTTGGGTGCTTAGTACCAACAAGCCGTATCAGACCATGATTACACTTGGAGTTGTGCTTGTTATACTTGCTTTAATTAATGGCCTTCTTAGATTGGTTCTTAGTTGGTTTCTTGGTTGGATAATTCCCCCATTTTTTGAGTTGATTTATTATTGGATAAGCGTGTTTTGGATTGTGTTGGGCGTATATTTTCTGTTCTTTACCGGATTTTTATATCACGAATCACGGAGAATCCACCGTGATCCCTTTCCTGAAGAGAGTATCTGCTCAAGTCAATCTGAACGGCTCGCATATGATTGGTGCGCGATTTGCGGACGCCTTGCTTGCCCAGACGAGTTGATACGAATCCAACAATCCTTAACTTCCTCTTATGGTATGTTTAGCTTTGATGGAGTAGCCTGTCACGATTGTGCACAGCGTCGTGTGAAAAGGTATGCAATTTTATCACCCGCCCTATTTGCCATTTTCTTCCCGTTGGCGCTGATTCCTCTAGTGAGTCTATTGCAAATGATGCCACCGAGTTTTAGCATCATCGTTTGGACCGTCTTAGTAGTTATTTTAAGTATTATTGCTATCTTCGGTGTTTGGAATTGGCGACGCCTTTTCCGTAAAGTGATTACCCCTTTATCTCAACAACCTGATCTGATGATTTCCATTAAAGAACGACTGGCAGAAAAGGGCATGGTGGGCAATAAGGCTGTATTTCGTAAGATTCCCAAATAATGAGCCTTCTCTCTCATCTTACTGCATTAGATAAGATTTATCAAGCACCCGCCATTTCCTATACGCGCATCGGGCCGGTAGTCTAGTTATCCGGTTACAATATGTGCTGGACTAGAGCGGTATGATGCGAGAAGATAAAACGGGTTCTGTTTTTCTCGCAAGGTTTGGGACCTCGTGGTCCCGAGTTCAAATCTCGGCCGGCCCACCACTTTTTCAACGCAGGAGAGTTCGTAACCTTTTTATAGCAGAGATTGGTGATGCTGGGTGGCGCGGTCATAGAAGCTGGGTCACACCCGGTCTCGTCAGATCCCGGAAGTTAAGCCGGTTTCGTCGCTGTGAGTACTGATGTCCGAGAGGTGTCGGGAAAATGGTGAACTGCGCCACTTCTTTTCCTTTTGAGTTTACCTCGAAGTTGTGTAACCCTAAGCAAAGGTTTTTATTTTACGCAGAACCCGTTCCGGCATCACCTCTAGGAACCGTGAAGCTGATGATGCAAGTTCCGGGCACAGAATTCAACTGGATTTTTAATTTGATCTTTATAGTCATGTTTATGTTCATCTATTTGTACGGCACCCGCCTACAGTCCTATATTTGGACAAGGCAAGCTGAAGCAGGGTTAGCTCAGTTAGAAGCTTTGGCTAGACAGGGAAGACAAATTGCTCATAATACACTTAAGGATCTCAAGGTGAAAGAGCAGGACATTAAACCTACAATAGATGACTTCATAGAATACTTCGTAATCGAACCAGTTGATAGAGATCCGGCAGGTGTTATTGGTCGAATTGATCATCTGCTCACTGTGCGCCAGGACGAATACGAAAAAGAAATGGAACAACTAGCCCCAACAGCAACCCTAGAGCAAAGAGCCAATGCCGAGAGTGTTCTGTCTGGTGTGATGGCTCTCAATTATGTCTACCGTGTCGTTCGACATTTCTTACTCTTAGGAAAGAAAACAAAGAGCATCTACTATACGATGCAATTACAAATGCAATTACCTATGATCATTCAAATGGCGAAAGCCTATTTTGAAGCCGTTCGGGCCTTTTCCGATGGCAAACCCATCGGTGACGGAATGGGACCTCTTGCTATTGCTCACTTTGCTAAAGAGATAAAAGCGGATAAGATCGAGGAGTTAGACCCACGGACAATAGCTGTTGCGGGTGAATTTGAAGGACGGGACTTGTGGTTTGTTCGTGCCAAGGGGCCAGCAAGCTTTGTGGGACATCCAGGTAAGGGCGTTGAAACCCTTGTTGAGCGGAATAAAGGTAAGATTGCAATGGTCATTACAGTCGACGCTGGGATGAAACTTGAAGGCGATGATAGCGGTCATGTTATTCGAGGTGTTGGTGCAGCGATTGGTGATGCGGGTCCTGAAAAAATCGCAATTGAAGAATCGTGCCGGAAATACAATATTCCATTGTATGCCATCGTTATCAAAGAAGCTCTAGAAGATGCACTTGCTCCAATGAAGAAAGTTCTTGTGGATTCTGTCCATTTGAAAGAGAAAGGTGTAATTGATAAAATCAAAAAACGTATACTGGATAGAACCAAGAAGGGCGAACGCATTATTGTGGCTGGAATTGGCAATACAATTGGCATTGGTTAATTATTCACAACGAGACCCCTCAATTTTGAAGAATCTTGGCTAGGAGTAAAACTTTTCCAGCAGAACATTAGAGCAGGGCATGAGGACTGAATCTTGTCCAATGAACCGTATGAATGGGCAGCCATTGGTGGAACCTTTGATCAATTACATAAAGGACACATGACACTGCTCCGTCGGGCTTTTGAATTGGGCAAAAAAGTTCTCATCGGGTTAACCACCCAGGAAATGGTTAAGCATAAACAAGACTGGGAAATCATCGCTAGCTACGATGAGCGAAAAGTCGAGTTGGAAAAGTGGCTGAACTCCGAGGGATATGAAACCCGTTACATCATACGCCCGTTGCACGATAAATTTGGTCCAGCCATATCGGTGCCCGAACTCGAACTAATTGTTGTCAGTGAAGAAACCTGCCCAGTAGCAAAGGAAATTAACGAGATCCGTCGAGAACATGGACTCTCCCTCTTACATATTGCCGTTCTAACGATGGTTATGGCAGAGGATCAAATTTCAATATCTTCAACCCGAATCCGAGCTGGAATCATCGACCGTGATGGTCATGTAATTTATCGAGAAGTAGCTAGCCACCAGTGAAAGACTTTAAGAGGCGCCGTTGACTTTTGGCTTCCAGCAATGAAGGGATAACAGCCACTTTCGAGGACGAACCTGAAGAGTTCCTTCTTATGATGGTTCGTGCAAATTCGTGGCGACACTGGAGCAGCGTTGAAGGTTATGAGGCATGTGACAGGCTCCTGCTTGATCTAGGACGTGTAGTCCAGAGGTGATTGTGGGGGCAACCCACGATGTCCACACTTCGACGCCGGGTCGCACTGTGCTCATTACGCCCGACATATTAAGAGAGGACCTGTCGGAGGACTCACGGCGATTCGCCCACCGATGATGATGGGGCGTTAGTGTATCGGTCGACAGGGCCTAAGCGACCCACCCTTTCTTACTGAACCTTAAACCAGGTGACGAAAATATCCCGTCGACCTTCACCCTTCCATGAATTTCTGACAGCCCAACTTGGTACACAGATTCCTTCAGAACTGCTCCCTCGCCGTCTCAGAATATTAGGTCATGTAGCTGTCCTCTGGTTACACCCTCAAGTGGAACAGTATAAGGAATTAATCGGTCAAACGGTATTACGATATAGCCCAAAAATCCGGTCAGTCCTCAGACGAACAGCAGCTATTGCTGGTCCATTCCGTCAACCGGCAGTTGAATTGATAGCAGGTTCTCCTGAAACCGAGACTGTTCTCAAAGAAAACAACATCATTTTTCACCTAGACCCAATGAAAGTAATGTTCTCACTAGGGAATAAATCAGAACGGCTTCGAATGAGTCAGGTTGGATCTGGTGAGACGGTTATTGACATGTTCACAGGAATTGGCCAATTTTCTCTCCCCCTTGCAGTTCACGCTCACCCAATTGTCGTACATGCAATTGAATGGAATCCAGATGCCTTTGAATACCTTAACCAAAATATTATGGCGAATAGGATTTCAAAGATTGTCAAGGCGCATTTTGGTGATTCAGCAATTATAGCTCCGAAAATTAGTCAAGGATGTGCGGATCGTGTCATAATGGGATTGATTCAAGGGACATCTAGATATATCAAACAAGGAATTTCGAGTCTTCGACCTGGAGGAATTATGCACCTCCATGAAGTGGAACCAAAGGATAAGATCCCCGCATCGATTCTTTCCAATCTAGAAAATTCTGCTGGCTTACTTAAACGTGAAATAGCATTACTTGAGACCCGTATAATTAAGACCTATAACCCACAATTGAACCATTTTGTAATGGATGTCCAGGTTAATTAACAGAAAATGGACTCGTCTATCGAGTAATTTGATATTGCGAAATTTCTTGAAATAATTTTATGGCTTCAGGTGTATCATCAAAGTATTTTCGGACAGGCTCAAGGAGATCGATAATTGCCTTCGTTGCCGCCTGCTTGAGATCCAGTGGATGAACTGCACCTGACGCATATAATTCCTCAAGTTCATCAGCACTTGTAACGCTCAATGCACCGCCGTATTTTTCTGATCTCTCTAGGTGTAATGTGAACCCGTCCTGTGAAAATAAGAGATTACGAACATAGTTGAGTATAGGATTACCTTCTACAGTCTGAGCCGGACAATAAGCATTACGAATTTTCTTCGTAATTTCTCGTGACGAATCATGAATCAGGATTGAATCCCCGGGCTTAGATTTCGACATTTTAGAAGCCGTGGCTAAGTCTTGAGCAGAAAATTCGATTCCTATATCCATTCGCGAAGTTCCAGTTAGACCAGGCAAAAGCGGCATATGGATTCCCACTGGTTTCCAGTCTAGCTTCATTTTATCTGTCACTTCGCGAGCTAGAACATGAGCACGTCGTTGATCCATTCCTGCTAGACAAACCTCATACTGTTGGTCAATAATATCTGCAACCTGCAAACAAGGATAAATTAACTTGGAAAAGTCTATTGTGGCTTCTTCTTCACTTCGCCCCATAATATCTGTTGACCTTCGGACTCTTGCTAAAGTCAGATTTTTAGCAACTTGTAAAACCTTTTCCCAATACTCTAATCGACGCATTAGGTCCTCAGCTGTGACGATGTGTACTTTGCGCAGATCAACATTAAGTGCCACAAAGCAATGTCGAAGATATTCAGCACACTGTCGAATTCGTTCAATATTGCCACCTAGTTTGTCATTAATTTGTGCATGCCATGTTGCAAGCAATATTTCCATTCGGACACCCAAATCTACGAGTTTGTTGAGTTTCTGAACCCAGCCAATCCAGCCGATATGGAATAACCCACTGGGTTCAACACCCACATAACCTCGAGGTTTCTCCTTGCGTTCGAATATCTTAGCAAGATCTTCCAACGTTAAGATTTCCTGTGTGTGTAGTGCAGCTTGTTCAACATCAGGCGGAAGGTTATTCACAGGTAACACGTCCACGTGTCTCGGGCATGTTTTGTTTAATATAAAAAGACACCGATGTAAACCTACTCCCTTTATGAAAGGGTAATAAAAATACAAACCACAGTAATTGCTTGAAATTGGCGAAGCTTCATGGTTCGACAGCGTAAAAACACTAATAGAACTCAGGAAATATTCGAAGAGCGTTTCAAAAAAGGAGTTAAGCTCTTATTAGAGCTTTCTAGTAAGGGTGTGCCCATTGCCGTGGAGGGAATTAAAGATATTACTGCTCTTCGTAGGATGGGATTAACTGGGCCCATACATACCCTAACGGGTCATAGCATCGTGAGTCTAGCTGATGAGCTTGCGGATTCAAATCAGCTTTTGATTTTATTTGACTTTGATCGCCGCGGAGAACAACTTTCTAGGCAATTAACACACCAATTACAAGGTCGAGGCGTACATTTGTTATTGAAGGAACGGAGTCAGTTACGACGTGCTTTCTGTTGGTATTCTCGAGTTATTGAAGGACTAAGATTCCCCGTGAAATAGTTCGAAAGGCGGAAAGTTTTAATGTGTTTCATTCAAGTGGCTATTTGCATCACGCTTACAAAGTTGCATTATCTAATCAAAAACAATCAGAAAAAATAACGGCGCACTCACAATCACGCGCCGCCACTAAAAAAAATTACAATTCACTAATCACTAGGTGACGATTATGGTAGCAAATGCAGAAACCACTGGTACCACTAAATATTGTATTCGTGGGAAAATTGAAATTGATGGAGTAGTAGAAACCCCGGATGTTGTAGGCGCCCTCTTTGGCCAAACTGAGGGCCTACACTTCATATCATTGATTTGAAGGGGCAATCGGCGAAGATTTGGACCTCAGAGAATTGCAACAATCGGGACGAATTGGTCGAATAAAAGTTGAGCTGCACTCGGAAAGTGGCAAATCAAAAGGTACTATTACCATTCCATGCAGTCTTGATCGAACGGAAACTGCAATCCTTGCAGCAGCCATTGAAACGGTGGACCGCGTGGGTCCCTGTGCTGCTAAGATTACACTAGAAAAGGTAGAAGACGTTCGAGAAGAAAAACGTAAACGCATTATTGACCGTGCTGTAGAACTATTACGCGACTGGGAGGGAGAAATCTCCCCAGATTCGCAGGAAATGACCGACACTGTAGTTAGCGAATCCCGTACAGCCGATATAACGAAAATTGGTAAAGATAGGCTTCCGGCAGGCCCTGATACGCAAAAATCTGATACCATCATTATTGTCGAAGGACGTGCTGACGTACTCGCACTACTTAGAGCTGGTATTAGAAATGCTGTTGCAGTTGAAGGTACCTCGATTCCAAAATCATTACGCGAAATTATTAACTCAAAAACGGTAATTGCCTTCCTTGACGGAGATCGAGGAGGCGATCTGATTCTCAAAGAATTATCTCAAGTCTCGAATGTAGATTTTGTTGCAAGGGCACCTCATGGTAGAGAAGTAGAAGAGCTTACACATAAAGAAATTACCAAGGCGCTTCGCCATAAGGTTCCTGCTGAACAACTAACTGGGAAACCAAGGAGAAGGAAACCTACAACGACCCCGAGGACAAAACAGCAGATACGTCGGACCAAACCACAGAAGACCAAAGAACCGCCTCGGAAGACAAAAACCACTACTACAAAAAGGACTTCACGAGCTAAAGCGATTGAAAAAGCGAAAGTAGAACCAAAGGAGTTGGGCATTCCAAAACCAGTTCTTGATTCTGCCGAGAAGATACAACAGACTATGATGGCTGTTATTTTTGATGATAATTTCAAACAACTTCAAGAACCGCATGTTGGAGAACTAGCAAACGAGTTACAGAAGCTTGACAAAGCAAATACGCTTCTTCTAGATGGCGTGGTTACTCAGCGTCTCATTGATATTGCAGAGGAACGAGGGGTTAGGTTGATTATTGGTGTTCGTATTGGTAATATTGTCAAGAAGCCTGCAAAAATGCGAATTCATACATTTGATGAGTTATAACATGCCATCATCCTGTCAAGTCAGCAAGGCTTAAATATCGAGCACTCTCAGGTTCGCCTCGACCCTATCAATACAGTGAGTGTGTTTTCGTGGCTGAAACAAATGCAAAGCTCATCCGAGTCCTTCGAGCAGTCGCATTGCTCTTCCTAGTTGCAGCAGCAGCCCTTATCTTGTTAAACCTGGTTCCCGGTATTTCTTGGGAACTACCTTCTGCCGTTGTTTTTTTGGGCTTTATACTCATCGGCGGTCTTAGCTTTGGTATTTCTGGATTGATGTCAGAAAATCCTCAAATAACCCGAAAGTTATTCTTTGAATGGCTTATTGTTGTTGCCGTGATTCTCATATGGGTCGTTGGTGTCTATTCTTTACTAATTCCAATTACATGAGGTAGCATCTTGTCTGAATCGGCTGGAATCATTGCAGGTGTTCGTCCAACACGAATGGAGTTACTAGCCTTAAAGGAGAGACGTGAACTAGCTGCACGTGGTTATGAACTTCTCCGAGAAAAACAGGATGCATTGGTCCGTGAATTTTTCGCAATATTATCTGAGGCGAAGAAGTATCGAGAAGAAATGGAAACTACTTTGGCTGAAGCTTTTTCATCGTTTATGGAAGCAAAATTAGTTGAAGGCGGAGCAAAATTAGAAGAACTATCTTTGGGTGCAAGAAGTCCGATAGATTTTGAAGTTGAAACAAGGAACACGATGGGGGTTTCAGTGCCCATATTCCGGATTACACAACAGAATGAAGAACACCACCTACATTATAGTCTGGCCAGTACTTCTGCTGCCGTAGACAAAGCCACTCAGAAGGTACGTTCAGCCCTCGATAAAGTTGTGCGCCTTGCGGAAATTGAAGCAACAGTCAAACGGCTTGCTGCTGAAATTGAGAAAACAAAACGGCGTGTAAATGCCTTAAACTACGTGGTTCTTCCCCGAATCAATAATACAATCCGATACATTGAGCTCATGCTTGAAGAGCAAGAAAGAGAGGATCTATTTAGAATGAAACGTGTTAAGGCTATGTTGGAACGCAAAGCTCGTATGTAACTGTCTTAGCCTTGAGTAAGAGTAATTATTGCCTTAGCCAGGTTCCCGTCCGTCGCTCGCAACGCCTCTCGGGCGTCCTCCTCAGAAACATTAGCTTGACTTGCTACTAGTTGAACATCCTCTTCTGTAAAAGATCGAGGAGGAGCTATTGAAGTTCCTTCTTCAACTGCAGTGGAAGCTGTTATTCCTCTTTCCTCAGATTGGCCTACTATTTGATAAATATCGTCACCTTGTGCTTTCATTAAGAGTACTTGAGGTTCGGGAAGGATTAATTCTTTGTCAGGAAAACGAATAAGGACCTCTGTGACGTCATCTAATTGTTGAAAATCGACGCCCATGCGTCGCATTTGTCGCTCCATTGAGCGCTTCTTTGACTTGACTTTTTTTACTTTTACCAAATTTGATCCCTCATTTTCACAACAAATTCGCATTATTGATTGACATAATTTAGGTTTTTCTTTTCTTGCTTGAATGCCGCGTTTTAACAGCTACACCACGGGACAACTCAAGCATTTCTTGAGGACTTAATTGAGCCATCCCCACAGCAAGAAGAGTATCTTTGTCATCTACGACAAGGACTTCATCTCCTGCCCGCAAATCGGGATCTACCTCTTTAATGTGTTTAGCAAAAACGCTGCGGCCTTCTTTAATAAAAGGTGCGATCTCTTGGCTTACAATTACACGAAGCTTCGGGTAGGGAGCTGTTTGATGTAAACGCATAGCACCAGTCATGGTTAAGACAATTCGTCCATCATGTGCTCGAATAGTAGCAAGAACTTTAGATTCGAGTAACACTCTACGAATTTGACCTGATCTTTTGGAAATCTCTAACTCACAATTATCTGGGAATAGCAGGTGTCCAATTGAAGAGCTGAATTGATAGTTCGCTATACCTCTTGCCCTAAGCAATGGATCATCAATCTCGATTTGGCTCGCCTCGTCTTTCTTACAATAGATCATCCATAAATGTCTGTCGCGTCGCTACGGTCAGCAATGTTGCCTAAAACTTTGGTTATGGCTTTGTTGAAGTCATCCCGGCTAACAACATCCCGAAGTTCTCGAATAGCGAACATTCCCGCTTCGGTGCAAATTGCTTTTAGATCGGCTCCAGATGCCCCATTTGTTTTGGCGGCAATTAAGCTAACATCTACATCAGATTGGATGTTCATATTTCGCATATGAATTTGGAGTATCTGTATTCGAGCTTCTTTATCAGGAAATGGAAATTCGATAATGCGGTCAAATCGTCCTGGTCGAGTTAACGCATTGTCTAGGATGTCGGGTCGATTAGTGGCAGCGATAATTCGAACATCACCACGAGGATCAAATCCATCGAGCATGCTGAGGAGTTGCATAAGAGTACGTTGCACCTCGCGATCTCCGCTTGTTGCTATATCGAGTCGTCGACTTGCAACAGCATCTAATTCATCGATAAAAACAATACTTGGAGAACGTTTACGAGCCATATAGAAGATTTCTCTAACGATGCGTGCTCCTTCGCCAATGAATTTCTGCACTAATTCGGAACCAATGACGCGAATAAAGGTGGCTTTTGTTTCATGGGCTACCGCTCGGGCGAGTAGGGTTTTTCCTGTGCCAGGTGGACCACATAAAAGAACGCCTTTGGGCGGTTCAATACCGACTTTTTCAAAGAGCTCAGGGTGTAGAAGGGGAAGTTCAACTGTTTCACGAATCTCTGCAATCTGCTCTTCTAATCCACCAATATCCTCATACGTAACATCGGGACTTTCTTCTACATTCATAGCCTGAACAAAAGGATCAACCGAAATGGGTAAGACATCTACAACCGCCAGGGTTCGCTGGTTAAGAGCTACTTTCGCTCCAGATTCAAGTTTGCTTCCAATAATTGATTCGGGGTAATTAACAACGAATTGTGGTCCCGTGCTACTTTTCACAATTACTCTGCCATCACCAAGAACATCGATTACTGTGGCTGAGACCAATGGAGGTTGTCTTAGCTTATTCAGCTCTGCCTGTAAAATCCGAACTTCATTTTCAAGTCGAGTACGTTCAGCTGTGATTTGTTCCTTTTCGAGTTCTAACTCACGGACTCGTTGCTCCAATAAGATTGTACGTTCAGCAAGAGACATGTAATCTTCAGGGGAGATCGCTTTTTTACGAATATCAGTGGAATCGGTCATTGCAAGCACTCTGAGTTAAACGCGCTAAAAGCTTTTTTTATTCCTCCAGTGTTAATATAAAACCTCATTAGGAATCAGTTAGAATGAAAAGATACTTTTAGATATTCGCGGGTAAAGTGTTAGATGGTGGCGAAAAAGCGTCATGCCAACCTGTGAGATATGTGGTCGCGAATGCAAGTCAACGAGAGAAATTTCCCTTGAAGGAGCATGTCTCCAAGCCTGTAGTCGTTGTGCACAGCTAGGAGAACCTGTGCAACGAAGAAAAAAACCAAGCTCTCAGACTCGCCCAATAGCAAAACCCCGTTCTTCCTCAACTCGATATACCACAGTTCGCCCTCGTTCTCAAAGACGCGAGTTGGTACCGGTAGAAGATTTTACTAAGTTAATTCGAAGGGCAAGAGAAGAGAGAAAGTGGTCACAAAAAGACGTTGCTAATAAACTCCATGAAAGAACATCAGTCATCACAAAAGTTGAGAGTGGAAAAATGGCTCCCACTATCAATCTGGCAAGAAAACTGGAACGCCTGTTTAAACTAACACTTCTTGAAGAAACAGAATCCATTGACCTTTCACCCACTCCTTCACACAGTACAGCAACATTGGGAGATGTTGTTCAGATAAAACGAAAGAAACCCAGCTCCTAGATTGATCGTAGCCGAGAGAGATACATATTGAAAGGTCGAGATTCCTTTATGAAACCCCCAAAATGGCGCATAGTTGTATTAAGGCTGGATCATCGCCCTGAACGTGATAAACGAGTAACAACACATATTGGATTAACCGCACGGGCGTTTGGGGCATCAGGTCTTTGGACGGCAGGATTGAAGGATCTCAAAATTGTTGAGTCAATGAAACAGGTGACTTCACAGTGGGGTTACAAGAGATTTGAAGTCATAACTGGAGTTAATTGGCGTCACCGGTTACGGAAGTGGAAAGAAGAAGGAGGTGAAGTTATTCATCTTACGATGTATGGGTTACATATTGACAAGGTAATATCAAAAATTGATTCTTCACCTCGAGCTAAACTCATTGTAGTGGGTAGTTCAAAGGTTCCCATTGAGGTTTTCAAAGTTGCTGATTATAACGTCGCTATCGGTCATCAACCTCATAGTGAAATTGCTGCGCTGGCAATTTTTCTCGACCGACTTTTTCAAGGAAAAATGCTTCATAAAAGGTTTCTTGATGCTAAAATGGAAATAAAACCTACAGCAGATGGGAAACGGGTTAAGGAACCGGAGTAATCATGATACGGATTGGGTCCAAGAACTGGATTTTGTGAAACAAAAAGGTCTATATTCCATGCCGGAGTAGATTATGTGTAAATCTATGTCTGGACGTGAGATGCTAATTAAGCAGGTTGTCATTGAGTTCGCCGGTGATGACGCATTTGAAGTTGCGTCGCGTTTGAAAGAGGATGAAGAAACTACAGATGAGGAAATTGCCAATCAAACAGGCATGCGCCTCAATGCTGTTAGGAAAATTCTCTACAAGCTTTATGACCTTCATTTGGCGTCCTATCGCCGTACCCGCGATAAAGAAACCGGATGGTTTGTCTATTACTGGATATTAGAGCCGGAACGCATCCATGATCTTTTACGCGAGAAAAAAAACAAGGTCCTTGAACGACTAAGACAGCGTCTAGCATACGAAGCAGAAAACACCTTCTACCATTGTAATCATGATGGCTGTCCACGTCACACCTTTGATGAAGCCATGACAAACGCCTTCAAATGCCCAATATGTAATAACCAACTTGTCCACGTCGACAATACCCAAATAATCTCGATTCTACGCAAACAAATTGAAGTCTTAGAGGAAGATATCAAGCCAAATTAGTGTGTGCAAAGAAGGTTTCTTTATTCCAAGGAGACCTTTTTAGGGGAGCATCGAATAACGGAATTCAAGTTGGGCCGATGGTCTAGCTATCTACTGGGATACTCCCCCGGTGGACTAGAAGGTTATGATATCGCGCTTACACCGCGATGGTCGGGGGTTCGAATCCCTCTCGGCCCACCATCTTGTTACTCATCTTCACAATCATGATGAAAGACTACAGAGTTTGTCGCTGCCTAAAACCAGCAACATAAACTTATTAAAGAGCGTTATTTGTACCTGCAACGACCCCGTGCCGGGGTATCCTAGCCTGGTAGGGAGCAGGCCTGCTAAGTCTGTGTCCATGGGACTCACGGGTTCGAATCCCGTCCCCGGCGCCATAAACTCTTTAGTACAAGTAGACTCGGAGATGTTTTGTCTATGCCGTTTACTCCCTTTCATCTAGGTCCTGGACTCCTCATTGGATTGATTTTTTTTCCCCTGTTATATCTTCCAGCAGTCTTACTTGGAAGTATAATTGTGGATGTTGAACCACTAAGTTTTCTTATTCTTGGTCTCCCCGTTCTTCACCTATTTTTTCATACTTTTTTGGGAGCAACAATCATGGCTCTCATCCTTGCCCTAATCGTGTTTCTGCTCCAAGAATTATTGGGAAGCATAATGAGAGTTTTTCGTCTTCCACAAAAAGCCTCTCCTATGAACATAACTCTCGCCGCTCTGATAGGAGCCTATTCACATATTATTTTAGACGCGTTTTTGTATCCTGAGATGCAACCATTTTGGCCCCTATTGGGCAATCCCTTTCTTGGCCTTGTTTCGAGTTCCACGGTGTACCTTTTCTGCATAATCTGTTTCATTATAGCTATCCCATTATACATTTTCCAGATTTGGCGGATAAAACAGCAGACGAAGAAAATGATTATATAGCGCCAAGTTGTGGAAGCTGGTTGGACGGTGAGCCTAGGCGGGGGGCTAGAAGCCCCGCAGCGCCGCTACGGGCTGGCTAAGGCTCCCCTGTACCGCAGATGCTCTATACGGCGGGCTGAATGCCGACACTAGGCTTTCTGACCTGTTGTACGACTTGCTGTTCGTGGCAGTGACGATCCGCCTCGGAGGATCGCTGGTGGCGGTAGGCTTTTCGTAGGAAGGGCTGAATCGCCTTTATCAGGTAAACCCAGCGAGACCCGGGAGGGAGCAGCGTAAGCCTGTACTGTAGATGCTTCCGAGATCCGGGTCCGAGACCTGGCGGTGAGTACGGCATCAGTGAGGGTTGACGACCGTCGGGGCTCCCGTCCGCCTTTTCTTCATGTATTTTGTGTAGAAAAACCTAGTTTCTGGCGGTATAAACAAACAGCGCATATGTCCTGAGAGGTTATTTCGCTACAGCTGTTGCATTTCTGATAGGGCTCGTCTTTGCTGCTTTTAATTGAATTAATAATTTTCAAAAAAGACGCATGTAGATTGAACTTAGAACCGGAATGTCGGTCTTCGAATGTATTCAGCCATTCACGGATTTCCGAGCGCAATGAAGTCTCCTTATATGGACAGGGTGGGTGGTAAAGAGGAAGTTGTAATAGTTTTGAATAGAGTGCAATATCCTTTTCCAGTAGGTGATACATGGGTTTGATTCGAGGAATAAGCCATCCCTCAACGCCTTTGAGGAAAGGAGTTATCCGGGCTAATCGTTGTAAATCACCCCGTACGAGATTCATCAACATAGACTGAACTTCATCATCTAAATTATGTCCTAAGGCTAGTTTGTCCGCATTGATTCTTCGAGCAAGGATGTTTAATCCCTGTCGTCGAAGTGTACCACAATACGCACAAGGAGAGAGAGGTGATTGGGTTTTTTGTGCCCGTTCAGCGATTTCATCTAGAGTTAGTGAAAAGATGTCTTGATAAGATGACGTGACATGTTCCACACTGAGTTGCTGAGTTACTTGCCGTAACACCCTTTGGCGTTCTTTATCTTGCCTATTACCTTCTTGAAGTGTAATAGCAATAACCTCAGACTCAGGAAACTGCTTTTGAATATCCACAAGTATTGCGAGCAAAACCGTGCTATCTTTACCACCTGAATAAGCTACAGCTATTCGATCAGTCCGGTGGAGCATTTTGTACCTAGAAATTGCAGTTCGTATTGCTGCGATAACGGATACCCGGAAACAATTATCACATAAGGCTTCACCAGAATAGGGACGGGAGATGATCGAAGGAGCTTTGCAAATACTACATTCGTTAGTCATTTGGAACCAACTTAACAAGGAACACTAGCCAATAAATTTGCGTTTCTTTACCTAAAGAACATAGCTAGTAAAACGGGGTTCAGGATGGTAAAGAGAACATTCACAATAAGAATTGTTAGAGCTGTGATTCGGAGGCCCCAGAGCAGTACTCTACCACTTGTTCGCTCCAATGAGACAGTCACATCGATCAATTCCTTCCAGAGTCGATCACCATCTAAAGGCGGAATTGGTAGCAGGTTAATGAGACCGAGACTAATGGTGATAATGAAGAACCAGGCGAGGGCTTCCCGGAATTGAGCACCTCCGAGTGGCCCAAGTAAACTAAAGGGATAATGTAGTGGAACATACGTTTGTAAAAATATTCCAATAAAGGCTTGAGAGGAATTAGCCGGATTTCCACCAACATTAAGCGAAATTGGAGACAGCCCCTCCACAGTGAGAATTACTAGATCACCGGGATGAGCTCCCCTCATGAAATTACTAAGATCATCACTAGTCTGAATTGCGGTTCCATTCATTCCAGTGATGACCATACCCGGTGCTAGGACACCATCAGCAGGGCTACCTGTTACAACCCTATTAACCAGCACACCACTTGGAATTGGGATTACAATAAGTGTGGTAAATACTAGGGCTATGAGCGCGACAGCTAGATTTGCTCCAGACCCAGCAGCAAAGAGCCGTGCACGTTGCCTGCGATTCGACTTGAGTTTAATATACTCATCATCGGGTTCAACAAAGGCCCCGAAAAAGACCAGAAAAAGAAAAATCCCAGAACTCTTTACAGGAAGGTTATCAGCCCGTGCAGCTATACCATGAGCAAGTTCGTGTGCAACGATGGCAACAACCAAAGGAATTAGAATCATCAAGAAAAACTGATAGGACATGGTAATTCCGGGGATGAGGGGGGCGACTGCACCAGGGGTTCCGGGTTGTCCTAGAAGGACTTTGAGAAATTCCCAAATATTACTGCCCAAGGCGTAAAGTGAATAGATTGAGAAAAAGAAGCAGATCCCGATAAAGGCTGACCATATGTATCGCCATGCGCGGGGATGCCAATTTCCGATGCGGTCTAAGAAATTATTAAATCGTTCAGTTCGGGCAAAAAGCATGAATGGACCGACTTCGATCCCATAGCGTTCTAGCTTGAAGTAAGAGGCAAGACCGATTATTATCATCCAGATAAGAAGGATTGCAAACCACGGTAGTAATAGGAGCAGGATGTCGGTTTGTAGCATTCGTGTTATCGCCTCAGAGGTCTCCACAGTCCACATATGCGGTATAAATGTGTGATGCACCGATGAGAGAGAAGCTTTTAAAAAATGCGGTAGGGGCTCGTTTTCATGAATGTGAATCTAATGTCAGAATTTATTATCGTATTTGTCACTGTTGGAAAAGAACCCGAAGCGCAAACCATTGCTAGAACCCTTGTTGATGAATCAATTGCAGCTTGTGTAGGAATAGTACGTCAGAAATCGATCTACCGATGGAAAGGAAAAATTGTTGATGATAACGAATTCTTGTTAATAGTTAAAACTAAACACGATCAGTTTTCGAAACTTCGAGATACTGTGTTAAGGTTACATAGCTATGAAGTCCCTGAAATTATTAGTATTGAAATCCAACAGGGACATACTACGTATTTGGAGTGGATAAAAGAAAACGTTGAGACTGGTTAGGTGTCAAATTAGGAACGAGCAAAAATGCCACGAGAAAAACCTGTACGCCGCGACACTGGAAGTCGAGAAGTAGAATATGCACCAGAACAATGGGAGATCCTTTCAGCCCTTCGAGAGCAAGCACTGACACTAATGACGGAACTTGAAAGCACTGGTGTAGAACCAATAGCCCATGGAAGTATTTGTCGTGGTGATGTATCTGAACACAGTGATGTGGACATATATCTTCCACGTGTCTTACCATCTTTTACTGTGGAATTGGCCTTAACCCAGGCTGGATATCAAATGATCCATCGGGAGTTAGTTCACGCAACTCCTTTCCATGCAATCAAAGCCCATGTCTATTTACCGAAGAACTCGGTGGTCACGTTCCCATTGACTAGCCCTGCACCCATTGAGCTCGAATTTTACCGATTTGGTGGAAGTTTAACAAAACAGGTTATTCAAAATGAGATACGAGTTCCTGGAGTAGATAAACGACTTGTACTCATCGAACCGACCAAAACAGGTCACATAGAAACTCCTGTCATTGGTAATGAAATGATAGTAGCGAAAAAAGTCGGTGTTAACCTCAAAATCGTTGAAGAACGTGTGAAAATCCTAATGCGCCGAGACGAGGTTGGTCGAACTGGAGTCTACTTAAAACGCCAACTTGCCCCAGAGGACACATTCGAATCACTACTCAAACAGGTTTGTGATCGTGATCCAGTCGTTCGTCGGAGAGTACAAAAGGGGTAATTCAGTGTGACACGCGAAATTACTCTTTCACGAGGGAATTCTCCCCATATCGGAAGCCTTGTGAAGGGATGTCGAGAATGCATGAAAGGTGCAAAACTTGTCCTTTTTATTACAGGAAAGTGCTCAAAGTCGTGTTTTTACTGTCCCATTTCCGAGGAGAGACGTGACCGAGATATCGTTTTTGCTAATGAAGTAGAGGTAGATCACATCCAACAAGCTCTAACTGAAGCGAGACTCATTAACGCAACAGGTATGGGAATTACGGGTGGTGAGCCTTTAATTGAGGTGGAACGCACGTGTCAATTTATCCAAGCCTTCAAGCAGGAGTTTGGACCGAAATTCCATGTTCATCTTTATACGGGTCTTGAACCTGTGCCCATTAATGCCGTGGAGCAATTACTAGAGGTTGGTCTCGATGAGCTTCGTTTACACAGATTCCATGTGGGACAAGATTACTCTCGATTACGTGAAGTGACTAAAGGTCGTGCCCGGTTGGGTGTGGAGGTTCCGATGATTCCCGGAATGATAAATCAATTGAAGAAGATGTTTCGCCAGCTTGATGAAATCGGCATCGACTTTGTGAATATTAACGAATTGGAATATTCTGAAGTAAATGCAAAGGAGCTGAAACAGCGAGGATTACAGCTAGATCCTGATACGATGACTGCAGTTCAAGGCAGTGAAGAAGAAGCGATCACCCTTTTAGAATGGGCAACTACCGAGACACAGTTAAATGTTCACTTTTGTCCCTTATCACTAAAGGATGGCATTCAACTTCGAAATCGCTTCAGACGACGAGCAAAAAATGTAGCTAAACCATTTGAACAGATAACCGAAGAGGGATTACTGTTGAAGGGGATTATCACGCCACCCCCCAATATTTCCCTGATTGCTTTATCTAAGATTCTTCTAAACGAGTATCAGATTCCCCTTGACCAGTTTTGGATTAATGAATCACTCGGGCGAATCGAAACGTCAACTACTATTGTCCATCGGTTAGTTAACCAACTAAAGGTGAAGAAAATTCAAGTTGGTATCGCAGAAGAATATCCAACAATCAACCGAATTCAAGTATCTTATGTTCCCCTTTAGTTTTCAGGTAAGGAGAAGCGCAGAAGCGCCACAATTCCACCTAGTCCTTCAAGCTGTTTACCAGCCTGGTGTTCAGCACTAAATATTTCAATTGAACCCGCCTGCTCTTCGACTTGTCGCATCATGATTTCCATTTTTCGCCGTTGCTCCGGAGGAACCTCACGGAACGTCTTGTCAAGGATGAGCAAGGTTTCAACGGCCCCAAACTGAACTGCCCGTTTAATTTCATCCCACCCATACGTGGTTTTTCCTGTACCTTGACCTAGGTGCCGCATCACCTCATCCATAAGATGAACCTCTTGGTTTAATCGAATCTCACTGGCGATTCGCTCGATTACACCCCGATTAAGAGCTTCATAGATACCACCTATTGTTCCAGTACTTACATGTTCTAAGAGAATGCGATCCTTGCTATTAGGCACTTTATTCTTCAGATAGGCAGCAAGTTTTTCTTTTGTTGAGCCAGGACCAACGATTACTACTCGAGTCACATCTGGTAATCGGTCGAGGAGCTCATGAAGCTGGGTGGCTATTCCGGCAAACATCTGGGTGATTGTATCGCCAGATTGAACATATTTTCCGTACTTTCCCCGAGCCGTGCCATGCACTTCAACTCGAACATCAATACCTGAATCATCAATAATTCCAATCGACGCCTGGTCTTCTTCTACTGCTATGATAATGAGACGTTGACCTTTTCGTGACACAGCATCCTGTAACCGACGAAGTAGTGGACGTGGCCAGCTTTCCTTGACAATTTCAACCTTTAGTCCGGGTTCGATATTTATTGTGTGATAGGTTCCAAGCGAAACAAAATCTTGTGGACCCTCAAGTATTTGCCCTTTGACACGAAGACGGTTAGAGTACTTGTGCAAAGCTACTTCTTCCACCGTCAAACGAATAAACATCCGACGACGTTCACCCTTATCCGGGCGAGCAGTATCTCCTAGATCTCGACGCACTCGGCGAACAGTTCGTGCTGCCACTTGATCACCAGGGAGGATAACATTGTACAGGTGCCATAAGTCATCCATATCTTCAGGAACGACTACAACAAGTCCGGCTTTTAGTTTCTTAGTGACAATCTTCACGAACAACAGCCTCAGTAACTGATTAGACCAAGATGCACACACATATTTCTATCCACTGCAAGATTACATTGAAATGTTAAAGATTCGACCAATTGAAAACCACGAAGTAAATCAAATAACTCAAATTGAATTTGAATCGTTCACTGACCCATATCCAAAGGACCTGTTCCAATATCTGGCAAAAATGTCGCCGGAATTATTTCTCGTTGCCGTTGACGAAGACATAGAAGAAAAGGGAATTTTAGGATATGCAGTGGCTGATATTAAGCGCCACGTCCCATACCGAATTGGCCATATTCTGTCAATAGCCGTATGTAAGCAATATCGTCGAAGGGGAATTGGAAATCAATTACTCTCTGAACTAATACATTTGTTCAAGTCAAAAGGGTGCAACAGCATTGTGCTTGAAGTTCGAGAATCGAATCTCAAAGCAAAAGCTTTGTATCAAAAGTTGGGTTTCTTCGAAGTGAAGCGAAGACGCAGATATTATGAAGATGGGGAAGATGCTATTGTAATGACCTTGGATTTGGAGGCCGCGTTGTGAATCCCCCTGAACCCCAATTATGCTTATTCATCCTATCAGGTGAGCACGAGACACTTCCACAAGCAGAACTCTGTGCAGCATTAGAAGCAGAGGGCTATGCTTTTACGATTCATAATCGTCATCGCCGAATTTTACTTCTTAGAGTTGATCCTGAAGGGGCAAAAATTGCGACGCAACGCGCTGGGCTAGTCAATCATGCAAGCATTGTAGCTTTTGAATCTCCTACAATTGAGGAGACAATCCTTCAATTTATGAAAAAGACAAAGTTTGAGCAGTGGCTCAAACCCCAAAATCGGTTTAGCGTGAAAATTACCCGCGTTGAACGAGAATCTATCCCAATTGATGTAGATGAACTTCAAGGTAAACTGGGCTCTCAAATTTGGCATGTCATGAACGGAAGCGTTGAAGTAGACTTAGCAGCCCCGGATGTTTTATTCCTAGGCGTAATCGCTGGTAATCTGTTCTTTTTTGGTCCTCATCTCGCTTCACGCGATCGAGTTGGGTTTTTTCAGAGACGCAGTCCACATCGCCCATTTTTTGTTCCTAGCGCAATTCACCCCAAAATTGCTCGGGTAATGGTCAATTTGAGTCGGGTAGCTGCCAGCGACCGGTTCTTTGATCCCTTCTGTGGCACAGGTGGACTTCTCATCGAAGCCGCAGACATTGGTAGCTTTCCCATAGGTCTTGATATCGATATTTCAATACTCGCAGGGTGTCAAAAAAACCTGAATCATTATGGGTTTAATTTCAATGGGATAATAGCTGATGCACGAGCACCACCAATACGTTCGGAAAAAGTAGAGGCAATTGCCACAGACCCTCCTTATGGAAGGTCGAGTTCGACAAAAGGGTCAGCGGTTGTCAATCTTATCGAAAAAAGTCTAACGGCAATTGCGGATACCCTCGTACCAGGGGGTTATCTCTGTCTTGCTTTGCCCTTAGAGTATTTTAAAGAAGAAATTATACCTAAAGACAGCTTTGAAATTGTAGAGATGCATACAATGCGAATTCACCGAAGTTTACAACGACATATTGTTGTCTTACAAAAGAAAGAGCAGTGTTGAAATTAGAAATGAGGGTACATTTCTTAGGAGTAGGGGGTGGCATTCCTTCATTGAAACGCTCTTTACCAGCGATAGCTATCTACTTCCGTGGGAAAATCATACTCTTTGACTGTGGCGAAGGCACTCAAACTCAGTTAAAACACGCTAAACTTAGCCCTCAACAGATAATTGAAGTCTTTATCTCACATCTTCACGGTGACCATGTTCTTGGTTTACCGGGATTACTTTCCACAATGGCCATGCTTAACCGTTCAAAGCCATTGACTGTGTACGGTCCGATCGGCATCAAGAAATTCATTGAAGTCACGTTAGAATTGACTAAGGCACAACTCGAATTTGATTTAACAACCAATGAAGTTGAGGAAGGAACTATCTCCCGCCAACCCCAATACCGAGTAGACTGTCTTCCTGCTCTCCATAGCATTCCTTCGCTTTCCTTTATTCTTCGAATGGCAGACAAACCAGGGAAATTCGATGTCTCGAAGGCTCAAAAATTAGGAATTCCATCAGGTCCACTTCGTAAACGCCTTCAGCAAGGAACTCCTGTGAAAGATTTGACAGGAAAAACAATCTATCCAGAAGACGTGATTGGACCTTCACAAAAAGGTATAATTATTGCCTATTCGGGTGATTCTGCACCAAATCCTAAATTTGCAGCAAAAGCAATGAAAGCCCAACTTCTCATTCATGATGCCACTTTTTCTGATGCACACATTGATAAAGCAGCAGAATTTCTTCATTCAACCGCCTCACAAGCAGCTCAAATTGCCGTTCAAGCCAAAGCAACACAACTTGCATTAGTGCATATTAGTCCACGATACATCGCATCCACGGAACATGAAAACGAAGCAAAAATAATTTTTCCTCGGAGCTTTGCCCCTAATGATCTTGACGTGATTTACCTAGATGCTTATGGCTAGAAGAGATCATCACTTGATCTATATTCATAGCAGATTATTCGAGTTTAAGGTCTTTCCGAAACTGCGGTTTTCCTTTTACCGTTGGTGGAGCAACATAGTCAATAACATCCTGCAAATTATTTGCTTGGATTTCAACTCGTATTGGACCCATACCTGAGACGTCATTCTCATCAGAAAGATGAAACCGATTCATGAAAGCGGCTTGGCGTTGCATCCAAAAAACCAACGTATCATTTTGAAGAGATTTCATGAACCGTTGTCTAACCGCCTCTAAAATGCGCTGCTCACGAAACTTCTTAGCCAAAGTAGTAATGGACTCAGACCCTGTGGCAAACCCCTTTAATATTGTCCGATTTTTTGAACCCTTGTCCGCATCTATAGTAATCGGAGGGCACAGATTTTTGAAGGCTAACTTAACCTTTTCTAAATCCTCGGTCGGTTTGATATCCGCCCATAATCTGAAATGAATTATTGACTAACCCTCCATTGCCTTAATCGAGGTTGAATATGTCTTTCAATATCTTGCGAACGCAGGTAGTCAATTCCTCAATATTTTCCTCATTGACTAACATGATATCTGCTTGAGCAAAGATGCGACCTAATCCGATATCAAGCTCTCGGGCATCTCTTTCAAGGAAGACCTCTTTCGTAAAAGTATCATCAGCACGACCCCGTTTTTGTAAACGTTTGAATCGAATTTGCGGAGATGCATGAACAGCCACGACGGTAACAAAATGAAATGCCTCTTGAAACGCTCGAATTTCAGACTCACTCCGAGCCCCATCAATTACAATATGAGAGCTGGAAACCTTCCGGATTTCATCAATACATCTTTCAGCAATAACGGCATCACCGAATTGCTCACGGAGTTCAAGCATAACAGTCCCCAGACTTTGAGGTGTAAGCGGGAGCTGCTGGCTAGTAACTTCTTTGCGAACCACATCTCCCATTACAAAGACTGGAATTTTTAGTTCCTTGGCCACAGTCGCACCGATGGATTTTCCTGATCCTGGCATTCCACAAAAAACGACAGCATGTTTTACCTGCAATGCAACCACAAGGGATGATTAAGGGTTATTTGTAAAGTTCCTTTTCTTTTAAAGATTTGATCACTTCTACATGTTTAAATGTGGACTCATTAAGTGAAGAGAGTCCATTTGAGAGGGCATGATGAAGAGCACCTTTTAAGACGCGGTCCTTTAAGTCACGACCTGAATATCCTTCCGTACGCCGAGCAAGTGATTTAAGATCAGCCTCAATAGGCATTGGAAGAGTTGAAGCATATTTTTCTAGGATTTCAAGTCTCTGGTCGTAGTTTGGAAGTGGAAACTCGATTTCCTCTTCAAATCGACTTCTTAATGCAGGATCTAAAAATTCTCGGCTGTTAGTCGCTGCAATTACTACAACGCCTTCCTGATCCTCAACAAGGTCAAATTGAGAGATAAGTGAATTCACAACTTCTGTAACATCGCCACGTACGGATTGGAAACCACGATCTAGCCCAATTGAGTCAATTTCATCAATAAACACGATGCAGGGTTTCTTACGGGTAATATCTTCAAAAAGCTTGTTGACTTTATCTGCTCCAGCACCTACATGCTGTCCAATAAGAGAAGTAGCTTTGATATAGAAGAACTCCGTTTGAGTTTCCCAGGCTAATGCCCGTGCGAGCATTGTTTTACCGGTTCCAGGGAATCCATAGAATAGAACACGTCGGGGAGCCCATTCTGCAAACCGGGAGGAATCAGCAATGTACTTTTGGATTATGAGGCATTTTGCCTTCGCGTTTTCATGTCCGATCACATCAGCAAATCCTATTTTTTTACCCTTACTTGGAATCAGGTCAGGTGGTTCGACAAGTCGTATCTTTGTTTCTGAAACGATGTGCGCTTCAGTGGGTACTACGGATACAACTTCAAAGGCAAAATCTGGTAGTAGTAATTGGTCGAAGAGGTAGTCATTGGGTTTGACTTTGATTCCTTGCCATTGATCCACCGCATATGCACTGAAGAGTTTCTCATCCCGTATTCTTAAAAGTGGATTGACGGGGACATTATTAACTTCGAGGGGATAACCCGCAGGTCGTAATACGAGCTCCTTTGCTGGAACTATTTGCTGTGTAAGAGGATCTCCAGATGTTCGAGAGATTTCTGCAAGCGGTTTTCGTGAACGGGATGATTTCTTTGTCTTCAACCAATCAATGCCTCCCAAAAGCGAGCTGTTGGCTTTTGGTAATGGAGAATGATATAAAGTTTCCTGCTGATTTAACGTAGAATCTCTGAGATGAGTAATTATGTCGGCAATTCGATGTTTCATTGCTGTTGAGGTAGACGATGCCGCTGTGATACGACATATCCAGAAGATACAGCGAGAACTCTCCTCCAGTGGAGCTAGACTTAAACTAGTTGAACCGGAAAATCTGCATTTTACGCTCCATTTTCTTGGTAATATTGACGAACAACGAATCCCCGAATTGGCGAACATACTTAATGAGATTGAAGGAGAAGCCTTTGATGTAGAATTAGTAGGTGTAGGATGTTTTCGTCCTCAACGTCCACGAGTTATCTGGATTGGGTGTACAACTGGTGCCGATCAACTTGTCAATCATCAACAGTTCCTGGGAAAACAACTTAGAACACATGGGTTTCCCTCTGAGAAGCGAAAATATTCACCACACCTCACCATTGTGAGAGTACGTAGCGGAGAGAATCGAGCTCAATTGATGAAGCTAGTAGATGAACATGCGAACCATAATTTTGGCACCTTCAAAGCTCATGCAATCAAATTAAAGAGAAGTACTCTTACCCCAAAGGGTTCTATTTATGATGATTTGGCTGTGCAGCAATTGAATGATGGTGATTAATTTCCGATCCGAACAACAGTGGGTGGAGGTTTGACTCGATGAAGATTCTTGTAACTGGTGCGACGGGATTCATTGGTCGTAAACTGGTAAGGAAGTTAATCAAAGAGGGACATGAGGTCTCTGCACTAGTCAGAAGAACAAGTGATGTCCGTGAACTTCCGAAAAGACTTCGTTTAATTGAAGGGGACATGCTAGATTTACGTTCTTTACAAGAAGCCATACAAAATAAGGAAATCGTGGTGCATCTTGCTGCTTATTTTGATTTTTACCCGAAAGATAAAGAATTACTATATCGGGTGAATGTGGATGGCACTCAAAACATTCTTGATGTGAGTGTAGCATCGTCGGTTTCGCGTTTCATTTATATTTCCACAACAGAGGTAATTGGTCCGGTAAAAGAGCCCCCTGCAACAGAAGAGACGGAATTACGTCCCCAGTTTGATTATTCAAAAAGTAAGATCCAAGCAGAAGAACTTGTTCGAGCCACGACAGCTAAAACAGGGCTTGAACATGTTATACTTCGATCCACGGGAATAATGGGAGAAGGAGACTTTTATACGGCTTTTGAAGCAATTGAAGCGGTTAATGAACGCCAAATCCCACTGCTCCCGGGAGACGGAAAAAAGCATATTATGTACATTCATATCGATGATGTAGTTCGAGGAATAATTGCCGCTATAGATGCTAAACCTGCAACAAATCAAACCATAATCCTCTGTCCCGATGAACCCATGACTTGGAATGATCTCTTCGAATTCTTGGGAAAAACTCTGGGAGTAGACCCACCACGTCGCAAAATTCCTACAGCTCTAGCAAAGTTAGGAATTGGAATTCTTAGCCCATTCAAAAACCGAGGAAAAAATACCTTCCTGTGGCACATGAAAACGACACAGAGTATGGATGAAGAACGCTGGTATTCGAATGAAAAGGCGAAAACCCTTCTTAGCTGGGCACCTCAAATCACCATGCAGGAAGGTTTGATCCGCACGATAAACTGGTATTATGAACATGGCCATCTCGATAATAAACACCTGAAAAATGACACCAATAAGTAAATACTCCAACTTCTAATCCATACTCAATCGCAAGAGCATTAGTTATTTTTCTTTAGAGAAAAGGAATTAAAAGGACGAGTGAAGTTTAGAGACAAGTTCGTGGGCCGGTGGTCTAGATCCCACTCGGCAAACGCCCATGGCTAGATTGGTATGATGCCTGCCTGGGGCGTGGTTTATCAAAAAGGTAAATCCCCTATCAGGTGATCCCGCGTTCAAATCGCGGCCGGCCCACCATTCCATTCTTCCTAATATTTCACTTACTGATCTTCCACCAGGGTTTGAGGGCTTTCTTCGTCTCCGCGAGTAACATTGTAATGTATTTTTTAATTCGGGAGTCTTCGGTTGGTGGTTTTTCCGAAACAGGGTCGCCATGACCACTCATAGCAACAAGTGTGTTGTAAATTGATTCTGAGAGAGCTCGAAGCTCATAACCGCCT
Source organism: Candidatus Hermodarchaeota archaeon (assembly GCA_016839805.1). Taxonomy (GTDB): domain Archaea; phylum Asgardarchaeota; class Hermodarchaeia; order Hermodarchaeales; family Hermodarchaeaceae; genus Hermodarchaeum. The sequence goes on from JAEOTO010000032.1 coordinate 55,367, forward strand.
TCGAGAAACATGACTGTCTGCCCTTTAGAGATTTTTTGAGCGAGTTCCATCACAAGTTGCGTCGCTTTGAAATAAGCTGTGGCACTGAACTGAAGGTTTGTCTGATAATCACGAAAATGACCATCGTACCCAGCGGAGACAAGAATAGCTGTTGGTTGAAATTGTTCAACTATAGGAGGAAATATTGTGGATAGGGCCTGGAGGAAAGAAAGATCGGTTGTTCCTGGAGGGAGAGGAAGGTTGACAGTATATCCTCTGCCTGGTCCTTCGCCAAGTTCATCTGTATACCCCGAATAGCCTGGATATAATGTGCGGCCATCCTGATGAAAGCCGAGATATAGGGTGTTGGATTCGGTGTAATGGATTTCTTGGGACCCATTCCCATGATGAGCATCAATATCAAGAATTAACACCCGACTATCTGGTATAGTGGTTGTGATGTGACGAGCCAACACTGAAATGTTATTAAAAAGACAAAATCCCCGGGCTGATTGAGCGTTAGCATGGTGTCCGGGTGGACGAATTAATGCGAAGGCATTTTTGAGGTTTCCAGCCTGTATTTCTTGCCATGCTTTGATTCCTGCACCTGCCGCAAGTAGTGCAGCAGTAAAGGATCCCTTTGATGTACGGGTATCAGCGTCTAATCGGGCTTCTCGATCTGATGCGTTGTGGATGAGATCAATGTAGTCTTTGGGATGGACCTGTTCCAAATCAGATAAGGTTACAGCAGGAGGTTTTTGCAGTGTAATATTGACATCGTCAAAGACTTTTCGTTCCTTGAGATACTTCATGACTGCCGTCAGACGTTCAGGTCGTTCGGGGTGCCCATATCCCATGTCATGTTTCAAGCAATCAGGATGGTAGAATAAACCAGTCGTCAAAGAGTAATCCTCACGCTAACCAACTTATTTAATCAAGAGTAAGTTGTGTTTGACGTGTGGTTTGGCGCTGCGTTGCCTTTAATGCTTGTTCATCTTCGGGTTTGATAGCTCCACCGCATTGTTGTTTAATTGATTTGGCGATTTGAGCTCCAATGGTTGGAATCGCTGCAAGTTGTGCGATGGGTGCATCTCGAATTCGATTCTGCGATATGAAGCCAGCTCGGAATAAGAATCGTGCGCGAACCCGACCGATACCTTGGAGCTCAACTAATTCAGTTAATTCACGTCTCACCCCGTATCTTAACCGTAGCTCAAGCTCTTCTAACTCCGGAATTACTTCTTTGTGATTAAAAATTGGGGCTAGTTCACGACACGCATATAGGATCCAAGCTTGTGTATCTACTAGTCGAAGTAGGTCCCCCGAGCCGATTTTGAATTGGTTAATGAGTTGATCTTCAGGGAGCTCTTCAACCCAAGCCTTTGCTAGAAGAGCCGTTTTCACTTCGGCAAGAAAGAATTCATAACGATCTCGGTGGTAACGCGGATCAGGAACCGAGATTAAAAATTCGTCGATGTGTTCAATGACATAATCATGAAATCGCTCATCTTCTCCACGGCGGAGATAGAGGTTGGCCATATCAGGTGTGTGACAGATTAAGTGTAAAAAGGAGACGTCTGTGGTTTGGTCCATGTTGTTTGAAGCTTTGGCAAGCCCATCGCGAATGATCACTGCAGACTTGGGATCGATGTACAATTGTGAGGTTCGTCGACCAAAGGAAGTTGCGAATAATCGTTTATTTCGCTGTTCTAACAAAGCTTCATCCTTAAGGAATTTAACAATCAAGTCAATCATGTATTCGACTTCGTCAGGGTCCCGTTGGTGACCGAAGAAGGTTTGTCGAATGAAGTTCATGATGCCTTCCTTATCAGAGGCATAATTCATTGCAATCGTTGAAAGGACATGACTGCGAAGTGCAGATTCGCTTGCAAGTTTGGAAGTTATACTCTCAGGATTTCCAAGGATGTAGTAATCGAGAAGAAAATCCCGTTCTCCTTCGTTCCGAGCCAAAAGAATTGCAGTGCCCTTTTTGTCGTATTTTGGTCGACCCGCGCGTCCAGCCATTTGTTTGTATTCTAAAACTGGAATGGGTTGGTAGCCTTCTATTCGGTCAAACCGTCGATATTCTTGGATAATTACCACACGCGCTGGAAGATTAACACCTGCCGAATTATGAACGATGAATCCGTTAGCTACAAACATATGATCGTGGTTATTTGAAGGGGGCAGAACAACGTCAAATACTGTTGAAGCCGCGTTGACTGTTTTTATTTCTCGAATCTTATCCCAAAAAATGTCGTTATCCAGATCTTTTGATCGCCAGTTTCCTCTCAGTGTTCTTTCTAATTCAGTCTGGCATAAAGGGCAATGACTCTTTCGATAAAAATTCGATAGGTCTTGATTCTTTACTAAATAGTTTGAATATATCCATTTTCCAATTTCATTGAGGCTCCAAAACCATTCCGTTTTGCTTCGTTTCCCAATCTTACGCCTGGAAATTAACTCATAATGATGGTTTAATCTAGTCTCAGGTTTCCTTGGTTTGAAGCTTAAGGCACTTTCAATCTCATTTGATCCTAATTCCCCTTTTTCACCAAGAAGTTTAATTACCGCATACTTTTTCTTTCCCCATTCTTTTTGACTCTTTGAACGACCAAAAAATAGTGATTTGAAAATTCGATAATCGCAGCTAGGACAAGCGATGTATAAGACGTTTTTTTGTATCTTAGAAACTAGCTTTTGTAAATCAGTAGCCTTTCTTTTGATTCCAAATCCTATGTACTTTTGAAAATCTAATATCGACTGATTTTGGCTAATTAGTAACTCAAAACTCGGTTTTGTTGCATACTCTTTTTGCGCATATCTCATTATTCCCTTTTTTCGCGACCTAAGCCGAGACACAATTCCAAAGCGCAGAAGTAATTTCTTTGATTGCATTATTAGTTCTTTTGAGGAATTGCCTAACCCAATTTCCTTTTCCTTTACGACGTACCCATCAGTATCATAAAGACCACGCAGAAGAGCTGCGATGGATGAATTATCTGTTTTCATTAGTTTTGGATGGATGTATTTCTTATTTCCTTTCTCAACTCCACAACGGACTAAAAATTCCCTAAACCACTTATTCTTCCCTAAAACTAGCTCCGGAATTCCATAGGTATTAATTCCTCTTCGAGTAGAGATAGAGAAGGCATCACAGGTTTGCTTAACATGAGCAAGAATTTCATCACCTAACCCAACAATAGAAGGCGCGCCCTTGTACCTGATTACGCCCCCATCGCTTTCAGCCCCCGAATGACCATCTCCTAACATTAAACCCAAAAAATATGAAAGGTCTAGAGTTATTTCGTAATCTTGCTTGGCAGTTTTATTATCAATCACAAAATCTCTCACATAGCATGTGAAATGTTTTTGAAGTGACACCCTTCTCGCTGTGGCTAGTTTATCGTGTTTCTTAATCTCTTTAGCTGGAATAATTAATCGTTTGTTATCTCTTTTTACTAACATACGATGATTTTGAGTGATTTGTATATGATATCCTGATACAGATGAGACCTCAATGAGTGATTCAGAATTTTCCAAACTAACAATATCAGTCGCTTTTCCTGGAACAAGCCTGTTTTTTGATAGGACGTAGAGTTGATCTGTGTTTTTGAATTCCGTTACTTTAGTTTCTTCAAGTTCATGCCAAATTTCGGTGTTGGGACCTAAACAAAGGGTCGGAGTGGCGCATACTACTTTAATTAGATTGTTTCGAAATGCTTCTTCGATGAGTTTGCGTTCTGAATAACGTAATCCAGCATGATGAAACGCTACTCCAGCCCGAATATTTCGGGCGAGGGCCTCAGATACCTGGGTGACTTCCCCTAAATGAAGCAGGTTTTCAGCGAGATCTCCTAATTGTTCTTGTTCACCTTTCTTGAGTCGAGGAGCAACGACAGAGCTTAGTTTCTGGGCGGTTCTTACTGCTGTACGGCGTGTGTTAAGAAATGCCAGAAGTTGCCCTTTTTTTCGAAGCACGCGACGTGTGATATCTCCGATAGGGAAGGTCGTTGAGGGTGAGTAGCTTTCCTCTCTGTCATCACCAAAGAGTACTTTGCCCTCATAATAGACGCCTTCGCGGAGAGCAACTGGACGCCAATCACTTACTACTGAATCTCCGTTGAGCCATTCAGCTAGTTCTTCTGCATTATCCACAGTAGCACTTAGGGCCAGAATTTGGACCTTTGGAGCTATTTGGCGTAATCTCGCAAGTACAACTTCTAAGGTAGGACCACGCCCAGGATCATTAATGAGATGGACTTCGTCAGCAATGACTATTGCGATCTGAGACATCCACTTAGCACGGTGGCGAAGGAGTGAATCTGCACGTTCGTTTGTACATATCAATAGGTCATAGGTGCCATACTTTTCTTCAACAGTATCATAATCCCCAGTTGTGATTCCAACATTTACGCCCAGCTTCGAATATGATTGGAATTCTTCATACTTCTCTGAGGCAAGTGCCCGTAAAGGGCAAAGGTAGAGAGCCTTTCCCCCCTTTTCTAGTATTGATTTGAGCATACAGAATTCAGCGATGAGAGTTTTACCCGAAGCTGTTGGTATAGCTAAAACTACATTCTTCCCCTCAAGTATCCCCGTTTTGAGAGCTTCTTCTTGAGGAGGATACAAAGTAGAAATTCCTTTCTCCTGGAAGTATTCCTTGATACGGTTTTCTAAAGGTAAATCAGCAACCCGTTTAATCTCATTATCCCACCTAAGGCAATTAACTTCCAGCAAAGCGAAGAATTCCGGGTCGGGGTGAATAGATTTCTCCTTCTTTGACTAATTGATTTATGGCTTCTTGAACAAACGTCTCTGAGAGATTCGCGAGTTTTGCCCGTTCCATTAATTTCTCAATAGGCACGCCAGTAGGAGATTCTTTAGCGAGATCTCGAATCATCATCAAAATCGCTCGTAGTTTTTCACGCTGTGATCTGGGGCGGCCAATCATAATATTATCAACATCATATTCTCCAGTTTCATGGTCGAAGCCAACCTGTTGGAGTGAAACTTGGACCAAACGAATCGCAGCCTGCGCATCCTCAACGATGACTTTTTCCCGTAACGCCATTTTCGCATGGGCCTCAGCCAACCGAATTAGCGATTCCAGTTGACGGGCTGTAATTGGTACAGGTGCATTTTCCCGTTCGCCAGATTTTCGCATCCCAAGATAGAACTCCTTCACCACATTCAACGCCTCATCCGTTAGCTCAGGACTAATACTCCGACGCGCAAAGGCAATATACTTCCGAAGCAACTCACCCGGAATCGGCGGATCCTTCACACCGCCTCTTTGCTTATGCAACGCAATAATATGCTCCGCCGTCCGCTCATCCCTCTCCGATTCCGGCAAATCAGTCAACGTAAAAATCAGATCAAACCGCGACAAAAGCGTCACCGGCAAATTCACATTCTCCGCAAACGACCGCTCCGGCACATACCGCCCAAGATTCGGATTCGCCGCCGCCAAAATCGCCGTCCGCGCATTCAACGTCGCCACAATCCCCGCCTTGGCTATACTCACGGTATGTTGTTCCATCGATTCATGTATAGCCGTTCGATCTTGAGGACGCATCTTATCAAATTCATCAATACAGTTGTGCGTGATTAAGCCATCAGCAAGAAAGTTATGCGTTTTGGGGACGTAGAGATCGTAGACTGGTCCGATGTAAGGTATTTCTTCGATTGACATTATTGGATCTAGGAAATAGTCTCGTTTCAGAAGATTATTGATTATTTCATGTTGGGATAAGGAGAGTTGGTTTTCTAAACGTGTTTGGATTTTTTGTAATTGTCCTCTACTTGGCGAATAACGTTGATGTTTATAGCTGTATATAGTACTCCAGAGCCCCTTCTTTATCAACATTGATGTATTCAGTTTTGAGATCTGAGTAGCTAGCTGTGCAACAGTCTTACTGGGGATTTTGTCACTTAAACTAGACAGCGTTCGTTTTGGCGAGGGGAGGGGTTTCACTTTTACACTAAAGGGTTTAATTGCAGAAAGTAATGCTTCAACATCTGTCCTAGCAGTTATTTGGATATGGATAACCCCACGTCCCGGTTTAAGACGTCCATAGCAATCGAACCGTCTCAGGGCGAGAAGCAATGCTAGATTTTCACGCCGGTCATTAGAGCACTGAATATCAATATGAACCGTATTATATTCAGAACTATTGCGGGTATCCCGTTTAATTTCGATACATCCATCAGAGTCTACAATTCCTGCAAGATATGCAGAAAGTGAGAGATCAGGCAACTTGTGAAGATTTGAAAGATGATCTTTTGTTAAGAAATTGAAGATGAGAGCAAGGAGGTTTGAATGAGCAGTTAATGTTAGAGAATTACTTAGAACTATACGATCTTCGATTTTGTTTTTGGTTACACGTGGATAAATTCTTAGTGAACGATTTGAGAAAGTGGAATAAAATTCTTGTATGCGTTTGATTTGGGCTTGATTCACAATAGATTGACGAATAGGTAATACTGATCGCCGATTATTAATTCGTTCCCAACTATCTCCGAACACAAACCCGAAGAAATAGGCCATTTCAGGTGTAATTGTTGAGACTTTTAGCCGATCACCCTTATGTTTCCGTCCGAAGGATAAATTACGTTTCTTCCAATCTTCAAGAAGACCAAGGTATGCCAATATTTCGCGTAATGAACTAACCTTCATTTGAGAACGGCCAGATAAAACATCTCTTCGTAACCCAAAGAACCGGTTTATGCTCGCAAGAGATGGAAAGTCACACAAAAGTGCATCCCGTAATTCGGTTTTCTCAGATTTGTTAAGGCACACAATCCAATCATCTGGAATTATATCGAATATTTGAACTGGATTCTTATGCCCTGGCAATTTGAGAGGTGCGATTAGAGAGTCACCCGTTTTAAAGTTCTGTGCCATCTTCCAGTCTAGTGAAGCTCCATCTAATAGCATATGATCGGGCGTTAATATTGTTTGAAATCCAGTTTCGGTCGTAATTTTTAGGAGTGCATCTGAACATTCTTTTTTGCGAATATAAGTCGACTTGCACTCAATTATGTCTAAACTTTTTGTAAGCGAAGGAACCTTGGCATCAATCTCCCCAATCATAACTTTTTTTCCATTCGATATGGCACTCTTGGGGGTAGTTGTTGTATAGGCTTCTTCTATTGTCATTAATTGATTATTAATCAAGATACGAGAACTGGGATGAAGGCACGCGGTTCCGCGATCGGCGAGTACGAGGGCACCGGCTTCGAGGGCGAAGCCTTCGGTATCTGGATCTCGTAACACTGCGGCGGTTAACCCGGCTGCAGTGGAACCTTTACCTGATGTGTATAATCCGCGTGGAGCAATTTGGGCTACATACTTGAGAAGTTGTGATTTTGCGGTTCCGGGGTCCCCTACGAGGAGGATGTTGGAGTCGCCGCGGATTTTGACGCCGTCGGCGAGGACTTTGCTGACGCCTCCGAATAGGAGGAGGCTGATTGCTTCTTTGATGTCGGTGAGGCCGTAGATGGAGGGGGCGATGGAGTTGACGAGTTTGCGGTGTACTAGGGGGTCTTTGGAGAGTTTGAGGATTTCTTTTTCTTCTTTGGGAGTGATTTCGACGCGGTCGGCTTCGCGTTCGGAGACGGCGATGTAGTTGGTGGCGAGGAAGACGCTAAATGTGGGGGCTTTTCGGCGGGATCTTGCGGTGACGTCTTGGGTGGAGCGTAAGATGCCGACGACGCGGCAGGGGTCGCCTGGTCGTGCGGTGTCGACGATGTCATCTTGGAGAATGCAGTCGAGGGCGCGTGGGAGGGCTCCAGGGGGGAGTTCTTCGGGTTTTTCTTGGAGTCGGATTTTTTGCCAATCAACAAACTTGGACCGTTCGGGTATGAGTTCAAATGGTCCTTTACTTCGGCAGGTGTCGTTAGGACAGGTTGTGGGGGTGACAAATTGGTTGCCTTGTGGAATGGGACCTATGAGGTCTTGGCATTGGCGGCATTTGAAGAGGCCTTCGACGAGAAGGGGTTTAACGTCACTAACTCGAGTTACTAATGCATCAACCATAATGAGTTGGCTGATATTTTCTGCGCGAATGGTTCGTACGGAAACGCGATCAGGAACTTCTTTGAAGCGTGCGTGAAGTTTTTGCGTAATTGTAGTTTCATAGTAATCTGGATCAACGATGCGGAGTATTCGTTTAATGGCAGCTGAAGCTGCGTCTATTGCCTGTTGAGGTTTTTCTTTTGTAGCAGCAGCTAAATCAGGATCAAAAGTTAGAAGATGGTTGAAATCAACTGAGATGGAAACGAGTTTTTCAAGACTTAGTCGTGATATGGCATCGTGGTAAGGAGTTTCGCCTTCTTCGGTTTTATAGGATTTGAAAAATTCTTCAAAGCGGGTGATGTAATCAATTTCTTCAGTCACCAATTTCAATCTCCAAAACTTGTGTTTGCCAATTTCGTAGAAGAGTAACTAATCGGTCAAAAAGCCAACGTTCTTCGCCGGTCATTTTCTTTTTGATATTGCGTAAGCGTTCTTCGCGTAGAGATAATTTCATTAGTTTCAATAGTCTATTTGAGATTAAGTCACGCATTAACTGTTCTATTTTACTTTGGGCAGCTAATCGGATATCATTTGGTTGGTCTCTATTCTGTAGGGCTAGTTGCTCTATACGTTTTCGAACTAGGTAATAAAAATCAGAGGGAAGCGATTGAAGAACCGGCTCTCCGGCTTCTTGCCACAAAGATTTCTGGAGATCAGGAACATTAATTCCTGTGTCCTTTAGGTGAGCAGAGTTAGTGGAAATAAGTATATTAGCAATCCAACGAGGGACTGTTAATTCCCTGCCCTTTTCAACAGGACCGTAAGTAGAGTCTTGGATTTCGAATGCTTCGAGGGATTTGTTAGCGATTACCGTAACTGGAACGTTTTCGAAGTGAAAACTAAGAGTGCTGTTCATGTTTTGATCAGACATTTTTATTCCAATGCTTCCTGGATTTAATTTAATCAATATTATCTCCTACGGATTTCCGACGTTGGAGAATTTCATTTACTCGTTCATCAAAAACTTCAACGGGAATATCCATAAGAGTCAAACGCGCCCGCCGACCGCGACGTCCTTCACCAATACCTTCTACGACCTTTCCAATTATCCCTAGTGTTACAAGGGCATCAATGGTTTTTCTGAAAGTGGGTAAGGCTTGTTTTGTAACTCCAATTTCTTCACAGAATAACTGATAGTTGGAATAGACCTTAGCGATAGTCGTTGAGCTTGCTTTATCAACTTTAAGCGTTCGTGCAATTGCAGCTAGTACTAGTATCTCTTGGTCGCGGAGGCCGTAGAGAACATCCGAGCGAAGTTCTGAGTACACTTCCTGTTTTGCTCTTCGAATTAAGTCTGGCGTAATAGGACGAACATTGAATCGATCAGCAGCTTTTCCGGCCCAGTATAACATTTCTATTCCATGACGAGCATTTTGTGTCGATGCTGCAATATTTGCCACCATACTAAGAATATCATTAGTTATCACGTCTTTATGGAAAGCGAGGGTAGACCGGAATTTGAAGATCTTATACAGTTCCTCTTGAGTATAGGAGGGCATGTCAATTCTATCGTGGAGCCGTCCTGAAAGGGGAAAACTGAGGGTGTTTTGCCAATCTACTACTCGACAAGCAATGAGTGTAGAGATATATGCTTGACCATGTTTAGCAACTTCACTGGCATGAATGAGGCTAAGTAAGTCTTGTCCAAGCAGATAGGCTTCATCGAGGCAGAGCACCAATCGAATGTTTTCGCGTGAAAGTCGACGATTAATCATCGTAGTGATTTCTTCGTCTGAAAATCCACGACTTGTAACTTTGAACCGTTCTGTCAGTAAATCACGCAGAATTGCGCTTTTTGTTCGAAACATAAAGCAGTCGTAGTATTCAAACTTGACTTTGATGTCACGTTTAGCAGCGGCTTTTTCCAGGCCACGTCCAAAATACCGGATGGAAACGGTTTTTCCTGTCCCTGGTTTTCCTACAACAGCTACATTAACAGCGTAAGCTGCATCCTTATTTAGTAATGGTTTGAAATCGTGACTTAGACGAACAAGTTGGTCTTCACGATTAGGCAGCTCAGGAGGGATAAAAGCGGGATGAAGGGTTTCTTCATTTTTGAAGACTGACGCGCCTAATAATGCCTTTTCAATGATATTCTCGCCCACGTGCGCACCCTCGGATAAGTATATGTAAGAAGGCTAGCCGCTTCACTGCACGAACAGAAGTTGCTGCCCATAAAAGGATTTTCCACACTACGATAAAAGTAACTAGCACTCAGCGAATATACGGCTTGCTACTTCTTTCGTTTGTCCTTCTCTTTCTTGCCAAGCCACCAGTCAAGATAATCACGGCGTCGCTGGGATTTTGCGCGTTCTTCATCCTCACGACGAAAGGTAGATCGCTGCTCGTCCCATAAACGATCGAGCTCTGCACGCGAGACTGCCAGGCCACACCGTTTACACACTTGACGATTGGTTTTATAATCGAATTTCATTGTCCCTGCGCATTCAGGGCAGCGTGCCACATTTTTTCACCTATTGTGTATCCTGATGGGACTAACTAACCGAGTGCTTTAACTCTTTGTGTTAAAGTACTGTGACAGCTTTGGCGAGATTCCTTGGTTGATCAGGATTATGACCCCGAAGGATTGCAGCATAGTATGCCAATAGTTGAAGGGGAACTACATAACAGATTGGAGAAAACAGAATAGAAGGGAGAGGAGGTAAAGAAATAGCGTGATCACTTAAGTTAATGAGTGTTGTGTCTTGAGCAGAGCAAATAGAGATGATTTGAGCACCGCGTGCTTTCATTTCCATGACATTTCCTTCTAAATGCCGACGGGTTTTGTCATTGGGGGCTACAAAAACTATTGGGAATCCTGGTTCCACCAGCGCGATGGGTCCATGTTTTGATTCCCCTGCGGGATAACCTTCTGCATGGACGTAAGCAATCTCTTTAATTTTCAAGGCGCCCTCCAAGGCAGTGGCAGTACTTATTCCCCGACCAAGAAAGAAGAAATTTGATCTCGTTATGTATTCCTGACTGGCGTCTTTAATTGCATTCTCTTGATTTCGAATGATTATTTCTATGAGTTCCGGGAACTGGTTCAGAGCGGCAAGCAACTCATTTTTTTCTTTGATTGTTTGAGCACCTGTGAGCACGCCTAAATATGTTGAAAGAGAAGCGAGAGTAGCTAATTGTGTTGCAAAGGTTTTCGTAGCTGCAACACCAATTTCGGGTCCCGCCTGTGTATACACAACATGATCCGCCATTCTTGTGATTGAGCTGCCTACCGTGTTGGTTATGGCCAACACGGTACTTCCCTGTTTCTTGAGGTGTTTAACGGCGTGTAGTGTATCAACGGTTTCACCTGATTGGGTAACTGCTAACACCGCAGTATCTTCTCCAAGACTGGACGCCACCGTATCTGTTCCTTCTGAAGCAATAACGTCATGCACAAGGAAATTTGATATTTGTGAAAACATGTATTTGGCTGCTAATGTGGCATGATAGGATGTTCCCGCAGCGACTGTTATTACTTTCTTATGGTTATGAAGAACATCAGCAAAATTTTCAAAATCTGATTTCTTCATTCTGAGTGTGTCACGTATTGCCGTGGGTTGTTCATGGATTTCTTTTAACATGAAGTGTGGATAGCCACCTTTTTGAGCCATATCGATAGTCCATTGAACTTCAGTTGGTATCCGTAATGGAAGGCGGGTTGGGGACCCATTTTCATCAAGTCGTGTAAGAAGTGCACCGTTAGCGGTTAGGTGGACTAATTCATTGTCCTCTAATACAATGGTTTTCCGGGTCATTGGTAAGAAAGCGGGAACGTCGGAGGCACAATAAATTCCTCGTTGACCAAGACCAATTACTAAGGGACTTTCTTTCCGTGCACATACCAATTCATTGCCCTTGGCTTCTAGTACGACTATTGCATAGCTTCCTTCTAATTTTGGAAGTACTCGTGCTACTGCATTTTCAAGGCGTGAAGTATGATTAAGGGCATCTTCGATGAGATGGGGTATTACTTCTGTGTCTGTCTGAGAGCGAAATTGGTGACCCCCCTCAAGGAGTATTTGGCGGAGTTCTTGGTAATTTTCAATGATGCCATTGTGCACCACCGCAATTCGATCATAACAATCAGTATGAGGATGAGCATTGAGTTTTGATGGAGGTCCATGTGTTGCCCAGCGTGTGTGGCCGATTCCTATACTCCCAGGGAGGGTATCGAAATTTATTTGTTGGTGGATTTCATCAATCTTACCTTTGTCCTTCTTTATGAAAATGACTCCATTGGCTGCTGTGGCAATACCACTGGAATCATAACCGCGATATTCTAATCGTTTCAAGGATTTTCGTAATAATGGCGCAACGTTTCCTTTCATGTGAATAGCGCCAATAATTCCACACACGTTAGTTCGCCTCTATGAACCAATTCGCAATGATTGAAGAAGTTTCCCATTAGGGTCGCTCATAGAAGTTTTGTCATATAAGGACCATCGTAATTGTATCCATGACGTGTGTAATATTGCCTGGCTCCAATACCACTCGTGCACACAATCCGATCACGCCCCGCGTTTCGGGTATATTCCTCTGCAGCCTCGAGGAGCAGTGTCCCAATGCCACGATGTTGCCAAGCATTATCTTGTATTGTCCCCAGATCAACTGATAATCCATACACATGAAGCTCGCGGATTATTGCAGTGTTAAAGGATTTAATTTCCGCACGGTGGGCTGTGTCACTTGGTATTCGAAGGCGAAGATACCCCACTAATGCGTCTGAATCGGGGTTTTCATATGCAAGGAAGAATTCCGTCCCATTAGAAGCAGGATATTGATCAACCAGAAAGTCTAATGATTTGATATCGGGAACCTCGGGTGTTGGATAACCACGAGATCTTTGTTTATATCCCACCTCTCGAAAACGAATTGTTTGTAGTTGATTACCCTTTTCTTCGGCACGTTGGAAGACCAACTGTGTCAGGTTACCTAGATTTGGTCCTGCAACTATTAGCCGTTTAGGGATGTCACGTTGCATCCGTTGAATTCGAACCCACCGAGGAAGGGAAGGTAGTATCTCAGCAAGAAGATCGATAATCTCCTCATTAGTGTAGGGAGTGTACTCTCCTCTTCGCCAGATATCAAATAGAGTACTTCCCCGAACTACTAGGCATGGATATATTTTCAACAAGTCAGGTTGAAACTCTTCACGTTTGAACAACTCACGGAAGACCTGCTGATCTTGTGAGGGGGTACTGCCTGGTAATCCTGGCATTATATGGTAGCAAACCTTAAGACCAGCATCTTTGGCATTCCGTGTTGCCTTGATGACGTCGGAAACAGTGTGGCCACGACAAATTTCTGTGTAGATTTCATCATAGATAGTTTGAACGCCTAATTCGACTCTAGTTGTTCCAAGATCTAACATTTTGTCAACATGGTCAGGTGTACAATAATCGGGTCGAGTTTCAATTGTTATACCGACGGGACGAATGGCACTTCTTTCTGCCGATTTTATAGCCTCAGCCAGATTTTTCGCATTCATTCCATTCATGGCATCTAAACAGCGTTTAATGAAATTCTGTTGATATTTGTTAGATGCTGCCAGAAACGTACCACCCATTATGATAAGCTCAACTTTTTCTATACTATGTCCCATTGCTTGGAGCTGGTCCAACCGGCTCTCTACTTGAAGATACGGATCATATTGGTTTTGTCTTGCGCGAAGAGTCGCAGGTTCCTCTCCAACATAAGCTTTAGGAGCCGTGGGGATGTTAGTGGGACAGTAAATGCATTGACCTGGACATTCCATTGGCTCAGCCATTACAGCAACAACTGCCACACCTGATAAGGTGCGAGTTGGTTTCTTTCGTAAAATAGTACTGACTTTTTCTTTCTCGTCTTTGGTTGCGTAACTAAGAATTTCTACATCAGACGGGAACCGGGAGAGTTTATACTGACGACACAATTTTCGTTTCAGACGCTGAAGATCGTTCTTATTACTCACTTTCCCCTCTAATGCAGCTTGAAGAATTGCTTCTGCAACACGTTCCAACTCAGCGTCCACCTACTAATTGCACCTAAATAATCGTTAACCCTAGAAGAGATCCCTAATCTCAACTAAGGAAAACCAATCCTACCTTCGAGCAGCTTTGGGTTGTCCAGCAGGAGTACCTCTTAGGATACGTTTCGCATAATTTCGACGATTGCGTAGCCGAGGAATCGGAGTAACACGAACCTTGCCCTTTACTTTGGGCGTCTGACTCCGAACCTTACCAGCTTTTTTACTCGACTAAAAGGACATCTTCTAGCCCGTAAGCGAGCCGTGAGATCCGGGCATTTTGTTTCACTGCTTCGGTGTTTGCATTGTAAGCTTTAAGGATTTCCATTTGATGTGAAGATCTGAATGGTGTTGAAGGTCTTAGTTTAGGAATCTTTTTACATCCTCTTGAACTGGTAGGCAATACCCACATAGGTGTCATTACATGGATGGATTTCTTGTATTCAGTATTACAAGTCTTTATTGTTTAGACGAGCGATTCACAATTCTAGCAGAGAAGAAGTTAGGCAAAACACCTCAGGAAGTTGGAATAAATATTGATCGGCTTCGAAAGGGTGAGAAAGATCCAGCTACTGCCGTATTTATTCAAGAGTTAAAAACAAAAGGTGTAGAGCGATTTTTTGTTGAATCACAAACTTTGGCTGATATATTTACAATGCTTTATGATGCTAAGACTATCCAATACGAAGATATTGATCTGTGGCGTAGAGCACGGCGTGAGTTCAGTGGTTCAAACCTGACTACAGAGAAGCTAAATACTCTGCACCAGGTTGCGATCGAACTAGCACGCCAAGCCATTCGTGAAGCATCAGAGCAAGGTGATCAGTTAGTTATCCAAGCGATGAGTTCCCTTGATGATGTTGAGAAAGTACAAAACTTGATGGTGTCGAGATTAAGAGAATGGTATGGTTTACATTTTCCAGAAGCAGCTCATGCCATTGAAGATGCTCAAATTCTAGCGAAAATTGTGACAGAAGGAGGACGACGCGACAACATAGAAAAAAACCCTGAAATATTTCAACTACTTTCCGAAACGCCCGTAAACCCTGATTTGTTAGGTAAATCAATGGGTGCTGATATTCCTCAACATGATATGGAAATGATTCAAGCCTTATCGCGCCAACTCCTCGATCTTCAAAAACTCAGAAAACAATTGGAAACATATCTTGATGAGATGTTACAGGGAATCGCTCCCAATCTCCGAGGATTGATTGGACCAGTGATAGGAGCGAGATTCATCACTTTAGCAGGAGGGCTCGAAAAGTTAGCACGACTTCCTGCAAGTACTATTCAGGTTTTAGGTGCAGAACAGGCACTATTTCGGGCAATAAAAACTGGAGCTCGACCCCCTAAACATGGCATCATTTTCCAGCATACATTAGTACACTCAGCACCCTGGTGGCAGCGAGGAAAAATCGCGAGGATTTTGGCAGGGAAAATTGCCATTGCCGCTCGTGTCGATTTATATTCAGGAGAGTATGTTGCCGATGAATTAAAGCAAACTGTACTCCAACGCATAGCTGAAGTAAAAAGGAAATATCCCATAGCACCCAAAAGACCGCCCTCAGTAAAACCAATTAAAAGCCCGCCACGTCGGAAAAAATCCCATAAGAGAGCTAAATCACCTTCACATAAGAAATCTCGATCAAAAATGAAGAGGCGGAAATAATGGTTAAAGTTAGGGAAGACAAGAAAAAAGCCAATCTGTATTGGTTAGAAATCGATGAAATGACTCAGCGTCCAGCAACAAGAAATCTAGTGAAGGGCAATAAAGTCTATGGGGAAATGTTAGTTCAGGATAAAAATCAAGAGTTCCGATTTTGGGACCCGTATCGTAGTAAATTAGCTGCAGCCTTTCTTCGTGGACTAGAAGCTTATGCTTTTAATTCAGGCACTTCTGTACTTTATTTAGGTGCCTCATCAGGTACCACAGCCAGCCACATTTCTGATCTCGTTGGACTTGGTGGAGTTGTTTATTGTGTTGAATTTGCTCCCCGCGTAATGCGTGATTTGATTCAGGTCTGTTCAATACGTAATAATATGATACCATTCCTCGCGGATGCAAGACACCCCGAATCTTACAATCATATCCCTCAACTTGTAGATGTTCTTTACCAAGATGTTGCCCAACCGAACCAAGCAAAAATACTTGTTGAGAACGCTAAGCGTTTTCTCAAGCCAGGTGGAACTGCGTATTTAGCCATAAAAGCTCGAAGCATAGATGTTACGGCAAAACCAACACGGATATTTCAGCGTGAAGAAAAAACTTTGACTCAATCGGGATTTACAATTGTGGAGCGTTTATCCCTAAATCCTTTTACTGCAGACCATGTATTCCTAAGTGCTGTATATGGTGCAAGTTAAACATGAAGAAGTATTCTGGGTTTTTATCACGGCTTGAGCGTGAAATTGCCCAATTAAACGATCATATGCCCCAAACCAAGAAACCTCTTTCTCAACTTCTTAGCGAAGCTTCACCGGCATTCATTACACGAGATGGTAAACGGAGTGCAGTCAGACGAGAAGAATTAGAAAAGCTCGCTGAACTCATTCCCTCTGAACTGCATGATCAAATTATGCTTCCTTTCACAATTTTGCGCAGAACATCGTTAGGACCAGGGGCCCATACAATCGGAGGATCAAAACTCGAGCAATTTACAATTCTTCGCATCTTAGAGAAAATAAAAACACCATATAAGATGTGGCGACAGGCAGAACTTCCCCGAATTATTTATTCACCCGAAGTGACTTTGTTAAGACAGAAATTGCAAACAACATTGACAATAGGATTTGGCACGTAGTATGCAAACGAAACAGCAATACTTAGACGATGTTCATGATGTTATAGATTCCGCGACCAGAGTGCACGCTACTAGCTTTGACCAAGAGTATTGCTTTGATAGTATCGTTGATGAAGGATCTGTACGGATTGCCATTAAGGTCAGCATGACCATTGATAATGTGGAAACGACCATCCGAGATGAGTTAAAAAGGATTTGTTCATTTTTACGATGTACTCCCTTAATAGTAGGAGAAAAGACCCGAAAACGGCTCCTGCATGATGGGGTAGTCCATACCCGTGGTTCAATTCCAGCAATAACTCTTGAAACACTACGTCAACTATTAGAGGAGAAGAAACTGCCCTTCATTATTGCAAAAAAAGGCGGTATCTACGCGATAGTGAACGGAGATAGATTAAAGGAGATTCGCGAAGCCCAGAACTATTCTCGAGGAAGTATTGCTGAAGAACTGGGACTATCACGGAGAGCCGTCTACGAATATGAGCGAGGTACCATGAATCCTACAATTGATGTAGCCTTACGCCTTGAGAAGTTACTTGGCACACAATTTATTCAGCCCTTTAATTTATTAGAGGTGGATACAGTCAAAGAAGTTCCTAATTTCATTAGCCAGTACACTGGTAAAGAAACCAAACTAGCAAAAAGAGCCCTTGAAGTTTTATCTCGTCTAGGGTTGCAATCGACCATTACACATGACAGCCCTTTTGACATATTAACATCTCTTCGTCAACGTGTCTTGCTAAGTTATCTAAAACAACGTCCTGAACAGCTTAATGAAGACCGGCTCTCATTTCTTGCGAAATTATCTGAGGTCTTGAATGAAGAACCGACAATTATTACCTCTGATCATCCATCTGTCGAATCAATAAATGGTATTCCTGTTGTCTATCTAAAGGAACTATTAGCAATGGAAAAGCCCAAAGAATTTATCGCGCTAATTCGTAGCCGTCGAGGAGCTTGATGTGTACGAAAAACATCAAGAAGGAAAAGTAACATTTCTTCGCCCACCATTACAAAAAGTTCCATCAACAAGTATGCCTGTGTTTTACAATCCGGAATCAGAATTAAACCGTGATCTAACTATACTCGCCCTGCAGGTATTTCTTAGTCAACACAAAAAAACAGATGTTAGGGTCTGTACGCCACTTGCAGGAACAGGAGTCCGTGCGATTCGCATAGCAAAGGAAGTTCCTGAGATCCAACAAGTTGTAGCAGGGGATGCGAATCCCATAGCGGTTGAACTTATCGACAAAAATCGTGTTCTGAATGACGTATCTGATCTCGTAGAGGTACATCACAGTGGGGCCAACCAATTACTCACGCAACATACTTCATCTCAAAAACGCTTTGACGTTATAGATATTGACCCTTTTGGGACTCCGCGCGATTTTTTTCATTCAGCAATAAGCTCCTTAAAACCTCATGCAATATTATGCCTCACCGCAACTGATATGCCAGTATTAGTGGGGATTCGCCGTCGTACTTGTATTAAACGATATGCAGCTGTCCCAATGAAAACTGAATACGCCCATGAACTTGCCCTACGCATTTTATTGGGTTGCATTGTTCGAGAAGCTGCAGCTCGGAACATAGGATTAACACCACTACTTTCTTTTTCAATTGACCATTATGTCCGTTTATACTGTGAAACAATGGAAGGAGATGAAAACGCATGGACTTCATTGTCCAAGTTGGGATTCATAGTCCACTGTGAGGAATGTGGATTTAGATCGATTAAACAAGGTCTAATACCATTTCATTCCCATTGCCCAAATTGTGAAAAACGCGTTAAGAAACAAGCAGGGCCATTATGGATTGATCAAATTGCTAGTAGGGGTTTCATTGAGAATCTAATCAAACAGATTCCCAATCATTCATTCGGCACAAAACGCCGAATATCATCGCTTTTAGACACTCTCCTTGGTGAGGTTGAAGGCCCTCCGACTTACTTCAATCTCCATCAATTGGCTGATAAATTAGATATCCCTGTTCCACCATTCCGTCTGGTTATTGATGAGCTTCATAAAAATGGTGAGTTCGCAAGCCGAACCCATTTTTCTCCACATGCCATTCGAACTACCACAGATGAAAAACAACTTTGTCAGATTCTGTTAAAACTCATTGAAGAAGTGTGAAGAAATGGCAAAATGGAAAAAGGACGAAGCATATCGCAAACGTGCACGAGAAGCAGGATATCGATCGCGAGCAGCCTTTAAATTATTAGAAATCGAAGAGCAGTTTTCAATCTTTAAACATGCTAAGCGAATTGTAGATTTTTGTAGTGCCCCCGGTTCATGGCTACAGGTGATAAAGGAATGTTGTAAAATACCTGATTGTTCCATCGTTGGCATTGATATTAATTACATCAAACCGCTTTCAGGAGTTCATTTAATTCGAAGTTCCATCGATGATCCTAAGCTAAAATTCCAAATATTGGAACTACTTCAAAAACCTGCCAACTTGGTTCTCAGTGATTGCTCTCCAAAACTAACAGGTAGTAAGGCCGTTGACAAAGAACGCCAGCTTTGGCAGGCTAAAATGAGTTTACATCTTGCTTTACAACTTCTAGAAAAGGATGGGCACTTCGTAACTAAAATATTTCAATCAGGTGAGTTTCGAGACTTCATCACCCACGTTAAGCAATATTTTAATGTTGTAAAAACCTTCAAGCCAAACTCATCATTTCAACGAAGTCCAGAAATGTACGTAATTGCAAAATACTTTCAGGGCGTAGTAAATCTAATTAATCAAGACGCTCTTTAATCCAATTATTTAATTTATCACATACCCAAGGACTTGTAGGTTGACCAGCACCACACTGATCAATATCAGGACATACAAAACAAGGACAGCCTTGAAGCGTATCCCATTCAGAGACTTCTTGCCAAATTACACGAATCACTGATTTTCCATCGTGATTCTCTTCAATTTTTTTCACTTTTCCATTTTGACTTAATGATTCGATAATTTTGAGAACGGATTTTTCAGTTTGATCCATTTGCTGAGCTAACTCGGCAAGAAGTATGCCCTGCTTCCCTGCTCCTCGAAGGAGTTCGATGGTACTAGATTCCATGGCATCACTAAAAAAGCGGTTTCGCGAGATAAAAAGTCTTTCAAGCAGCAATGAAAAAAGAAGGGAGAAAGGGCGACACAAATCGCCCTCTAAATTTCCCGTTAGAGTGGAACTTCGAGATCAAGTTTTTCAACTAATTCTTTGTATCGGTTACGAACTGTAACTTCGGTGACTCGTGCTACAGCAGCTACTTCTCTTTGTGTTCTGCGAGAGTTTGCTAGCACGCTAGCAACATAGATTGCCGCAGCAGCCACCCCCGTTGGTCCACGTCCGCTTGTTAGACCTTTGTTAGCAGCCATTTTGAGAATTGAAATTGCCTGGACTTGGACTTCACCAAGTAATTTCAGTTCACTAATGAACCGCGGTACATAGTCAATGGGAGAGGTTGGTGGAATTGAGAGTCGAAGTTCTCTAGCAATAAATCGGTAACTTCGACCAATCTCTTTCTTACCAACTCGTGAGACTTCAGCAACTTCGTCTAAGGTTCGAGGAATTCTTGATTGACGACAAGCTGCATAAAGAGCTGCAGCAGCAACACCCTCAATTGAACGGCCACGAATTAATCGTTGTTCAACTGCTCTACGATAAAGCATTGCAGCGATTTCTCGAACATTTCGTGGTAGGCCTAGACTAGAAGCCATACGATCGAGTTCTGAGAGAGCGTATGCCAGATTACGTTCTGTTGCGTCAGATACCCGGATTCGACGTTGCCATTTTCGTAACCTATAGATTTGAGCTCGCCGTTTGGGAGCCAGATCTTTACCATAGCTATCACGATTCCGCCAGTCAATCATAGTAGAAAGACCTTTGTCGTGAATAGTAAAGGTAAGCGGAGCCCCAACACGTGCACGTTTGTCACGTTGTTCTTGATCAAAGGCCCGCCACTCTGGGCCTTCATCGATTATTCGATCAGTGAGTACGAGTCCGCAGTTCATGCAGATAATTTCAGCTCTCGAATAGTCCTTCACTAAACGGGTAGTACCACAGTCAGGACAGTGAGCGAGTGCAGTTGCACTTACTTCTTTCGTCGTTTCCCTACGCCTCCTTTGGGAACCTTCTTCATAAAGAGAGTTGTCCCAGGAGGTACTATAGTGTCGGTAATTTTGGTTTCAGGTTTCACAGCAGCAAACGGTTGAATAGTTGGCCCAAAGATATCAATAACTCTTCCAACAAGTATTGATTTAGAAGAGAAAACGCGTGTTCCTAGTTGTGTCGCTTGATTTAGACGCGCAATGATGTGTCCTTGCGCGGAAAAATGTAAAACGTGACCAATTCCTTGCAGCAGATCGACTCCTGGGAAGGCTGGAAATGGGTCGTGGGAGGGAATTAGAAGGTGAGAAACAGACCGTCACTTAAAAACGTTTTCCTGCTTTTCTGCACCGAAAAGTTGTCGTATGTAACCTCTTCACGAAGATACGCCTTAACTGGTCTTGATTTGGGATTTTTCTCACTTCTTAGCTAAAATTTCATGTTAAGAGCCTACTTCACGCCAGCAGCTTTCAGTGTTTTCATTACTTTCGCTAATTCTTTGAGGAGTTGTGTTTTTGACATATCGGGCTGTTTTTTGATAAGGACAACGCCAGCAGTAGTCCACCAGCTTGATGGGTATCTCACATGGGATTCAACCTTATATTCCAGGCTTAGACGTTGAGCGGCTTTTGCGATTATTCCTGTGTTGACAGTTGGGAGTGCTAATTTTTTTGGAACTCGGCGTCCTGATTGGCGAGTTCGATTTGCTTCGAAGTATGCGGGATAAATGTAGTAGTTGCCTGACTTACGCATTCTCAATCGCTTCACTAAAAATAATTAGACCACAAAAAGGTTTGCGTAGTTAGGAAGGTAGCAAGTTTGAAAAAGGCTTATAGAGGCTGTTAAAGTGTCATGCATGAATTTTCAACGGCTGTTAGCATCATTGAAGCTGTTAAACGAGCTGCAAAAGATTACGGAGCAACCAGGGTAACTGGTATAACTATCCAAATCGGGAAGTTATCAATGTTGAACCATGATCAGTTACTATTTGGTTTAGAAATCGCAGCTAAGGATTCTGTTGCAGAAGGAGCGAAGATTACTATCGAGCCATTATCAATTAAAATCAGGTGTAACCAATGTGCAACTGAGTCGGTTGTGAGCCAGGAAGGAGCCCTTTATGAAGTGCTTTCCTCATTAACATGTCCGAAATGTAATGCGAGAGACATCAATGTCATTCAAGGTCGAGAATGTGTAGTCAAAGACATCCAAGCGGTAATTGGTGACGAAAGTTAAGTTGTTTCTATTCAACTTTTACAGCATTAATCACGCCACTCTGTCCAGGTCGACTCGTCACCACAGCCTTACCTTTCTCTGTCTCAATAATGGCGCCTTTAGTGATAATACCACGGCGATTAAAATCAACATCAGCAGGGTTTTCGAGTATTTGAATAATTTTTACTTTTTCAGATTGTCCTGTTGCCCTATCAGTGACATTAACAAAAGAAGCAGCGAGTAAGCGAGATTTGAAATTTCCTCCCAATGACCGTTTAATACGGAGTTTCTTTTCACCCATGATAGTTTCGGTAGCTTGGCTACCCCTTTCGTATTTTCGATGTTTACGTGAATTGCGGCGACGAGCACCACTGGGATACCGTTTTGATCTACCTTGCCATAGCGGCATATTCTTAACCTCGGTTTGAGACGAGACTCCGTCAATGAGCTATAAAGATTTCGCCATATCCGATAATGGCAAACACTTTAGGTACATCAGATTTGAGACACCTTAAGAGTAAACTAGGTTGTGATACCAGTGAACCCTGATAAGACCCTTGTTGAGTTAGCCCATGGAGCTGGTGGTCGTGCGATGAACCAGTTCCTTAGAGAAATTATTTTTCCACATTTTTCGCTTAACCGATTCAAGCAGGGAATTGGATTACCTGAAGCAGATGATGGAGCAACAATGCCGTTTGACGGAAGTGAGATGGTAATTTCTACGGATAGCCATACGGTTTCTCCATTATTTTTCCCTGGTGGCGATATTGGCAAGCTTGCCGCGGCAGGAACGATTAATGATATAACCATGATGGGAGCCCGACCCTTGGTCATGACAAGTGCCTTAGTGATTGAGGAAGGATTTCCTATTAGTGACCTAGAGAAAATTCTTGCATCATTAGCTGATACTGCGGCAGAGGATCAAGTTGCTGTGATCGCTGGCGATACTAAGGTAATGCCTAGGGGAGGGTTGGACCAATTAATTATGTGCACAACAGGAATCGGTCTAGCAGAGAAGGGAAAGGTTATCGTTGATAGCGGTGCACAAATCGGTGATAAAATCATTATGACTGGAACTATAGGTGATCACGGAATCGCTCTCTTAGCTAATCGTGAGGGGCTTTCTTTTGAAACCGATTTGGTTTCTGATGTTGCACCCCTGTGGTCCTTAGTCCAACCTGCTCTAAAAATTGGAGGAATTCATGCCATGAAAGATCCAACACGGGGCGGTCTTGCAGCAGCTTTGAATGATATTGCCAAAAAATCAGGAGTAGGAATTTGGATTAATGAGAACAATTTACCATTTCAGAGAGAAGTATTAGCCGCAAGTCAGATGCTTGGTCTTGACCCATTACAGGTCACTTGTGAGGGGAAGGCATTGATTAGTGTAGCAAAGGAAAAAGCTGATGCGGTATTACACGCAATTCGAAAGACAAAGTATGGCAAATCAGCACAAGTTATCGGAGAAGTGAAAAAAGAGCAGCAAGGGCTTGTGATCATGAAAACTGAAGTGGGTGGTTCACGTGTTATTCAACATCCTTGGGCAGAGGCCATTCCACGTGTTTGTTAATTTTACGGAGTTTTGGGCTCATTATTATAGAATTTGTACGAAGGTTTCTCCGAAAATTTGATCAATTTGCTCACTTAAATCTGGGGCACATATTGCAGCGGGTTGTGGTTTGTCAAGCTTGCCACTATATTTGGTTAAAAATAATTGCGTAATACGTTTAGCAACTTTTTCAATCATGATTGGATTGAAGTTTTTTTCACTACAAATAACAAGTAACCCATGATGTAACGGATGAAATGTATATTGACAAGGCTCTGTTGTAACAGTCTCTATTTGACCATCAGTCACTTCTTTTGCGAAGAGTGATAGGGCAATAAAAAATCCGCCAAGTATCGCTGGATCGGGTTGATCATTATCTTTCTTGAAAATCCGATAGAAAAAGGGACAACCGGACTCTCGAAGAATGAATAGTGAATAGATCCCATTTAGCAGGACGTTTTCGGATGTTTCCCTTTCAGAAGTAGAATGTAAGAGGGATGGTCGGGTGAATCGTGCCACACTAGGAGCCTCGTTTCTTTTTAACTCTCATTTGATTGATAGAACCAGATATAAACTCGTAGAGTGAGAGAAGAAAAACTTCAGCATGTAAGCAGTTGTATTAATTTCATTTACAGATTCTTAGAAGCAGCGGCTAATTCTGATTGCTCAATTCGGATTTGCCGAACCATTCTCTTTAATTGCCCTTTGAGTTTGTCGATATCATAATCGAATCCAAAATAATCTGCGAACATTTCAGTTGTAGAGAGTTCCTTTGTACGTCCAAACGGGATAGCCTCGATAAACCCATGTGCTTCTAAGTTTTTTATGTGCTTGTAGCTATGAGATCCACGGTACAAGACCACATTTGATTGAAGAATGGGCTGTGAAAGAGCGATATATATGAGAGTTTTTAGTTCTCCTAAAGCGAGAAGCCCCTGCGGAGCCAGTTCTCCAACTTGTTCACTTAATTGAGGATCTAATTGCAGTACGAAACGTTGGCGAGGAAGACGTACAATTTCAAGAGCCCCTGATCGCCCTGAATAGTCTTCGATAAGCCGTTGTACAACATCGCGTACTTTTTTTAATGTGGGAATTTGTGTGACTTTCTGGATATCATGAATTGTGAGAGGGCGTCCCGAGATATAGAGTGCAGCTTCAACCAAACGTGTTTCCTTATCCACCCACCATGCCCTCCTCGTTGGTGGGCTTTTGAACCCAAATCATTATGTCTCCATATTGCTGATCTTGGGTGATACGTACCTTTCCTTCGCTCATCAGATATAACAGGCTTAGAAATACGCGAATTATTTTAATAATTGGCATTCTTCGAACATAATCAAAAAATGAGATAGGAGTGCCATCATGAGCAGTATCACATAATTGGGCGTATAGTTGTTTCATTGACTTAGTTAGTTCAACATGCGTGATATCTAGTTGTGGAATTAGTGAAGGAATGATAGCGCTTTTTTTGCGCTTTCGTAAATACCTCTTTGGTGGATAAATCAACTCACGGAGGGCTTCAACGAATTCGGCTGAGGATGTAGGTCGAATTCGTTGCCGAAAGGGAGGACGTATTGGTGGGAGGAATATATCTTCCTCGATTACCCGGATGATTTCTTCTTCCTCTCTGCCAAATTCGAGTAAATACTCAGTTTTCAAACGGAGAAGGATAGCAGCGGAAAGAAGCGCACGTCCACAAATACGAAAATCAATGTATTCCTCAGTAAGCAAACGTCCAATAAATCCATTGACAAGCTCAGCTAAGTCGAGTTCCCAGGGACTTATCCTCTGTAATTCGAGGATATCAGTAAGGACTCTCCATGGTTGATGGAACCAAAATGGCTCTGAGCTACTTTCTGTCACCAGTGACTCTTCTCCGACGAATAAATCGAGGTTTCAGTTTAGGGTTATGTGGGGATTGCATACCTAATAAAATGATGTATTATCAACTCTAGAAGATAACCTGCTTGGGTTCTTCATGAATTTCTGTGATTTAGGTTTTTCCTTCAATCATTAGCAAACCTTCTTCGAATTTCACAGAAAAGACCTGTGATATACCATCTACCATAGCCACACCCAAGAGGGTCTGTGCCAGTCTTATCGTGATTTCGTTATGAGAGATTATTATAAACTGAGAGTTTTGAGAGAGATTTTCAATAAGTTTTGCGACTCGGTCGGCATTGTTGGGATCAAGTGCCTCATCGATTTCGTCAAGGAAGTAGAAAGGTGCAGGTTGATGGAGCTGCAGTGCAAACATGAAGGTTAAGGCCGTGAGGGCTTTTTCTCCACCAGATAATGCATCAAGATATTGAATGCGTTTTCCAGCTGGCCGCACGCGCATTCGTATCCCACCAAGAAAGGGGTTTTCTGCGTTTTCCAACTCAAGTTGGCCTTCACCATTGGTGAGTTGTTGGTATACATCAGTGAAATTGTGTGAGATGCTATTAAAGGCGGTCATAAATACACGGAACTTTTCTTCCTCCGCTCTTCGCATTGCGTCAAGAATAGCCTCCCGTTCCTCTCGGATTCGACGTTCCTTTTCAAGGATTTCATCAAAGGCGTGACGAATTTCTTCAAAGCGTTCGACTGCTTTTTGGTTAATAAGACCAAGCTGTTCACGTTCTTGTTGTAGGTTGGATATTTGTCTTCGAATGCTATGCACAGTCGAGGGTTCAATGGGTATAGCGGGTGGTTCTAAATCACCAACCTTTTCCCTTTGAACTGTATAGCGTTCTTCCCATTGTTCTATCCGCCCTTCAATTTTAGATCGATCCATCTTTTCTTCATTGATTTTATCAAATAGATCGTCGATCGTGACAGTTAATCGCCGGCTTTCTGCTTCACTTTCAGATATATGGTTTTCAAGATCATGTATCTGTTTCTCTAAATTCTCATTGATGGTTTCTAAGGAAGCCAATTCTAATTGACTTCGTTGGATTTCTTTTTCATTTAATTCAAGCTCGTTAGTCGTTTGTTCCAATTCACTTTTCGTATTAGCAAGATCGCCTGATAGTCTTGTAAATTCTATTTTTGCGTGTCTTGCTTCACCTGTTTTTTCCGTTAACTCTAGTTGAGTTTCACGGAGTTGAGATTCCAACTCGTCGAGCTCAGAACGAAGTTTAGTGAGATTGGGATCGAGACTACTTCGTTCTAAGTTAGAAAGGTTTTGCTGTAATTTTTCGCGTTTTCGCGCGAGTTCATCAATTTCTAATTGCGTGGATTGTAGTTTTTCATCCAAAGTGATTTTGGCTTTTTCATCGCCTTTCAAGGATTCATGCAGTTTCGCAATACTTGATTTGAAAGTTTGAAGTTTTGCTTCTTGTTCGGTAACAACTTCATTTGCTTGATCTTTCCTAACTTGTAATTTTTCAGCAATTTTTTGCTTTTCACGAATTTGATCGACAAGTTGTGTAAGAGTTTCCTTCCTTTTGTTATATTCCCGTTCAGTTTTTGCTTGTAATGTACGTAACTCTTTGAGTTTTTTCTGTAACTCAGGAATTCGAGCCTCCTCTTCGAGAGTCAGCGATGAGATACCCTTGAAATAGCCTCCAGTAATGGTTCGATTTGGCTCTACCACATCGCCATCAATGGTAATTTTTCTAATTCCCGGAGCGGTGATGTTTCGTGCAACCTTTAGGTCTTTAACAATTAGTGTACGACCAAACACAAATTCAAAAGCGGGGCGGTACTGTTCATCAAATGAGAGCAACTCCAGTGCATTTCCTACAACACCTTTTTGCTCCTTCTTGTAAGTGTAGGTATCTGTTTTGATAGAGCTGAGTGGAATGAAGGAAACCCGACCCAGGCGATTCTTTTTCAAATGCTCAATGCATTTAGTGGCAGTGTCTTCGTTATCCACGACCACGAAATCTAATCGACCTCCTCCTGCAACCTCAAGTGCAGTCGCATATTCAGTGGAAGTTTTTCCCAAGCGGCCTAAGGTTCCAAAAACTCCAGAAATTTTCCCATCATTAACATATTTCATGACCGCATCAGTTGCAGCCTTTCGTGTGAACCCATACTTTTTGAATTCACGAATTGTTTTTAATCGTGTTTGCGCTTCTAACAACTCTTCTTTAGAATCCTGAATGAGTTTTATCAGTTCTTCGTGACTATTCTGTTTTTCTAGAACCGATGTCTCGAGTTCTTCATGTTGTTTATTGAGGTTATTTACTTCTGATTGAACAGTCTGTAGTTCTTTTTCGATGCTTTGAAGATCGGTTTGTGCCTCTAGTAAACCGCGTTCTTGTTGGGGTAGGAACGTGTAACTTTCGTCAATTTGTAGTTTAAGGTTATTAATCCCTGTGTCAGAAACTCGGCTTAATGCTGAAATTTCACCAAGCTCGCTTCTCTTTTTCTCAATTGCATCAGTAAGTGTTAGAATTTGCTCTCTTAAAGAGAGATATTCTGTATCAGGTAAAGATATTTGATCTGAGAGTTCTGATAGGCGAGAACGAATTTGTGAAACTTGTTCTGAGAATGAAGTTTCTTGTGATTTGAGGGCCATAATTTCCGTTTCAAGATTTTTATTTTTTGATTTTTGATCAGCTTCTTGGGATTCAAGATGTGCAGCGCTTGAGGAAAGTAAGTCTATCTGTTTAGTAATTTTGTCTGATGTTAGTTGCAATCCCTTCAAGATTTCACGGAGTCGGGTGGCTTCAATCTCTTTCTTGTGTAATTGTTGATCCAAATCCTTGATTTGTGTAGCTCCGTTTTGGATACTTTCTTCTAGTTCTAATTTCCGATTCTTTGCTTCTGTTCTTTGATTTTCTAATTCTTCGATTTTACTGGTAAAGGCTGCGTATTCCTCTTTCATGTTATTCAATCGTTGTTCAATTCTTGCAAGTTCTGCGAAGACTAAATCCTTTTCCAAGTGAGCAAGTTTATCTGTTATTCCGCGCCAACGAAGGGCATCTTTTCGATCCTTTTCAAGCCGAGTGTATTCTTGACGAATTTCCTCTGTCCGCATTTGTACCATTTTCAGGTTTTGATCGACTTTGACTAGTTCACTTTCGATTTGTTGTTTCTTCTCGTCAAAAACTGAAATACCAGCCACGCCTTCTACAACCTGTCGTATTTCCGTCGTTGTCATGCTAATAATATTAGCAAGTTCATTTTGCATCACGATATTGTGTCCTTCTGGATGTAATCCAGCTACGGCGATTGTGTCGAGCATTTCAGTCCGAGTAACTCGTTTGCCCCCTATTCGATAGGAGCTTATGCCGCTCTCATCTACCTCTCTGCTAATAGTAACATCATCAGCATCTATTGGAAACTGCCGGTCTGTATTATCAAAAACTAGGTTTATCCGACATAATTTAGCAGGGGACTTTTCTATTCCGCCATTAAATAGTAGAGACGCAAAATTCTCCGCACGAAGTGACTTACTACTTAACCGCCCTAATACAAAGCATACAGCATCTAAGATATTGCTTTTCCCACACCCATTTTCGCCAACAATAGCAGTAAAACCTGGGGTAAAGTTAATGCTGGTTTTTCGTGGACTAAAACTTTTGAACCCTTGAATTGAAACTTGCCGAATGAAAGCCACGAGAAAACGCCTACCCACTAACTTTTATATCTTAGTCAGACGCGGCAACAGATGGAAATACCACTACAAAAAGGTCTCGAAATTACTTTTTTGAATAAGTTTGTCAAGAATTTTTCCGGTTTATCTAGCTGAAAAATAAATTTCTTAGTCTTTCGAAATTTTTTCGACAGCCGCCCGAAGGCTTCTGATAATAAGACCTAAGCTTGCTGCGGCATCTTTACCGGCGATGGCAACAACTATAGTTTTTGAAGCAGTTACTGCTACTGTATAACCCTTGTTCGTTTCTAGGTACATAGCTTGTGTTGGCCCTTGGTCAACGGCTTTGTTTACATTTTTTGTTTCTTTCAAAACGGTAACAACGCTTGAAACAATTGCGCTGTGATCCGTTTCCCTTAATGTCTGTCCAGCGACCACTTTCCCTGTACTAGAAGCAGTAATTATACCCTCAAGTTCGGGAATAGTGTCCATGATTTCAGCGAGAATCTTTTCTATCTCTTTCTTACCTAGCATGAAAGCCACACCCATCGCCAGGGAAATATGGCAATTACCTCGTACGATAAACAAGCATTGGTCTTTGTATTTAAAAACTGTGCGCAGATAGAGCGAACTCGATAGATTTTTTCAAAAAGTCGTGGGTAACTCCGAACAAGAGGGAACTTTTATAACTTCTATGAGTGACCACTAGTCAGTGGCTAGAGAGCGTGGAGTACAATGATTGGCGGAAAAGCATTGAAAGATTCACTCAAACGTCTCGGTGCACATGAAGGTGTTCGCGGCGTAATTATAACTAATATGGAAGGTCTACCAATCAGCTCCAATCTTAATGCAGAAACAACTGAAGTCATCTCTGCACTCGTAACATCGTTAGTCGGAAAAGCTAAACGCGTTGTCGACGAACTTGGTGAAGGCGGCATGAACTTTCTCACAATCTCAACACCCAAAGGAGAAGTTATGGTCGCTCCGGAAGAAGATTACATACTCATAGTCCTTCGAGGATGATACAACAGCTAACCCTAACCCCTCGAGAACTCCCCAACCCTGAATAGCCCACGTTCTTCCACACAAAAGATATAAGCTGCCCCTCAAATGGTAACTCTTGCAAGCTTGGTGGAAAGGGATCAACCTTGTCAATAACAGTAAGGCAATTCGATGAAATCCTCTCTGATGTTATAAAGAGCGAGCCTGGAATTAAGAAGACAATCCTTGTCGACCGAACTGGGTTAACTATAGCACATGTCTCGAAATTTTCATACTATCCCGTAGATGTTGATGGTATTGGAGCCATTGCGAGTGCTGTTTTTTGTGCTAGCGAAGAACAGGGAAAAAGTCTTGATGTCGGTGACTTAACAATTGTGACATCGGAGTTTGGTGATGGAAAGATATTCGCTGCTGGTGCTGGTAAAGGCGTACTCTGTGTTATCACGGATAAAGAAGTGAACATTGGAATGATTCGCCTAACAATGATGAAAGCCGCTGCTGAGCTTGCCAAGGTATTAGACGAATTTATGGCAGAGAAACCAGCTGTTGCCGCTGGCAAGACTGATGCGGAGCGTGAGGAGCTACGCGCAGCACTGGGCGAACTCGAGAAGGGTTGATAGGGACGGGAAAATGCAAGGTGAACAAGGAGGAACCGTCCTACATTGAAGAAAGACACGCAAGGCAGAATACATTTCAAGATTGTCTTCTGGGGACCCTCACTGTCTGGAAAGACCACAGCGCTTCGTTGGATTTACGATAATGTGGAGGGGTTAAATAAAGGCGGATTCACCTCTGTTGCTGACCATACTGGAAGAACACTCTTTTTTGATTATACCCCTATGCAAGCTACAGCCCAAGTAGTATTTGATGTGTATACTGTTGCGGGTCAGCGTCGACACCGGGGACAGCGAAAAGTCATTTTGACTGGTGTAGATGGGATAATCTTTGTCGCTGATTCTTCTCCAGACCAAATGGAAGCGAACATTGAGAGTATGGCTGAGCTTCGATCATTTGTTGGAGAAGAGCTTGGACATTCAATCAGCCTTGTTGTTATGTTAAACAAGCAGGATTTGCCGAATGCAATGGTAAAAACGGTTATGTTAGCAAAATTAGGACTTGGAAATGCCCCTAATTTTACCACCTGTGCTCTAACAGGTGAAAATGTTAAACGCACCTTTAGACAGGTTACTCGCGATATCTTGATGTACCATTTGTACCCTAAGACATCTGCAAAAGCATCTGCGAGTTAGACCGAAATTGATGATTCCCAGTTCCCCTGAAATAGACAAGATTCTCCAAAACCTTACTGAATCTGTGGACGAGATAGAGGCCGCTGTTGTTGTAGGTGTAGATGGCCTTCCTATAGCAGCAAATCTTCCCGAGGAATTCGATGAAACACTTCTATCGGCTATGAGCGCAGCATTGCTCACAGTAGGAGAACGAGCAGCATCAGACTTGGGAAAAGGCGCACTCCACCAAGTTTTTGCTCAAGGTGGTTCAGGGGCCATTATCATGGTTGCTGCAGGGCCTGATTCGGTTTTAATGGTGAGTACAACAACATCATCATTGGCTGGACTTGGGCTGGTATTTATTAATATGGAACGTGCTGCAAAGAAAATTGCCAAAAAACTCAACAAATAATAAATTAAAGAATTCATAAAACGAAAGGTTATATATCGCAGGATTTTGGCACTATTAGAGGATTAAACAGTGACGAACCTAATAGGACCGATTTATCATCTGTATTCTTGGTATCTATGGCGCCAAATAAAAGATAAACCCATGCCAACTCATGTAGGTATTATTCTTGATGGAAATCGTCGGTATGCAAAGCAAACTAACCAAGAAGTCGTTTTTGGACACACAGTGGGCGCCCAACGGGTTGATGAGGTCCTCGATTGGTGTTTTGAGACTGGAATAAAAGTCGTCACGATTTACGCTTTTTCAACGGAGAATTTTTCTCGAACGCCAAAAGAAGTTCGTCACATCATGGAGTTAGCCAAGGAACGCTTTGAAACAGTTGCAAGATCCGAAGTTGTGCATCGCCATCAAGTTAGAGTTCGAGCGATTGGTCAACTCTCTTTACTCCCGCATCAAGTATTAGCTGCAATTCAAGAAGCAGAAAAAACAACAGCAAACTATGAGAAATTCCAGCTTAACGTAGCAATTGGTTATGGTGGACGAACAGAGATAGTTGATGCTGTTCAACGTATCGCACAAAAAGTCCAAAGTGGAGAACTGGACCCAGCACAGATTTCAGATGATACAATTGAAAAGCATCTCTATACAGCCGGGATTGCTGACCCAGAGTTGATTATCCGAACCTCTGGCGAAGAACGATTATCTGGATTCCTTTTATGGCAATCAGCGTATTCTGAACTTTATTTTGCTGATGTGTACTGGCCCGAAATCCGAAAAATTGATTTTTGGCGTGCATTACGCACCTTTCAGCAACGAGAACGGAGATTTGGCAACTAGGAAAACGTTATTCTAGCACTTCGAATGAGTGCTTAGAATTAGGAGGTATTTGAGATACCACGAAAAAAAAGCAGAACAATTGCGTTATTAGTCGATAGCACTATCTCATCCTCCTTGACGGCAATTTTAACGCAGTTCCGTCCGCTATTAAAAGAAATTGGGAATATCAAGATTGCCAAAGTTTTATTATTGCAACAACAGGCCTTGGACATCTCGAATGAAATTTCCCAAGAAGGTTTTACACCGATAATCGTTCATAGTGATTTAGATATCCATTTTTCTTTAGAAGCTATGGAACTCATCTACAATGAAAAAATCGAGGTTTTAGCACTAGCAACCGAAAACGAAAAATTATTACCATTGTTTAATCGTGCAAAGGAGCTCGGAAAAGAAGTCATTTTACTACTTACAACAAGCAAAGTTAGCCGTGGTTTGCAGAATGCAGCTGATTCAGTTCTTGCAATCAGTGCCTAATTTTCTATAGCAATCCACGTTTCATTAATAGTGAGAATTCTTCCATAGTAAGCCGTTCGCCACGCTTAAATTTTTCAAGCGCCGTTGAAGTCTTCTCTTCAAGGCGTTCTTCGAGCTCTTGAATTTTTTCTACACGCTGTCGTATGCGAACTTCGCCTATTTCCTTCCTCAACCGGCTGTTTTCTTGTTTAGCTTCAATAAACCGTCGATGGGTTTCATCCGCTTCGCGGCGTGTCTCTAAATACCGACGATGTGCTTCATCAGCTTGTTTTCTAAGGGAATCTACTTCAGCATACGCTTCAATCATGAATTGATTTTCCTCTTGAGATAAGCGAGCAAACTCAAGAACTGAATTGTGCTGGGCATTCATTAGGAGACGAAGATCTTCGATTTCAGTCCGAGTACGGACACTTTCCTTTCGCTTTGCTGCTGCGTCTTCAGCTACCTTAAGTTCTTCTTCAAGCTGAGTAATTTGTTCAATGATTTCCCGCTCATGTTTTAAATCCAAAACCTGAGTCTGTAACGACCAATCGAGTTCTCTAATTTTTCGACGAAGGACATGTGCAGGAGCAGAAGTTTTATTTTTAATTTCCTGAGCTACTTCCTCAGTATCTTGGCGCTCATCAATCTTATCCTTGAGTTTCGAAAAAATCTCGTCACGCTTGACTTTGAATTCAGCTACCTTTTTATTATTGTCATCACGCTTTTCGCGGTGTTCGCGCGCTTTTGACAACCATTCAGCAACTTGTGCGTTGAGCCGATCCCTTTTCTTGACTAATTGTTGTGCTTCAGTATTTAGTTCGTCTCGCTTCTCACGCAATGTTGTCGTGAGTCGGCTTATTTCAGCAAGCCTGAGTACGGATTCCTCAGCCACTATACCACCTTATTATAGAAATCGTCTGCGACGTTTTGGGAAGTTGAAGGGTGTATAGAAGAGGGATTTTTAAAACTAACGGAGCTCCACAACCTTCCAAGAATTCGCCTAACAGAAATAATAGAATTTATGTAATCTAAGTTGATTCCTCTTCTAAAATGATCCGAGCATCAACACATTTTGCGCCTTTAGGATAAGCAAAGACTGGATTAAGATCGAGTTCCTTGATGACCGGATAATCCGTTACTATTTTTGACACTTGTAATAAGATATTGACCAAAGCTGTAGTATCCGATGCCTCTTGTCCTCGAATGCCTGTAAGAATGGGATACCCCTTTATTTCTTGAATCATCTCTTGGGCATCATGTTTTGTGATAGGAGCGACGCGGAAGCTGACATCTTCGAAGACTTCAACAAAAATTCCCCCGATACCAAACATAAGGGCAGGACCAAATTGTGGATCTTTCAGTGCACCAATGATTACTTCTATTCCTTTTGGGGCAAATTCTTCAACGAAAATTCCTTTTATTTTTGCATTTGGTTTGTGCTTTTGTACATTTGACATTATTGTTTGGTAGCCAGTTCGAACTTCGTCCGCATTTTTGATATTAATAAGAACCCCACCAACATCGCTTTTATGGATGACATCACGGCTCAAAATTTTAAGAACCACAGGATAGCCAATTTGTTCTGCTGACTGTATGGCAGCTTCTACTGTTTCTGCAATACTGAATTTCGTAACCGGAATTTTATACTTCTGCATAATTGTCTTGGCTTCATTTTCTAAGAGAAATGTTCGATTTTCCGACCGAGCTGTAGCAATGATTGCATCAACTTTCGACATTCTATTCACCCTGTGAATCATACAACGAGCTAGTCTGGATTAAAACCTTTTAGTAAAACGAAATTATCGGAAGATTTCAAATCCTTCGCCGCTGGTAAGGGTATTCGAAATGTTGGAAAAGAGTAATTCCAAGGTCTCATCTTTCAGAGATGATATTGGCACAATGTCTAGCCCAGAGAACAGTCGTTGGATAGATTTGTACAATTCGGTTGAAAGTTCAATTTGTAATTCATTTCGCAAGGCATTCATATCATGAATTAACTGGTCAGGATCATCTAGCCACAATTCCAATTGCTCTTGCTCTTCTTCATTTAGTAAGTCTGCCCTAGATAAGACATTGAGTTGAGGTAACTGAAATCGTACTAACACTGATGCTGAAAGAAGGAGTGAGGAAACTAAACCAGCGGGATTTTTTCCTAATGCCGCATCAACCAAATAGACAATCATTTTACTTTCTCCTCCCAAACTAGAAACGATAATTGGTCCCGTATCTCTGAAGGCAAATAGCTCAATTTGACCCGGAGCATCCAGTAATAGAAAATCAACTCCGAGTTCGTTGATTTCCTCTATGATAGTCTCAATACGAGTACTAATGAGATCAATGGCTGCAACGAGCCCACCATTGGGTCCAAGGTTATATTTTTCCATAATTCCTTGGAGGGAGACAAAGTCACGTACATCAATATCAGGTCCGTAGGGAAGATGTAACACACCGGGATCCAGATTCACAGTTCCAACACTCACCTTCGCGTTTCTAAGCCAATTAGCAAAAGTATGAGTCAACGTTGATTTTCCAGATCCAGCTGTACCAACAAAGTAAAGCGCATGCAATGTTTCAGCAACACCTCAAATGGAAAATTTCCTTAACTTTTTAACCAACTCATTTGTTTCCTTTATTCTTGACAAATACAGGGGTATTTTTTCAACTTCAGCAATTTTACAGGCAACAGGATCAACATTTTTGGGACCATGAAGGATGATAACCGATGGTCGAACAGCTGGGCCTAGACCTATTTGCGACGTTCGAATTGCCACCATAGGTGATCGCCCTGTACTGACTCGTGTGAAAATCGCTGCGCGATTAGGAGTTGCACCATACAATTTG
Source organism: Candidatus Hermodarchaeota archaeon (assembly GCA_016839805.1). Classification (GTDB taxonomy): domain Archaea; phylum Asgardarchaeota; class Hermodarchaeia; order Hermodarchaeales; family Hermodarchaeaceae; genus Hermodarchaeum. Next base: position 91,401 of record JAEOTO010000032.1, read on the forward strand.
AGCATTTGTTCAGGTGTGAGTTGCAAAATTACTCGAAGACTATCAATAGTTGTATATCCAAAGATTTCACGGTTTTGAACCACGTCCTCGACGATAGTCTTGCATTCTAAAAAATCCGTTAATTTTTTCGCTAGAATTGCTGAGGGGAACTCGCGAATATCAAGTAGAATATCAGAGGGAATATCCTGACCTATAAGCCGAATAAAAGCCTGAACTATCTGTCCACCACGACTTTCATCAATCGCGATGATGCTTTCAGCAAATTTGCGTATAGTTTCAACTCGTGGCGATTTTCTTCTTCCACTTTCATAATCACTAATAACAGAGGGAGAGAGATCCAAGTGACTAGCGAGATCATGCTGAGCTACATTAAATTGCTCACGCCATTTCCGCATAACACGACCAGGATTTTCAGCAAGAGTAATTTCGCCTGCTATGGTCTTAAGCAGATTATCTCGGGCGCTCTGATCAGATGGTTCCATAAAGACCCTACCACAATTTAAGAATCTAAATGGATAACCTCCACCGAGTATTTATAGGTAAAAGTACAAGACCGCTGAGTCCTAAACGGGAGCGAATACTCAATGCAATTATCTCTTCCGACGATACAGGATTTATTTGTACTAATCATCGCGTATCTGTGGATTTTTGGTGTACTTGGTTTTGGCGAACTGCTTCGTAGATGGCGTAACTATTCGACTTCGGTTACACGAAAAATCATTCATTTATTCGCAGGCTTCACTGTGTTCACAGTTCCATTCTATAGTCAGGCATGGTTAGCTCTTCTAGTATCGTTCCCGATGTTAATCCTAATTTTCCTAGCTTCCCCAAAGAGCCCCGTTAAGAGCCTCAGAGCTATGTTCGAGGTAATGGCTCGTGAAGAAGATTACCAAACAGGTCATATTTGGGGACCTTTTCTCTACGCAATCTCAATTAATATTCTCGTCGCACTTTTCGCATTAATTCCCACACTGACTCCTTACTTCATACTCCCGGCTATGGGTCTAACAGCAATGTACTTGGGAGACGGAATTGCCCCAATGATAGGGGGTAGATTTGGGAAACACCACTACACTATTGGGAATGCGACTCGAAGTTTAGAGGGATCATTAGCCGTTTTCTTTAGTTCATTTTTAGGTACATGGATTTGTTGGATTTTTCTGGATATATTTGCTACAGGAGGCATTCTCATTTTCGACATCCCGCAGATCGGCAGTCTAAGTGTGGTTTGTGCCGTTTTTGCCTCAATCATTGAGGGGATAAGTCCGGTTGGTTATGATAATATCACAGTTCCCCTTTTAACGACGGGAATTCTCTTTATTGTGGCCTCAGTAATTCATCCACTATTGCTTGCCTCAATTCTTTTCCCATAGCAGCTGTTAAACCGTCCATGAAGCTGTCACTAATTGTAGTTCCTTGAAATGAACTATTTCAACATCGCTAGACGAACCATTGCATTGACAAAGTGTTTAGCTCGTTGCATGGAAGTGTGGTATGGTTCAGTTACTGCATAATTTTGCTGAAGTTCCGCAAACCGATTATCCATCTTTTCAAGCCATTTTTGCGGTTGATCAATCTCTTTCCAGGCGTATAATCCAAGTTTATCAGCCACACAAACAATTTTTTCCTCCCAGGTTTCCGGGACGAAACTCCTTTCAGGAAGACCAATCCGAACAGCCTCTTCTGCAGTAAAGCCACCTAATACATGTCGTTCAACAATTTTTACAATACTTGCGGGATAATCGTATAGTTCTAAGAGTTTTCCACCAACATAGCCGTGTGTAACATCATGGGTTCGCGCTCGACCGAGATCATGTAATAATGCACCAATGCTTACTAAATCAAAGTCGACTTGTATCTTGGCTGAAAGTATTTTCGCAATTCGAAGTGCTTTTTGACATGTAGCCTCACAATGACGTATAATGTTGGAGTCACTGAGATAATCGTTCAGAATTAACCTGGCCTCTTCTAATGAAGGATACACGATTGACATTGGTGGCGTTTATTAACGTGTTACCAAGCTTTAATTTTAAGCATGACACAAAATTAGGAAAGCTCTTCTGGGACGATTGGGATGAAGACTATAAGCGAGCTCTGGGCATTAGATGAGACAATACAAAAAATTGCTGAACAAATTCAAGTTATTGAGGAAAAAAGAAACGCCTTTGCCTCAATTATTCACTCTGTGCGCCACTCTCTTGATTTGCAATCAGATTTACCATTAGCACAACAATACATCGTTGATGGAGCAATAGCACATACAGTAAAACCAACGGGTCTAAGTGGACTCCGCGTTTGTGGTGTTGATGGGGGGCTTCTCAAAAAGACCTTACGAGGTATAGAGTTAGTTATCACCCGTGCCAATGCAACTATCTTCGAATATACACCCGCTAATCGGGTTTCAGCTATTTACTTTCCTGAAAAAACGACACCCCCTACTATAAAAGCGGAACTTACGCCCATTTCGTGGCGAGAGGCTGAAGTTAACGCATCACTTGAACGATTAAAAGCAGAAATCGAGCTAGCTATACGAGTTCAGGATCACCATTCTACTGAATTACTATTACTAGATGGTTCTCTCAGACCCCATATTAGTGATCGCCCGCCGAATAAGTCCGTGTTCTATTCCAAGTATGACAAAATCAAAGCTCTATATGATGAACTCTTTGTAAAAACTGAAGAGACAGGAACCCTCCTTGCAGGTGTAATAAAGGACAGTAGAAGTCAACGCTTTATTCGAATTTTTGGTGAACTTCTTCCCCATCTAATAAATCGGAATCCTGAATTGAAAAGATTATTAGAACTTGATTATCGGACAATCTTGAAAACAAGCTATGATACGGATTTCTTCTTCCGTGTACTTGATGTGGGTGAACGCTCACCCATATTGCGACTGAACGATTTTAACAGTACTTCGAATGTAGAGTCTAATACTGATGCTCAACAAGATAGTCAGCTGGTGTGTTTTTACTTGCGAACAGCGAGGTATGATTACCCACTCTGTGTTGAAGTCTTTACCGGATCTTATGACCCACTTAGGATAATCGAAAAAATCAGTGCAATGTTGCTACCAATGTCTTCCGATAATGAGGAATTCGCACTACCAGCTGTCTTGATTGACGCCGATTCTCAAGCTCGATTAATTGAACGAGATCTTGATTTCTTATTTGCACAGCTTGCAAATCGAATAGGATATCCACAAAGCTTACTGAAATTACGTCGTGAAAGAATGCCGTTCCATTAGGAAAATTTGTATGAAGGATGAATAGTGAAATGAAAACAGAATCTCTGGGGACTATCGTTTGTACTGAAGATGGTCCTTCTACGGAAAAAATCGAGTTTGTTATCGGTAATCGCAATGAGCTATCTACAGAAAAACAAATTCCCATTCACGTTGGGCAGTATGTCTCCATCAATGCTGAAGAGGGACTAGTTATTGCCCACATCGAACAGATATATAAGACGAACCGATATTTTTCACAGATTGACGCAGTTCACGAATTTACGCGATCCGGGAAAGCTTTCGGGGCGATTTTTCCTATTGACCGATGGGAATATGTGCTAGCCGAGGCTAAACCACTTGGCATATTTACCAACGGACAAGTCCAAAGGGTTACCTATCCTCCATCACCTGGTGCTATAGTCTCCGCGCCTGATTATAAAATTCTAAGTGAATTCCTTGGCTTTAGTAAAGGAGGAATTCATCTGGGACATCTTTTATTCCATGATATCCCAGCAACTTTTAACCTTTCCAAAATGTATCAGAAACATGTTGCACTTCTTGCAATGAGTGGAGCAGGAAAAAGCTATGCCGCCTCTGTAATGTTAGAAGAACTCTTGTCGAGGAAACCAGCTCAGGGTCGTCCTACAATACTTGTGATAGATGTTCATGGCGAATACACCGGATTAGCAGAATCTCAGGGAACAAAAGGAAAAACCTTCGAAGACCAAATAACTGTCATCCGAAGTCCACTCGTGGAAATAGCAACACCACGAATGAGCGCAAAGGCTTTCGCCACCTATTCACCGGACATGGGAACAATTCAAGTCCGTGAACTAACGCGCATTATTCGCTCACTACGAACTGCTCGAAAGGGACAACCCTATGATATTGGTGACTTAACCATTGCATTAGAACAAGATCCCTCTATTAACGTTCGAACACGTGAAGCTCTATTGGGGTGGTTGGATAATCTCCAAAGCCTTCGGCTTTTTGGTAAAACTTCAACTCCGGAATGGAGTAAATTAATGAAACCGGGTCAAGCGGTGATTCTTAATTTAAGTGAAACCGTAAGTTTACAAAAGAAACAAATCATTGTTGATGCCGTTCTTCGCCACTTATTCGATTTGAGACGAGATGGAATTATTCCCCCAGCTATTGTGTTTCTCGAAGAGGCCCATCAATTCTGTCCTGAGGCTAGACGTGCACTAGCATTTTCTAAAGGCATTCTTGAGACTGTCGCTCGGGAAGGGCGCAAGTATAATTTATCGCTCTGTATTATTTCTCAACGCCCGGTTCGGCTTTCAACAACGGTGTTATCGCAATGTGGTACTAACATATTTCTTCGGATAACTAATCCATATGATTTAGACCATATTCGGGCAACTTCTGAAAAAATTACCAAAGCAACCCTGACATCAATTTCTAGTCTCACAGTGGGAGAAGCTCTAGTGGTTGGTCAGGCCACAAGGTTTCCTGTATTTATTCAGGTTCGTGAAAGAGCTACAAAAGAAACGGCGTTTGGTGAAGATTTCGAAACCGTTACGCAGAGATATGACAAGAAAGGGAGAAAGGCTGACTGATAATAACTGGGCAAAATGGTGGGCACGGCGGGATTCAAACCCGCGACCTCCGGCTTACCTAGGCTTCGCAGTTGAATGTTCGGAGCGACACCATATAAGGCTTACACACTTTGCGTATTAATACGCGAGAGTTCGGCGCTCCATCAGGCTAAGCCACGTGCCCATTATGAATTGTGTGATGTTTCACAGCAGCTTAAATGTGTTGGGTCACTCTTAGTCCTCTTGGACGATAAACCCAAATTGAATCTCTTCTTCAGCAAAAGTAAGTTTCCCAGTTGCAAGTCCCTTTAAGATGGGCAATTTGTCGCCTATTTCAAGTGTCAAGGCACCAACCTTTGAAGTGATACCTTCTCGAGTAGTTTCTATTGCCTGGTGGAGTTCTGATGACTCGATCGCCAGATACAGGGCGATGCGTTGAGTAACGTGTAATCCCTGTTTTTTTCGGGTCGCTTGTATTCGGCGAATAAGATCACGTGAAAGCCGCTCAGCGCGAAGTTCAGGGGTTTCACTGATATCAAGGTATACCGTTGCAAAGGGTAACTCTTTACTTCTGAGTAACTCTCCCTTAGCCTTTTTTTGGATCTCTACAAATTTGACGTTGGTTTGGCTTGCTACAACATCGCTAAAATGATCGATTTGGAATTCCTTTTTTGAAGGAACAATGATTAAGCGTTGACAAGGCCAACGTAGTTTCAAACCTTCCTCTTGGCGAATAAATTGAGTTGTTTCTACGATAGCAGAGACCCACTCCATTTCTTGGCTCAGCTCTGGATCAATCAGTTTTTCGTTGACTTCAGGCCAAGGAAGCATGTGAACACTTATTGGAGCATCAGGTTCCGCAGAGCGAATGAGTGCTTGATACATTCTTTCTGTTTGAAACGGAAGGACTGGGGCTAGAACCGCTAAGAGTGTTCTTAGAACGTAGTAAAGTGTAGTAAATGCTTGGATTTTGGTTTCATCATGAGAGCTAACCCATGTTCGTGGTCGAATCAGTTTGATATACCATCGACTCAAATCTTGGACGATGAAAGACTCCATTAAGCGTGGTATAAATGGAAGTTCGTATTTCTCCAGTCGTTCAGCCACTTGTTTTATTAATAGATGCAACTGGGAGAGAATCCACCGATCCTCATTTTGTAAGGATTGCGGTTTCAACCGATGAGATGTTGGCTCAAATTTTGCGGCTTTCATGAATGTGGTTGCAAAGACATAAACATTCCAAAGAATTGAGAGAGAACGACGGGTATCTTCGACATCTTTCCAAAGAAAATGCAAGTCTTCGCCTGGACCAGTGCTCTTTATACAATACATTCGTAGTGTCTCAGCACCAAATTTCTCCACTACTTCTTCAGGAAACACGCCAATGCCTTTTGACTTTGACATTGGTCGACCGTGCTCATCAGCTGTAAAGCCATGCATATAGACACTTTTGTAAGGTTCTCGGTTATCAGCCAGCATGGTGGAGTTGAAGAGGGTATTAAACCAGTTGCTAATTTGGTCCTTGCCTTCCATTACAAAGTCAGCTGTTTCCCAATTATCAAAATCCGTAGTTCCGTAGGTTGCCCAGCGAGTAGCCCAGGGAGCAACACCACTATCTAACCATACATCTAAGACATCAGGAACCCGTTTCATTGTGTTTTTGCATTTCGAACAAGGCCAAGTGATTTTGTCGATCCATGGTCGATGGAGGTTCTCAGGAACCTTTCCGGATTTCTCTTTTAGTTCATCAATGCTCCCAATAACTTCAATTTCCTCACATTTGTCACATTTCCAGATTGGTAGAGGAGCTCCCCAATAGCGTTGTCTGGAAATGCACCAGTCCCGAAGATTTTGCACCCAGTTACGGAACCAAGTATGTCCAGCCCAGTCAGGAATCCAGTAGACATCTTCGTTCTTTTTGATGATTTCTTCGCGTAAATCGCTAACGCGGAGGAACCACTGATCGGTAGCAAGGTATACTAGAGGGCTACCGCATCGCCAGCAGTGAGCGTATTCGTGTTCAATTGTGTCCTGATGAACTAAGAGGTTCTTTCGGCGTAAATCTTCGAGAATAACTTCACTTGCATCTTGGACCTTCATACCTGCATATTTTCCACCTTCTTCCGAGAAGGTACCAGCAAACGTGACTGGACAGAAAATGGGAATTCCCTCACGCTCACCTACCTCGAAGTCCTGAGGGCCATGCCCAGGGGCCATGTGAACAAGTCCAGTTCCTTGCTCTAGTGTTACATATTCATCACTCAGCACAACAGAATGAACTTTCTCAGAGGTTTCTCTGTATTTAGCCTGTCTAGGAACCTCGTCTAGCAGGGGATGTTCATAACGAAGCCCCAGAAGCTCCTTTCCTTTGAATTCTTCAATCACTTCGTATTGCTTGTTTAGCAGAGCCTGTAGTATTATGTTGGCTAGTCCTTTGGCTAGAATCCATACTTCATCATTAACTTTGACGCGAACGTATTCAAATTCGGGATTTACCATTACTGCCATGTTTGCTGGAAGTGTCCATGGAGTCGTGGTCCAAATCACAATGAACTCTTTATTTCTCCCAAGGACCGGAAACTTTACCCAAATCGAATAATCTTCAATTGTCTTAAATTCATGCTCTCGTTTTGCAAGGGCTGTCTCACAACGAACACAACAATCTATAGATCGTAGCCCACGGTAAAGAAATCCTCGTTCAGAGGCGCGTTTCATTAAATACCAAGTGCCTTCAATATAGGGATTATCAATCGTGCGATACGGTCTGTCCCAATCCATCCAAATGCCTAAACGTTTGAACTGCTTCGTCATTTGATCTAAATTCGATAAGGCAAAATTCTGACACTGTTCAATGAATTTATCCACGCCAATCTCTTTTTCAATGTCAAGTTTCGATTTGATGCCTAGAGCCTTTTCTACGTGCACCTCAATAGGTAGCCCGTGCATATCAAAACCAGGTGTGTCTACAACACTGAATCCCTGCATCCTCCGAAACCGTAAGACCATGCCCTTCAAAATTTTGTTCCAAGCGGTTCCCAAGTGTATGGCACCTGTGGTGTAAGGTGGACCATCTAAAAACTTGAATGAGGGTCGATTTCGAAGTTGCTTTGTCACCAACTCATACACTTGATTCTTTTGCCAGAACAGAAGAATCTCTTCTTCCATTGAGGGTAACTCGAATTGCTTCGGAAGTTCTGAAACTGGCATTGTGAAGACTCCATCCAAAATTGACTAGCGTGCCCCTACCAACCTTCAACAGCATAAAAAGTCTTGGGCAATAATAATTAACTAGCCAATATTCAAAAAAACAAAGCTAAGAGCAAAAATGAACGAAAGCTCTATATGGCTTTAAACGTAAGTCAGACAAACCGAGCCCCATGAGGAGAAAGGCTACATGAGTACACCGCAACGCCAGTATGTCCTCAAAGTCTGCGTCGTCGGCGATGGCGCCGTTGGTAAAACCAGTCTTATCATCCGATACACCGAAGGTCACTTCCGGGAGTCGTATATCATGACCGTGGGAACTAGTTTTGCCGTGAAAGAACTAAATTTTGGTGATACTTTAGTGCGTTTACAGTTGTGGGATCTGGCTGGTCAACCTCACTTTAGTTCTGTGCGGCCTGTCTTCTATCGGGGAGCAGCTGGTGTGATTTTAGTATTTGATGTTACGCGGCGTCAGACCTTTGAAAATATCCCCGGGTGGTATGATGAAGTTTCACAGGTTACCGGGGCGGTTACCTCAGTCTTGTTGGCTAACAAAGTTGATTTGATAGATCAGCGCCAAGTGTCGACGGAGGAGGCTATGGCTTATGCACAACAATTGGGGTGGGGTTATTTTGAGACTAGCGCTAAAGAAGGGCATGGCGTTACTGATGCTTTTCGCCAGATTGCCTGGACTGGTGTTAGCTAGCTTAATTTTCATTAAGCGTCGTTTAGATACTCTGTGAGTTTACGCGAGTTCTTCTGCATAAGAAAGGTTGCACACTGTTGAGGTTTAATTTTCCGATATTCAAGACCGAGTTGTTCAATTAGAGCGAAGGTTCCTTTGGTGAGACTTGGTGCGACAAGAATGCCCCGCAATTGAGTGGCATCTTCGGTTTGGAAACTTTTAATATAGCGATAGAGTTGATGGACTGCTTCGCTGTCAGCACGACGGCGTTTAACTTCGATAATGACTAATCGTCCTTTGTCATCACGGGCAAAGATATCGATGAATCCTGGGGCAACAGGGCGTTCACGTCGTATTGTGCGGAGTCCAGCTTCAATGAGTTCAGGGTGAGCACTAAGAACCTTTTGCATCTCATCTTCGGTTAAATGCATACTAAACTCACCAGCGTCATCAATAAGGCTCGCACTAACCATGGAAAGCAGGGAAAATTCAATGCGAACAGTTTCACGCGGTTTTGCACGATTAGCAAATAGAATGAGTTTATCCTTCTCTTGCTTAATCTTTAGAGTAGCTCCTGGAGGTTGCCAGTTAACGGGTTCAACTCCACTCTCCTTATGAACTAGGATAGCTCCATCACGTTTTAAAATTATTAGACGTTCACCCTCCGTTAGTACTGATCTAGCGCGACCATGATACTCGACATAGCAGTTGCCAATAATTTGGATTAATCGCTTTTGTGAAATTGCCTTTTCAAGGAGCTGATGAGCTTGCCTTAGGGTTGGTGATTGGAGTAGCCATATTTTCTCATTCATTGAGGAGTTAAGATCAGACAAAGTATAATCAAATCGAAGACATGCCGTAATTCTAAATAAGTTTTGACTACCAGTAAAGAATTGTGTGTAAATTTCGTTTGTATGATGAATCAGCACAATCCTATCATCGTCGGTATAGCCAAATTCAACGAATAAAATACCAAGCAATAGTCACATATCTTGAAAGATGTCCTCTTGTAGATGTCGGTATTGGAACAGGTATTGGTTTGGCATCGATTATTGAATTCGCTCCAATTGTTGGTGTTGATTGGGCAATCGAAATGTTGCGAATAGCACATAAACAAGTGATAAAAATCAATGAGTGGAACCAAGCCATATCCTTAGTGTGTGCATCAGCGGAGGCATTACCCTTCCGGAACAACGTTTTTCCAACTGTAGTTAGCATTACGGTAATTCAAAATTTGAATAATATTCAGCGTGGAATTCAAGAACTAATCCGAATTGTACAGCCCCGAGGAATATTAGCCATAACGACATTAGAAAAGTGTCTGCCCATTCAAGAGCTTGAAACAGAGTTTAATCAACTTTCTACTCCAATTGTACGTTTAGAAAATCTTGGAAATGAAGACGGAGGATTAATCTATAAATTACCCAGCTGAAAAAACAGTTTAACTTCCTTTTATCATCTCTATGACCGTTATCTTTATTTGGCATCTCACAGTTAGCAGGATTACTCCCGAGGTTGAATACCGTGGAAAATCAGCCAATTAAAATTCTACAAAAAGCTACCAATAACTTGGTTTTGATCAAACTCAAAGATGGCAAAGAGTACCGAGGTCGATTAAAAGAAATTGACATGTACATGAACCTTGTTTTGGAAGGCGCTGAGGAATTGATGGATGGAAAACCAACAGCGAAATTTGGTGAAGTCCTTATCCGAGGTAATAATATTCTTTACATCAAACCGGATTTGACACAGATTATTTGGGAGAATAAGGAATAGGTACTGCCCATTAAGGGTCACTTAGGTTTTCATCCATTGTTTTCAGAACTTTCATTTCGTCGCTCTTGACGGTATTCTTCAATTAAACGTTCAAGCGCATAAGCTGCAGCTTCACGTTCAGAAGATTCATATCTATCCTGCCATTTTGTGATTTCCTTATCTAGTTGCTCGACATCAACAACGGCAAATTCGTCAACAACAGTGATTTGTAATAATTCTGCATCTATTACGGGTATATGTGCGGCTTTAAACTGTTTAAGTGCTAGATGAGACATCGTTCCGTGCGTTATTACCAGCTGAACCCCGAATTGAATTAATTGCTCAGCTGTTGAGCGTCCACCTCCGCTTGGATCCTGGATGTATACGACTTTTCTCCTCTTTCGTGGATATCGATCGCTGAGTCGGCGAAGTTCTTCTTGAGAAAAGTGTGGGAGAACCACAACGGGTTGTACCTCACCCCGAATTTCTAGTCGCCGCATTAATTTCAAATTTGTTAAGGTGCGTTTCGTACTCTCAAGCGTTTGGTTTTGTTCATGAAGTCTTTTTTCTAATCTTTGGATTTCAACATCTTTTCGCTGGATTTGTTCATCACGGCGTTGCTCTCGTTGTTCCACATTTAATGCACGATTAAGTTGCTGTTTAATATGCTTCAATTCTTGTTTGGTTTTCTTTTGTTCTTCAAGACTTAGATGATGTTGACTCTTTACAAATTCTAGTTGTCTTTGGAGAGATTCCACCTGACGCTGCAAACGGTCAATCATTCGTTCATATTGTTCAGATGTATAGCCTTCCCCTACAGATTGACTGAGTATCACAGGTTCAATTTTTGCGTCTTTAGGTTCCTTGCTAATTATGGATTGCTCGATTGCATCACTAATAGACACACCTTGAAAAACCATCGATACAGCTTTAGAAATCAAATGGAGTTCTTCACTTTTCCGTAAATTCTGGTTAAGTGACTTCAATTTTTTCCCGTAGGCCTGAAAGACCTTTGTGATCGCCGCGACTGCATCTCGTTGATGGGCATTCCTTGGACTTAGTTCAGAATTTGCGGTGAATGATTTCGCTAATTCCCTTTTCTCCACTACAGACATCAATCTGTCCGGAACAAATAGGTGAGCTTGTAACGATCTACTAAGCTTTTCGATGAAACTTGGAGCAGGAGATACATCAGATGCGATTAGAACCGGTTTCCCAAATTCAACCAGATATCTGATAACATCTCCTCGTGATAAACCTCGCCCGCTATGAATTGCCATAAGATGACCCGAAATATCAGAAATTGCTATTCCAACTGTTGTGCCAGCATCAATGCCAACGACTAATAGCCGTCGCGGACCAAGATGCTCTCCATTTTCTTCTCTGGGCGAATATAATAGAGAACGACGTTTTACAGGGGATATCCGAACAGCCACACCAGCAATTCGATTCACTTCGGATTGAACTAGTTTACTAACGCTATCAACCGCTTTGTATACATGTATTGCACATCTGGACAAACCGTGTGAAGTTCTGGTTTCGTATTCATCGTAATCTATACCCGCTTTAGTTAGTTTCTCTAAGATTTTTCGAGCAACCTGTTGAATAGCTCCATGCATTCGTCTCTGATAACGAGCTTGAGAATAACCACCAGGTCCAATATTCCTAGCTCTAGTTATTGTGATTCGGGTTTCATGTGCTAAGGCAGAAACTTCTATTCCAACACCTAAGGCAGCTAATTTCGCTAATACTGTTGCTGTCTCAATCGGTGAAGGGTGTTTGATTATTTCTATTCCGTGTCTTGTTGCTAGTTTTTTTAGTGATGTCATACCATGGATTGGTGAACCAGTAACTTGGATAACCCGAACTTTTGAAGAAATCTTTGATAGAAACTCAATCACGCCTTTTTCTGTGGGAGCCAATTCAAGTAGGTTATCAGTTGCAATGATGTCAGGTTCGAGCTTGCGAATAACCTTTAATAATTCATTTCGTCGGATGGAGCTTTGGGTTTCAAGCACTTCGTCTTGAAAAAGCACCATTGCATAACGAGGGGTTTTTTTAGCGGATGGGGAGCTTTGAGGAAGAATATCAAAGCTAATTATTTGGGGACCAGAAGTTTTAGTCATTCTTCTTTTTTCCTTGTTTTGGGGCGGTCACTCTTTTTAGAGTTTCATCAACGTCATACATTATACTAAACCTGCGTTTGAAAAATGTAAGAATATGGGAGAGATCTCGTTTTAGTAGCCACATAGAATTTGGATGACTTAGGGGTTGCCATTGAGGCCAATCAAAGATGGTAACTTGTTCATTTTCATCGACGAAGATATTGTATTCACTGAGGTCACCATGAACTAGTTTTGCTTTCTGGTAGGCAAGTTGCACTTGTTGAAGAATTTGCTCAAGCACATTATGAGGGTGTTCCAATTCTGATATTTGAAGCAGTAGATCACCCGTCATTTGCGACATTACGATGACGTGGCGATTAAGCGCTATTGGTTGCGGCACTTTCCCACCAATATCATACAATATTCGTAAAACCCCGAATTCTCTTTTCGCTGCTCGTTTACTGAAGGCTATCCAAGAATGGATGGGTTCATCTTTGAGCTTGCGGAGTCTTCGAATGCGTTTAAAACTCGTTTGTCCCCATCGAAGAAACTTTACAGCAACCTCCTTTCCATTTGCGTCCAAAGAACTGTACACGGTTGCTTCCTTACCGACACCATAAGGTTGCCCAAGAGATACAATTACATCTTTTTGGGCCAAGTCATGCAAGGCTAATGCATCATAACCTGCACGCGATATCCGATATCCAAGGTAATGTTCTTTTTTCCGTTGTACTAATCTAATTTTATTTAATTTCCCAAGAAGAAATAGAATATCATCTTCATCCAGCGATAATTTTGTCGCGACCTCTTCAAGAGGGATGTACTCAAATCGATGTACTAATTCTTCGAGAGCTTGAAGTACTTGAATTTCTTCAGATGAGATTTCTTGCAGAATCTTGGCGAGACGGTACAACTCAATCACGTGAATTGCGGTGTTACGCCGACAAAAAGCTATTGGGAGTAAGTTATCAATTGAGTCAGTCTCTTTTTGAATAAAAGCTTGGATTATTGGTGAAAGCATTCCTTTACCATTCAGCTGGGAAACGTATATTAAGGAGAGCCACCGAAATTGGCTACCGAGTCTATTTACTAAGGCGGGAGTTTTATACATTGAAGGAACGATTTGAAGTACCCGATGAAAAGGTTCTAAAAGTGGCTAAAGCGCTTTCCAGCGATACGCGACTTGCGATTATTGCTCTACTCATTAACAAGAGCATGGATGTTAGTCGAATTGCAGAAGCTCTAAAACAAACTGAAGCGAATATCAGTGCTCAAGTTAAGCTTCTAGAGCAGGCTGGACTCATTAAGAGTCATTATGAGCCCGGCGAGCATGGTGTAAGAAAAGTTTGTGAACCTGCTGTTAAGAATGTCATTTTTGATACGACATCTCTTAAACTGGAGACTCATACTCGGAAATAAAATTGAAGGCCACAAGCAGTAGTTGGAGAGCGTAAATTTTAATAGACTCCAATTTCTCCTCTGAAAAGAAAGTGATACGAATGTCAAATGAAAACTCCAGAATACGATTAGTTAGAAGATCTTTTGGAACATTCATAGAAGCTCTAATAATTTTCATTCTCCTGGTAAGTGGCATTGGTGTTGCTGTAGTTAGTAAAATCGTTGGCTTAATAGCCCCTGGATTATTCCTTCTTGCGATTAGTGTTGGTGTAGAGATTGCTGGAATAATCCTCGTGGGTCTTTATTTTTACTTTAGATCAATTCGTCGGACCGAAATTGAGCCCGAATAGTGGTTCCTAGTAGTTGAGGACCTTTAAAGGGGTCAAATCCAGGTATATTTTGAGGGTATCGAGTGGACATCATCCTCGGAGTTGCTGTTACCATTTTTGTTTTCGCTCTCCTTCTCTATGCTGCAATAACGGATCTTCAAACAGGTGAGGTGTCTAACTCGGTCTGGATAATAGGGTTACTGGCTCTCCCTATCACTATTTTTCGCATGGTCTTATATGGAGCCATACTTCTCTACATATTTCAAGCTGTGTTAGTCCTCGTTTTTGTGATTATTGGATTTTATGTTGGGCTATTGGGTGGCGCCGATGGGAAAGCAATTCTTCTTGTGTCCCTGATTTACCCCTGGAATGTTTTTACTCCTTTATGGTTAATTGCCGCTCCTTTCTTAGTCCAGGCAGGAGGCTTCTGTTTATTGGGCGTATATAGTTTGTTTCTTTTAATTAGAAATGGAGTAACGTGGAGACGATTAACTCCCAGCCAACGAAAAACAACAAGACCCATAAAGCGAATATTTTGGCTTACTCGCCGGTTTAACCGACCAAACTCTAAGAAAAAAGGAACTGAGTGGAAACCTGTTTCAGTTGCATTAATTGCCTATTTTTTAATTGCCTACATTAGCTTGTTGATTTTATCAGGTGTACAAATTCTGATGTTGAATTAAAGTTCGCCACCAGGCATGACAACAAGCCCTGAACTACTAATTTCGAAAGGAAACCGTTTCAAACTGTGCCCTGTTTGACGCATCTTTCGTACAACTAAGCTACGGCGAAGTTCACGATCCTGTTCGGTGAGGAATAAGATAACTAGCCCCTGAGCGATGAATTCTTCCACCCCATAACGACTGAACCCTGTGGAACCCTCAGCAACTTCTGAGGTCATTATTGAAGTAGCGCCAAGTTCCCGAAGTAAACTTGATAATTTGAATATTGCGTTTCTCACTGCAGCTATTCCTTCAAATCTCACTCCAAGGCCTGACACGGAATCAATGACGATTCGCCTAGCGTTAATTCGTTTGGTCACACGATAGATTTCTTGTGCAAGAGCATTAATATCAAGACCTGTTCTAATAGCGTGTGGTTCTGTAGTCGGTAATCCAGCTTTGCTGGAGGCTGCATCAACAATAATGAGTTTTTCTTCTTCTTGCAGTTTCTCAAAATTCCATCCGAAGCGTGCTGCTTCGCGTCGTAGTTCTTTAGGACGTTCTTCTAAAGTTACAAACACTCCATTGTCTCCATATTTCATTGCACCGGAATAGAGAAATTGCATGCAGAAAATTGTCTTCCCTGTACCAGCCCCACCGGAGACTAATACATTACTTCCAGGAATGTATCCTCCATGAAGGATGCCATCTAAGCCTGGAATTCCCGTCTTCACCCTTTCTGATGTCTCAGACATCTTCTTTTTCCTCCGTTTCGATAAGGGGTAAGCCTGTTCCAACCAGAGTCTCACCCTTTGATGGTTGTTTGAGGAACCATAATCTAGCGTCGACAACATCGGGGTTGTCTTTGAGCTTTTCAAATATTTCTTCAAGTTCCGTTTTCTGTTTCCCAAGAATAAACGCGAAAATTCCCGTTTCAGTTTCATTAAGCGCAAGAAAAATTACATTCGTTCGATTTTCAAGATCAGCCTTTATTTTTTGAGTGTGTTCTACGGTGATGTCTCGAAGAATATGTCCACCAATTTCAACAAATAACACACCACATACAGTGAACCCCAGCATTTCCTGATCGATGCTTACTGTGAATTTCTTTATGACTCCTGCCTGTTGAAGTTTGCGGATTCGAAATAAAATTGTCGTGTCCGGAATATTTTGTTTCATCGCTTTTGATAGAGTTCTCGCAATTTGGGTGTACTTTGCTCGACCATCCGTTTGGAGTAAAGAGAGGATTTGCATATCCTTATCATCAAGTTTCACTAAACTCCCTCGATATCACATTACTAAATCGACATTAGAAAAGGTGACCTATTAAGGTTTCCTCAACTAATATCCGGTTCCAAAGAGAAATCTTCAACTTGATTAGGGAGGTAGCGCGGTAGCTGCATAAATGAAGTTAAACCCTAGTAGGTAAATCATGAGGAATAACAGAACAGCTGTGCCTAGTCCCTTAATCAATCCCTTGACATGTCCACCAATTTCTTGAGGATTAACACCTAGAAGATATACGGCAAGGAAATACGACAAGATAATTAGTACTAATCCGATAACAAACCCAATCAAACCTAAGGGACCCCAAAGGTTTAAACCCAATACAATAGCTGCAGAAATAAATGCAAAAATTATGCGCGTATAGTATATCCGATCTTCAGGTGTTATACGCTCAAATAATGAAGTCATCTTTTCCAACGATGGTGAGCCTCCATGAATCCAGGTATGACAGCGTCCGATATTTTCGTTGTGCTTCGCGAAGTTAAGGACTTAATAGTCGAGAGATGGATTCTGAATGTTTATCAACTTAACGGTATTCTACTTTTTAAGATCAGTTCTGATACACCGAATAAAACCTGGCTATTGATTGAACCTGGAAAGAGGATGCACTTAACATCCCTCAGATATGAACGAGAAGCAAAACTACGCGCGTTTTGTAAAGCACTCCGGAAACATCTACGAGATCATAAAATATCGGTTATTGAACAACACGATTTCGATCGAGTCGTCTATCTACGAGCTGGACCACCCGAAAAACGATTTACATTAGTAATCGAGCTATTTGGCGGCGGGAACGCAATCCTCCTCGATCCCAAAGATCGCATTGTATCTGCGATGACATATCGACGAATGCGAGACCGTGACATTGTTCGGGGAGCACCCTTTCAGTTTCCCCCATTACGAGCAGCTGATCCACGCCAAATATCGGGTAAGGAGCTGAATTCCTTACTTGATGATTCTGAACAAGATATTGTCCGGACTTTAGTTCATAGCCTAAATATGAGCGGATCAACAGCCGAAGAAATCCTATCTACAGCTGAAATCGCCTATAAAATCAACGCAAAGAGTTTAACCCCCAAACAACGAAAAACTCTGCATCAAGCATTGAGTTCATACTTCATAACCCTGGCTGAGGAGCCACTTAAACCTAGAATTGTCCTAGGAGAAAATGAGGAGCCACTTCAAGTCCTACCAACAGAGAGTAAGCGTTTTCAGAAATCAAAAGTTAGATCATTTTCCACGTTTAACCAGGCCCTCGACAATTATTACTCAACTTACCATGAAGAAACGGCAGTAGAGGAAATCACTGATACATATCAACGTGATTTCAAAAAGCTTCAATATTTATTGAGCCAACAGCAAGAGCACCTTGAAACCATGCAAACTAGGGCGAAGCAAAGCCGCGATGCAGCTAACGTGATTTATCAAAACCTGAATTTAGTCGAAGAGCTCTTATCCACAATACAAGATGCACGTCAACAAGGTCATTCCTGGAAGGAAATTACCAAACGCCTTGAAAACGGAAGACAGCAGAAAATTCCTGCTGCAATGATTGTTAAAGGGATTCACCCACATTCAGGACGCATTCAAATTCAATTGAATGCCGTTTCGTTATCACTTGATATTCGTTTGTCGGCCACTGAAAACGCGAACCAACTATTCCAGCGCAGTAAACAACTTGAGAAAAAAGTCAAAGGGGCCTCCATTGCTATCGAAAATACAAAACAAAAAATTGCACGACTTGATGAAAAACGTGATGACGAACTTACTGCAGCAGATTCTGACAAGCTCATGTATCGGCGAAAGAAACGTTGGTTTGAGAAATTTAGGTGGTTTGAAACATCTGGAGATTTTTTGGTCTTAGGAGGACGTGACGCAGGGAGTAACCAACAACTCATCCGGAAATATCTTGATGAGTCTGATCTCTTTTTCCATGCAGATTTTGCCGGAGCCCCCATAGTAATTGTCAAAACAGAGGGAAGAGATGTTTCTGAAGAAGAGTTAGCGGAAATCGCCATTTTTGCGGTGAGTTATTCACGTGCATGGAAAGCTAGTAGTAGCGCAGCAGATGCTTATTGGGTAACTAGTGATCAAGTTTCTTTAAGCGCCCCATCAGGAGAATTCTTACCAAAAGGCGCTGTGATGGTTAGGGGAGAACGGAATTATCTCCGAAATAATCCAGTTCGGATAGCTATTGGAGTAATAATTGAGGAAGGATTCCCTATTATTATAGCTGGACCCGAGTCAACTATTCGGAAAAAAACCAAGGTGTTTTTTATAATAACCCCGGGAAAAATGAAGGTCTCAGATGCTGCAAAACGATTGAGAGCTGATTTTTCTGAAAGAGTTCCCTCAGAATTTCAAAGCAAAGTTCGAGCCTTAAGTATTGATGAAATTATCGCGATTTTACCTCCAGGTCCAATTGATTTTGTTAAAGAGTGAATATCAGTTTTGGGATGTTTGGAACGTAAGAGCCAAACTATTTTGAGTAACGACGCTAACTATGGTTTGACGAGGTGAGGTAGGTGCATGTTGAAAAAATTATGGCAAGTCCAGTAAAAACTATAGATAAAGATCAAGTGGTTTCAATGGCATTGGAGTTGATGGAAAAATATGGTATCTCTGCAATTCCCGTAACAGATAGTAATCGTCTGGTAGGGTTAATCACTGAAGTAGATATTTTGGATCGACTAGGATCAGCTCGAGCAGGAAAACTGACTCCATCCAGCATCCATGTTAGTTCTGTTATGGAGTTGAATCCTAAGACTGTTGAGCCGTCAACTAATCTGTTCAAAGCAGCAAATTTACTTCTTGAACGCCAAGAACGAGCTTTACCAGTCGTAAAAGATGAGGAAATTGTTGGAATAATTACTAATACACATTTTGTAAAAAAATGCCTTGATATTGATAAGCACTATGTTCGTGATCTCAAACTGGAAAATCCAATCAGCATTAGTCCTACTGAACGGGTTGTACATGCCCGTCAGTTAATATTGACAAAGGGGATGCCGGGCCTGCCCGTGTTTGATCAAGGAGAAATAATTGGATTAGTTACTAAAAAACGGTTGGCGCTGGGCTTTGCTGCGTTTCGCCGAGAAACACCAGCGAAATATCAAAGCACTCGCTTGCGTGATTTTCGTGTATTGAATATTCTAACGACAACAGAGTTAACAACCACTCCTAATACTCCGATCGGTGAAGCTGCTGAGCTTCTGCTACGTGAACATCAACATCTTCTACCTGTCATGAAGAAGGGAAATATGGTCAACATACTAATACGGCGTAATTTAGTTGACTTGGTTGCGAATCGATTTACACCACATAACAATACGAGCCATTAATCCGGTGAAACGATCCAATGTCCAAATTACTCACCCTCAAAGAAGGAACTCTTCTAACAAGACTTGCTCGCCAGGCAATTGAAAGCTTCATTCGTGACAAAAAACAACTAGAATTACCGAAGATTGACTCAGAAGCCTTACATGAAAGTCGGGGTGTTTTTGTTACATTAAAGAAACAGAACCCTCAGGCAAAGGAAGAGTGGATGCTGAGGGGCTGTATAGGTAGATTACAATCTGGACCTACTAACCGTTTGGATCCGATCTCTTTGCTTGAAGCAACACGGCAAGCCGCTTTAAGTTCAGCCCTCGACGATCCACGATTCCCAGCAGTTCAGGTTGACGAACTTGAATTAATTCTAGTTGAAGTGAGCGTCCTGACGAAACCTGAACTCCTCACCTTAACTGACCGGACAAAACTGGTAGACCAAATTGAGATTGGAAAAGATGGATTGATAATTGAAGGAAAAGGATGGCACCGGGGATTGCTTCTTCCTCAAGTTGCACCTGAGCAAGGTTGGAATGCAAAAGAGTTCCTCCAAGGCTGTTGTCAAAAAGCAGGATTGCCAATAGATAGTTATTTGGATTCCAATGTGAAGGTTCTTAAATTTCAAGCCCAGATTTTCGCTGAAACCAGTGTAAACGGAGAGGTTATTGAACGGTCCTTCTAATGCTACTTAGTACTTGTCGGAATTGGGGGCGTATTGTTTACTTCGTCAAGTACCATAAGTGTGTTGATACTAGTGATACCAGGAATTTTTGATAACGATTTTTGAAGAATAGAAGCAAAATCAGAAACATCACTCGCAATAAGTCGAACAACCAAATCGACAGTTCCCGCAGTTTTTGTTATTGACAAAATTTGAGGTATCTTATGCAGTTGCTTGGAAACCGTGTCTGCTCTACCATGTTCCGTGCGGACGAGGAGAAGCGATTGTATTGGCCAACCAATCTTCGCCCAATCCAATTCAACACCGAGTCTAGTGATTATTCCCCGATTGACAAGGCTGTTAATACGATTGCGCGCTGCAGTAGCACTGAGCCCTACGCTTCGTCCCAATTCAGAGAAGGATATTCGTGAATTGGATTGCAATACTTCTAGAATCTGCTGATCCACTTCATCCAACATGTTAATCGGGGCTCCCTCAAAATAGTCTTGTTACGAGTGCTTAAAAGCATAGTCGCCCAGAATTCAATCAATGTTTTCGCTACAAAAAATTAGAAGTAGAATATTGGATCAAATTCGCCCCACCAAGTTGGAGATCGATGAAAGTTTCCGAGTTTATACGAAAATAAAAGAAAGCATTCAACGTGTAGCGAAAGATCGGAAACTTGCTCTTGCATTTATTGAACTTGAAGGGTCATCGGGACGAAAACAGACTCAACTTCGAAGCTGGCGCGAACTAGATATATTCATTGGATTATCCCCATCCATTTTGCCGAAATCAATCGAGTTAGAAAAGCCCAAGAAACACCTCGTTAGAAAACTCTTCAAAAAACTCGTAAAAGAGGTAGCAATTGTCGCAGCTCAAAAAGTCGGAGCACAAACCGAAAATATTGCCTATTCTGAGCATCCATACGTTTCCATAAATTTAGACAAGTATCTGGTGGACGTAGTATTTTGTTTTGATCTTACGCCGGAATATATTATGGAAAATGGACCAATTACCGCTGTTGATCGAACTCCTCATCATTCGCGCTTCGTTGATGCAAACCTGACACAACAACAACGTGATGATGTGCGTATTTTCAAAGCATTTTGTCATTCAATATTTGTCTATGGAGATTCGAGCCCGGTTGGACGTAGTGGCTTTACTGGTTTTAGTACAGAGATGTTTATCTATCATTCAAAAAACATCGATTCTGCCTTCGATTTTCTTTCTCAATCTCCAACAATCTGTCTGGACTTTTTTGGTCGTTCCTCACAAGAATTGCAGAAAGATTTTCCTAAAGACTTCTTAATTATCACGGACCCTACAGACGCAAATCGAAATATTGCCTCAAGTATTTCACAACGTGCTTATCGATTTGCTCAGCATAACGCGCAACAATTACATAAACAACCTTCTAGTACTTTTTTCCAAAGACAACCGATTCCTATTCTTTCAACAAAAGAGCTTGCGCAACTGACTTCAAATTATTATGTAATTGAATTCTACGATGAAACGACCTGGCATTATACGAAAACGCGTGATAAACTCTATCGATATTTTACAAAATTACAGAAAGCCCTTAGATGTGAACCCACTGGTGAATTACGGTTTGGAGCAGTTACGTTCGAAGAAGTATTTCAACCTCCAATTTTTGCCATTGCCCTTCATGTGGAAAAAAGTGAAATTAAAGACTCCTATGTTCGAATTGGCCCACCAGCGGATTTTATCGAGGGAGTAGAACGCTTTACGGAAAAACACCCGGATGCAGTTTTAGTAAACGGGAGATACAATGCTAAAATCACAAGAACCGTTACAGACGCTGAACAAGCCCTCCGCCAATATTTCGCGGAAAACCTACTATCACCCAAGTTATCACTAATAGATATTACAAATCATGGGACAACAAAAATTGGAAAACAATCATTATGGATCTTGAAAAACGCTATTCAGCCCTTTGTCAATCCAAATATTGAATGACAAAATATTAACTAAATTTCTACTTCTTTTTTGCTTCATAGACATGAATACTAGTTTTAGTTTTTTTCTGTAATGGAGTCTCAAAAAACGCGATGATGTCATCCCCTGAAGCATTAGCTAGTTTCTCATCGTCCACAGCTACTAGTCTGAGTGCTCCATATGCGTATTCAAATAGTCCTGTAACGTTGTGAACCTGATTATCTGTGGTGGCGTATTCGACAAGAACAAAACTTGAAGACAGCTTATTCAAACCCTCAGGAGACTTGACTTCAAAGTTCATCATGTGAGTTTTGGAAATTTCCTTCAATTCGTTTATGAACTTAGGTCGAATCATTTTTGCGCCGGTTTTATCAAGAACGTCAGTTAGAACTCGTTCTGATGATTTAAGTCGAATATGCCAATCGCCCACTGGAATCCACCCTTTGCTATAAATTACAAACTGTAAAATAGTAAAGTGTAACTCCGTTTTAACGATTTGGCAAGTCGGTGAAACTCATGGATATCGCTGAGATTCTAACAAAAGACGAACCTGGTAAACGTCATCTCCTTCTTGGAAACGAAGCAATTGCTCGAGGTGCCATCGAAGCGGGATTAGAACTCGCATCAACCTATCCAGGTACGCCTTCGTCTGAGATAGGTGATAGTTTATTCCGGGCAGTTAAGCAAGGAAAATACTTCTTCGAATATTGCACCAACGAAAAGGTTGCCATGGAGGTTGCAGGTGCCGCAGCAGTAGCTAACGCTCGATCTCTTGTTATCATGAAACATGTGGGACTCAATGTAGCATCAGACGCGTTTATGACATTGAATTACATTGGTGTACGTGCAGGGCTTGTTATTGTATCAGCTGATGACCCAGGGTGTTGGAGTTCCCAAAATGAACAGGATAATCGTCTCTACGCAATGCTTGGCGACACTATGATGCTTGAACCAGCGGATCCTCAAGAAGCCAAAGAAATGACAATTGCAGCCTTTGATCTTTCTGAAGAACTCGAACAACCTGTTTTACTTCGCGTCACAACTCGAGTGAGCCATACTCGAGCAGGAGTTGAGTTGGGGCCCATTCGCGAACCAAGGAATAATCCCAATTTTGAACGAGATCCCTTTCGATTCGTCACCGTTCCTTCTGTTGCCCGAATACGGCATCCAATTTTGGTTGAAAAAGTAAAACAAGCCACTGAACTATCAGAAAAAAGTGAATGGAACAGAATTTATGATAAAGGAAGGCTAGGAATAATTACGTCAGGTGTTAGTTTTAACTATGTTATGGAAGCCCTGGAAGCTCTTCAGATTAAAGCAGCCATTTTCAAGATAGGAATGACCTATCCGCTACCTAAAAAGAAACTCCAAAAATTCATTGCTTCAAAGGAACAGGTGATTGTCGTTGAAGAGTTGAAGCCATACCTTGAGAATCACGCACGAGCTTTTTCGCAGGAAGAGAGTATAATCACACCAATTTTAGGAAAAAGCCAGGGGTACTTCTCAGAAATTGGTGAACTCAGTCCTCGAAAAGTTATGGAGGGAATAGCTCAAGCACTAGGCAAAGAGATTCCACCAGATTTCCGTGCAATCGATGAAAAATTCTCTGAAGACCTAGTTGAATCTCCTCCCCGACCTCCAATTCTTTGTGCCGGATGTCCTCACAGAGCCACCTTCTACGAAGTTGCAACAGCCACTGGACGAAAAGGTGTTTACCCAACAGACATTGGTTGTTACACTCTGGCCATTCAACCTCCTCTTGAGATGGCAGATCTCTTACTTTGTATGGGTTCAAGCATAGGTACTTCTTGTGGGCTAACAGCTGTTCTGGATAAACCCATTATTGGGGCAATCGGTGACTCCACATTTTTCCATTCAGGAATTCCAGGACTAGTTAATGCCGTCTACAATCAACACCCTGTAAAAATTATTGTTGTTGATAATCACACAACAGCAATGACGGGTCATCAACCTCACCCCGGAACAGGGATTACTGGAATGGGAGTTAAAGGACAAGGGATAAGCATTGAAGAAGTAGCACGAGGAGTTGGGATTCAATTTGTCAAAGTTATTAATCCCCTTAAAGTCAAGGAATCTATAAGAGCCATTCGTGAAGCTGTTTCATTTGATGGCCCTGCTGTAATTATTTCAAGAAGCCCCTGTGCTCTTGTCGAAAGAGCGAGAAAACGCCGTGAGAATGAACCGATTATTCCTTATGAGGTAAATCCAGAGGTTTGCCAAGGATGTCGGGTCTGCATAGATAAACTTGGTTGTGCTGCAGCTATTTGGGAAGGGGAACATGCTGCAATTGATTCTGATCTCTGCTCTGGCTGTGGAGTCTGTGCAGAAATTTGTCCGTATAAGGCAATTCGGGAAATTGAGATCAATGAAAGAGTTTAACATAATGTTCACAGGTGTCGGTGGTACTGGTGTTCTGACCGCCGCTCGGGTTTTAGCAACTGCGGCACTCATTGAAGGACAAAACGTTAGAATGGGAGAAATTCATGGTATGGCACAACGGGGAGGAGCGGTCAACTGCACGATTCGAATCGGATCATCCGTTCATGGACCTATTGTTCCAACGGGTAAAGCAGATGTACTTCTAAGTGTTGAGCCTGTTGAAGCCCTGCGAAACGTTGATCGTATTATGCCAACAGGGACCATAATTGTTGGACAATACCAAATCGTTCCAACCGCTGTATTGCTAGGACGGGCGGAATACCCCAGTGATAAAGAGATTCTTAGAGATCTGAGCAAATTTGCGAAAGTAGTCACTTTTGATGCCGCAAGCTTGGCTCAGGATGCAGGAAGCCTCCTAACTATGAATACCGTATTAATCGGTGCTGCATTGGGGTTGAATCTACTTCCATTAAACGAAGAATCAATTATTTCGGCGATAAAAGACGTTTTACCTGCACGATATCATAACATGAACATCTCAGCTTTACAAAAAGGAAAAAATGCGCCTAAACAAACTATTAACGTCTAACGTTGTAAAGCAATTGACGCATATCCCACAATTGCGTCTGAACTTCCCCTGATATCATAACTTGTTGCATACTTGAGTGATTTTCCTTTCGATGCACCCAGTTGTTGGGCAGCTACTATCGTTGCAGCTACGGGGCTTGCACCACACATCGTTCGTCGTTCTTCCACGACAGTTTCCAAAAGAGCCTTGCCATCCAATTGCTCAATTTTTTGAATAAGATCTCCATCAGTATCGTGAACCCATTTGACAATTTTATCAATAGGACCACTCCCAACAGGGGCATAGTTATAGAAATATTGTCCATAGTGCGTGAAATCTGTGCTAGCGATAATGATAACATCCCGTTTGCTTTTCTTAACCGCTTCAGCGATGGTCTTACCTACCTTTTCACAAACCGAGTAATTTTGTGAAGAGATTACCAGCGGAACAATTTGAAAAGGATGGTTTTGACCTAAAAATTGAAGGAACGGTAATTGTACTTCTAATGAATGCTCGCCATAATGAGCCTCTGTATCTTCAATAATGCATTTTGATCCCGAATCTTGGCTTTGCTTGAGTAACTGTTGAGCAAGTGAAGTGTCAATTTCGCGTTTTCCTAGAGGTGTTTCCCACAGGCCTTCAGCCATAACAACGGCACCTTGAAAGCGTAAGAAGCCATGTTTGGGACCAATCAGAATGAAGGTTTCAGGAAAGCCCTCTTGTGCAATGAGATTGTATAGATGAGAAGCAACTGGACCCGAGTAAATGAACCCAGCATGAGGTGCTACCCCAGCAACCAAACCCTCTAATCTCTTGGCGCTTACTTTAGGAACAGTTCCCACCCCCTGGGGGCCGGAAAAGGCTGCTTCAATAGCTTTTTTTAGAGCATTTTTTTCTGGTGGATAGAAACCGATTGCACATGGTGGTCGCACTTGACCCATAAAGTCACGTCCATATTACTCTTAACGCGGTAAGCAAAAAGGTTTTTTCGCTAGTTACACTGTGTCGATGTGGTAGTTGAAATGAGCAAACGCATGGATGACAGCGCCATCCGTGCCCTCAGGAACCTAGGGCTAAGTAGTTACGAAGCACGAGTGTATATCTCCTTGGTCCGGAATGGGGCACTTACAGCTAGCGAAGTGAGTTCACAATCGCGAATTCCCTTTAGTAGAGTGTATGATGTCTTAGCAGCTTTGGAACGTGGAGGTTGGATAACCGTTGAACAGGGACGTCCAAAACGATACGTGCCTAAGAGCCCACGGGAAACTTCAAAGGCAGCTGTTCTTAATGCCCAAGAGCGGTTATCGGATTGGGAGCAACGCGTTATCGAAGATTTACAACCTCTTTTCGATGAAAAGACAAGGATTTCAGCTCCCGAAGTTCACATTCTCCATGGATCTAATAATGTTCGAGCAAAACTGAATGTCGCACTTGGTCAGGCAGAACGCATCGTTCTCTTATCTTGGGGAATCATAAGTGAAGAGGACATTGATTTCATTAGCCCCACATTACTCCATCTTCGGGATAAGGGTGTGAAATTCCAGATTCTAGTATCTGAGCAAACGTTGACCGATAAGGTAAGGCGACTCATTTTAGCAGTGGGAGATGGACGAAAACGCAAAGAAATCTATGGGGGAGGAGCGATTATAGATGAAAAACAAGCCATTATTATGTTGACCACAAAACCCGATGAATCATTAGCAATCTGGTCTCGCCACACCGAGTTAGCTGAACTGGCAAAAATTTACTTTCTATACCTCTATAATTCAGCTCAACCACTTACATGACCTGTTTTATTGTGTTTCCTGTGCTTCATGCTGAAGTTTGTCAAGGAGGACAATAGCAACTCCCAAGGGAACACGAAGTTGGACCGCAAGTTCTTCCGGAGTAATGGATTGTCGTTGGGGAAGAATATTGGTACGGGTGTAATCAAGAAGATGCGGGTATAGAACCATTGATTTTACAGTCTCTTCTAATATCGAGGGCCAATCCCGTAAATCAGAACCATCCGCTTCGACAACCTCAATTGTTTTCTTTTCTTCACTCTTCTCGTCTTTTTCTTCACTCTTCTTTTTTTTCTTAAAATATTGGTCCAGTCCAAAACTCATTAGAAGATTCCCAGGTGAGGAAGGCTAATTAAGTTAATTAGGCTTGTGGCATGGATGGTATTGATGCCACGGGAAGGATACTATATCATACGATGCCCCAAATGTGGAAGATACACTTACGCCCCCACGCGACAGAAAACTCGTCTTTGCGTCTTTTGTCAGCGAATTTTTAAAATTAATCCACTAAACGCTATCTATGTCGATACCGCAGAAAGGGCGAGAACGCGGGTAAAATTTTACCAAACAGGGAAACACCACCAGGAGTTTATGAATGCAGTTGAAAAATCACGGAAATCAATTCAATCCCTAATCCCACAAGAGAGTGTTAATTTAACGGAAATCCAGGAAATTACAACCGAAGTTCAACCCACTTCCACTCGTCGACGCGAATTAGAACGAATACTTAACCAACATGCACGAATCACCAACATTGATTTACAGCAACTTGAACAGGAATGTCAAAAAGCAGGGATACCTTGGGAGTGGGCATCCCAACAAATTGAGGTGCTCATCCGATCAGGCCACATCATCGCCCCTAAACCCTGGCAAATTCGATTGGTAGCCGATGTAACCGAACCGACTAAGACAAAAACCAAAAAAGTAAGTCCTACTAAACTCGCACAAACGATCGGGAAAATAATTCGGAAATCACCTACACCGATCAGCCACACTCAGCTCCTTGAGCAAATGAACAGAGAATCCATTTCAAGTGTTGATGTCGAAGAAGCTTTAACCCTCTTGAAACTTCAAGGTTATATTCTCATCACCCCCAAGGGAACCTACAAGTGGACTGCGGATTAGACCAGAAGAAACGATTGATAAGTTTTAAACGTCCATTCTAGATTAAATGGAGCGTAGAGATTGCCTGCTGTTTATTACCTGGCTCGCCAGATGCATCGTCAACTTTCAGGAGCCCTCATAGATTATGTGCTCCTATTATGGCTCTACTCAAATCCTCATGAAACGCGCCGTCGAAGTCTAGCTTCTCTACGCCATGTCCTGAAACATACCCCAGAATTTCAGCGACATGATGGCAAACCTAATGTCACAGAAGACGAGTTAAACCAGATCGTCTTTATTGCCCTCAAAAGACTAAAGGAGAAAGGGTTTGTCACCGTTTATTCCCAAAACCAGTTTAGCGCTCAGATTTCTTTAACAGAAAAGGGCATTGAATTTATTCGGTCTTCACTCTCATCAGAATCGATACAGTTCTTAGAAGACTCAGGTCATATGACTTAAGCCACCAAACTCGTTACGTTCGCCTAAAGTATATTTAGGACATAAGCTCTATTTACAGAAAGTCTTTTCCCGCGGAGATTAGTTGATTTGGTGTCCAAGGCAGGAACGAAGGATGCAGCACGGTCGGATCTTGAAGCCCCAACAGTCTATTTGAAACAAGCATACCGCCTATACGTTTCAAAGCAAGTGCGACAAGACCTAATTCTTCCTACTCTGCGAATTCTTGCAACCCACCTAGGAACCAAGGAACTCGGTCGAGAACCTGAAGCCTTGTATGCTGCAGCCCTTTACATTGCTTTTCGTCATCCCAACACCTACCCGAACCTCGTGCCTCGAAGTTATTTTTGTGCTAAAAATTTCAAGAACACAAAGCGTTTACCACCGGAACCCATTTTTCGAGAAGCATTTTCGGTTAAAGACTCTAGTATCGATTGGTACACAAAACGGATTGTCGACAAATTAAGTATAGTAATCCTTTATGATGAACGGGGATTACCCTATTTTCTTGAAAGAACAGGTCCTATCTATAGATTAATTGACGCCTTGGCGGAAGAAGCGTCGATTGA
The DNA here is from genome assembly GCA_016839805.1 of Candidatus Hermodarchaeota archaeon. Lineage (GTDB taxonomy): Archaea > Asgardarchaeota > Hermodarchaeia > Hermodarchaeales > Hermodarchaeaceae > Hermodarchaeum. The sequence goes on from JAEOTO010000032.1 coordinate 120,436, forward strand.
TGCAGTTCTAACCTCTGAGATTGTTAATCGACGTGAACTCCTCGAACCTATTGTAAGTGGGTTGTTAAACCGAATTTTCACTGTCTTACAGCTACTTCCTAGAATCTTTTACAACTCGTTATACGAGCATTTAGTACCTCACGTAGAAGCATCGATTGAAAATGCGAAGTGGGTATTAGGAGTTTAGCCCCCGTTTTCCATATGGGTTTTGACTTCTTCGACAACGGTTCGTCCTGCGACTACCTGATCAATTGAGTGAACAGATGCGCCACACGCTTCAAGCGCCGCTTTCACCTCTTCAAATTGAAGGTTGTCACCTTCAACCGTTACCTTAATTGACTCTGTATGGGAGTCGACTTCAACAAGGGCTACGTTAACACCTACGACCCCGTCTATTTTTCCTACTAAGTTTGCGATGTCGACAAGATTTGGTACATGTGGTTTAAGGACATCGAGCACAAGTCGTTTAATACCAGAACTAGACATTGGATTCTCCTTATAGAAGAATTGCTTCAGTCTTTTCTATCTATTGTATTTTTGAATCTATCTGACTTTCCTTGAGAAAGTAATAACTTTTGGAAGAACTATTCGATTTTCACTACTAAAGTTACAGATTTTTTTATTCAGTGTGAACACGAAACAGGTCGATATCACCTTGCATTTGGGTGAGGAACTCTCGGGTAGATCGTTCAACATCTCGTGATTGAGTGATGTATCGTCCAACAACAATGATATCGGCTTTGGCTTTGAGAGCAGCTTGAATGTTATCCGGCCGAATTCCACCTGCCACGGAAACAAGTAATCGCTTTCCTTTGAAAGCCGCTTTCACCTCTTTTACAACATCCCAGCGATGTTCTGCGCGACCTTCAGTATCGATGCCTCGATGCATGATTACTACATTGGGTGGCATTTTCAAACTCTGAAGCTTTGCTAATGGATCTTCGACATTCATCATGTCCACAAATGAATAGATGCCGAGTCGGTTGGTCTCATAAATGAATTGATCAATCGTATCCACAGAGGCTAATCCGGAGACAACTACTGCGTCTGCAGCCTCATCAAAGGCTAAATCAACCTCAACCTTTCCTACATCAAGAGTTTTTAGGTCAGCAACTAAGAATTTGTCTTTTGCTACTTCTCGTAAGTCACCAAGCACAGCCGTTCCGTAACGCTTGATAAGCGGAGTACCGGCCTCAAGAATTAGGTTATCACTTTTGGGTAATGCTGCAATGATCTTCTTGGTTTTTTCAAGGCTCGGAATATCTAAAGCAATCTGAAGATAGGGAGGTCGCCACAATCGTGGCACGCGAAAGCCCATGATGGGGTGAGTGGCACGATCTTTATCGTACATGATTTTATCCACCGGAGGATAGTTTGAAAGGGCGCGTTGAATTGAAAGTTTCGTAGCAGCGTAGTTGTAGTGGTAGATTCTACGGTAATCCTTCGCATCTGGATGAATAAACACACTGCAGATAACGACCCATTCGTCAGCCTTGGCCTTCGGAATTATGCCTTCTTCTAAAGCATCAGCCACGGCTTTAGCCACAGCAGCCTGGGCGGGTCCAAATATTTTCTCAGCATCACCCATATCCTTGACTGTTACCTTCGGAACAATCAGCGTATGAGGCTTGGGCGGTAAATTAGGTCGAATCACCGCCAACAATGGAGAATGCCCATGTGAAACATTAGTCATGCCCTGGGCAAAAGCGGTTCCAACAGGACCGGATTTCTCACCAATAATTAAATCAATATGGGCAATTTCGGGAGCTTTTCCTACTAGTGCTTCGCCGACAAGATACACCATGATTCGTCATCCCTGGTGCTAATAGCCATTCCCATAACCCTACCCTCCGTTATAATAACGTTTTGTGACAAAACAGACGTTTAATATTCGGAAAGAATTCTATGGAATCTTGTACCTCACCACGTAATTTCTCGTTGAAATAATAGATAATGGTTTATCCAGTTAGGATCGCCCGTCGCCTGATAAGTATGAAGCCGCCACCCTTCCTTCTGGTATTCAGCAATTACCCTCGCGATGTTCTTATGATGATTAACTTGCACACAAATATATTCGAAATCAATATCAACCTGCTTCAAGGAAATTTCACCTGCGATAAATCAGTAAGAATACGAATAAAAGCGTTAGCGACTCTATTATTCGACTGGTGGGGAACAATGGCCAAACCAAAGATTGATTATTCGGAGTACAGAAGACATGTAATTTCCCTGGCTAGTGTGATGACCTTTCTTGCAGGGTTCATTTTCACAGTCATTACTTTGCTTCTTAGCCAACTTCCAGATCTAAGCAGCGTAGTATTCTCAGTCAGTTTTTTGTGGCAATTCACACTATTTTTTTGACCATCTTGTTTTATCTAATGCTGTTTGTAGTGTTTTATTCTCCTGTCATCAGTATTATCTTGGTTAGAGATCTTATACCAAAAGGCACAATGCCCACAGCAGCGAAAATTTACAATTTTGCGTATTCACTGATTTGGTTCGTGATTGGTATTCCTCTTATTCTGATGTTTGTTCTCTGGAATTTATATTATCTGGCGTTAGCAGCATCTGTTGTTTGGATACTGGTTATCATTGTTATGATATCCTTAGTTTTAAGAAGCGGTCAGATGAAAATTCGCGAAATACGTAAGAGGCTTCATAGCGAATAATTAGGAAGAAGATAAGACCTACTGTAAAAATTTCCGTGCCATTAATCTAAATTATGATTACAAGGTTTGTAACGTTCTATGAGGCTTATAACCACCCTTAAAGAGAGAAAAAATCAATTATTTTAGATTTCAAACAAGGCGTTATCGTAATTGATAGACAAGTTTTCTTGACCAAAACGTTAATACCGTAGGAATTATACCGACTCTTCCTTGATTCCGATCTACTATGGAGGTGACGTGCATGGCAACTAATCATGATGGGGTTGGCTGCGAAATCCTCCACCGAAGACTGGCTCTTCAATAGCTTACGTTCGACGCCGCAATTTCATAATTTATTGTTTCACCTAGCTTATGCTTTTACTCAATTGGCTAGAGCACGCTTAACACAAAAACAACTTCACTTGCTGTTTGCGACCCGGCATACCCTTCGTTTTTATCCTGACCTTTCACCCACTGCACTGGCAGATTCTTTATCGAAGAAACTAGGGATGCCACTGAGTACAACCAAGTTTAACCTCACAATTCTCAAAGATGCAGGCTTGCTCGAAACAACGCCCACAAGTAACCGGCGAACTACGGCGCATTTGTCTTATGGTGGCCAACTTCTCACTCAACTTTTGCCCGAACCAAAAATGGAGTAATTAATAATCGGACTACGAGGGCTTTTCGAGTTGTCCTCGTGTCCATCTTTTTCTTTACAAGTGTCTGGCTACTAGCTGGGTTAACTCGACAAGTCTTTGGCTAAAACCTGCCTCATTGTCATACCAGGATACAATATGCGCGAAATTATCATTGAGGATTTCAGTGAGTTCGCTGTCAAAGATGGATGAGTGGGTATTTCCAATTATATCTGTGGAGACAAGGGGATCTTCGTTATATTGGAGTATGCCTTTAAGATGAGATTCTGCGGCTTTTCGGAAGACTTGGTTGAGTTCATTCTTTGTGGTCGTTTTGTCGAGTTCGACGCTAAGATCAATAATTGATCCGTCTGGTACAGGTACACGGTAAGCCATGGCAGCAAGTTTGTCCTTGAGCTGTGGGAATAAGCGAATGATGGCTTTACCTGCTCCAGTTGTAGTAGGGATAATATTGATAGCTGCAGCGCGGGCACGACGGTAGTCCTTATGAACAGCGTCGAGCATGCGTTGATCGAGGGTATAACCGTGAATGGTTGACATGAATCCGCGTTTAATTCCATAGTTGTCCATGAGGACTTTAATCACGGGGGCAAAACAGTTTGTGGTACATGAGGCATTAGAGATAATGTGGTGGCTGTCAGGATCATAGGTGTTGTCATTAACTCCAAGGACAAACATGGCATCTTCACCACGTCCAGGTGCTGAGATGATGACTTTTTGTGCACCTGCCTTCTGGTGCAAAGCGGCTTTGTCACGATCTCGAAAGACACCAGTGGCTTCGATGGCAATGGCGACATCCAGTTTCTTCCAGGGGAGTTGAGAAGGATCTCGTTCTTGGAATATTTGTATTGAATGGTTATCGATTATGATTTCATCCTTTGTAACCTTAATATTTCCAGGGTATTGCCCATAGATTGAATCGTAACGCAAAAGGTGTGCAAGAATTTGGGGGTCACCTAAATCGTTTGCTGCAACGATATCTAAGTCTTTGATTTTCAAAGCGCTACGGAGGAAGTTTCGACCGATTCGGCCAAGTCCGTTGATAGCTACTTTTACAGCCATAAAGTATTCCTCCAGGGGAGTGACGATTCAATATTTTATGGCTATAAGTGTTTCCCGTATTTTTCATGTCTGAATTCTCGGTAATTTTGACAGTTTATCGAAGAGAGAATTAAATTTGTTCAATAATACTCATAGGAAGAGTCTCACGGGCAAGAAGATAAACAAGTGAGAGGAGAAAAAGATCGAAGTCAGCAAGACCTTCGATATTTGCCCAGGGTTTTGACTCTAATGTGACACATAAAATTTTAGGTTCTTTTTCTTCTTGTAGTGCAGAAACATGGCCCATCTTTAAGTCGACTTCGAAGGTTGCTTCTTTTCGTTCAATGAGTAATCGATTCCCACGAATTGTGAAGCCTGCGTCTTTGAGAATTTGTTTGAGTCGTTCGAGATTACGACTTTGAGTGGGTTTCGGTTTTCCTGTCACTTGGAGGTCTCGTTTTCGTCGGAGATCGTGCATCCATTGTTCACTTTCAGCTTCATTAGTGTGATTTGGTTTCGAAGACCGTTTATTAGAACGAGAAGGAGGATTGATAGAGATTCACACTCCAAGATGAAAGTCGATTCATTGGATAATTGGGAGCTTGGTGGAATAGATTTGCCTAACGAGAATTCTTACATGAATCCTCCGATATTTGCTGATGCCTTGGCGATTTCCACGTATGCGCCTTGAACATCACCCTGAGGAGAAACGTAGGCAATGACATATCCTTTGTCTCGTGCAGCAGTAATAACGATTGAACCTTGACCGCGGACATTTGTTGCTACGAGATGATGGTCTGTTGCTTGGATTGTACTGTATTTGACTCCCTGAATGGTAATACTTGGAGGCTTACTTTGAACGGCTGAAAGGATTTCCGGACCTGCGACTGTCCAATTTGGAGTAGTGAAAAGCACAGTTCCATCAATTCTAATGACTGAGACGGCCATAATTGTATTATCGACCTGCTGCATGTAGTTGATCCAGGCTTGAATATTATCCGACATGTTATGCCAACACCTCTCACTGCAGGAGCGTAATTGATTTATTAAGACATTTTTGATATCGATAATAAAGGTTCTGGCGGAATGCCATGATACAGCCACATGATAAGGGAACCTTACTCTTCATTCGAGTAAAGCCACGATCAAAAAGACAAGCCATTAAATTTGATGAGGAAACTATCTGTCAAGTTCACGTCAAGGCACCGCCAATACATGGCCGTGCTAATGCCGAAGTTAGAACTTTAGTAGCAAAATACCTTGAGATTTCACCAACAAAAGTGAAAATCGTATCCGGAAAAAAGGCTGAAAATAAGACTCTACTCATTGAGGGAATAACTCCAGCAGCGGTTCGTGCCGCTTTAACCAGGTAACTATTATTTTCCGACCTTTTTTTGCGCTTCATAAGCTGTGATTATCTCGCTTACCGAGGTAGCTTCCTCTGGCGATTTGTCATATCGCCATGTGCCATCAAAGCGTGGAAATCGGATTGCTAATCCCTCATTTGGTGCCACTTGATTAAATGCACAAGTATGCACCGGACTACGAGTAATTTCATCACCTACTACTTGAAATACTAGCACAGGATGAAACCACACATCCGCTTTCATCTTCGAATCTACCAAGGGATCCTTTTTGGTCAATAGGTGTTCTTGGAATCTTTCCGGAAGCTGTTCAAGTTCCTCGTCGCTAAATCCAGTACCGACTTTACATACTGTTTTGAATACACCACTTTCTTCATCACGAACCGCGGCAAGAAGTGCGCCATAGGTTTTTGCCCGTCGCCCCCGACCCCAGAATGCCCCTACAACAACGAGGTCTACAGGACCAATAGCCTGTGCCTGATAAGATTCTTTCAGTTTCACCCAAAGCCAACTTCGTGCCCCTGCCCGGTATATGGAATCAGAGCTTGTTGATTTGATAATAAGGCCTTCACTCCCATGGTCCAGTGCAGTTCGGAACATATCTTCAATTTCACTAGTCGAAAAGAGTTCTTTTGCAGGAACCATGCGCGCATAATAACTTGTTTTAACAATATCCTTGAGGAATTTACGACGTTCTAAATACGAATTTCGAGTTAAATCAGTACCATTAGCGTAAAGACAGTCAAAGAAGAAAAGCGCTACCGGAATCTCTTTTACCATTTCATTAATTTTGTATTTTCGTCGCCGGCGCATTAGTACTTGAAATGGTAACAATTGTTTTGGATTATTTTTATCAACGGCTACTGCTTCCCCTTCTACTATACACGTTTTTGCGTTCAGATGCTTTTGAGCAATATGAATAACGTCGGGGTACATTGATGAGATTTCCTCGAGGCGACGTGAAAAAATCGTAATATCATTTCCATCTTTATGGATTTGCATTCGTTCGCCATCAAGTTTCCATTCGCCTGAAAGTTTCCCTTCAAGTTTTTCTACAATTTCTTTAGGTGTCGATAATTTTTGAGCCGCCATCATCCGTATAGGTTTACCCAGACTTACTTCGACCAGCTCAACAGCTTGGAGCCCTTCAAAAGCAATTAGACCAGCAACGTATCCTAAATCACTAGTAAGATTATAAGCCCGTTCAATCTTCTCCCGATGTTCCTTCCCACCAGCGAATGCAACGGCAAGTGCGTCAAGTACTGTCATCTCAGCAACCCCCAACCTCAATGCCCCTGTTACTGTTCGAAGCAGATATCGCACTTCCAAGGGAACTGCGGCGTTGATTAGACCTGCTAAGGTTCGAATCTTGAAATCGGCACTCCCTGTTCCTTGAGCCGCTGCAATTTTAACTAAGGAACTGTAGACTTGTTGAATGTCGAGTGGGGCCTGGAATAGGGCTGCTTGGCGTTTTTCTTTAAGTAATTGCTCACATGCAGTACCGATGTCCCCTGTTGTGTTGACAACTTCAGTGACTTGTTGATTCTTGATGCCCAGGGCAATGGCTATTGCGTTGATAGCCATTTTCTCAGCGATACCGATTTCGGGTTTACCAGTCCAATCAGGATAGAGTTTTCCTTGTGTAAGATAAACGACCTGACTGATCGTTTCGGCGTTAGTAACTTGAGCTAGTTTTGTAAATAGTTCAACCAAGATGTCTATCATTTCTAATCGTTTTGCCGTAGTTTCCAATTGGTTGTAAAATTTGGAAAGTTCACGATACTGCATATCTAATCGCCGATAATCAAAGGGGATTAGTAGACAAAAGGATACCTTTTGATTAAATAAGTACCAGCGGAAGTCTTTTGCCTCAGTGAATCCCTTTTCAGAGAAAGAAGTATCTTACGTCGTTTGTTGGTATGAATCGTTGTGAAATTTGCCATCAAAAAATTGGTCTAGCAGAAGCTCTGCCAATCTGTGTCGAGTGTCTCAAAAAAGCCACAGAAGAATCTGAACGAATAGTTCAGGCTGCTCATAAATGGCGCCATTACTTGTTTGAATTACCTGAGGATGTTCCGCGCGCAGCCAATGGTGTGAAGTGTAGAATTTGTGCAAATGAATGCGTTATCCCTCCCAATGGCCTTGGTTATTGTGGATTACGAAAGAATGTTGCAGGGCATCTAGAAGGAAAGGTCACCGCGACACGGGCTTTAATGCATTATTACTTCGACCCCCATGTAACCAATTGTTGTGGATCTTATTTTTGTCCAGGCGGAACCGGCGTTGGATATCCCCAATGGGCTAAGAAGCCAAGAGCCGAATATGGTTATTCAAATCTCGCTGTCTTTTTCTATGGATGTAGTTTGGATTGTCTTTTCTGTCAAAATGCGTCTCACAAGCAAATTTCCCAGGGAACATCAATAGAGCTTGAAGCCTTTCTGAAAGTCATTGAACAAAATCTGAAAATTACCTGTGTTTGCTATTTTGGAGGATCACCTGAACCTCAACTGCCCTTTACATTACGGGTAATGGATGCATGTAAAACTCAGTTCAAAGACCGTTTATTACGTCAGTGTCTTGAGATGAATGGCCATGGAAACCCCAAATTGATGAAGAAAATTGGAAAATGTGTCGAAGAAACGGGTGGAATAATTAAATTTGATCTCAAAGCGTTCTCGGATTCAGTTTACCGGGCACTTTGTGGTGTTTCGAAAAAGCCTAGCTTTGAGAATTTTAAGATGTTAGCTGATACCCTCTCCTTTGATGAAAGGGGCTATCCTCCATTAATGGCAACCACGTTGCTGGTGCCACATTATGTTGATGAACATGAAGTCGCACAAATTGCTCGATTTATTAAAGAACTTAACCAGCCATCAATTGAATACAGTCTATTGATTTTTCATCCACGTCATTTAATGAGTGATTTACCTGTTACCCCATTAGAACAAGCACAACGCTGCTATGATGCAGCAAAACAAGAACTTGGTAAGCGACCGCATATCGGGAATATCAATTTATTGTCTGGTCGGCTTCACCTCTAGGTTACGGAGCAGCGAAATTCTTATATGTCAGTGAAAGGTGCAACAGCACCAATATTACTCAAAGAAGGTGACACACCAATATGTCACTTAGCGGTACTCCAATATTACTATTAAAAGAAGGTTCAAAACGTGAACGGGGCCGAGATGCCCAACGAAATAACATTATGGCAGCGGTCGCGATTGCAGAAGCTATTAGAACAGCACTCGGACCGAAAGGTCAAGATAAGATGCTTGTTGACAGCTTCGGTGATGTTACAATTACGAATGATGGAGCTACGATTCTAAAGGAAATCGACGTAGAACATCCTGCTGCAAAGATGATTGTTGAAGTAGCTAAGACCCAAGATGATGAAGTGGGTGACGGAACTACTTCAGCAGTTGTTCTGGCAGGTGAGCTCCTTAAACAGGCTGAAATGCTGATTGACCAAAAGATACACCCAACAGTGATTGTAGAGGGTTATCGCAAAGCAACTGAGAAAGGGCTCGATCTGCTAGATTCAATTGCTATAGAAGATTCCAGCATTGCGATGCTCAAGAAAGTTGCAATGACTTCTATGCAATCAAAGGTTGTATCAGAATTTCGTAAAGTGTTAGCTGATTTAGGCGTTAAAGCCATTCAACGTATCACTGATACTGTCGATGGTGAAAAGCAAGCCGATCTTGATAATGTGAAAGTGGAAAAGAAACCGGGTGGAACAATCCAGGACACAATATTTATCGAAGGCATCGTTCTTGACAAGGAAATTGTCCATCCAGGAATGGCAAAATCACTTGAGAACCCGAAGATCGCTCTCATCCAAAGCGCCTTTGAAGTCGAGAAAACTGAATTCACTGCTAAAATTGACATTCGCGAGGTTACTCAGATGCAGGCTTTTCTCGACGAAGAGGAGCGAATGCTTCGAGAAATGGTCGAAAAGGTCAATAAAACTGGTGCAAATGTCGTTCTTTGCCAAAAAGGAATTGATGACGTAGCACAACATTTCATGGCTCAAGAAGGTATTATTGCTGTTCGCAGAATCAAGGAAAGCGATATGGAAAAGCTAGCAAGAGCTACTGGCGGAAAACTCATCTCAAATCTTGATGATTTAACCAAGAAGGACTTGGGTACTGCTCAATCGATTGAAGAACGAAAGATAACAGATGACAAAATGGTCTTTATCGAGGGCTGTAAAAATCCCAAAGCCGTTAGCATTCTTCTTCGAGGCAGCACAGATCTCGTCGTTGATGAAGCAGAGAGAGCTTTACATGACGCCCTCTGTGTTATCCGAAACGTCGTAGAAGATGGCCGAGTTGTTTCAGGTGGCGGAGCTCCAGAAATTCATGTCGCAGTGCATCTACAAGATTATGCTGAAAGTCTACCTGGACGTGAACAATTAGCCGTTCTCGCATTCGCAGAGGCAATGGAAATCATTCCGAAAACTCTAGCTGAGAATGCGGGTCTAGACTCCATTGATATTATTGCTGAACTTAAGACTCGACATGAGAAAAAAGAAGTTAGCGCTGGTATCGATGGAATCAAAGGCAAAGTTGGAGACCTTGCAAAAGGAAATGTCTGGGAGCCTTTAGTTGTTAAACGCCAGGCTATTAAGTCAGCAAGCGAAGTGTCTCAAATGCTCCTGCGTATTGATGATGTCATCGCTTCCAAAGGCATGGATGCTGGTGGTCCACCTGGTGGTATGCCAGGTGGCGAAGACTTCGAAGACTAACCAATTAACTAACCAAGAGGCGGAAGATGTGCCAAAAAAGGGACCCAAAATTGGTCCTAAACGAATGACTCGATATGAAAAGTCCCGAGTAGTGGGAGCCCGCGCCCTTCAGATTTCTATGGGCGCACCCATTCTCACACGTATCGATGCCAATCTTCATGATCCGATTCGGATTGCAGAGCTAGAATTGCTTAAGCGAGTCCTTCCCATAACAATTCGTCGCAAGTTACCTTCTGGTGCTTTTGAAGACGTAGCGTTAGTTGATCTCCTCGATTAACACTCTCCGTCTGCCTTTCTTTATTTTATAGTTCAATATTCTAGGTATCTTTCTGACCTAGTATATTGAAATCATAGAAGGGGACACAAGGCTGTTAAGTTGTGAAATTAAATCATCGAAACGCTTTTTGCGTTCTTTATAGAAGCATTAAGCTACAAATTAGTAGGTGCCTTTTTTGTTGGGTGTATCTAAATGAAGCGGTTTCTAACGTTTGACGAACTCAAATCAATGAAATATGAAGAAATCCAAGCTATACAAGACCGGAAATTCCAGGCTTTTATACGCTATCAGGTTTATCCAAACCATCCCTTCTATCGACGATTATTTAAGGAATATAATGTTGATCCGTTCGATCTTCACAAGCCCACTGATTGGGCTAAATATGGGCTTCCCCTTATCAAGAAAGCTGATTACAAGAATAATCTCCGTGAATTTGTATTAAATCCCCAACAAGTAGAAGGAAAAGACCGCGCCCCAGCAGAAATTATCGGGAACCTGCTTGACTACTACAAGGAAGTTGGTTATAAAAAAGATCGAAGCTACGTGTTTCGTCGTGGACTCAAAGTCAAACTTCGAATTGGAAAAGATAAAGCAACACAGGAACTTCTAGACCATATTAAATACCAATATTCTCCACGATTCTTTTGGTTCTCCTCTGGTCGAGCCTCCGGACTCCCCTCGCCGGTATTCCTAACCCATTACGACAATGAACTCATGCTTAACAACATGGCAAAATCCGGAAAAATGGCCATCGATCCCTTTGTCAAAGATGGTTTTGAACTCCGCGCCATGAATCTCTTTCCCTCTGCACCTCACTTAGGCTTTTTTGGCGTTGATGGTGGGTTGCTAAAAATGGCAGATTTTATTGTACGATCAACAGCAGGCGGAGCCATCACGACCGATAAGTTAGTACAGCTAGCTGAATTATTCAAGGTGACGGGATTTGCTGCGATGCCTGGTTATTTACGGAATATATTCTGTCAAGAGTTACTAAAACAAAAACCCAAACTAGAACCTCGTGGAATTATATTGTTAGCTGGTGAACGGATTTACGATGCAGTGATTGACGATATAAAAGAATATTTTGCCAAGGTAGGAATGACAGAAACACGGGTTATCGGCGGTTGGGCAGCAAGCGAAACTAAGATTGGAGTAGCTTGTCAGTGTCAGGAGAAAGGAGGATATCATAATCTTTCTCCTCTTGCTTTTGCAATACGCTTCGTGAAGTTCACAGATGATGCAGGTAATTATGAATTTACAAGTCCAGAGGAAGGGGGATACATTACTATCTTTCATGTCGATGGTCGTTCGTCCATGTTTGAAGGATATCTAATGGGTGATCACGTTGACAAAGTCACCACTGGGAAATGCCCCCATTGCGGACTGGAAATGCCCTGTTTCTCCAATATTTCTCGGGAATCAGAAATCAGTGCCCAAATGCAGGTAATGGGTATTGCTGAAGAGAAAATCAAGGGTGCAACAGTAAATCTAACTGCATTGCGTGAATCCTTACTTGCAATGAATGACATCCATGAAGTACAGATTGTTGTTAGTAAATCTAAACCAGATGATCCATATTCTATGGATGTTCTATCGTTAAATGTAGTATTGAAGGCTGGAACGAGCCAAACTACAAACCAAAAAGTGATTCAAAAATTGACCAAGACTGAAACCGAGATTACACCAGTAATCCATTTCATGGATTTAGATACACTCCTAGAACAGGCTGGCGGTTTGAAATTTCAGGAAATTGTTGATTCCAGAATCAAACCTGCTTAATTACAAAAGAGAGTGGAGCCTCGAGCGGGGATTGAACCCGCGACCAGCAGCTTACTCGGCATTTTCATTCTGCATACGAGGCTGTCGCTCTACCACTGAGCTATCGAGGCACAGTAAAGAGGTTGAATATGGGTACCCAAAAAAGATTTCGTCATCATATAAGGTAGTAGTATGGAAGTGATTAGTTATGTCTAGAAACGGGAAAACGGTTCGTGATTTTGGTGAACGGGGATTAATCCGCTGGTTCCAGGATTTAATTACTCCTTATGATAAGGCGCTGCTTTCGGGAATGGAAGATGCAGTGGCAGTTCCAGTGAATGATAAGGCCCTCGTTGTGAATAGTGACATGTTAGTTGCTTCAACGGATGTATTACCCGGTATGACAGCAGATGAAATCGCTTGGAAAGCTGGAGTTATGGGATTAAGTGATTTAGCAGCAAAAGGCGCTTTACCATTAGGAATTGTAGTTTCATTGGGGCTTCCTGCTGAAACCAAAGCGAATTTTGCAGCAGCATTAGTCGGTGGTTTGAATTGTGTGAGTCGTGAACACGACACTTACTATCTTGGAGGAGACACTAACCAATGTGTCGAATTAGTGATTGATTGTACTGCCATTGGCATTGTTGAGCAAAATCACCTCATCCGAAGAAGAGGCGCAAACCCCGGTGATCTCATTGCAGTGACTGGCGAGTTTGGATATACTGGAGCCTTATTCGAAGCGGTTTTACGCGGACACAAGAAGCCTAAAAAAGTTGTAGAAACAATACGAGAAAAGGCTCTCCGCCCCCGTGCTCACATTAGAGAGGGACAAGCCTTGGCAAAAGCAGACGCCGTGTCAGCTGCGATTGATAGCAGTGACGGATTAGCTTGGTCATTACACGAACTCTCCGCCGCGAGTCGAGTGGGCTTCCGTATTGATGCACTCCCAATTCCTCCCATTTGCATTGAATTTGCTACCTCAAATGATTTGGACCCAGTAAGTCTCGCGCTTTACGGGGGAGAAGAGTTTGAACTGGTAGTTACCGTTCCTCCTAATCGATGGAAAAAAGCGCAAGAAGCCATTCAAAAGATTGGTGGTAATTTAATCCGTATTGGAAAGATAGTCGATGAACCCGAGAAAATTCTTGTAATCGATGATGATCATAGAGTGATCAAGCCGCATGGATTTGAGCATTTTTCAAAATAGGAGAAGTGGCGGGCTCGGGGGGATTTTCGGTAACCAAAAGGTATTCATTCGAACCCCCGACAATCGGGTATCTCTGAAACGAGATCTTAAGAGCCCGACGCTCTGCCTGGCTAAGCTACGAGCCCGCATCAGTGCAGTTTTTCTAGCCTTTATATTAAAACTTTCTGAAAAACAGCTGAGCCGTAGAATTTTATACTGTCAATGTCACAATGGCGACTTAGTATGACTACAAAACGGATTGTAATTGCTGGAACTTTCGACATACTACATCCAGGTCACGTGTTTTTGATTTCCGAGGCCGCAAAACAAGGTGAAGTGATCGTGGTTATCGCCCGAGATGATAACGTGCTACATGCTAAAGGTCGTCAAGTAATTGTTCCAGAAAAACAACGCCTTTTCATGGTCCAAGCCTTGAAAGGAGTTTCTAAAGCTATTCTAGGGAAACCAGGGCCTGATTTTGTAGGCATTGTAGAGGAGTTAGAGCCGGATATCCTGTTATTAGGTCCCAATCAAAAGATGGATCTTGTACAAGTTCAAACTCGATTGCAGCAAAGAGGTCTTAAGACAAAAGTAATGCGATTGAATCGATTATTCGATGAATTCCCGTTAAATAGCACGACGAAGATTATTGAGAAAGCGTATGCGAATCGGAAAGGTCAGCATTAACTGTAATTATATCTCCGTCGGATATCCTGAGCTTTTCACGGAGATTGACAGGGGCAATAATCTCAACAACATTTGGATGATGATGTGTACGTTCGATTTGAAGGATAGCTGCCTTTTGTTGATTATTTACTGTTGCCAGATAACATGCTACAGGTCCGAAACTTCGATCACCGGTTGTAAAACCATTAATTTCTATTCCAATTGTTGCTTTGAGTAGCCGAAACTCATTCACATCGGCATCAGTATGTAACTGAATATTCAAGGTTCCAGGAAATGGTGTATAGCCTAATTTTTTTCGGAATTGCTTGCGATATCCCTCTAATTGCACGTAGTAGGCTCCTTCTCCTAATCCGGTAAAGATCCGACCCCGAAGGGTTACTGATCGTTTCTTAGTCATAGCTACTTCTAGAATTGACTGAACGTGGGTCAATTCAGCTACTCCTTTTGATTCAATTCGTATTAGTTGACCACGATTTGTTAGAATACGTTGAATCCATCCATTTTGTTCAAGAGCAGCTAATCTCCGTGATGCAGTTTGTTGACTTGTATTGAGAAGAAGGGCAAGTCTTGGAGTAGATGTTCGTATACTGTTAGTTACAGCACCGAGTTGGGCTAATACTAGAAGTGTGAACCATAACTGTTCTTTCAATTATATCATCCATTTTTCTTCAGTTCTATTCGGGCGTTGGTGGCTAGTTGGTGGGCGCGTCGAGTCGGCTCGGGAAGTCGATATTTTGTGATACATTTCAATGTCATATCGACTGCAGTTTTGAGAGAGATTCGATGACCTACACTTACATAAATTGGATTACACCCCGGTTTGGTTGAAATTCGAGCGCCCACCACTTCGTTATTTAGAACAATTTTATCAAATGATTTTAAATTGGACTCAATTTCACCGCATAGCATTCGTTTTGCTACTCCTATTGTTGGTATTTTCTTCAGGACTCCAAAATGACTTGCAGCACCTAATCTTCGTGGGTGAGCGCGCCCATGTGCGTCAACGAAGCAAAGATCAGGTGTATATGATAAAGCTTCGTAAGCAAGTGAGAGAGGAGTATACTCCCGAAAAGAAAGAAATGTCGGGATATAGGGTACTGTAGTTTGGGTTACAATGATTTTTTCTTCAAGCAGTTGCAGTTCTGGGAAGCTAATGAGTACAGCTGCCCCAATAGCGGTTTGTTCGATATATGCAACATCTAATCCACAAACACATTTGGGTGGAATTGTGAAATCGTCTGCTTCGATGACACAGTCAACTAGACTTTGTTGAACTTGCCGCGCTTTTTTTGTAGAGAAGCCTTTTGGCAAGTACTCCATGCCCCTATTATTCTTTCAGCTTTTTTTGAAACGAGTTAATTCCTGCAAGTAGGCGACGGTTTTCTATTGCAGTACTAAGATCAGCACGGGTTCTTTCAATTAACCCACGTGCTATGTCTGTTTTTCTTCTCACACCCGGGGTTAAACCACGTGGAAAATCAAAGGTTAGTAAAGTGGCATAGATTTGTTCCATCTCCTCAAACGCACGTTTTGCCTCCTTTAAATTATCATCTATCAAAGAATCAATAGCATATCTTCGGAGTTCACCTACTAAGTCTCCTAGACCCTGTAGATAACCAACTTCACTTACGCCAATTTCTTCTGGTCCTGGAAGATTTTGTTTTATATTGAATGCTAGAAATAGCGCCGCTTCCGCAACCTCACCCTCCGCATCATGAACTAGCCCGATAACAGGTAGTTGACTTAGTTTTTCAAGATGTGTCTGTGCTGCCTTCATCATTGATTGGGCATTTGTTATTGATTTTTTAGCTTTCTTTAGTTCGCCTTGGTGAACGGCAGATATGGCTTCTCGAGTTACTTTGAGAACTTTATGCATTTCATCAATAAGAAGATCCCGAGCCTTGTTTTGTACTGAAAGTTTAGCATAAATATCGTCGCCAATTTCTT
Source organism: Candidatus Hermodarchaeota archaeon (assembly GCA_016839805.1). Classification (GTDB taxonomy): domain Archaea; phylum Asgardarchaeota; class Hermodarchaeia; order Hermodarchaeales; family Hermodarchaeaceae; genus Hermodarchaeum. The sequence continues at coordinate 136,750 of JAEOTO010000032.1, forward strand.
TGAGACCCATTGTTATTTGCTCCATTTTATCTAAGTTACAGCTGATGGTGCAGTGAATAAAAAATACTTAAATGATTGGCTTTGGGTGAAAAGATGGGTTGTACTGTGGTTTCCTCTGAGTTAGCGAAGATATACAGGAAGCAACGTTATCGGTTCATTGGTAAGAATAGTGTACTGAAGAAATGTTATCATGTTCACAAGGCGCTAACCCAACAACGACCGTGCTATAAACAGACCTTCTATCATACAATCACCACTCATCGGTGTATGCAGCTCTCACCGACTTTACAATGTTCGCAAGCCTGTCTCTTTTGTTGGAGGACAATGCCAGGTGATGAGGGGTTTCCTAGAGGATTAGAGAAGGAAATACCAGATGAGCCATCAGAGATTTTAGATAACGCTGTAATTGAGCAACGTAAAATTCTTGATGGGTATAATCCAGTGTGTCACCCTAAGGTTACCCCGCAAATGTATGCGGAAGCTAGAAATCCCCGTCATGTTGCTATTAGTTTGGTTGGAGAGCCAACCCTCTATAGTCGCTTATCTGATTTGATTACAGAATGTAAACGGAGAGGTTGGACGAGTTATCTTGTAAGTAATGGCACTAACCCTCATCTGTTAGAACAAATTGAGGAGCCTACTCAGCTTTACATTTCCTTTGTTGCACCCGATAAGAGAACCCACCAAGAACTTTGTCGACCTAATGTACCGAAAGCCTGGGACCGGGTCCAAAAATCTTTGAACCTGTTTTCTTCATTTTCCTGTCCTACTGTTGTGCGAATGACTCTTGTTGAGGGATATAACATGCACGGTGTTTCTAATTATGCACAAATACTAGATGCAGCTAACCCGGATTATATCGAATGCAAAGCGTATATGCATGTAGGGGGGAGCATGCAGCGTTTGTCTCGTGAAAACATGCCAGGTATGAAATCTATTCGAGAGTTTGCTGAAGCAATAGCTAATCAAACTGGATACTCGGTTACTAATGAAGATACAGTTAGCCGGGTTGTCTTGCTATCACAAAGCCAATAGAAGAACCTGATCATTCAGCAAGGGAGAGATGCTTTGTTTCTATTCCACCTGGTGTTACGATAAGAAGATCAATACCGTCGCCTGACATTGCATCCCGTCGTGTGGCAGCCTGAATAGCCTTGACTGCTAAGTCGATTGCCTCCTCTTTTGAGAGATTTTCACGAAAATTGGCTTCGAGTACTCCGAGGACTAGTGAAGTAGCAGTACCAACTGCTGCATAAGTCTCTTTAATAAGAGAGCCTGCAAGATCAAGGCTGTATAGGTGCGAGCCGTCCTGGTCGACACCACCAATCAGCGTTTGTGTGAGATAGGGCATATACTTACGACTAAAGAGAATATTGGAGAGTAATTGAGCTGCAGCTTGAACCGTGATTGATCGCCGGTTTTCGAGTTCAAAGAGGTTGGATTCTGCAGTTAAGAAGGAAGAAAGCATTTGGTAATCGCCGCTAACTCCAGCACTTCCGACAATGATATTCTCGGTTATTGGAAAAACTTTCTTTCCAGTTTTACTAACTACTGTGTAACCCCAAAGTACTCGTTTTTCGGCACCGATGACTACTCCATTTTCAAAGGTTATTCCAACGGTTGCTGCACCGAAGAAAGGAGTCAAATCAGTTTGTCCGTTCATTAAAATTACCTGCTCAGCTATCGTATGAAAGCAGTTAAAAAATCTTTGTGACTTGCTTGATTAATGGGTTGTGATCGATTTTGAATCCCTTTACCAAATTGAAATACATCCAAAGTAGCAAGGAATTGTTAGATATCGCCTTTGCACGTGCTTCGAAACTAACATTACCTAAATCGAAGAAACCGACCCATATTCGTGTTCGTGAACGGGAAATTGCCAAGTTAAAGAAAGTGAATGAAATCCTCACTACAAGATTAGAGGAAGTTGTCAAGCGTTTTCCAAATTTTGATGAGATCCATCCGTTTTATCGAACTCTGGCTGACACAGTGATTACAATTGATGAGATTCGTCAGGCCCTTGCATCAGTGACATCTGCAATTCGAATCATTCGAAGTATCATCAAGGAGAGTATCCGTAAATTAAGGAGCATTGGAACTCCGAATGAGGCCCGAAAACTACGATCTGCTGCTTATGGTCGAATCTCATCAGTAATTAACAGGTTAGAACTACGATTGACACTGATCCGTCGAGCGGCGAATGAATATCGTCGGTTTCCGTCAATCGATCTTGATTTGCCAGTGATTGTAGTTGCTGGTTATCCCAATGTAGGTAAAAGTTCACTTGTTGCAATTCTGTCTTCAGCTAAACCTGAAATTGCTGAGTATCCATTTACAACTAAAAAAATTAGCGTTGGACATTTTCCCATTAACTCAAATGAAGGACAAGTCCTCGATATCCCCGGACTATTAGATCGTCCGATGAAGAAGAGAAATCCGATTGAACAGAGGGCTATTGCAGCCATTCAGTACCTTGCTGATGCCATCATCTTTCTGATTGATCCGACATTACATTGCGGATTTGAACTTTCTAACCAAGTTGCTTTATTTCAGGAAATTACCAAGGTGTTTGTTGGATTTGATATATTTCCAGTTTTAAACAAAGGCGATATTGCATCTTTGAACGAGATCAAAATCGCACGCAGTGAATTCAAGAGGGGTGGAATTCCAGTAATTAACACGCTAACCGATGGTGACGTTGATCGTGTTTTTCGTGATATAATTAGTCGGTCTGAGAAAATTCAGGAGAAGCTGAAGCACCTTCTAAGCCAATCCCGTTAACAGATATTTGGGCAGGGTTATCTAATTTTCCTTGAATTGTGAACTGAATGTCAAGGAACTGTTCCACAACGTGTATATTGGTCATAGTATGCAAAGAGAGATTGGATATAAAAATCGATGAAGAGCCTTTAGCTAATGCCAAGTAGGGAATGAGCATATCAGCTTGGTTTTGATCCACAGGAGCGTTAGTATTTAGTTCTTGTATTATCCTTAATGCGGCTTGTTCTCCCACTTTTTCAGCTCTTAACCCACGGCGCCCCAAAGCATCTGCGCCAATTAACCTATTTTTACTCGTAACCCACAATGATATGCCACTTCCTGGAGATAAGGTGTTTTTAATGTGCTCAATTTTGATCGCATCTAACTGATGTTCCGCTTGCACAAGCTCCTGTTTTGCAGCATTTGCTTGTCTTTCTGCTACATGACTGGGTAGCGATCCACAGTGAGAAATTCCTGAGATTCTAGGGGTTTCCTCATCTTTTATCAAGATGAGTGGAGTCAAACTAGTGATCGGGGTGAGAGAGGCAGTAACATGTCCTCCTCCCTTTGGGTAGTACCCTCGGTTTTTAAGGTGTAATTGTCCAAGAAAACCCATTTGATGTAATCGTGGAAGAAATACATGTTGAAGATAGTCAATTGGGGGACTCCAAGCTACATTGGTTCCACCCTTTAATGTCGCAACAATAGCCTGTTCACAAAATGGTGCGACTACCATAATTGCTTGTAAAACAAGCGTAATGGATCCAGCCGTACCAATATCTACCGTAATCTTTCCTCCACGAGGAGATTGGGGAAAAAACTCGATCTGACTTGATCCCACATGGGTTCCTTTCACTTTTGCATCGGTTAGCTGTTTAACGGCTAACATTCCATGGAGATGTTGAGGTCGAAGTCCTGGGTTTTTTCGTTTTGCACGAATATTTTTGACTATTACTGGTTTATCTAAAACAGCTGCAAACGCAATTGCTGAACGAAGGATTTGCCCTCCACCTTCGAGTGTGGACCCGTCTATTTCAACAACCATTTTCCGTCACTGAAAATTGCTTTATAGTGGTTGCTTTAAAGTGCTTATACCATGACACCTATTAATATTGGAATTATGCAGATAAAGCCAGATCGGTGGCTAGCATTTGCCGTTGAAAAAGGCACAGATAATCTCGTTGCATGCACTTCATCCCCAATTGCAGCCCAGAACGCGGAAACTAGCCTGAAGAATGCCCTACGCCGATTAAAGCGCTTTGACGATTACGACGAAAGCTACCGATTACCACAATCTTCAGAGATTGGACAAAGATTGGGTCAACTTATGCAGGGGAAAGGACAACCATTTGATTTGAAAGGAATTTCACAGACAAATTGGTCTCCAGCACGTCTTAATATTTCGAAGCAGTTATTACAAGTGCCAAAAGGAAAAGTAATCTCTTATGGAGGACTAGCCCGACTAACTAACTCGTCTCCGCGTGGCGTTGGTTCTGTGATGAGAAGTAATCCCGTTCCATGGGCTGTACCCTGCCATCGGGTGATTCACTCTGATGGACGACTCGGGAAGCTCGGTGGAACCATTAGCGGTACAAAAGAAAAAGCAAGAATTTTACAAGCTGAGGGAGTACTCTTTAACAAGGATGGTACCGTTAGCCAGAAAGTTCTTGTTTGCTAGTCGAGGATGGTAATTCATGAGGCAGCCTGGCCTTTTTATTGGAAGATTCCAACCCCTACATAATGGTCACGTCCATGCCTTAAAACAGATTTTTAATGAAGAGGAAAAAGTTTTCATTGTTATTGGAAGCGCTCAAGCGAGTTATACTCCCACTAACCCGTTTACTACGGCGGAACGTCTTAGGATGTTACAGGCGGTCCTAAGCAGTTTAGAAATTCCTTGCTCGCAGTATCAGATAATTCCAGTTCCAGACATTCACAACTTTAGATACTGGGTGGACCATATCAAACAGTATGTACCACCTTTTGGAATTGTATATTCAGGTTCAAAAACTGGTCAGGTATTATTCTCAGAAGAAGGATGTCCTGTTAAAAAGATTAGATTAATACAGAAAAAGAAATTTTCAGCAACCGAAATTCGACGGAGATGGGTTCAGGGAGAAGAGTGGGAATCCTTAGTTCCTAAAGCTGTTATAAAATTGATTCATCAATTTGAAGGCGTTCGAAGGGTTAAGTCTCTTTTCTTTTAGCATCGGATCCTCTTACAAGTTCGAGAATTCGTTGAAAAATCGCCTGCTTTCGATCCTTAGACGAACGATAAAGGCGTTCAACAATCAATTCGGGTGTCGATTTTGCTATTTGCCCGAATTTTGGCGACCGATTTACCATTAGATTGAGTTGAGGATCGAGCCCTGTAGCCTCGATACCATCAACTCTAATGCGTACTTGAGCGAGTTGAATGATGTCTTCAGCCAGGTGCGAGACGAAGATTACACAAGAGTTTGGATTTTCAGTAAAAAGTTCAAGAACTGCTGCAACTACTTTTGCAGCAGCACCCGGTTCTGTACTTGCTTCCCATTCATCGAAACAAGCGAGTTTAGATGCATCACTAAGTACTATATTTGCTAGATTAGTTAATGAGGATTCAAAAGCTCCTGCGGAGAGCATTCCTGTGGCCTTGGCGTAATAATATAACTCATCAAAAATACCCACTTCAGCGTTTTTGGCAGGAACCAGAAAGCCCATTTGAGTTAAAATGGCGATCTGTGCTATATTTTGTAGTAAACAACTTTTCCCACCACTATTTGCCCCAGATAATAACGCCACACGCTCGCCTGCTGTATGTTCTGGCGTCCAGCTATTTTGTCCAATAGTATAGGAAACCGGGACTACTTCCAATTTCTCAGTGTTCGCTTGCTGAGCAAGAAAGATATTTCGTCCGTCTTGGAATGCTAACCCGACGCCATTGGCTTTGACTGTAGGAACAGCAAGTTGATACTCTTTTGCAAATTGCCCAATTGCCTGGAATACATCGAAGTCCAACAAGGTCTGTACTGCATCTTTAATAGGTGACTCATACTGTATGAGTGTCGAGGCAATTTCTGATTTAATTTTATGTTCGCGTGCATGCATGGCGCGTCGCAGATTATTTTGTAGATTACTTGCATGTTGACGATTTGCCTGAATAGGTAAAACTACGCTTTGAGAGAAAATCCCATCGACCCACTCGAGTTCGTTACGATTAAGTTTCAGTAAACTAGCCAGATGATCTTCTGCGTCTTGCAAAGCAGACACTAGAATATCGAAGACTTGTGGTGGTAGATATTGGCGAAGCTGTTCAGCCCCTATTGCTTCTGCGGCTGATGCCTCAAGTATACTAATTATTTGATCGCCTTCAAGTACAACTTGGCTACTGGATACTTCATTACGAATTTTATCATTGGCCCAGATTTCTGTCTCGCTAAGTATTGTCTCAAACTTTTGAGATGCAAACCGAAGTCGATCATAGTCCCCATCCGCACCGTCGGAGATATCCCCTGTATTAGTAATTTTTTCCACGATTTTTGCTAATTCATTTAGTGCTACGAGATCGAGTTTTTCAATGAATCTTTGTAGTGCCGGGGTTGCGGGTAATTTCGTTAGTGCATCAGTGGCTGCACAGATGGCTAAAATTGTCTCATAATTTGCGGCGAAGAAGGAAATTATGGATTCGGGAGAAACATCAGCAAGAGTGAAATCGCTTTTCAGTAAATCTAGGTTGCCAGCGTGTTCTGCGACCCTACTAATCCCGCCCATTTCTAATGCTGCTATTACATAATCATAAGATTTGAGATATTCATCCAATCGCTCGCCTGGTTTTAGTCGGATTAGTCGAGAGGATTTGTTGGCTTTGAATTCTTTCAGTTGGTGATGTGCTTCATCATTATCAGTGAGTATTACTCTCCAAGTTGCCATGGAGGGTGTTGCTCCGCGACGGAGAGGGCGGGCGTTTGAAAGTAAGTGACCCATTTGTGTTAGTTGTTCTGGGGTACATTTCTTCACTAGTTCAGCTGCTTGTTGAAACCAGTTTAGCCGTTGTGTGATTACGTTAATTTTAGAAGAAGGAAGTGGATAATAGAGAGATAACTTATCTTTGGCAAAGAGGCTATTTGCATAGGATTGGATAATTCCTAACAATCGATAGTAGATCTCTCGGATATCTTCGGTTTTTAGCACTTCAAAGGCACTAATACCTTCTCGAATTGTATAAGCGTCCTGCACGATATCTAATGCTTTCTTCTTTCCTACACCAGGAATGCTCGCTAACGTTGCTACTTGCGCATTTCGTATTATATCTAAAGCAACATCTTCAGTTCCAAATAAGTCAATCAATTTCTGTACTAGTCGTGGTCCGACTCCAGGAATTTGGTCAAGGCGTTCAAGCTCCGGCAATCAGCTTCCTCCCTTTGTTACAAGTGCATCACTAAACGCAGTATTTAATCTTCACTCCCGTCCGTACAACTGTAAAGATGCCTTTATAAGGTAGGATGGAATTTGACTGGTTTCACCCTGATATAAAACCAGAGGTTGTGCACAGTGATCTCCACGATCCTTTTAGCAATATTCGGACTCATCGCGGCCCTGTTAGTGACATTCATTGTGATGCCACATGTTATCAAAACTATGAGGAAACGTCATAGGGTAGGTATTGATGTTCACAAATTGGAGAAACCTGAAGTTGCTGAAATGGGTGGAGTGGGAATTCTAGTTGGGGTGATTATTGGCTGTCTTGTGTTATTTGTTGGTAGTCTTTTTGCATCAGGTTTCTTCGACTTTCGTATTCTAGTTTTTCTTGCAGTTATTTTATTAGCTGGGCTGATCGGTACCATAGATGACGTAAAAACGCTAGGACCCAAGGTTAAACCAGTACTTACGGCGATTGCTTGCCTTCCTATTCTTTTATACAGTTGGGGTCTTGTCCTTCTAGGAGCGACCCCACACCTATCTACCGCGTACAATCCTCGCCCACATTTACCGTTTCTAGGTCAAACGCAGTTAAGTATCGTTTACCCTCTTTTGATTCCATTCGCAATTGCCATACCTGCCAATGCTGTTAATATGATTGATATCTTCAATGGTGTTATGCCCCTAACATCGATTTTGATGTTTGTGGCACTCCTTTTTGTGTCGCTCTATTTGATGGCAATTGGTATTCCTGGAGCTGAGCTTGGAGTATTGTTTTCATGTGTAATGATCGGTGTACTGATTGCGTATTACTATTTCAACAGGTATCCTGCAAAGACCTTTGCCGGCGATACGGGGTCACTTATTGTTGGGGCAGCTTTGGGTGCTACTGCCGTTATGGGCAGAGTTGAAATTGTAGCAATTATTGCACTTTTACCTGCCATAATGAATGCCTTTTACAGTTTGGTGAGTATTGGTGGGTTGTTAGAACGGCGTCAAATGAGAGAGCGACCTACTGTCTTCCAGTCTGATGGTACTCTTGCTGATTCCAAAAATTCTGAAGCGCCTTTTACATTGACGCGTCTAATTTTAGCAAGAGGACCATTAACTGAACAACGCATCATTCTATCACTGGCTACGCTTACTTTAGCAAGCAGTGTTCTTGCCATTTTGACCGTTTTTCTAATCCCCTTTAATTCAGTCTATGTTCTAGTCTGGCCGCTGAATCTCAGTTTTGTGATTGTACCCATTTGCCTCATTTTTGGTGTGTATTTCGCTCTAAGAAAGAAGGACCATATGGGTTTACGGATTTCAGGTTTAATCTCAATTATGGTGGGAGTGTGGGCTCTTGGAATGGCTGGATTTGCCTTGTTAGATTATTTGATCGTGGTTATCCAAAGCGAACTTTGGCCAATTGCAGGTATTTTATTCGTGTTTAGTTGGCTCGCTTTGTGGCACTTTTCAACACGGTTATACTACCGCTATGAAGTTAGGAATTCGAAAACTGTTTACCAGACTACATCTTAGGTTTTCCCTTTTGCCAACGATATTCAAAACTTTGTTGAAAGATTGCAACAATGCCTTCATTAGCTGAATAGCTCGGACGATATACATACCGTGGATGCCTCCGATTCCCTGCGGGTGAGGCCCAAATAAGAAACACGACTTTGGAAGAGTCGGCAAGTGTGCCCCTCACTGGAAAACGCAAATCGGAAGGCTGTCGAACACTAACTCCCATTGTATTAAGTTTCTTAATTAGAGATTGAGTTTCCGGATGTTGCATATTCATTAGAACTCGAATTGTGACACCGCGCTTTAGGGCTTTTGTCAGATCTTTTTCAACATCATCGAACCAACTGAATATATCCGTAAAAATATCGATCGTTTTCTCTGCCTCTGTTAGTAATTGCTTTGTTCGTTTTTCCGTCTGAGCTAAATTTTCTAGAGACTCTAAGAGATCTTCAGGGCGAATTCGAAGGCGTTGGCGCCAAAAGATCGGAGATAGGACTTCTTTGACTTCTTGACTGGTATTTTCAAGTTGATGTAAGGATTCCTCAGCTGCTTGTTTTCGTAACTTTATAAGATTCTGAAAGCCTTCCTGGGGACTAATAATTTCAAATTTTTTGGGGCGTCCTTTAAGAATGACAATAAGCCCCAAATTGTTGAGGCTTTCTAGAACACCATAGACACGAGGGATTGGAATGTTAGCTTTCCGAGCAATTTCTTCTGCACTCATTTGCGATCCTTGCACAAGCACAAGATATGCTTGTGTTTCGTATTCGGTGAGTCCCAGTTGTCGCAGTTTTTCGGCTGGTTCTATCGTTGACATGATTACCATATTGCATGTTGAATTTCCCCTAAATTATCGTTTCGAATAAACTGGTTTAAACGTAACATCGGTAACTTTTTAGGTCAAAGTTGGTTTTTCTAGTCGTAGGTCTCTCTCATGGAAAAAATTGGAATTGGCGTTATCGGAGTTGGTGCATGGGGAAAAAACCATGCCCGCGTATTTTCTGAGTTAGAGGAAGCAAACCTAATCGCCATTGCGGACCGAGACTTGGATCGAGTGAAAACATTTGCGAAAAAGTACAACACAACTCCCTGTAAAAGCGTCGATGAACTCTTACGTCGCGAGGATATTGATGCTGTCACCATCTGTACACCAACTGTGACTCATGCAGATTTAGCCTTAGAAGCAATTGATTCGGGTAAGCATTTGTTGTTGGAGAAGCCCATGACCGATACGGTTCAGCAAGCTCAACGAGTAGTAGACGCGGCAAAATCAGCCGATTCGGTACTCATGGTAGGATTTGTCGAACGATTCAATCCATCTGTTCAAACTGCAGCTGAGGTTATTGATGATGGAAAAATTGGTGAGTTAGTACTCGGTTCCGCTCGAAGACTTGGACCATTTGTACCAGGTCGAGTAGCAGACATAGGTATTATCAAGGATTTAGCGATTCATGACATCGATATTGCACGCTTTCTGGTAAAACAGGAAGTAACTTCTGTATATGCAATAGCAGGGAAGCTATACCACAAATATGAGGACCATGCGAATTTGGTAATTCGATTTGATGAAAAACCAACGTTTTTTGTGGAATCTAATTGGTTGACACCACATAAACTTCGAGGGCTGAATGTTACAGGCTCACAAGGTGTTCTTTCCTTAGACTATATTTCTCAAGCAGTAACGCTTGGGACAAGCCAGTGGGAGCAAAAATCCACAACACAGTGGGATGAACCTTTGAAACGTGAACTAGTTCATTTTGTCGAAAGTGTCCGAGAAAGAAACCCGCCCAAAACTTCCGGTCAGGATGGCCTTGAAGCATTACGAATTGCTGAAGCCGCCTTAGAAAGCGCCCGTACCAAACGCATAATTTACCTTGAGGAGTATCGTTCTAGTTGAAAATGAAGCTGAATGTTCATCCTAGCGCCGTGATAGAAGGAAAAGTTAAACTAGAAACCGGGTGTGTTGTCGAGCCCTTTGTATTCTGTAGAGGTAACATTAGGGCAGGAAAAAAGTGTTACTTCAGTACGGGTGCAAACATTCAGGGATTAGTGGAGATTGGATCCCATGTCTTTTTGGGAGAAAGGGTCACAATTGGCTTTCCAAGTCAACCCCAGATTATCGAGTTCCAAGGAGAAAAAGGGGAACCGCCTTGGCAATCCTCTAATCCCACTAAAATCGGTGACAATTGTATTATCAGAAGCGGATCGGTGATTTATGCTTCTTCACAACTGGGTAACAATGTTCGCTTAGGACACAATGTCTTGATACGTGAAGAAGTGAAAATTGGTCATGACTCTCTTGTGGGGACAGGTGTTGTCATTGATGGAAAATCTTCTATTGGAAAGAACGTGTCGATTCAAACGAGTGTGTATATTCCATGGAATACCTTGATTGAAGATCATGTGTTCTTAGGACCAAAATGTATACTTACCAACGATAAATACGTCATGAGAACTGATTATGAACTTAGGGGTCCAATTATTCGAAAAGGAGTTAGTGTGGGAGCAGGGGCAGTAATTCTACCATCAATTGAAATTGGGGCCGAATCGGTTATTGGTGCAGGAGCAGTTGTGACCAAAGACGTACCTCCTAAGACTATTGTCTATGGTGTTCCTGCACGAGCACATGGTACTGTCCCGAGTAATTGGAAAGTTCCTATGAAATAGGAGTATCTTCTCAATTATTGGAAGAGAACCTCTTGTTATTAGACAGAAGATACTAACCTGAAAGGGCGATAAGGTTTTTTGGTTGTTGCTAAGAGAATGCTTAAATACGTGAAAAGAATCGACAAATCGAAACTCCGTATCGGTGTGTGTCTGTGAAAACTAGAGTCTTACTCTTACTCATTCTTGTATGCTTACCTATGGCATTCGCAATCATACCACCTACGAAAGCAGATTCCCCCCAACTAATAATCACTGATATTCAACGAACCGCCTGGATCCAGGAATATGGAATGCTGTTGATAACAGATAACATCACGGTTTTCAACCCTAGTCCTGAACCGGCATTCTATGTTTACACTGCATATCCACTGGCTGAAATTTCTAAGGTGATGACTTTTCGTTCACGAACTGTAAATGGGACTGACCTGTTTTCACAAAGAATACCATCAATTGGACCAAACTGCACAGGATGGAAGGTCTTTCTGCCTGAACCAATAATGGCAGAGAAGTCTGTTACTTTCACGGCACAAATGTCACTTGAAGGAGCAATTCGACAGGATAACATTAACCCGACTGTGAATTTTTCGTCAGTTCCGACTAGTCCTTATTTTATCCAGAGCTATACTACCCAGTTGACCTACGATGAAGATTTACTAACATTGCCATCACAGACCACATGGACGGGAATTGACGTCCATCCATACTCCTTTTCTGAAATTTCCGCTAATCTTGAATACGTAGCCAATACGTTTCGACCCATAATTACGTATCTAGAACTTAGACGAGTGTTGTACATTGATGAATGGGGCTATTTGTTTGCCCACGAAGAACACACATTCAGACTTGATAGTCCAAACCCAAGATTTACTGAAAACCTTGCTCAAAATTGGAATTCAATCACATTGACACTGCCCAGAGGAAGTGAATTTATTCGCGCCTTTGAAGGTGTTGCAAATCTATCAAGCCAAATAGTTGTTCCCCCCACTATTACGGATTCTGGATTAATTAATGTCGGATTCCAGTATCGTATTAAAGAAGGAGATGTTTACCAATTCTTCCTTCAATACCGGATGCCCCTTGATAATTACCAACAAATTTTACAAACGGGCCAGTTCCTTGTCTTTAATCCCTATTATGAAGAGCCCTTCCTCATTCGTTCGCAAATCACTGAGTTCCTTTTACCAATAGGAACGTGGTTACAAGGAATTCCGGTTGGAGCTGAAACAACAATTACTCCTACTGGACAGTATTTAGTTAGATTCCTAGACGCTAATGTAACTTCATTAAGTCAAGGAGAAATTAGTCTTTACTACGTCTATTCCATTCAACCTGCGCTTGTTCGCCCTATGCTATTATTCATTATCTTTAGCGCCATCTGTCTGGCTTATGTTGCCGCTCGTCGTATACCCTTCTTCCGCGAAGAGGAGGAAATCATTGCTCCCGTGCCCGAGGTAGATCCAGCGATTCTTAGTGAATTTTGTGCCTTATATGGCGAAAAAATCGCATTATTATTGCAAACAGAACGGCTTGAACAATCCATGCTTCAGGGTAAAATTTCAAAGCCTAGATATCGTAAAGAAAAGAAAAACTTTGAACGGAAATCCCGTGCTCTTGAGCGGGATTTAGAAAACCGAACCCAACCGCTAATTGAGGCAGGAGGAAAATACGAGTCTAGCTGTCGTCAACTCGAAATCTTAGAAGCCGAAAGGGTCAGCGCGATCGAAGCTTTACATGCTCTTGAACAACGCTATCGACAGAAACGGATAACCGCCTCAGTATACCAGAAATTACGAAAGGATATCCAAAAACGACGGGATAAAGCTGTCTCACGAATGGATCGCATCCTTCTTACTTTACGCGAAGAACTCATTGAGTAGCTAGTTTCCTCCACTGCCGAAACAATGAAAAACCCCAAACGAAAAGGATTCGATTTAGAGCTAGTCTAGCCCGGTAGTGTAGAACCCTTAAAGATTAGAACCTTTGAGGTGCACTATGGTCAATCATCCGGGGCTTTGGAACTGTGAATTCAATGGCAGTGAAGTTACCCCGGGACCGCGGTTCGAATCCGCGCCGGGCTACCACTCTTATTATTTTGTATTTAGACGGGGATGCCAATGGGATGCCTTGACTTTGTGGGTTTGAGAATCCCATTCCGTGAGTATGTTCACAGCTTCACAGGCTGTTTGACTAGCTTCTTTTTCACCGTGCGTAGCGAATTCCTCAGTTTCACGATTTGCAAACACAGCACAGACAGCGCCACTCCGTAATCCAAAGAGATTTGATAACGTAAAAATTGTTGAACATTCCATCTCAAAGTTGAGAACGCCAGCGGCTTTTAGATCTGGTATGATGTCTTGCATATAGGACTGCCAATAACCACCGAACCCAGGACGGCCCTGTCCGGTAAAAAAGCTATCTGTACTACACGTGATACCCACATGATAACGATATCCGAAACTTTCTGCGGCTTCGATTAGTGCTAAGACTACTTGGTGGTGTGCAAAAGCTGGAAACCGTGGAGTGATATACTGTGTACTGGTTCCCTCGTTGCGAATGGCACCGGTTGTGATTACCAAATCACCAACACTAATGTCTTTACGGATTGCTCCGGAACTACCTACTCGGATAAGCGTTTTGGCACCAATCGTTGCCAGTTCTTCAATGGCAATTGCCGTTGCAGGACAACCAATTCCTGTTGATGTGGTGGATATGGGAACAGTCTTGTATTTACCAGTATAGGTTACATAGCTTCGTTTACTCGCTATTTTCCTAGCTGAATCCCATAGTCCAGATATTAGTTTAGCACGATCCGGATCACCTGGCAAAAGCACGAAAGAGGCGATATCACCTAGTTTTAGTCCAACATGATATTGTATTTTTTCCGAGTTTTGGGGTCGACTTGCGGATTCCCATTTTTTCATCCCTCCACCTCCTTGGAGGGTTTTATTCTAACGTGTTCCTCGTCTATAACTGGGGCGTACTTTTCGCGTGGTTTTTTCTTCGCGTTCTTCAATCACACCTTTCTCGGTTAGATAGTCAATTGCTTTATCTACTTCATCACGGCTGATTTGAAGTGAATTTGCGATTTCTCCACGGGATTGCTCCTGGTTATATGACTCAGTAATTTCATTTAGTAGTTTCTTACCGATGTATACATGTTTGCCCTGCGAGACGATTAGCAACCCCTGAAATCGCGATACTTTTGAAGAGGTCATTCGATTAAGTTCGAGTTCGATTTTGGTAGGAGTTTCATCTAATTTTTGGGCTAAATCAATTAGAGTAATTCTCTCCGCTTCTTCTAATTCCTGTTTTAGATTCTGGACAAAGGTCCTTCGACGATAGAATAATGCAAATCCGATAATTGATATAAGTGATATTAGAAGTATGACTATTCCCCAACTCATGATAGGATTGAACAAAAATATATTCGATATCGCAGTGAACAATGCAGTGATATTCTGTGATTGAAAAAGTAGGACATCGATCACAATTAGGACAATAGCTATCCCGAAAAGAGTGAGAAGTATTTTCGAAAGTGCTGACTTAAGTGGCATATTCGTACCTCAAATCAAGAAACTGATTGGGCTACCCAATGTAACTGGCGCTTTCCGTTTCGTCTCTTGGTTCTTGTCGTTCGCGTTGTTGAAGTAAGTGATACTTCACTTGTGCGAAGATTCCTTTCATTTCCTCAATTTTTTGTTCGAGTTCAGAAACATCAGCATTGATATTGAATCGGTTATTTAAGACTTCAATGATTAATTTTGATGCGCGTGGATCTAAGCGGAGTAATGGTACTGTTTCTGCTAGAAGGCAAACACCTTCTATGCCATATTTGAGTTTGGCCCATGCGGGGATGACGCCATTTGCACCATTGATAACGCCATCAGACATTGGTACAACATAATCTAGTTTTGTGAAGAATTCTTGGAATTCAGAACTTGTGGAAGAGACGAATACCTTGGGAGATTCGGGATATTCACCGGGAACATAAGCACCGGTTGCGGCAACCCTAGTTACGTTTAATTTCTTGAAAGTCTCTGCAATACGATCTGAGAATTCATAAATTCCCTGTGAAGTTGAAGGTTGGAAGTCACCTGAAACTAAGAGAATATCTTGTTTTAAACTTGGATTTCGATGGAGATAGATTTGACATTCAGGAATTTTCATCATGCCTTCTTCATCGATCATAACATGTGGTGGAAAATCATCTGAAAGCACTTGAACTATGGGTTCAGCGTCTAGACTTCGAATAAGGACTTCAATGGCGAGTTTCCCTACACTGGCAATTCCAGGCATTCCAACTAGAGCAATTGGATCTCGAATTCCAGTGACCTTTTTGAGCCAAATAATCTCAATCATAGCAAGCCCCTGCAGGACGATATGGCTTCATGAAGATTGGATTTAAACTTTATGTACCAGGTGTTCCGTTGAACATGAAAACCAATTTTTCATTGATTGGTGATTCCGGAGGAGTATGCGGGAATTAAATCTATACGTTGACGGATTACCTTCACCAAGGTGGTTTTGATTTTTTCTTGGTTCAAAGGTAGCACTTCGAAAAAGTCATCCTGGATACGTCCGATGTTTTTTCGCAGTGTTTCAGGTACTACCATGATTAAATCGTGATTATTTGCATATTCTCCTGCGAGTATTTTCAATTGCTCCTTTTCGCCATCGAAGAAATGTAACCCGAGACGGAGGTCAGGAATATAGAATACATGTCTTGATGTTTCTTGGAATTGGAGATTTAATTCCTTCAGAATACCCTTTATTATATGATCAAAATATGTGCCCAAGGCTTTTGATCTATCGAAGAAATAGAGAATTTCGTGACCACAAACTTCTCGTTGAACACCGATTCTTTTAGCGACTTCCTTGACGTTTTCTAAGGGACTGTTTAGGTATCTTGAGAAATAACGTTCAGTCCAATATGTTTTGATTGCATTTCGCAAGTGTACGTAGAGATCTTTTTGTTTTTTACTGAAATGTTCATCCGTGGTATTTCTAGTGGGGATAGATGATTTTAAGGCCTTGAGAAATGGTAGAGGACGCCCGTTCGTTTTAATTTGGAACCAGTTTTCCAGTGAGTCTATAAAACGATGGAGATTTGCAGTGGTTAATTCCTGTACAGAGATTGCATATTCGATATTCGGAATTTCTAGAACATTCTGTTTAAGTTCGGAGACAGCCCGCATTAGTTGTAGTTTAAATTTCGTTGGTCCAGGAACGAAAAATGTTAATCGAACTTTGAGCGGCGTTCTTATTTGGAGAACCCAACGAATTGTAGATACGTCCAATTGTTTTGTGGAAAACAGGATTAATTCTTTGGCTTCAGTAATGAATATTTCAGTAATTTGACATCCAAGTGCATCTTGTGAAATTACAAAATCAATTCCACGTTTTTTTAAACCCTTTATGAAGACTGAGGTATAATCCTGGAGTGACGAATACGTCATTGATGATCAAAAGTAAGGTCATGAAATAGTACATAAGGTCATGAATTTTTCAAAGAGAAACGTAATGTCATTGAATACTATCATAATGTCTGTAACACAACTTGAAATTTCAATGAATTAAGAGCTATGATTATTACGGATCAATAAACAGGTAGGCGCTTTCCTCATAACGTCGCCCGTTTATTATCGTACCAGGATCTTTCTTGATAATCTGCTTCCTTTCCAGATATTCCTTCAGTTTTTGGTTGGCTTTACTGAGGTTTACCTGGTTTAACCATGATAAAGGAATATTCACAAATAATGGCCGCGCGGGGACAACATGACGAGTGGTTTTCTGCGCAAAAATCTCTTTCTTTAAAGCTCCTTCAAGTACTTCTTTTTTTGTTAGTGAAGGAACAATTAGTACTAGCCGGCTTCCGGATCGAATACTTTCATTAGCATCGGATTCTGTACTATAGAGCAGATGATAACCAATTTGTTCAGCGAGGAATTCAATTTTTGCAATCTCGTCATAAATTTCCTTTATTGATAAAGACTTAGACGAGGTAAGTAGATAGGATTTTTTGCCTTTAGCTAAGGCTGCATGTACTTCTCGGTTTTTAACGAGTTCAAAGGCTGTTTCAGATGGTGAAGAGCGAATAGTAAAAGGGGTCTCTGTGGTAATTTTATCTGTAAATTCGATAGATGAGATTCCATTATCGAATTCTCTGTACCAAGCAAAAAGCTCGATCGCGGGATTATGATAGTCAACAAGACATACAGGTGCCAACTTGAAATTGAGATTTTTTAGAGCAGCAACGCGGTGCATACCATCTAATACAACTAAAGTATCTGAATCTACGATTATTGGATGCTTGAGTAATTGTTCAGCTACTAGTTGTTCACTTAATTCCTTGAGTGCTGTAGGTATTGTTTCTTCATGAACAAATAGAGATTCGATTGAGACGAGTGTAATTTCCATAAACAGTTGTGGAGTTTCAATAATTACACCCATCTAAACATACTCCAAATAGTACGTTTTGATTTCACGGTTTATTATGTCTTTAAGTTCTAGTCTTGAACCTGACTAAGCTATAATCACGTCTTCTTCTTGTCGTAGAACCATTAGACGCGTTACATATCCTGCTATCCGATTTCGTAGACGTTTTGTCGTATTAGTTAAGAGTTCATCGACCACTGCTTTGTTTTGATTAAAGTCAGTCGTAAAACTATCTGAATACCTCTCGACAAGCTCTCTTGAAAGGCGTTTGACTAGGACTGTTCTAACTTTACCCACAGTCTTTTCCTCCTGCTAGTGATTTTGATGTATCGCGATATAATTTGTAAGCTATTAGGGTTTTGAACGACTAAGGTTTTTTTCATACAAGTACACGAATCAATACCGATGTGTAGTAAATGCGAGAGATAGTAGGTCCCTTGGGACTAAGGCTCACCTGTGGTGTTAAACTGAAAACCTACTAGGTATTTGGGAGTTCTGAAAAATCAAACAATAATTTCTTGGTTTAGAATTAACTGATTCTGTTTTTAAGTAAAAGTAGAAAATTTTAATAGACTGCTATAAAGACAAGGTCCAGGCTGCCGCGTTAGTGTAGCCAGGTCAATCATCTGAGGCTCTCGACCTTAGGACCGGGGTTCGAATCCTTCTAGGTTATTCTAGTTGGAGACACTCCCCGACGCGGCACCATTCTCCTTCTAGGTCTTGTCGTTTGTTTGGTAACTCATTTCATTGTCAAATATGCACTCAGTTGTTTTAGAGATTGGTTAGAGAAGTCTGTGTGGAAAATCTTACACTCCTTTTCTAATTTATTAAAGAGCCGTCTACAGTATCGAGAAAATGATTTCCAATAATCTGTTAAGGCAAATATCGCGAAAATATTTGTGTATTGAGAATTCCTCAACAAATATTCCCTTAATTGTTCAAGAAGCTTAGATTGGTTTTCTATTAATACTGACCCAGGAATTTCATTCTGTGCAATCGGGTATACATTCGTAATTTCGAGGGGAATAAGCCCAAAATAAGGAGAGAGAAAAAGAACATCAAAAAGGATTGAATTACTGACCTTTGTTTTTGAGTATTGGTTCTTGAACCGTTCAAATTCTATTGCTTTATGGTACGGTCTCTTTTTAGGAGCAGAGATTATTATGAGATTTTCCAGCTTTCTAGGAGGCGAGTATATCGTCATTCGAGTTTGATGTCGGATTATTTCAGGTTGAAAAACCGACCATTGACTCGTTATAAAGAGTGCACGTTTTTTTGTAACCGGTGAGTACTTCTCAAAAAAATTTTGATGCGATACTAATTTTTTCATCGCATCAACTAGCGCAGGATGGCTACTAAGTCGACTTTCAACTAACCTCCAAAGACGCCCTTCACGGATAGCCTGTTTTATCCTCCTGATTTCATTTTGACAGATTCGCAGATTATGCTCAGCTAAGAGCTGGATACGATCTCTTTTGTCTAAATGTTTAATTTCTGATATCGAAAATCTGCTACAGGTAGGACAAGTACAAAAGTCATCATGGATTTCTTGAAGCTTGTAAGTACCTTCTGATGTAAGAATACGATCATGTTTTGCAAACAGCGCATAAGCTGCTGAATCAAAAAGATCACAGCCCATTGCCACGATAAGAGGAAAAATGAGGGGATGACCTGCTCCGAAAAGATGAACGGGTTTATCAACGGGAATATTGGTCTTGGCTGCCATTACGAGATCAACGAGGGCATCAAACTGATATTGTTCCATTAATTGTGTTGGACTACCAATTGCAATAATTGGAAAATCGAGTTTTACAATTTCCTGGGCGGATTTTACTACAAGATTGGGAAATGTCCCCCCTTGGATTGGACCAACCCAAAGAATATCAGGATTTGTCCGTTGTGATATTGATTCTCTTGCGCGACGTAAGGTTTCTTCTACAGTCTCCATTGCATCTTGATAATTAGCTTGACCACCAGTAGGAATGTCTAAAATTACTGCAATATCAGATTTGATTTCTTCTTGGAGATTAATGATTTGTTTTGGTGTTATTTCTACGTCGCCATATATTAGTAACTGATAGGCTCCTGAATCAGTCATTATAATACCAGGATAGTCCAAAATGTCATGGATTGAACCCTGTTTACCAGTCTTAGAAAGTAAGTAAGCATTCGTAATAATTATCTTACAGCCGAATTCATCATACATTCTTCTTGGTGGAATCAGGACCCGTGTTGGGTGTACCACAGGTATGAAGGTAGGTGTTTCAACTATTCCAGTCTTGGTTCGGAATCGCGCGATTCTTGCCAGTAAATCCTTATGAATAATCTCAATCATTGCAAACGCAGTCTCTTATGTTGAACCCTCCTCAGTCTTTGACTGTTGTTCTTCTACAAACCGCGTGTAAATTTTTCTAATTCGGTCTGCGAGCGGGCCTGTTCCTTCAACTCCATGTTCAGTAACCCTTACTTTATTTAACACGACAATAACCCGTGCATCATCAAGAAATCTAACCTCTCCGGGGGGAAAGAGGGTTTCTAATTGCTCAGCCAACCCTTTCAAATCAAAAGGATCCTCAGTTTTTACTAGTTCTAGAATTGTATGACCAGTGACTACAATCCTGTGGTATAATTCCCCTTTTGCATCTCGGGCCTCGCTTAATACAACACTTAAGGTGTTTGGATCATAACCTCGCATCTTCCCTGTGAGTGTTTTTCCTGTGTTAGTGCTAACAGCCACAGTTGCCCCAATTAACGAGGCTAGCTCTTTGAAGAAGTGTCGAGCACCAGTGCTTTGCGCCATATCTGTTCCTCCAGAAATTTTGTTTAGTTTAGTGATTATTCATCCGTTTTTATATGTTATTAAGCCACATTATGAGTATATTCGTATTTGAATCGGTGTGATAATTGGTTTCAGGTAAGGGAATTGTAGAAAAACGGGAAACGCCACAAACTCAGATTTACCAGTATCTAATTAGCGTAGACAAACGAGTTCAGATTGAGTTTGAATTACCAGCTAGCATTGGATTACTTCAGGGAGGAGAGAAAGTAACAGTCTCAATTAGATCTAGTAAACCGAAACAAACGAAGGCCTTGCTTACCCTCCAAGGAGAGGTATACGAAATAGAAAAAACACGAACCAGCATAAGATACGTTATCTTTTTTTCTGGCTTGCAGGGAAGTATTACCGTGAAACGAAGCATTCCTGGAATGAAGCTGAAAAATCCTGTCTATCTTTTAATTTCAAAATAACATAATTTTAAAATTCAACAAACACATGCAATGTGGCTCTTCTTCATTCGATTAGTTTCAACGCTGGGTCTCTCTAATTCTAGAATCCGTCAAAAAGGATACTCATGTCTGATTACCCGTATTATGACTACACTAAAACAGACACTGTTGTGGCGAAAGTCAGGTTAATAATTGTTGCACTTTGAGAACCAGAACCGCTCAAAGTGATAAAGATGCAAAACTTCCAGTGTACTGAGTGCTCCGGACACACTATACTGACTAATGGTGAATATGTGTGCACAACTTGTGGTCTAGTTCTAGCACGTCAAGTGGTTGACTCGCAATATCAGATATACAAGGAAGATAGTAGTTCCTCTTCACATGCCAAGTCTTATGTTGCACTGGGTAAGCGATCGGTGATGGTTGGAGGGTTGGGGAGCTTCATCGATTATCAGGCTAGCCGATTTTTCTATGATAAAAGTGGTAGACCATTAGCACCCAGAACACAGCGATTGTTTCGAAGGCTAAAATTTGACTACAATCTCCGTCTTCGGATTGCAAAACGAGAAACAACCTATCGTGCCTTGAAATCTCTGAGCAGAGTAGCAGATCTACTTTCTTTGCCTGATAGCATCAAAGATCGCGCGGCCTATTACTATCAAAAAATGGATAAGAAGCTTGACAACAGCGATATTACTAGTCACCTTACTCTTATGGCGTATGGATTGATGTTGGCTGTTCGTGAGTCGAAAGAAAACGCACCTATTACTTTACAAGAAATTGCAGATGCCTTTCAGAAGCTCGGGCACAGAGTGACTAGTCGTTCGATTATCCGCCAGGCACTTTCAGTAAAAAAGACACTTCCACTTTCTCCCACCAAGAGAATGAGCGAAGACTACCTACAACGACTCGTATCTCAAACAATTACCCATCCTGCGATACGCCTGAGACTTCGACGTGCTGGACTCTCAATTCAGGAGTATCAGGCACGTCTAGTAAAGTATGCCAATCTGTTGTTCAGCAAAATCAGTGTTGCAGAGCGAGGAGGAAGAAACCCATTCATTTTTGCCGTTGCAGTTGTTTATAGCTCGGATCTCCTAATGGCTAAACTCGCTAGACGCCGACCAATACTCACTCAGCGGTTGATCTCAAAGGCAACAAACGCAGCAGAATATAGTGTACGAGACCATTATGCCAAGTTGCTGAAGAAACACCTTCTGAAGATGCTACCCCAGCACTAGTTGTATTAGGTGTAAAGTTATTACAACGATCACGAATAGAGAGAATAGAATGACTGTACGGAACACCGTAGGGCCCGCAGCCAACGAGAGGAATAGCACTACAGGAATTGAGGTGATAATTGTTCCAGAGATGATTACTAGACTGATAACATCATGACTGATGGATTGAACAATGAGAAGAAGCATCCAAGAACATAATATGATTTTCAGAATTGGAAAAATAAGCATTAGACATCCCTTAGACTGCTTCAAAGGCTATTTGAATTAGTGTTTCATTAACAGCTATTATTAACCTGTTAACTCCTATTTCGGGAGAAGCGGTTAATAAGATTGGACACCGATAGGTTCGAGTGACGATATACCAAGAGTTCAGATATGTTTTGAAAATGAGCTGATTATTTTCACATTCAAGGGATACATTAGCAGGAACGATTATGCGTTTTGAAAATATAGTCTGACTCTGATCTGCTTGCAAAACTGATTCATCGACATCCTGAACAAATTGTTCAAACATGAGAGATTGTTCAGTTTCTGAAATGACCTGAGTTGTTGTTAAAAAAAGCGGAACTCCGATTGAAATAAGGAGTATGAGGTTTAATCCGATTAGCACAATTTTTTCTAGACTCTGATTCAATTCAGTCCCAATAGAATCCAAATTAAAAGAAATTTAAAGTCCTATTTTTACGAATTTCTTCCTTTAAATACGAAAATTCGAACTATCAAAACGGTAAACATGGTTTGTCCATTTCACCTCTCAAAAGAAGGACCTGACACGGAGTCTCTAATATTTTGTTGTGACCTGTGTTCTTATGAAGGAAAATCAAAAGGCGATATTGCCTCTAGTCCATTTTGTCGGTACCAATTTTTACAGGTGTTACCTTTCATTGAGAAAAATTACCCATGCCGGTTTAATGCAGATAAAATGATCGTAACCGTTCCAATTTCTTCAATGAAAGTACTCAAAGAATTCGCTTCAATAATCAATGAATATGATAAACGTTTTCCGGAGATTTTCACACAGTATCCTGATATTAAACAGAAGCTGTTTTCAAATCCACTTGCAGAATACAAAAAACTAAAAACTTCTTACAGAGCGTCAAAAAAACGATTTGTTCGTGAATTTATTTCCGCCTTAGAGGAAACTGATTTATTAACACAGGCAAAAGCTCAATTTGGAGATATTGTTTCACTCAATCAAAGTATCTTATTTGAGAATCTATTGCATATTACTAAAAAACAAATTGAATATATGGAACCAATTGATCCCGAAAACAAATCAAACTTAATTAACCACTATCATATTGGAC
The DNA here is from genome assembly GCA_016839805.1 of Candidatus Hermodarchaeota archaeon. Taxonomy (GTDB): domain Archaea; phylum Asgardarchaeota; class Hermodarchaeia; order Hermodarchaeales; family Hermodarchaeaceae; genus Hermodarchaeum. The sequence continues at coordinate 160,301 of JAEOTO010000032.1, forward strand.
CGTTTAATATTCAAGTGTTAGAATATCCTCGATTTCCAATCGAAAAGGTCTATAGAGTTGTTGTGGCCTTAGATCAAATCTTATCACCTCGTATACTTCAACATCTTTTTACTCAACATTGGCAAAGTTCTTCTATTGAAGTGAGATTACAGAGTTTGGAAGAGTTACTCAACAACAAGATATCTAATTACCAAAACTACCTGAACTCTCATTTTGAAGAACTGACTGAGTTGGAACAAAAGAATTTAGCAATTTATGCTACAGCACAGTCACTCAATATAACAAAAACTATGCCGCTTCTCCTTGATGATGATGTGCAGGAAATTTACTTAGATAAACCGGGTAGCGTCTATTATCTCGATCATGCCAAATGGGGACGATGTAAAACCAACTTAGTACCCTCTAATTCAGAGTTATCACATATTATTACCCGTTTACGCCTTGAAAGTCGAAAACCCCTTGATGAAAGAATGCCCTCCCTGAAAACAGAATTAAAGACCAACCTATTTCATGTCCGGGCCGCGATTGATATTCCTCCCCTTGCTTATGAAGGACCTCATTTGAATATTCGAAAGCTGCGGATGCGAATTCTTACACTCCCTGAACTAATCACCAATAGAACCATATCACTCTCGGCTGCCGCCTTTCTAATCTTATGTTTAACTTTACGCACTAATATGACCATTTGTGGCGAGCCATCAACCGGAAAGACCACCCTTGCTAACGCCATCAATTTATTATCCCCACCAAGTTGGCGAAGGATTGCTATTGAAGATGCTCTTGAGAGCGTAACAGTCGATGAATCTGGAAGGCACAAAGTCATCTTCAAGGTTGATCCTTTTGATTCTCTTGACAAAAGCCGTTCAACAAAATCTGATGAAATCATTCGGCTATTACATCGATCACCCGATTGGGTATTTTTAGGTGAATTACAAACGGCAGAACATAGTTCTGCAATGTTCCACGCAATTAGCGCAGGTATCCGAGGGATTCAAACATGCCATGCCAATTCTAATACTGACCTTTTGTTACGTTGGCGTATTCATCATAATATTCCAGAAGTGTGTTTCCAAGGCCTAGGATTACTTATCCACATGACAAGAGAAGTATCCCAAGGACAAATTATTCGCCGAGTTGCCCAAATTAGCGAAGTTAAGTTCGATTCAGATACTGCTTCGTTGATAACTTTATTCGAGTGGGACAAAACCTCTGGCCAACTCGTTCAAAAAATTGATGATTTGATTACGCCTTTAGTTTCACGGACTTGTAAATTTCAATCAATATCAAAACAGGATATTAGAATTCGATTCGAAACTTACAAAAAAACGTTAGCCGAACTGGTTTCGAAGGGAGATTACAATCCATTAGTAATAGTGTCCGCGTTTGACAAAATACATGGCATTTTACTGACCAACTGGAATAGTACACCTAGTATTCCAGGAAAAAACCAACATTGTAGAGAAGAGGGAAATGGATTTCATTAAATTTCTCGGTAAACTTGGAAATCGTGTCCCCGGAGTAGATCGAATTGGTAAACGACTCGTTTCCCTCGAAATTATTGAAGCAGTAGAATTTCTCTACCAGCATAACCTGAACCCTGTTGATGTCTCAGGTGGTGTGATGGTAATAGGAATTTCAGTCTTCTTGGCAACTACCTTTATCCTAAATACTCTGATGCCTCCATTAAGTGCTTTTATCCTTAGTATAACAATTGCGATAATGAGTTGTTTAATAATTTTCAACAATATTGTAGCGAAATATTCCAATCGACTGGTACAGATTGAAAGAGTCACACCATATGTTCTTGAGGAATTAGCAACAATCTATCTGACAACTGGTTCAGTGTTTGAAGCGATTCAGTACATTTCAAAAGGAGAGTTTGGCAGTATCTCCGATTCGTTTTCAACAATGATACTTCCGTTAAACCAGGGCGTCCCACCAGAACACCTATTGATGGCTTTTGCCATTTCACAACCATCGATAACTCTGCGTAGAGGATTACTTGCGTTCATTCAGTTTGTTGAGTCTTCAAATAACAGTTTAGATGCCGTTATTTCCGATGCTCATGAAAACCTCCAACGAAGATTTGAACGGCTAACATTACAATGGGACAGCCGGATGATGGTATATGCAGGTATGCTAGTATTCTTACCGATTATTTTCATTTTGGGCGTAGCTGTCCGTGGTATGGCGTATAATCCTTTCATACTACTCCTTCCTGTCCTTCAATTTGGTCTCTCTAAAATTCTACTTAAGACGCTATTACCAAACGAACTTATTTTATTAGGAGAACAGACAAAATGACACAAGATACTGAATTTGATCAATTCATCGATTTCATTGCACATTTCTCCTCTGAATTAGCTTCTGGAACTAGCCCAGAATATGCGTTGGTTCGAACTTCTAATTACTTTGGCAAACAGACTCCCAGAGAAATTTTGAGCGCGTTGTGCGATATTGTAGAGGGGAGAAAATCATTCTATGATTCGTGGGCTGATTTGATTAGTGTATATAGTGGAAATGCCTACGCACGATTGTTAGAATTGCTAGGAAGGTTCCTCGAAAAAGGATCAAAAGTTGGAGGTGAACGAATGCTTCAGGTCCTGAAACAAGTAAGAAAGAATAGTACGATGACAAAAAACAGAGAAAACCTGATTAAAAGCCAAAAAGTAAAGGTTATGGCGCTTTCTCTTGTATCTTCGATAGTAATCGGAATGATTGCAGCTCTTGCTCCCATACTAACATTTGCATTCTATGAGGACCTTTTTTCTAGCTCAGTTTTAGTGTATCCAACTACGATTGCGATTCAAATTTTTCTTGCATCATTATTGACAGTTATTGTTACTGGGTACAGACTTAATCAGACTGTTGGAGGATCGCTGCGTATTGTTTTACTCTGTTTAGCATCATTTGGCTGCACATACGTTCTAGTAGCTCATCTTCTTATGAATCTCATATAATTGTGGGGCTTAAATAAGCAAACATAAACTGCTTAATGAGAAATAAGATGAGAATTTTTAAGGTCTTAGTAGATTTCCTTCGAAACCGACGAGGATCTCCACTAGTTGAAGAAGGATTACTCTTAGGACTCGCAATTCTGACCATCACGATTTTGATTACAGTAATCCTTGATGTTATGGGTTGGTCACAAGGTCTCTTCCAGTCGATTCTAATCCAGCTTGATCAAGTAAGACAAGCATTCCTTGGTTGGATTGGAGGGTAGTGAACTTCGGAGATTGTAAGAATCTAAGAGCTTGCATTTGAAGCCGATTCTATTTTTTTCAGACCAAGCCCCTGCAGGGGTTCATTCCCCACAATTCCTGAATGAAATTCAGTCAACGAGGGGTGCGGTTGTTGATTATCGATCGGTATATTTTCAGCTGAACCATCGGATTCAATTTCCGCTGGGAGTATATGTTCCACGTTTCCGACTCGTGAAATCATAGCCGGTGAACTCTCCTCTTGATCCGTACCACTCGTCGTGGAATCTAGTCGATACAATTGTAATGAATTCCAATCAACATCATCAAAGATTTCGATGTTGCCCCGAAAACCGGGTAGTACAGCTGAGTTACCTTCTAAACCAGTCACTATTAGCAAAACTCTCACATAGCCAGCAAAATCCGAAATAATTCGAGCACCCCAAATTATCCTAGCATCATGCCGCATTTGACGTGTCACGACATCAGCTACACGAGTAGCCTCCTCCAAACTTAAGTCAGGCCCACCAATAACATGAATTAATGCTCCTGTCGCACCTTTAACACTGAGATCACCTAATAGTGGAGAGTGGAGTGCATTTTTCACAGCTTCGGATATCCTGTCGAACCCTTTGTTCTCTGATGGCGCTGCCTCTCCTAATCCGACTAGGGCTACACCACCTCCAGCTAGAACACTTCGAACATCAGCAAAATCGAGGTTGATTAGACTGGGTAGACTAATAGTTTCGGTTACTCCTTTCACCATACTAGCTAAGATTTCATCTGCAACACTAAAGGCTTCGTCAATTGGAAGATCACGGGCAATCTCGAGGAGTTTGTTATTATCAATTACTATGACTGTATCTGCATATCTTCGCAATCGCTGTAGCCCTCGGTGCGCCTTGTTAATTCTAGCTCCTTCGATTGTGAAAGGCGTAGTGACCGTACACACAACAATTGCACCGTTTTGTTTCGCAATTTCAGCAATTACCGGTGCTGCGCCTGTACCAGTTCCTCCTCCTAAACCTGCTGCGATAAACAACAAGTCAACACCGCGTAGTAGATTTGTTAGATCCTGACGAGATTCTTCTGCAGCAGCAGCACCTAATTCAGGAAACCCGCCAGTACCCAATCCTCTAGTAATTGTCTTTCCAATGAGTATTTTCAGATGTGCCTGGACGTGATCTAGATGTTGCTGATCCGTGTTTATAGCCACACACTCTGCTCCTTGTATTCCTATTTGTACTAATCTGTTAATGGTATTGTTACCGCCTCCTCCAACACCAGCAACCATTATTCTTGCGCCAGATTTCGAATATCTTGGAGCTTTGTTGGTTGGACGTTGAGCAGCATCTTGAACAAGTTTTGATAAACCACTATTCATTGATATTCACCTAACTTTGATTTGAGGAGCTGATTGGCTCCAAAGTTCTCGTTTCAGGAGATCTCGGACTGCTATTCGAATGGCTTCGCTTCGGTTTGGATAGAGTTTTTCAAGAATCAATTTTTCAATTCCGTTGACGTACGCTTCAGGAAGGTTAACTGTTATTAGCTTCATTTCAATCAGATGCATACCTAGATGTTTCCCTGAAAATATGCTAGTATTATCCAGGTATTACCGTCTGTGAATAATTACCCCTCGGGTAGGAAAAAACACTGGAATCCAGCCCTTTAAGTGCTCTAAATCAAAAAATACGGACACAATACTAGTATTACCTAGCACGGGAGCAAAGGCAACCGAAAACCATCGATTTTAAACCATTTAGCAGGTGAAATAGACAAGCAATAGACATTCCCCTTTAATGACAAAAGAATTGGCGCCAAAACAGTTGATAAAATTTAAAAAGACAAGTACGTGACGGGATGTTTGCCCATTGAGTGCGGGGGTACCCGAGCACGGTCTAAGGAATTTATTGAATAGATTCCGATTAAAGGGGCAGGACTGAGGCTCCTGTGGTGTAGACCTTCGTGGGTTCGAATCCCACCCCCCGCACCATATCATTATTTTGATTATAATTTGTTGGTTTTTATAGAGTAAACTGGTCCAATCTGTGGAGCTTGCTGATGTTGTCAAGTAAAATGCTAGATCAGTTTAGTCTTCATTTACAACATATCAAAGCTGTCCCCGGAGTAGAAAACTCTGTTTTAGTTCAGAAAGATGGTTACCCAATATCCAGTGCTGGTGTTTGGTTATCAGAAAACGAAATCTTTGGTCTGTCCTCTTCGGCTGCTGCGATATTATCTGTGGCACAAAGGCTTCATGATGACTTGTCTTATGTTCTAATCGAAGGAGAGCGGAGTAAATTTTTACTTGCAACATTACCGCGAGCTATGAACTATTTCATCACCGTCACGACACAAAGTCACAGCAATCTCGGTGCCCTTTTATTACAATTGGAAAGGACCATTTCTTATCTTGATGACGCCCTTTGGAATGAACAGTTTATTCCTCCATTACGAACTTTTGAACAGTCAGAACGAACTCAAATTTATAATGCGTTCAATGTACGTGAAGGTCCTAAACGAACTTGGTCAACTGGATCATTAAATATGGCTATCACGGAAAATACAGCTCAGCAAATTACAGAAATTGTTACTGATTTCCTTAAAGCCTTACCTTCCGCAACAACAGGGGAGGTTTGTCTTGAAGGGGGATATTTGATTCCAACACAACGATATAATGAAGGTATGCGAATAAGAAATTCGACACTAACATACACTCTTTTTGATACATCTCGAAAAGTTGCTCAATTAGTTAAACGTACAGGAATACTCCAAGTTCTTTGTGATTGTGGGACCAAACAACATTTCATCTACCGGCTAGCAGGAGGGCTTTTTAGCACCCTAATCCGTAAAGATTCAACTCGTTTGGGCCTTTTACGTCTAATAATTCCCAATTTCATCTCGGAGATTGAGTCTGTTTTAGAAAAGGCTCCAATAGCACAGCGACCATCCCTCGATGTGGATGGCTTTTTGGAGGCGATAGCTCGATGAACACTTTTCTTGATAGTGGATTGCATACCCTAGGACGTAAAGAGCGAGCAATTGTGTTACGATCTATTTTGGATCGGTACCCTGTTATTATTTACAGTGATTCCTGTGAGTCATCAGATGTAATCGCTGAATCACTAGTATCATTCGTTCCTCACCGACGGGAGATAGTTTTTGGATCGGATTTTGTCTCTTATTCAGAGCATGAAAGAATGATACACCATGAAAAGGGGGACTACAATGGGGAGAGGATAATCTACCGTGCGCCATCTTCCGCATCACAGTTAGTAACTGACCAAATAACAGACTTTAGAGGATGGGTTATTGCTACTGATCAGAGTAATGTTGAAAAAATCAAGCATGCCATTACTCGAACTTCTACCTCTCCGATCATTTTACGATTTGAAGATGATTCTCTCAAGCTTGAATCAAATGGAAATTCAAAAGCTATTAATGATACAGTTTTTGAACAAAAATTGTTAGAAAAAGTGACTTCTGAAACCCAAACAAAAATTGAAAGAATCACACGTATTTTACGCAGAGCAGCCCGTGGAAAAGTAAGTGAAAGACTTGAAAAAAGCCTGATTGATCTTAAACAAGAAGAGGAACGCGTCCGTCTGAGTTTATACCGGGAACATATTCAAGCATTCGTTGAAGCAGCTTGGCGGGTTATGATCATTTTGATGCGCCTTCGACTATTGCAAGGTGTTGGAGTCAAATCAGTAATTTCTGATAAGATGCTACAACAGGCAGTCGATTATAAAGGAGCCACAATTGATCGACTTATGGAGTTTATTAAGGCCGAATGGGGTGAAGATTTTCAGAGTTCCGTTCAGGAGGGAGCAGAACAAACGTTTGGTGATCGACTTGAAGGATTTTGGACGATTTAGGATTTGAGGGAATCGATTAATGTTAATTGATTGGAGTCAACGAATTATTCAAACCAAGATCGTCTATTATGGACCGGCGATGAGTGGAAAAACTGAAAGTATCCGAGCCCTGTTTCATCATCTCAATATTTTATCGCGTCTCGAGTCGATTGAAACAACTTCAGGACGAACCCTCTTTTTTGATTACGGTCCAATTGAACTAAAACACGGTGAGTGGACTCTACAAATTCATATTTGGTCGGCAACGGGACAAGACTACTACGCTGAAACGCGTTCAACTGTCCTGGCAGGAACTGATGGTATTGTTTTTGTAGCTGATTCAAGCCCTAATTTATTAAACGAGAATTTGCGTTGTTGGGAAGAGCTTAATGGATTTTTTGGAACTCGACTTGTAAACAACATACCGGTTGTTTTCGCATTAAACAAACGGGATATCTGGCCCACCATAAGTCGATTTGACTTCATAAATTCTTTGAGATTAAATGGTTCTTCATTAATTTTCGAAACAGTAGCTACTCAAGGAACATTCACAGTAGAGATATTACAGGAAATTATTCGGAAGATATTACTTGAATCTAGTCTTGCACAACCTAAAAGGATAGGTACATAATATCTCATTCTAAAGTGTCTAAATTAGGAGAACTATAGAATGCTAGCTTCAAACTTAGAAGCCACCATAGTAGATCTTTTGCGTCTGGCTGTAACCGACTTACCACGAGATGTCTCAAATGGACTTGAGCAAGCACTACAAAAAGAGAATAATCTAACAGCGAAAAATCAGTTAAATGCAATTCTCGATAACATCAATCTAGCCCGTCAGAATTCCATACCAATGTGTCAAGATACAGGTATTCAAATATTCTATGTTACAGTTGGATCAAAGTTTCCTTTACTTCATGAAATTCCTCAGATACTTGAAAATGCCGTACGAAGAGGAACCCGAGAAATCCCATTAAGACCCAACACTGTCAACCCATTTTTGCACAAGAACCCCAATGACAATACTGGTTTACATATTCCATGGATTAACTGGAAAATTATTCGAGGGACAGACCTGCAAATAACTGCTTTTCCTAAGGGTGGAGGTTCAGAGAATGTTTGTCAATTAGCAATGCTAACTCCAGGGAAAGGAATTAGGGGCGTAAAACGCTTTGTGATTGACGCGGTTATTGAAGCAGGTGCAAAACCATGTCCACCAACCATAATTGGAATAGGGATAGGAGGAGGCGCGGATATTTGTATGAAACTTGCTAAAGAGCAATTGTTTAGACCTGTCGGTCAGCGTCATCCTAACCGGAAAGTAGCTAAATTGGAGGAGGAATTATTAGAAGCTATTAATGCAACAGGAATTGGCCCAATGGGATTGGGTGGAGATACGACCTCTTTGGATGTGCATATTGATTTTGCTATGCGACACCCAGCATCTCTCCCAGTGGGTTTTGCCGTGCAATGTTGGGCTGCAAGACGTGCGTCAGCAATAATCACCAAAAAAGGGAAGGTAAAATTCACTTCACATAAGGTGGATTAAAAGTGGTAACATATGAATTAAGTACACCAATCTCCGAGGAAGATGTTCGAAAACTTCGTGTCAATGATGTTGTATACATTTCAGGAACAATCTTTACAGCCCGCGATGAAGCCCACGAACGGGCTCTGGATTGGTTCATTTCAAATAAAGCCTTGCCAATTGATCCCACTGGTCTAGCGGTGTTTCACTGTGGACCAATTGTAAGGAAAGTGAAAGAAGAATGGGAGCTAGTAGCTGCGGGACCTACTACAAGCACGCGAATGGAAATGTTTGAAGATAAATTCATTGAGGCATTCAAGATTCGCGTTATTATAGGAAAAGGAGGAATGGGTCCCAAAACTGCAAGAGCCATGAAGAAGGTAGGAGCTATTTATGGAGCGTTTACAGGAGGCGCGGCAGTATTAGCTGCGAAAGCTGTTCGTCGGATTATTGATGTTGCTTGGCTAGATCTTGGAATGCCAGAGGCTCTTTGGATTATGGAAGTTGAACGATTTGGTCCACTTATTGTAGCGATTGACTCCAATGGAACGAACCTATTCGAAGAGGTTAAGGCGGGAGTTGAACGAAGTCGTGAACATGTGTATAAACTAGCTGGTCTGTAATAACAGTGGTCTATTTCAGACTCTCTCCACGGTAGGAGGCAGCGAGAAGATCAGTAATGTTCATAACTCTAATATCAGAATTTGAATTTTTTACCACATCAACTAATTGAATGAAACAAAATGAGCATGACGTAGCAATAACGTCTGGTTTGACTTCGCTAAGAATTTCGTATTTAATTCGAGCAATTTCCTGTGAAAGCTCTCGCCGACCAGCTCGTACACCTCCGCCGGCTCCACAACATCGGTCACTGTCTTCAACATCTATGAATTCAATTTTCGGTATCATTCGCAGAAGTTTTCGAGGCTCTTCGCTTATACCTTGATGGCGATTAAGATGACAGGGGTCATGATAGACTACCCGAATAGGTAAGGGTTTCAAATCTTGTTGATTAAAGCGTTCAAAACCTAATTGATCGACTAAGTACTCGTTGATGTCAAATGGCTCGAAATCATACGGTGGTTTATCCTTTTCATGTAGAATAATTGGCCAATCCTGTTTGATTGTGGACATACAACCGGGACAAAGTCCAACAACTTTGTTGACTCCCAATTTTCGGAAGTAATCGGTATTTTGAATAACCATCTCAGAAGCTATAGCGCGTGCTCCTGTTCGAAACGCAACACTTGTACAACACACAAAATCTTTTGGAATATGTACTCGTACTTTGTTTCGTTTTAATACTTCAACGACATTCAATCCTACTTGCTGTATTCTCAGATTTATTAGACAGCCCGGGTAAAACAGCACCTCATCAACTGGGTCATCGACATCTATCACATCAGGTAATTGGTCCGTAAGAGGAGTGCTCTTAACGTCAACTGCATACCCTGTACTTTCTATTTGTTTGATGAAGCCCTGATGCCCTTCTAATGGTCCCATCCCTCGCTCAACCGCGAGCGCACGTAAACCTTCCACTGCAGTTCGCCTAGTATCAATATGTTTGGGAATGCAAACTTCTTTGCATATTCCGCAGCTTGTGCAATCATATAGACCACTAGTCACAGCTAATTGGACACGGTCACCTTGATCGCGTGGATCGAATTCAAAACTTGCCAATTCTCGCATTGCGATTGGTCCGGGGAATTCCTGTTTGGCTGAAGCTACAGCGGGACATGCAGCATAGCAAGAAAAACATTCAATACATGAACGCAGTTCCATTGCGGCAGAGATTTCTTCGCGAGTTAACTTTTCAGGTCGGTCAGGAGCTGATGTACGTTCTAAGTATGGGCGTAACTTCTCAAGGCGTCGGAACCCTGGTCCTAAATCCACTACAAGATCACGGATTATTGGAAAATTGAATAATGGTTCTAGTGTATATTGTTTCGAAGGGTCGACTACAGTTCGACAAGCAAGTCCGGGGATTCCGTTAATATCGATTGCACAAGATCCACATTGACCAGTTCGACAGTTCCAACGATAAGCCAAGGTAGAGTCCAAATTTTGAAAAATATAGTGGAGTGCATCAAGGACTCCTTGGCGATCTGAATATGGAACTTTAAAAGTAACATATGTAGGTTCATCATCTATATCAGGATTGAATCGTTGAATCCGGAATTGAACCTTTTGTTTTTTTGCCATTAATGTTAGCCTCATTAAAGCAATTTCTAAGTCCAAGGGGGGGGCCACTTAGTAACAACAACAGATGTGTTTTGAAGTGTCATCTTCCCGTTGTGTTTTGCCACCATAATGTTGGTAAACCAATTTTTGTTATCAAGGCTAGGATAATCAGTTCGATAATGTGCACCCCTTGACTCTTTGCGAAGAAGCGCAGAACGAACAAACATCTCAGCTACGAGCAGCATATCTTGCAATTCTAGTGCATTTATCCACTCTGTATTGTAGCGCGTAGCTTTGTTTCGAACAGCAAGTTGGGAAGTGATCTGCTTTTGATGATCATTGATGAATTGAAGAGCTGCATTTAGGTCTTGTTCATTTCTGAATAATCCTGCTCTATCCCACATAACACGTTGAAGCTGTTTGGTTTCCATTGACGGGCTTAATCCATCTTCTCTTTGCAACGGAGCCATTACACGTTCGTATTCTTCATTGATTGCCCTTCGATTAAGAGAGGGAGATTGAGCAGTAGCAGCATATTTTGCAGCTGAACCCCCAGCAATTTTTCCGAAAACTTGACCAGCGGCGAGAGCATTCCCTCCTAAACGATTCCCACCATGCACCCCACCCGCTACTTCACCAGCGGCATAAAGCCCTGGTAAATTTGTAGCAGCCGATGCATCAATTTTAATCCCACCCATCACGTGGTGAGCTGTTGGTGTAACTTCCATTGGTTCATTCCGAATATCAATACCAATATCAAGAAAATCTTCTAGCATAGTAGGAAGTCTTTCTTCAATGATTTTTGTAGGTAAGAAAGAAACATCTAGATATACAGCTTCGTTTTCTGTTCCACGTCCTTCGCGAATTTCTGTCGCAATTGACCTTGCAACTTCATCACGTCCTGCTAGCTCCATGGATCGAGGATTGTATCGTATCATAAATCGTTCGCCAACTTTGTTGAGAAGAATTCCGCCTTCACCTCGCACACCTTCAGTGACTAGGCGCCCCCGTGCAGCAGGGGGAATAGCTGCACCCGTTGGATGAAACTGAAACTGTTCCATATCGATTAATTCGACACCAGCCTTGTATGCCAATGCGTATCCACTACCCACATCGGCTTGAGCATTTGTCGTTACATCATAAATCCGTCCTGCACCACCTGCAGCCATAATCACAGAGGGAGCACGGAACACTTTGAAATTCCCAGTTCTAATATCAACAACTGAGATACCCACCACACGCGTTTCTTTGGTTAGGAGTGAAGTGGCAAATACTTCATCGATAATATTAATTTCCCGTCTACGGAGTTCTTCAGTTAATGTTGCCAAAACCTCATGCCCCGTCCTGTCTCCAGCATAGCACGTTCGACGATAGGTTTGGTGACCGAAAGGACGTTGCATTATTAGTCCATCGGGAGTACGGGAAAATATCGCACCAAAATTTTCTAGATCATATACTCTCTTAGGAGCATCCTCTACTAGGATTTCAACTAAATTCTGATTATTCAGGAAGGCTCCAGCGCTACACGTATCCCTCCCATGTATTTCACATAAATCATCTGGATCTAGATTTGCTAGCGCGGCGTTAATTCCTCCTTCGGCCATAACAGTATGGGCTTTCCCCAAAATATCCTTAGTAATTACTGTAATATCCAGATCTGCCTCAGAAGAAGCAATAGCCGCACGACACCCAGCACCTCCTGCTCCAACAACCAAAACGTCTGTATCAATAATTTCGAAAGTCACTTGGATTCACCCATCGCCTTGACAATTTTACTGAGTTTAATTGGTGAACTTATGCTCTTTTCTTGGATAGCCAAACCTGACTCCAAAGGTTGAATAATTTCTTGGATTACCCAATCCGTAGCTTTTCTTTGGGCAGTTTCATAATCTTTGTCTTCGGTATTCCGGTCAATGCGCATGAAAAAGTTATATGGTTCATTTTCCGAACTTTCTTTGGAGATAATCCAGAACGATTTTCCACCTTCGGGAACATTAATTGAACCTGTTATTTCATACCACTCTTCAATTTTGATTTTACCTTGTTTTTCGCGGTCGATTCGAACTTTGGTCATTTGTACATTTCGAAGATCAGATATGTTCTGTAAGCTTTGGAAAAGGACTTCACTAGATTTCTTAAGGTTATAATCAGCGATTGTAATTTTGACATAGAGATCTGTTCTAAATATTGGCATTGAAGTAAACACCTGGAGTGGGATTCCAGCAGCGGCAAAGTCTCAAGTTGCCTTAAACTTTACTCATTAATTGAGTTGAGCCGATTGATAACTACAAATTTTTTCAGTTTAACGAGTTTTTAACTTAATTTCATAGACTTCTTTAGAGAATGATGAGGATTCCAATTTTTAAAAGATATGAGGGTACTTTATTTGTATTATTCAAATGCCTTAGCCTTGGTTTTTTCCTAACTCTTGTTCATTTACTAATACAGCCGTTTATTTTGGTTGGAATTGCCACATTTCCTCTAATCCTCATAGGATCTGTAATACTCATCGTAAGATCATTCTTATTTGAAAATAGAACAGAGATTTTTGATTTAACCGCTCCAACCATATTCGACAATGGTCTTATGACCTTTCACTCACTGAATGAACAGTCTGCAGTCTTTTTCTCATTTAATTTATCATTGTATAGATTGGAGGGGAGAATCGCAGAGCGAGCTCTTACAGTTCTTCTTAAGATTTTACCAGCTTCCACTATCTTATCGCTAGAATGGTCCTCTCAGAACGAGTGCTTTGTGAATTTCTATATTAAACTTGAAAAGAATTCCTTCCTAACTCAAGCAAGAGAATTACTAGATAATATCACGAATAGTTTCAATAAAATTTTTGGAGAACAACAGATTCGTGCATTAAATGGAGAAGAAATTACGCTCCATTTTTCCATGGGAATGACTGGAAGGATTGGTCAAATTGCAGCTAAGGGAAAATGCCTTGACCTCTATACTGAGACAGCAAGAGAAAAGCGTTTTATTACCTTAATTAGCCCTTCAAATAAGGATACCCTTAAACATGTTTTGGAGAGCCTTACCCATTCAAATTTTATGAGAATATTTTTTCCAATGAAAAAGGTTGAAAAAGCCCTAAAAATTTCAGATCATCTTATCATGGTTTCAGATGTTGAATGTAAGTACAGTAATTCATTTCCTCAAACGGAAATGATTTCCATAACTAATCTGTCGGCACTTAAAGCAATTCGAATATTTGGCGATATTCTGACAAGAAATCTTATTCATGAAAAATCCAAAACGTCTAATTTTCAGAATACCGTACATCAAATTTTGGAATTCGTTTCACCATCATACACAAGGCAGGAAGACACCATGCAAACGGTAGTAACGCTCACTGCTAGCCCCCGAGCCTTAAATTCAAGAAAATGGAGAGAAAGTTTAATTCAACTTTCATCTCAATTGGATTTACCTTTTGAAATTGATGCTCAAATGTTAGTTGAAGGAATTCCGATTAGACTCGACGGAAAAGTAGGAAATCTTTTATTTTTCATTATTCCGCAAATAAAAAATTCACACCTGAAATGGTTAATCAAAAGCCTCACGAAACTTCTTAAAGAAGATCACCAGATGAGAATCAACTTTTTATTAGACCAGAAGTTACAAAAACCGTTGGTTGATGAATTGATCTCTGCATCTGTGTTTACTGATCGAATACAAGGGATTTCGACCAAAAAAGAACTTAACGTGATTTTAAGCGATTACAAAAAGCTTCTCTTAGGAGAAAAAGACGTACTCGTCCAGGTAGTTTAGAAAATTCTTTAAGGATATTATGACTTCCTTCAGAACCGGTGGTTTAATGGTTAAGAAAAATAAACCCGTTTCTAAACAGCCAACCAAAAAACAACAAAAGGACGAAGAGACTAAAACTCGGGGACGCGAATCTATTCGACGTGAGCTAATTATTAGTGAAGAACAAAAACAGGAAATGGAAAAAGAAATTCCAACAATGCGTGTAATCACAGCTAGTGCAATTGCTCAAAAATACTCGGTTAGAGTTAGTATTGCAAAAGCCGTATTATCTGAATTGGAATCAAAGGGATTAATTCGACAGGTAGCCTCTCAAGGAAAGTTCAGATTGTATTCTAAGACTTCAAGTTAACAAGGAGAAGATTTGTTTGGGTAACTCGACGTTCGTTTCGCGAATACCCATTGAATTCACCATAGGTAATGATCTCGTCTTGACGGGAGAATTAAACAGTGTGCTTTCCCCACGAACAATTGATAGACTTCTAAAGAAGATTCCAATAAATAGTCGAATACACATTTGGAAAAAAGAGCTTTATTTTGAAGTGGGAATTCGTATGGGAGTCGAAAAAGTTGCTGAAACCTGTAATGCTGGTGATATCGCATATTGGCCTCAAGGCGATGCTGTGTGCCTTTTCTTTCAAACAATGAGGCCATTCAGTAAAGTCAGCCCATTAGGTCAATTTACCAGCGTCGATTTTGAAAAAGTATTTGAGCAAATTCATTCTGGAATGATGATTAAAATTCGTCAAACAACTTCATCTGAGGTTTGAAGATACATACTGAGTGGTTTAAGTAGACCATTTTGAACACAATCCTGTGTCTAAGTTTGATGTAAAGCCAACACGACAGCCTACAAATCCACTGACTCTAGTCTTAATCGTAATTATTATTCTCGTAAGTTGGCAGATTTCAACTTTCTTTTTACCCACCAAAGGACCATTGGATATCATCAGTACTTGGTTATCAGTAACTGGCGCACAGTTAACCGAACTGATAGTTCTATTTTTTCCCCTGATATTAGTTTGTTTTATCATTTCAACTGCTGCAATTTTCCTTTTCTTTCGTCTCATCGTACTCCAAAAATGGAGGAAGTTTCTTCTCTCATTGAATATATCTTCAAATGAAACCATCCACGAGTTTCAAAATTTTCAGTTGAGCGGTCTTGAAGTAAAAAGCCTCCCATACGTGCGATCGATATTTGATTCCCCTCAGACAAGTGACACTTTCTTTACCGGTAATATTGATAACCCACAAAAATTTGTGCATTGGATTGCATTGCATAATGAGTTAAGAGAAGCCAGTTTCGAGGTTAACATTGACTCCGAGATAAAAGTCAGGTTTTGGGTTCCGCAAAACCAAGAAAAAAACGACCTTGATATCTTATGTTCAAGCCTTCAAACAAATAATAGTAATCTAGAATTTGATCCAACACCATATCACGCAATAATAGGGATATTCGGCTCCCATCCAAATAGCGTATCACTTCGATCAAAGTATGTTAAATTTAATAACGAGTGCATTTCAATCATTTTTATCAAGGGAATTCCTAGAGCTTCTTTTGAAGGGACTCAGATAGATCGTTTAATTCATGCTCTTCTCGAAAGGGAGCTACGTGCTAGTTTTGTCGTGAATTTCATATCTTCAAAAAAAATCCCTAAAGATAATTGTGGCAAATCCACCCAAGCAAATCCAGGATTATCAAATGGAATTTCTGTAAGTTTCAACCGTAAAAATGATGGAGAAGAAACTACTTTTGGATTCTGGGAGACTTCATCTTACTTGATCGTAAGAAGCACAGACGAAGACAAACATTTAACGAAGGTAAAAAGTGCTAAAATTATTCTAGAAACAATATTTCTAAACCCTTCTGATCCTATAGAAACGAAAATCCTAAAGGGATATCAACTTCAACTTGCCCTTCCAAAGGTATTACGGCGAACGAGTATTGGTAAAACAGGTCTTTTATCTAGTCGTCAGCTTTCGTTTTTAGTCCAATTTCCTCAAGAAGCCCAACCAGGATATGTTCGTAAATATTCAACGATTTTTGAGATACCCCCTCAAAGAGAAACGGATATAGAACTTTTTCAGGTTTTAAAGGGAGATCGAAAATTGTACACGGCTGGTGTAGATCTTTCACATTTTATGACACACATGGTTGTCGCTGGTCAAACTGGCAAGGGAAAAACCCGTTTCGTAGGAAACCTAATTCAACAAATAAAAAAATGCAAGGATATTGGCATCACAATTTTTGATTGGAAAGGAGAATACCAAGAATTATTACACACCGTATATGAAATTGGTCGTGAATCCTGTCCTCTGAAAATTAATCTATTTGAAACACACGGTTTAGACAATATCGAGCAGTATGTTCAAACACTAGTAGCTCTTTTCAGAGAATTATTACGAACTGAGACAGAAAACAATCTGTCCAGTCAGATGGAGCGAATATTGAGAGAATCGTTAATTGAATATTTGAGACATAGCTCCGGTAGTTATGAAGGCTACGAGAAGTTCCTATCAGCGTGGATTACAAAAAACCGCAGGCGTTTTTCAAATCCTGAGTCATCAACTGCAGGCCTAATTAATCGATTTGGGACGTTATTCAGAGGTCGGTTAGGTTTTGTATTCAATACACCAGCAACAACGATTGATTTAGAATCGCTTCTTCAGGATCAAGTCTGCTTCGACCTTTCTAATCTAGCAGCCTACAACAAGGATGACGCCCGATTATTTTTGAACGTTTTACTTATGATAATCAGAACATATCTTTTTCAAAGATTTAGTGATCGCCTAAGATATCTCGTAATTGCCGAAGAGGCGCAGTATCTTGTTCCTGAAGTCTTTACTAAACGAAGCACAGCTGACGCGAGTCCAATTGAAGACATAACACTATTTCAACGAGCTTATGGAGCAGGCTTAATTGCAGTTACTACCAGACCCAACCTCATCAGCCGTAATATTTTAGCTAATAGTGGAACGAAAATCTTCTTTCAATGCCCCTTAGATTCAAATCTAGTTGGGGAAATAATTAACCTCACACCCGATCAACGGCAATTCCTTTCATTAATGCCAGACCGTGTTCTCATTGCTCATCTACCATGGTTTGAGCATCCCTTTAAGGGGAAAACAACACCTTTCGAATTCTCTAATCCCCGAACTAATGAAGCAAAAAAGATTTATGAAAAACCAGTTTCACAAAACGATCACAAGTTAAAAAAACATGAGTTCAGCCCTACCCATCAAATCAGCCACCTCCATCCCATAGAGAGGCATTTCATAGATACAGTCTGCACTGTCCTCTACAAGCAGCAAATCCTCCATCGAGTTTGTAAAATCAACTCACAAATATTAATTGACATTCCCCGTCAAAAAATATTGATTTTCTTTATCGAAAATCTCGATCAACTAACCCAATTAAATCTTTCAACACTATCGTACAACGCATCAGCAATCATTCTCTTTTGCCCACCTTTAACAAAGACCAAAATTCAAAATGAATTAATTGACAAAATTACTAATTATGAAGCCACCACTAAGATCCTACCTAAGATACACCTTGCATCGTTGACGCGCATAGAAGTTGAAAAAGTGATTCAAAATCTTGCAACAGGAAAATTACACCAATATTTAATACAGATCCCTTTGAATACTCAAAATCAGGTACTACCATAGCTTTGCGAATGTAATTGATGGGTTTTAATTTAAATTTCGAAGTAAAACCATGTAATGAAGAAAAATGCAACAATACTTCTGATAATGGCCATTCTGCTACCTCTGATATGTACTCCATTTTTGAATATAGTAGTCACTCAGGATTGCTTTGTTCAAATTGTTTCAGTTAGTCTAAATCAAACATCTCTTCAAATTGGAGAAAAACTTGAGGTTAATCTCGTCTATGATTTATATTTTGACCCTTTAGACCCTCTAGGAATAGGATCAGTTAGTGTCACAATAGGAATTCAAGGGGTAAGCATTCCTCTGATACAATCAGAATTTACCGATGTTGGAATCGCCATAAATAAAGTAGTTATTTTAGATATCTCTCCAATAACGTGGGCGCCTAATGAAACCGGACAGGTTGGAAGAGTTCAAGTAGAGGGGTGGGTGCAAGATTCCGTTGGATCGATGACTGATAATGTAGAACAGCAATTCAGCGTTCAGCAGAGTAATCTCATCTGTGCGATGGCATCAATACCATCTCAAATTTCCTTTCATGATGTTTTCAACCTAACCGGATCTCTGCAAAACCCGAATAATACTTCGCTACCAATTCCCAATCATCCTCTCCAAATATCGGTATTACAGAATGACCAATTAATTCATTCTTGGAATCAAACCACTATACACCCATCTAATTTTTCACAAACTATCAATACAACACTCATCGGTACTGGACCTTTCAATTGTAATGTAACTGCATCGGAAAGCGATGATTATATCCCAACTGGTACACTCCTTTCATTCACAATACTAAAGGCAAATATAACGCTCTCAGTCACAACGAATGCTACTGTGGTTCAAGCCTATTACCCTTCAACAAATAACCATTCTCTATTCGTTTCCGTTCATCTCAACTGCCAATCAGCTAACCATAGTTTTGAAGAGGCTAATGTAACCTGTAGTTTAAGAAATGTTGACACAACAATGGACTATTCTGATCTAAACCACTTTTCTACAGTGATAGAAGCCCCCTCTAACCCGGGTAACTATTCTATAACAATTACAGCTCTTACACCCAATCACAATACCATTAATACTTCAGTACCCATCCGTGTAGTATCTCGTGATCCCCTAGTCTACTTAGAATCTAATAGATCAGCGGCAGCATATGATGATATTATAGAATTAACAGTAAACGTTCTTGATGAAAACTCACAAGAACCAGTAGCGAACAAGACATGCTCTATTTATCTCTTTAATCAATCAGTTTGGAACTTACTAACACAACTAATCCTAGATCAGGAAGGAACAGCAAAAATTTCGTGGCTCGCTCAAAACGTCGGTGACCAAGATTTCAGATTCAAAGCCGTCTTTCACGGTGAACCTGAATTTACAACCAAAGAAACTGAACTGACCATTACAAATACACGTGAATTCCGGATAATACTAAAATCTACCATTGACATAATTAGACAGACAAACATCTTTTACCTAATACAAATTACTGACAAGGATCACCAGCCTTTAACTAACGTTAATTTCACATTAATTGAACAAGCTACAAATTCATCATGGTCTACAGCCTTATCTAACACATCCGGCTATGCCACCTTAACATGGTATCTAGCAAGCGACTACGCACTTGGACCCCATGAATTTTCTCTCTTGATTCAAAATGGTTCAATTACACTTGGTGTAATAGAAGTCATTATGATAGTCTTTGAGCAAACCAAATTAGATTTGGTTTAATCTAAAATCAATGGGAAGAACAGTATCAGTGAAATTAGGGAAAATCAGAAGTATTTTTTAAATTATAAACTAACAACCAACCAGGTCTGATTAGGATTGAATTACTGGAGCCACCATTATTGACCAAAAATCAACGCTTCGAAGAATTATCTCGACTCATGAAGAATCCTGATAATATTCGTAATATTGGAATCATTGCGCACATAGATCATGGAAAAACTACTCTCACTGACTCATTACTTGCGAACGCCGGAATGCTCTCATCAAATCTTGTAGGCCAAGCTAGGGCATTAGATTTCTTGGAAGAAGAGCAACGAAGGGGAAACGTCTTAGCGGTAACTCGCAGATGCCCCAATAACCATAAAATCAGCTAACATCTCTCTTCTCCATGATTACCAAGGAAGACAGTACGTAGTTAATCTAGTAGATACTCCTGGTCACGTTGACTTTAGTGGTAAAGTTACTCGGGCCATGCGCGCTATTGACGGTGCAATTGTTGTTGTAGATGCCGTAGAGGGTGTGATGGCGCAAACAGAAAGTGTGATTAGATCAGCAATTCGAGAGGCAGTAAAACCCGTTTTATTCATTAACAAGATAGATCGCCTCATCCGTGAATTGAAACTTTCAGCGAATCAAGTACAAGAAAGATTCATAAAAATAATCCAAGATGTAAACACCTTCATTTCGGCTTTCTTAGAAGTCTATGATGATTCAGATTGGTCTGTTAGCCCAGATGACAATACTGTAGCTTTTGGTTCAGCACTTCACCGATGGGCATTTACGGTAAAACAAATGCAACAGGCGGATCTTCAGTTTCAAAACATCATCGAGTATTATCAAAATCAGACAATTGAAGATTTAAGCAAAAAACTTCCCATACACAAACCAATCCTGAATATGATACTCGAGCAGCTTCCATCTCCAAAGAAGGCACAACCATACCGTACTAATCGGATTTGGAGAGGTGAATCGGAATCGCCTGCGGGATTAGCGCTTCAGCAATGTGATCCGGACAATTCTCTAATCATAGGAATAACCAAAATTATTACAAAATCAAAACATGGTATAGTCGCAGTAGGTCGGCTTTTTTCAGGGACTATCCGAAGAGGATCTCAAATCAGAATCTTTCCAAATGACACACTTTACAGAACTCAACGTGTTACACTTTTTATGGGGTCTCGACAAGTAGTTGTACCTTCCTTAACTGCAGGCAACATTTGTGGGATAACAGGCATTGAAAATCCGCAAGCTGGAGATACTATTACTGGACAAAATGTCCCTCGAGGGATGGTACCCTTTGAGGAAATAACATATATCAACGAGCCCGTTGTAACCATTGCAGTAGAACCGAAACGCCCGAGAGAACTTCCTCGATTACTTTCGTTTCTTGAAATCGTAACCAAAGCTGACCCAAATCTAATATCTTCTGTTAATGAACAAACTGGAGAGAATTTACTTTCTGGTCTAGGACTTTTGCATTTAGAGATTGCATTAAAAGATATTGAAGAATTAGGAGTTCAAGTTGAAGCATCAGATCCAATCGTGCTTTACCGTGAGACTCCAAAAACTAACGTCACACTGCATGAATGGCACCTAAGCCCGAATGGGGAAAATGCTATTAAATTATCAATACACCCAAGGTCTATTAAACCAGTACAAGTCGATGTCTGGCAGCAAGATCCAAAGGGTAATGCTCTTCTGAATCTATCCCCTGTATTAGTACCTGAATCAGCAAAAAAATCAATTATTTCGGGATTTCACTGGGCCATGGAAAGGGGACCTCTTTGTGCTGAACCTGTAGGCCAAACACTCATTAGAATCCTGAACCTCAAGCTCAGCGAAAATATTACTTATCGAGGAAAGGTTGAGCTTATGTCAATGGTAAAAGAGGCAATTTTCGCAGCTTTTGAAACTGCAGAAATGACTCTGCTAGAACCCATCTACTCAGTTCAAGTAACAATTCCCTCTGAATATCTTAAAGAAGTGACAGGAGCGATATCCTCAAGAAGAGGACAAATAGAAAATGTTGAACAAAAAGTTTCATTGATTTCAGTTTCAGGAATTTTGCCAGTCAGTGAGTCATTTGATTTAGCCGATGATTTTCGATCAAAAACATCAGGAAAAGCGATTTGGCAAACCAGATTTGCCCGGTGGAAGATTGTGCCTGACCAAAGAGTAGGGCCAATAATAACTAGTATAAGGAAAAGAAGGGGATTAGCTTGAGGGGGGATTAGATATCATACTCCGAATTGCCGTGATTGGTAGCAGTGGAAAAATCTCAGACAAAATTAGAAATATTGCAGAAGAGGTTGGACAAGAGATTGCCCGCAGAGGAGCCATTTTAATAACTGGTGGAAGAGATGGAGTCATGGAAGCTGCATCTCAAGGAGCTAAAAACGCGAATGGTCTAACAATTGGAATTTTACCAGAACATAATGAATCTAAAGTAAATCCCCATGTCGATGTGGCAATACCTACAGGTATTGCTTTTGCTAGAAATTACATCAATGTAGTTGCAAGTGACGCTATAATAAGCCTTGCTGGTTCGGGTGGTACGTTAAGTGAAATTGGTTTCGCTATTGCCCTATTGAAACCACTCATTCTAGTTAAGGGAACAGGCGGAGTTACTGATTTAATAGCGCAACATCATGAGTTGTTTCCTGAAGCCAATATCCATATTGCGGAAACCGGTTTATTGGCTGTTAATCTAGTTTTTAGTCATTATTCTAATTAGGGGAAACAGCCTTCCAAATCAGCCAAGAATGACTTGCCAAGGAGGATTAAAAGCCAACCACTGCATTGCAATAAAAAGGATTACCCCTCCGATTACCATATTTTTCCCCTTTTTTGGATCGATACCAGAAAACCAGTATATAAAGCCAATAGCAATCAACAATGCTGCAGCAAAGGTTCCGATTAAAATTACGATTCCCCAACCGGTAATGAGATAATAGGTTAATTGTTCAAGAAGTTGTTGAAGAGGAAGCTGCGACCCTTGAAAAATTAACGTTTTATTCCACCCAACCTTCTTTTTAGAAGTAGATACAAAAACTCCAAAAATTGCTTTCAGATACTAACAAGACGGACATTATTATGTACTAATGCCTACATCCAACAATGGTGCATTTGGCAATGTGGAGGATTGGCAGAAGCGACGCAGTTACTGTATGGTCCAATGAAATCGTAGCAAAGCGTTTAACCAGCTATCGATCCATCATTGACCTTAAACTTCTTGCCCGTTATTTACTTGCACGGAACTTTTCCGTTGAATTTGAGCCTTCAGAGAGCATCTCAACTCTATGGAAGATTCACAAACAGGCCCAAACTAGATTTCAAAAGGAACTAACCCAAAATCGAAAAAAGAAACTCAATGAAGAAACCAATTCTTTGCAATCCTTCATGGATCTTAAAGCAGCACTAGCAGATAAGATACTTCATCAATGCCATTTCTGTGAGCGCAGATGCAATATAGACAGAGAATCTCACCTTGGGTATTGTAACGTTGATCAGTCTAGCTATGTATCTTCAGCGTTCCTACACACCGGCGAGGAACCACCTCTTGTACCATCAGGCACGATATTTTTCAGTGGATGCAACTTTCGGTGTGCACACTGCCAAAATTATGATATCTCATGTAATCCTAAAAATGGAAGCCACGTTTCACCCACGCAATTAACTGCAATAGCCGACGAATTGGTGTCACAAGGAGCAAAAAACATAAACTATGTTGGTGGAGATCCGACGCCACACTTACATACAATCCTTGCATCAATGAAGTTTCAACAATTCAACATCACACAACTTTGGAATTCAAACATGTACCTCTCAATGGAAGCAATGGAACTTCTGACCGATGTCATCGATTTTTGGCTCCCTGATCTCAAATACTTCTCAGAAAAATGCGCAGAAAGAATCTCTGATGTCACGAATTACACCCAAATCGTAACTCGAAATATCAAAATGGCTTACGACCAAGGAACCAAGGAAATGATTATCCGTGTTTTAGTGCTTCCTAATCACCTACAATGTTGCGTTTTTCCCATTTTAGAATGGATAGCTGAAAATACCCCTATGGCACTTGTTAATATCATGGCACAATACCGACCAATGTGGCAGGTTGTCCATAAACCTGAAATCTATGGGGATATCTCACGGCGAGTGAAGAGAGAAGAGATGAACCAAGCTCATGACTATGCAAAAAAGTTGGGTTTAGAATTTCGATCAGTTAGTTAATTTCTTCCTGAAACGATTTTTGTGGGGTTTTTGAACGAAAGCCAACATTCTTCTGATGTAGGCTTATGCGACTTGATTTGGACTTGGTTACTAAGCATTTGAAATGCAGGCCATGGCGAGAGAATTCTAATACAGCCATATCTTCGCCAGAACAGATACTAGACCATTTGTTGCCACCCATTTTACCAAGGATGGTCAAAGATGATTTTCTTGAATTTTTCACTCACAAAATCTATGGAAAACTTGGTTGGCTTCGTAAATGCACTGACCCCTCCTTCACCAAGTTCAAAGTGAAATTTGAACCTGGCGGGTATCGGGGATTACCTGACTTCATTGATTGGGACGGCCAACTGGACGGACGATTTCTCGAACATATGCTTCCGTTGCTTCAGTCAATAGCACAGTTTGCTTTGAACCCCTTAACTGCTGAACAGTTTTGGATGCTAGCAACCGAATTATGCAAGTTTACTAACTTTCCCCTAACTTCTCTTGATATTCGTATTATCAAATCTTTCAGTCAGATGCCAACGATTACAAACCCAGGGCTCGCTCGATTACTAGGAGTCTCCTATAAGAAAATTCGCAGTCGATGGAACCGTTTACAAAGACTCAATATTTGTAGAATCTTGGCAAAGGTAAACTACCGTTTGCTAGGTTTAGTGCCGGTTATTGTCGAGCTACACGATCTTACGAAAACAATCAGGAGTCCCTATCTAATCGGGTTAACCCAACTTTCAGGCGATTCAAAGAGCGTACTTTACAGTCTAGTTATCCCCGAAGAGAGACTTGGGAGTTTTTCGAAATTCCTTGATTCAAGTTTAGGAATAACACACACGCTCTTCCTAGCAAAGGATAGGGGACAAACAATTGAATTCACACATTACCAGAGAGATAAAGGTAATTGGAATATTGATTGGAGGAAACTATTCATCGGTGCACATTTACTCCATAATAGTGAGAATCCAGCTTCTTCATTATACTGGGAAGAGGATATAGAACCCGGGAACCTATATTTCCTCGATGACAAGGACAAACGACTAATCCCAATACTGATGTCTGATGCTCGCCTTAAATTGGAAAAACTTGCAGATACTGCGGGTATGAGCATTTCTCAGGCAAGCCGTCGTAAGTCAAGATTAATTGATCTTGGCGTTTTACAAATTGAACCGCTTATTAGACGAGTAGGGCTTATTGAAGATATTATCATCCGCATCAAAGAACACGATACTCGAATAACAGGAATCTTCGATGAATTACCCCAAGCCTGGAAAAGGCAACTCACTGAATATCGCACAGGAAAGAAGGAAATCTTACTCTTTGCAACTCTACCAGCTGGTTCTTTTGCACTAATGCGATACTACCTACACAAATATCTCCACACCAAATCAGAAATTTCTATCACAGGCCCTGGGAATGGAGGATGGCCATTAACTTTTGATACCTTCGATGCTGAGCAAGGCGGTTGGGTATGGCAGAATCCAACTATCGCTGAAAACTCACAATTTACCACTTTTAACGTAGGAACCAAGCAAACCAAACAGAAAACCCCCCAATTAGCTAGAGAGGGGATGTATTAGTGAGGATTCTTCTCATTATATTATTAAGTACGGTCTTAATTGGTCTACCAGCACCTCTGCCATTTACTCAAACCGGTGCGTTTAGGGGAACACCAATTTTACTAACTGTACAATTAACTAGGCAAAATGGTAGTCCCATAGATGATGCAACGGTTCTATTCTTCCATGAAACCCAAAACCAATTTTTAGGAACTGCACAAACGAATGCAACCGGTCATGCCCAATTCATCTGGCAAATTCCTGGTACACATGAATTGGGCTTTGTATCGTTGAATGCAACCTTCCGCGGTGACCCTGAAAGATTTCTTCTCCCGAGTATGGTGTCAATTCCATTAACTGTATTCGCTCGATTGCAAAACATAATTAATATCACCGACACGAATGGTAACCCAATTGGTACGAGTGTAAATATTGGGCAAAAATTACTTTTCAACGTCCTCATTCAAGACGATCACACAATACCCCTCGAAGGTATTTCAGTTCAACTCCTTATAGAACCTAACCAGCTAATCACCGAAGGTGTTACCACACAAAACGGAACAGTGCGTCTTAGTTGTATTGTGAATCACACTGTAACCAATGCAGTAACTTTCATAATTCGTAGTGTGAACCAAGGGTTTTACAACGGAACAGAGAATCGTTTTCGAGTATCAATAGGAAACACGTCTGTTCAATTAATTGGACTCCCTGCGTTTTGGCTACTAAGATGCAGTCAAAGCATTAGTGGACGATTGTTCCAAAATGACGGAGAAAGTATTCCTAATGCCACAATTGAATTACTCTCTGAAAGGGAAACGTTGATTGAATATTCAGTAACAGATTCGGAAGGAGTCTTTAGCTTTAATCTGTGCAATCATATTGAGACGATCCAAGCAAATCGATTTCTAATTTTTCGATACAATGGAGGTGGTGGACATAAAACTACAGAGGTTGTTGTGGGCATAATTACCGGTTCGACAGAAAATCCATTTTCACAATTCGTAGAAATTATTACACCAGTAGATCTAACAAGAATACTACACCAATTAAGTATAATCATCGTTAGTTGTTTAACAATTGGAACAACCCTTATGACCTTGAAAATGAAACGTACAACTAGTCGAATCGTCTCACATTAGATTTGTACGTCTCATTGTAGTACTGTCGAAAACTTAATCGAAGACCGACTCAACATTGACTTGAGGTAGACTACCCTATGTCTGAACATTGGATGTGGACAGAAAAGTATCGACCAATGAAATTAGATGAAATCGTTGGTCAAGAGCCAATCACTGAACGACTAAAGCAATTCCTCGTGCAACGCGATTTACCACACTTGCTATTTTCAGGTCCTGCAGGCACTGGCAAGACAACAGCAATAATCGCATTTGCTCACGAGCTATACAAAGAACAATTCCCTGGAAACTTCCTAGAATTGAACGCGTCGGATGAACGAGGAATCGATGTCGTACGAAATCGTGTTAAAAACTTTGCACGAACTCGACCATTAGGAGATGCTCCTTTCAAGATTGTTTCTTTAGATGAGGCAGATAGTCTAACACGTGACGCACAACACGCTCTTCGAAGAACAATGGAAAGGTTTGTCACCGGTTGCAGATTCTGTCTCATTTGTAATTATTCAAGTAGAATTATTGACCCCATCCAATCTCGATGTGCAATTTTCCGATTTCCACGTCTTAACAATGAGAAGCTAATAGAAAGAATTAGTTACATTGCAAAAAAAGAGGAGGTCAAGGTTTCTGAAGAGGGAATTCAAGCCATTCTATATGTATCGGGAGGAGATCTTCGACGAGCTATTAATGTTCTTCAAGCTGCAGCAGTCACCCAAAAACGCGTAGATGCTGATGCCGTTTATTCCACGACTGGTAAAGCACGACCGGAAGACATTAGTCAAATGATTAATTCAGCTTTGAACGGAAAATTCCTAGAAGCTCAAGAAAAGCTTCGAAATCTCTTAATCTGGCAGGGACTAGCTGGAACCGACATTATTCGCCAAGTTCACCGTGAAGTCATCAAACTGGGTATCGATGAAAAAGACAAAGTCTATCTAGTTGATATAGTGGGAGAAGCCGAATTCCGTCTTACTGAGGGGGCAGATCCTGAAATACAATTGAGTAATATTCTAGCAAAATTCACCCAATTAGGAAAATCCAGTGGAAAATAAGATGATAGCACAACCTTGGGTTGAAAAATACAAACCTCAGAAGATTAGAGATCTTGTAGGAAACAACAAAGCCATTGCGAAAATTACCGAATGGCTTCAAGAATGGCCAAAAAGTATCTCTCGTAACCGTCGAGCTCTCATGCTCTATGGGCCTTCTGGCGTAGGTAAAACAATAACTGTCTATACTATTGCAAGAGAACTTGGTTTTGAAATAAGTGAAATCAATGCAAGTGTGAAAAGAAGTAAGAAGCGAATGAGTGAATTATTACGAATTTCTACAATGACATGGACGTTAACCAGTGAACGTGGAAGGCGTGTGTTGGTAGATGAATTAGCAGGTTTAAGTGGTAAATCAGACAGAGGAGCAGCTTCTTCGTTAAACGAACATATCAAAAACACGCGGGTCCCGATTATTTTGGTCACAAATGATGTTACAGATTCTAAAATCAGACCGTTAAAAAAAATATGTACACTAATTGAATTTGAACCGTTCGAACCTTCAGAGGTAACTGCAATATTAAAACGTATATGCCGAAAAGAAAAGCTTACTTTTGATGAATCAGGATTAGAATTAATTGCGACACACTCTCGTGGTGATATCAGGGCGGCAATTAACGATTTACAGACTATAGCAAGGACTGGAACAAATATTTCAAAAAAGGCAATCCTCGAACTAATTAGATCAAGAGATCATACCATTGATATCAGCGAAGTCCTTGATCGTATTTTTTATGCAGAAAGTTGGAACAAAGCTGTGTTTGCTGCCAATCAAAGTGATGTGTATCCTGATGAGCTGTTAAGATGGGTTAGTAACAATATACCTATTGTCTTTACCGACATAAATCAGCAAGTCAAGGCGTTTGATTTATTGTCTAAAGCCAGCATCTTTGCAAGTCGAATATCACGCACACAGAATTGGAGATTACTTCCGTACTCCAAGGAACTTATGTGCATAACTGGATCAATAATAGGTGGAACCCCCACACCAAACCGCGCAAATTATCGCTTTCCCGAATGGATTAGACAAATGGGGTTCTCCCGTGGAGTACGTCAGAAGCGCGCCTCAATAGGACAGATAATATCTCCTATAGTTCATATGTCAGCTAAGAAAGCTTACAAAGAATACTTGATAGTACTCAAAGCACTTCTCAAAAACCCTCACACCAGATCAACCTTCATCACAGAACTGGAATTAACTGAGGATTTAATTCAATTTATCCTCAAGGACTGAACACCAAATTCACTCGGATTTTTCCCATAGCTCAATGAACCGACGAAGCGCCAGGGCCCGTAGATTTTCTATTTTGTACCGATATATCCTAATTCGACCAAACTTCTTCTCTTGGACAAGCTTCGCTTGCTCTAGAAACCGAAGATGCCTTCTTGTAGTGCTATGATTGAGCTGAGTTCTCCGAGCAATCTCAGATATGTTCAGTTCCCCACACTCCGCTAAAAGGCGAATTATTTTGATTCGCCCCCGAGAGGAGAAAAGAAGTTCAACTGGAATTGAACGATCGTTGGGAAACTGCCCAAGAAGTGTCGTGCCAGGCACATCACCCACGATTAGCCACCTACCTTCCTTTTTTCAATTTGTAACTCTAATTCATTCTCTAGAACTGCTGCAGGGATATCCGGAAGTCCAATCAGAGTGGTTTTTCCACGTTGCCCAATCCCAGAAATCTTTGAAGTTAAAATTCCCAACCCGACAAGTTCCTGAATATATGCCCATACTTGAGTATGAGATCGAGGAGTTTGGTTATACTCTTCACTAACAAGACCATAACGAGCTTCCAACGCACCAGTTGTCACGTAAGCGTCTTCGGATGGTTTTAATAACCTACACACAGCAAGCAGCAGGAGTTTCTGATGGAACGATAAGTCCATGAGGACCTCTCGTCGTATTTCAGGCGTGATAAAGGCCTTCGCACTTCGTACATATTCAGGAAGTATACGAAGAACCCCCTTTTCATCAGCAACTTTCCCTGCATTATACAGGAGTTCAAGGGCGTATCGAGCATCTCCTGATGCACTCGCGATATCGGCAATCAGATCAATTGTACTTGGAGGAACTGCTCCATCCAGAACCGCGGCTTTTATGCGAAAATTAAGGATGTCTTGAAGCTGAAGAGGATTGTAACGATTAAACTGTATCATATTCTTCTGCAATGTGCTCCACGTACTTGGATCAAGTATGTAACCAAATAGCGGATTACGGCTTATCCCGATTAGTGATATTCGCTGTTGCGCATTCAGCTGATCATCAACCGTACGTGATAATAGATAGAGAAGCTCTTCACCACGCCGTTTAAGAAATACACCAAGCTCGTCTAGCGTGATAAGTAGATACAAGTTATGCGTCTCAATGAACTCTAGGACAATCGAGAGGAGTTCTTGTGTGGAAAGTCCTCGGAGCGGAACACCCGTTTGGAGTGCCGCGAGAATTTTGTTTAAGATCATATATTCTGTCCGTTCACGCCGCGCATTAACGTGAACATAGACCAGATTGAATCCATGGCTCTTTGCGATCTCGGTCAACAGCTTTCCAAAGAGCTTAGTAACTGAAGTCTTTCCCGAACCTGTATCACCGACAATCAGAACTTTCTGTGAGAAACGACCCGGCGCTTCGATTACACCACGAAATAGCTGGGTTAACTTACGTAAATGCTCTTCACGGTGAGGAAGATTGGGAGGAACATAGTCGATAGAGAGCTTTGCTTCATCGATGAACACAGATGGGCGTTGTAATTCATGCCGAATAATTTCCGTTCCAGATCCCCCCTGCCTTCTCGATCGCAAGTAAAGGTGTCTTTCGATTCCTCCAGCACACGGATTCAGCACTCTTTCGCAACCAGTATTCCCAGTGGAGTCGTGCTGACCACATTGAATTAGTTATTTCATTGTGTGCTCTCCATTCGATTTGGCACTCTCTCACAGAACAAAGAGATTCAGATGAGTCATGAAAGGACCCCCAAGGGTGTGCCACCACCCCGCTAACGTGTCCTCCGCAGAACCCACCTATGTTTCCAACCCCTACTACATCATGATGTGCTTCTAATCCACATTCACTAAACTTGAACAGCCTCCAGAACAGGTATCAGACGAAGCTAATGCAAAGGTGTTGGTTCGTCGCATGATTTTTCCCTTCATTCGCCGCACTTTGTTATTCAGAGATTAGCAGTTTTCCCGACTGCTATACAAGCCTATTCATTACCCGAATGAATTCGAGGACCTTTTGGTATTCGCTGTATTCAGAAAATAGAGCGGGTGTAATAAAAGAGCAGACAGAGTTGGAGATAAGTGAAAAGAAATCAAAATGCAAGTTCCTTTGATTAGGACATCACCATTCATTCGTTGGTTGTAGGTCCGGAAAAGACTCGTGTTTGCAGATATTCGCTCAACACTGTTAGAGCATAACTTGCTAACCGCGAATTATCACACTGACTATACTTATGCCTTCGAAGTTGTGCGGCATTTAGAATTCGGTTAAGTGTGGTGAAGATTTCACGAGAATCGTTCATGAAGATGGAGATTCGATCTTCGGGAATATCTATTTGTTTCTCAAATGACACTCGACCCCTCCAACCCTCATCAAAGAAAAGTATGAGGAACCCAAGAGCAACAACACCTGTTATCAGATATCGCATTTCAACCGGAGTAGCAGGAAGAGAAACCCCGGCTTGGTCACTTAAAAAAATGATCAATTCCGAACCTGAGAAACTGATTGCAATAATGGCGAGGCCAACAAGAGTAAACATTACACGGATACGTCGACGGGTATAGATATCATTGATGATTGTATCAATGAAAAGAAACTCGCCAACTAACGGATATAGAAGAAAAAGAAGAGCAGCTCGCATACCCGAAACTGGTTTTGATCTAACCATATACTTCTCCCTTATTCACCGATTTACTTAGTATAGGGAATACTAGAGTAAAGAATATATAGCGTTCGTATGGTCTAAATCACGCTTATTGTAACATGATGGTGAGATGATGTCAGAACTCTGGTGGCCTAAATTCATTCGAAGACCCCGCCTACGAATACGTAGACCTCAATTTCGTGACGTCCAGATGCCTTCCAAGTGGATCATCTTCGCTACGGCTCTTGGAATTTATTATTTCATAGTAAGTGGGGGTATGTTTACTTTATCATATCAACCTGAACCCTTCTTTCAAACTTCTGAAGGGCCTCTTTTGCTCTATCCTAGCATTCATCGTCAGTTTCTGATTGAAGGTATTGTTGGAGGAGCCATCTATTTCATGGGTTTTCTTGGATTTTATCTTATGTACCAAAGCACCAGGAATATTTATCGACCTCGCTACTCACAGATGATGTTAGCGTCAGGATTAGTTCTAATCCTTATATCTTTCTTTGGCTGTCAATGGCTAGTTAACATGAAAATATTTTTTGCCGGCGCGATGTAGAATAATTGAGTTTACCAAGGAACATCTTTCACTCTCAATAGATATCCTACCACATTCGCTAATAGATGGATCAATGGGGTCACGATAAGTAAGAATAGGGCTATAATAAACGGGAGGGGTGTAATGAGAATTCCAAAAATCATTGCAGCCACTAGGAAATCTAATTGATCAATTACTGGTGCCGGTCGTCCTCTGGCGATATTCAAGCGCCGTTTAATGAATGAACCGATTAAATCTCCAACTAATGCACCCAATGCTACTAGAAATACAAGTGGAACCGACAATAATACAATGGGGTACAACTCCGGTGGTAAAACAAGATATTGTTCAATCAAAGCTAGTAAAAATGGTGCGGCTAATACTTGAAGAATTCCGAATAAGAACCCAGAGGTTAATCCACAGAAAAAACCTTCCCAAGTCTTTCCAGGACCTAGAATTCTCCGTTCGTCAATGAACAGACGCCCACCATCAATAGAGTGTTTTGATTTAATCAGCCTTCCAAATACAGCAAATCCATTGGCAATGTACGCAGGAAAAATATACCAAAAACCAAGTAATAGAAAAATTGGATGAAGCATTGGTTTTCACTAACCCAGATTATCTAAACCCTGTTGACTGTAATTGTAGTGTGAAGATTTCAGGTTCTCCCGCTTCTTCATCTTTAATCAACTTAAATTCTCTATGACCCTTCGATTTTGCTCTTGTAATTTGAAGTGAATAGGTACTCCAATAGGAACTGATAGAATAAGCCACCGGTTGAAATTCATTCTCCCCACCAATATCACCCCGAACCTGATTGACCACAATAACTGAAAACGATCGTGATCGCGCTAAATTTGTGATCATACCGAATTGTTGATTCAACCTACGGTTAAGAACCAGATTATCAGACGCTTGTCGATACTCTTTACGATATAATGAGACAATTGTATCAAAAACAAGTAGCTGAACATCAGGTGTAAGCAAGGATTCTAATCTAGACACCAAAAGTGCTTGTTCAGTAAAACTAGTTGGGGACACAACGGTAATCAGGGGCGCAATATTTTCAAACTCTTCTGGAACCAATTGTTTCAATCTTATAATGGGAAATTTACCTTCAGGATAGACGTAAAAAACACGAAAATTTTTGCGAGCCGCATTAATCGAAAATTGGAGCGCAAGTGTTGTTTTGCCCACACCCCCAGGACCATAGACGTGTAATATTTCAGTGCTTCTTAACCCCCCTCCTAATAACTCATCTAATACGGTGGCCCCAGAGAATATCAGTTGATTTGAAGGCATTGCACACACCTAAAGTTCAATGAAATCAATGAAATTATTATTATTAATGATACAATAGGAGAGGGTTATTGGTTATAAAATGATTTCAATAATTTAAAGAGATGACCATCCTCGTCTTTTGAACGCTTTAAATTTTGGAGAATCCAACTAGGTAATAAACTATGACAATAAGGCGTTGAATATCTATCATCTAAAAAGACAATAGCACCGAAATCTTCCAGCCTTCGAACCGAACGACCAGCAGCCTGCGAAGCAGCCCGCATAGCAGGCAACTGGTACCCATATAACCGTCCCTTCTTGGGAAATTGACGTTCGAAATAATCAACCCGAGTAATCTCACGTGGGCTAGGTCTGGCGTAAGGTACTCCAACAACGACAACCGTCTCCATCTCCCATCCCGGATAATCCTCACCCTCACTGTTTCGACCCCCAAGCACACCCAATAGTACAGCTCCATCACTAGCCTTTCTTTTAAATTCCTGAACTAACCGATCATTCTCACTGGATGAAAGACCAGGTTGTTCTACAAAGAGATCGCGATTAACGCCCGAATCCAATCCAGCAATAAGCAAGGATTGTAGAACTGCGTATGAGGGCACAAAAATCCCAACGTTATGAGGTGTTGCATGACATACTTCAATAAGCCTTTGAGTTATTTTCTCATACATTGATGGAGTCCTATACTTCATTGCAGTTGTTACTCCCAAGCTAATTACAGGAAAGATTTGAACGTCATTAAAGGGTGAAGGCAGAGTAAGCATCCGTGTCTTTTCAGGTAACCCGACTAAGTCGATATGAGCACCAATTGGTTGTAATGTTCCAGATAAATGAACAGAGGCATGACATGAATTTAATATCGAAGCCGTTACCGATCTAGGATCCAATGCAATTAACTCAAATCGATTTGCTGAACGAGTAGAGCTATTCTTTATCAAAAAAAATGCTGCATCTGATCTGCTTGAGAAATAACACCACCTAACGAAAAACTTACCCAAGGAATGAATATAGCTAATAGGGGGCCTACCTTCAACTAGAAATTTATTCACTAGCTTTTCTCCGGTTTTCAACAGCTTCGATGAAAAGGATTCTATATTCGCAATATTCATTGAACGTTGAATTTGTAAATTAAATTTCTCAGGATCTAGTTTAATTTCCCCTTTACCATTTTCTTCATCAAACAATTTTTCTAGGACTACACCAAAATTGCTTACGGTGGATAAGCGATAGCGTTTTGCTTCATTTACTGCCTGGCGAATAGAATTAATCGATAGCTTTGCTGAAGCGATTTCTACTGCAATACGAGGTAAATTATGAGCTTCGTCGATGAGAAGTATTGTGTTTGAGAAAGGTCGTGCAAACGCCTCAAAAAATGAATTATTTATCTGTGGGTCGAAAACCTGATAATAACTCGTAGCAACAATTGTTACAAATGGTAATAATCGTTTAGACAGTTCATATGGACAAATTTGTTCATTATGGCATTTTTTACGTAGTTCCAACCCGGTTAACGGAGAAGTACAAAAACTGTTGAAGAAATGACGATTGCGTTTAATCTTTTTCGAGAGGTTATTATACAGAGCACACCTTCCTGAGCGCTTTAATTGGCTGCATATGAACATAGCAAGCTGAGCATTAAATGCATATTTCTGTACCAGGGGATTCAAACACGATGATGTTCTACCACGTAACACTACACCACTAAATCCATTCGACTTCGATAAGGGTAGTAACTCTTGCATTACCCGATCCAGTTGTTTGTGAGTCCTAGCAACATATATTATTCCAAAATTCCTTTTTTCTAACAGTGGTAGAACGCCTGATAACGCCGCTATTGTTTTTCCAAATCCGTTTGCCGCTTCAACACATAGATGGTTCCCAGCTGCAACATCTTCTCGAATTGCTTCTATGAGGGTAAGTTGACCGGGTCGAGGAGACGTATAAGGGAAATATGGATTAGTATGATAGGAAGACATTGGTTAATTCTCATCATTTGATATACCCAAAGGATAAAAACCTCATACAACACCCAATGAACGCAAAGCACTTCATTGAGTTCAATATATTTAATGAAATTAATGAGATATAGATTTGGACCCTGCAAATTATTTACCGACGGATTTTTTAGTATAATGAATGAACCGTATACAAAACTGTATCCGTGGAGATAATGAGTTGACTGAAAAAAACGAAACAACAGAAACGCGTTCTTGGACCCGCAGAATGCTAGGAGACCCGATTACTAAGCTTCTTGCAGACCACAGTAACCTTACTCCAGTACAACTTGAAACCCTTGTTATCGACTATCTAATGGACGGGTTTAGTGGAAAACAGCTTGATTATGAAACAAAAGCCACTTTACGAGAAGTCAAGCCTGCTTATCAAAGACAGAAAGGCGTTAGTAGAGGTGCATTCAATCGGTCTCTTGCCCAAGCTCGAAAGAACGTGACAAAATCGATCTTTACATTAGTACTTCTAGGCTATTTAGGACTCTTCGACACTCCATCACTCAAACGTTATCAAGACCTTTCTGATAATATTCGAAGCTTTGCGCGGGAATATGACAAAGTTGCGACAACGAAAGAAAAACCAACTGACACTCATATTAATACTCTCAAACAGGCACAAGAAAGAATTCTTAAACTCATTGAGACCCTAGCTCAACCTGTCGCCCTAAAGCCTGAATAAGGAAACTCAATGAATTCAATGATTTTTATAAAATGAATCTAGTGATCTTTACTTAGTCATAGTGTAAACAAGGTTTTCCCCACTGGGAGTACATTCAATACGTTCGGGAGTTTTCATTAAATACCCCATTTTTGTTAGATAATCTAACGCATCGTTGATAAAACCGGCGTCAAACCCATGATTAAAAAGAGAGTCTTCTTGAGAAACTCCACCTAATCGTTCTAATAGAACTAACACAGATAGGTAGCCAAATTGATTGATTAGTTGACTTGCAGCTATAGCTTCGTTGTCCTGAGATCCTGGCCAGAAAGAGATCGGTATCCAACCAATGAAATGATAGAATAACACTTCACCAAAAGCCCTTAACAATTTAAGGATAGGTTCTTCCGTTCCAGGTTGCACAGCTAATACACTTTTACCTAATTTCGCATGCGGGACCTGATCTAACACCCCCTCATAATAATAAGTACGAGTAACAACTTGACCGGATTTCAACTGCTGTTTGATTTGCTGTCTATAACCATATAATTCCCGAAAAAACCGAGTCTTCCGAGACTGATTAGCACCCTTAGGCTGTTTGAAATCAAAGGAGATTACACACAATCTTCTCTTAGGTATAGTTTGCATAGCTAATCCCTCAAGTATCACAAGCTAATATCAACACTTAACAGTACTTACCCTAAAAAATCAAGTCATGGAAAATTAGTGAACTCATTATATTTCAATAATTTCATTAATTTTAATGAAATTACCATTTTTAAGGAAACATATACGTTAGACGAACACAATTCAAGATTTGTCCTTAAGCTTTTCATAGATTTCAGGAAATGCTGATCTTATTTTCTCCTCAACCGCCTTTGCGATGAATCGTGATTTCCCACCAAACCCACTATAAGGACCTTCACCTTTTTTCGTAGCTTCAAGAGCAATAAAATCCAAAGCCACCTTTATCCAACCTGGTACACTTGCACTAATTGTTTCCCGGCGATTATATTCTTCTTTGAGCCCAAGTCTCTTTAGACCCGATTCTCCGACACGAGATGGGAGATCATCTAGTTTAATAGGACCAGTATCCAACTCCGCAAAACGTCTTTTTGATTTGGGTTCTTTGCCCTTGTCTTTTTCTTTCTCTTTTTTCATTCGTTCTCTAACTAAATCCGTAGCTGACATTCTTTATCTTACCTCACACAAATGTGGACCCTTTAGTCCAAAGCTCAGTGGCCTGTATTCGACCTGCCTCAGGACTATAGATTAGGCCTTGTTTTTCGAATAAATCGAAATCTTCCAACACGCTCTCCCATGAACGATTTTTACTTTCCAGCCATGTTTCAATTTCATCAAGTGACCGCGCTGTTGATAGAAACGCTAACAAATCGGTTTGAAACTTATTGAATTCAGCTCGTGCTCGTTTAACTTCCTTTTGTACAAAATGTTGTACGTATTTAGCATCTATTTCATAGGCGGATAATACCTGATCCAAGCTATAACCATCTTTAACCAGTACTTCCGCACCACGAATAGCGTCTTGAAGAGTCCTTAGTAATAATTCAAGCATTATACCGGGATTCCCACCAGAGTAATCGAAAATTCCTTCTAGTGCTCCAGCTGTAAATGGATGGAGAATTTCCTTTACAATTTCGGAATTCAAATTGATCCTCTTAGCCGTGTCATGTGGGAATCGATCAAAGGAATCTTTCAGATAAGCAAGTCTCCATGCCATGACCTTGATTGCACTTGTTCTATTCATCCTACGCATATCATAAATTTCAACAAACCTTCTTCGGATAGCAGATTTTGATCCATGGCCAAGACTTTCACCAACCGAAGATAAGATTTCAAGCGTTTTCACCGCACTTTCACCTACACGAGTAATGACAGCTAAAGCAAGAACTAGATATCGCCGCCCATCTCGTGTCTTATCGTTGACCATTCGCAACAGGATATCAACAATTCTTACACGATTATCAGGCCTTTGCCTTTCTAACTGCCTAAATTCATCAATTAGTAGGACATATGCAGTTCCGTTTTCTTCTGCGTCTGTTCTTAAAGCTAACAATAAGCGGGACAACCGTTTCGCTACTGAACCACTACGAACTACTCTTACTCCCACGCGGTCAATCAAAAAATCACGAACCGTTTGCTCACCAATATTTGCATGAACAAGATCGTCAATAAGAGCATCAGCAGAACTTATTCCCTCGAGGCGAACAGCCCTAATGTTTGGTAAGCGATTCAATGATTGCTGAATCATTTCAAGAAAAGTAGTTTTCCCGGCACCCAAGGGACCTGATACGACTACACTCGCTGTTTGGTTACGAAGATAGTTAATCGCGCGTTTAATTGCCAAAGCCTCTTCTTCTGGTACAACATACAGGTCAGAAGAATCAATACCGAACAACTCGATCCTTTCGTTCTTAAATCCCCATAAAGAAAGCATTTTTTGATCGAATTTTTGTGTCTGTTCTACTAGCCGATCCAGTTCACTCAGACCTAACACACCCAATTACATAGAAGAAAAGATGTGAGTACATACTATAAATTTATTGATAGCATTGGAAATCAATAAGTAATTAAATTCAATGAATTCATTGAAAATTATAATAAACCACTTATTCGCTACCTTGTAAAGGCGATGATATCAATTTTTGTGATTATTCCGGCAGGTCTGTCTTCATCCATTACTAACAATGCCTCAACGCCTGAGGCTATTTTCGAAAAAGCAGTTTCGGCACTTTCATTGATATCAATTTTGGGAAAAGGGTCATCCATTATTTCATGAACTGACAATGCAAAAACCTTCTGTGACTCCATTGTTGTTAGTCTGCGAAGAATGGTACCTTCGCTAATACTTCCAACAGTTATATTGCCTTTCATTACGGGAAGCTGGGAAATCCCTAATCGCCTCATAATAATAACCGCGCGCCGAACTTTTTCGTTTGGGCCTATGAAGACCAAAGGATGAAGTTTTGAAGTTTGCCCCTTCCACCTTAAAAGATCCCGAATGCTAGAGTGGGATTTTTTTTGGCTCTCTATTTCGACAAGAATGCGTTTCAATGTAGATACGCTCGGATTCACCTGCCCCTTTTCAATACGTGCTACTAAGGATTGGCTTATTCCAACACGTGCAGCAAGCTCCGCTTGTGTTAGACCCACCTTCTTTCGAAGTTCTTGTAATTCTTTAGGTGAGGGAACTCGATATTCAGCCATCTTAAAGCACGCACCACTAACATATACTACTGATAACAACTCCAAAAGAATTAATACCCTGCTTTTGCGGGTGAATGGGGAGATGACACCGATGACTAAAACCCAGCAAGCAGAAATTCGAGTTGTTGGTGTCGTACAAGGTATTGGCTTCCGACCATTCATCTACTCGCAGGCTATAAAACATCAGCTGCTAGGATATGTTTTGAATACAGGTAATTCCGCTGTTAAAATTATTGTAGAAGGAGAAAAAAACAATATCATTGATTTCATTGATTCCATTGAACGAGATAAGCCTTTCCTCGCAGTAATTGATAGTATACAAACCATTTGGCGATCCTCAACTAATGGGTTTACCGATTTTCAAATTCACATCTCAAAGAATGAAGAAAAAGCCGGCGGATCAATAATCCCAGCAGATATTGCAGTCTGCGAAGATTGCATCAAAGATATGTCTAACCCTCACTCAAGACACTATCAATACCCCATGACTTGTTGTGCGATTTGTGGTCCACGTTATACCACCATCACAGACACGCCTTACGACCGCGAACGAACCACAATGGTTGACTTCCCGCTTTGTGAAGACTGTTCTGCCGAATTCAATAATCCCCTTAACCGACGATACAACGCACAAACAATTTGTTGCCCAAAATGCGGCCCAGAATTTCGACTAATCAATTCAGAGGGTTTGGTTGTTGACGCTACTGATGTATTTCAGGAAACCGTCAAGCTGTTAAACAAGGGTAAAATCGTCGCAATAAAGGGATTAGGCGGCATTCACCTTGCAGTAAGAGCCGAACTTGAAGAAGAAGTACAACGTTTACGCAAGTTAAGAAACAAACCCCATAAACCATTAGCGATTATGTCACCTAACCTTGATGCAATTAAGCAATATGCTAGAGTCAACGACACGGCAAAGCAATTATTATTATCGTGGCGACGGCCTATTGTAGTTTTAGAAAAAATTAAAAAATTCCAGTTAGCCCCTTCCTTAGCTCCTGGACTTGACACGATTGGGGTAATGCTTCCCTACTCAGGAATCTACCTACGTTTATTCGATGGCCTCCAAGATGTCGCACTAGTGATGACTAGTGCTAATCCAGTAGGTTTACCAACCATCATTCACGCCAATACCTTCCAAGAACGCTTCATGAAAATGGCTGATTTCTTTCTCACTCATAACCGTACAATTTACCAACGATGTGATGACTCAGTAGTTATCCCCACAAATGATCAAACCCTTATCATCCGCCGATCAAGAGGTTATACCCCTGAACCCATTAATACAGCGAATATGGGACCTCCCATTCTAGCATTAGGAGCATTAGAAAAAAACACTGGCGCCATTTACCACAAAAAACGCATTTTCCTCACACAGCACATAGGTGATGTTGACACCATAGAAACGTTACAATATCTCCAAGAAAGTCTATCACAGCTCCAAAAGCTACTACGTATCAGCAGCTTTGATGCAATTGCCTGTGATCTTCACCCTGATTTCCTTACCACCCAATATGCCGAAAAGTTAGCCAAAGAACAAAAAATACCCCTAGTCCAGGTTCAACACCATCACTCCCACCTTGCTGCATTACTAGCTGACCATCAATTACCAATGGATGAAGAAATAATTGCCATCTGCTGTGATGGCGCAGGATACGGACCCGATAATACTATCTGGGGTGGAGAAATACTAGCGGGGAATGCACGTGAATACCAACGCGTAGGATATCTCGAACCGCACCCAATGCCCGGAGGAGATCTTGCGGCACAATACCCGTTCAGAATGCTCATGGGAATTCTATCTAAGAAATATTCGCAAACCAAATTAGAGCGCGTGTTTCAAAAAGAAGCAAAAAAAGCCTTACCTCAAGGCCAAATGGAGTTACAAAACGTCATCACTCAAACATACCAAAAAATCAACACCCCCTTAACATCGAGCACCGGCAGAATTCTTGATGCTTTAGCAGCTCTCCTTCAAGTTTCTTACAAAAGGACATACGAAGGCGAACCAGCAATCCGTTTCGAAGCCTATGCAAACTCAGGTAAAAATAACCCCAAAGTTCATTTGGAAATCCCTGTAACCCGACAGGAATCCTCGTACCTTCTTGATACAGGAACCCTGGTCGACCAAGTTTTTCAACAACGATCAGACATACAGGGACCTGACCTAGCGTTGGCCGCACATCTAACTCTTGGTCAAGCCCTAGCAAATATCGCTGTACAATCAGCTAATGCGCGCGGATTAAATCGAATCGGTTTTTCAGGTGGCGTAGCATACAATAAGATCTTAACTAAGACCATTCGAGATGCAGTCGAATTAGAAGGGCTGACTTTTTTACTCCATCGAAATGTACCCCCAGGTGACGCAGGAACATCGGTAGGACAATCCCTTGTGGCACGCTCTCAAATTATTTGAACCCGTTGTTATTGAATCAACGTATTTGTTGAACAAAGACTAATTCATTTATTTCAATGAATTCATTAAGTTCCAGTGGAAATCATCCACAACTAATATAAATACCGGTTTATTATCTAGACGCAGAGTTGTGGTTAAATGGCAGCTACTCGAACAACACAGCAAACCCGACATGGTGCTCAAAAAGGTAAAAACCGTCAAAGCACATCAACTGTACAGGCCGCAGCACCAACAAACCCCAAGGTAAATATCATCGATTTACTTCGAGATAAAGGTGCTTTAACTAGGGGTGATATCACAACAGAAACGGGGATCCCACGTACAACTGTATATGATACCTTGATGAATCTCCTCATTTCTGGGGTTATTGAAAAGTATGTTGAAAAAAATGGTCGTCGTGGTCGGCCATCTGTTTATTATCAACTTGTATAATCCCTAGCAACTAAGCCCCTTTGTTTCCACTGGAACCTCATTTATTAGGTTTTTCTGTGATAATCTAGACACATTAGAAAATGCGCAAAACCATTCTATGAAACATTAAGAAAAGGCTTCTAGAAACGGGAAACTATTAATACATCCTAAACTAAAAACAAACGGGTATTATTCTTCGAATAACATATTTCCATGCACAAACTCTTTATTTTCTTCGAGTTCCAGTGGAAACGAAGGGGAGTAATATTATTATTTCATCATCTTGTTCTTAGTAGATCGTAGAACGTCTTCATTGATGTAATATATGAAAGTTTATAACTATAGTTCATAACTTTTTATAATAAAACAATACACACAATCAAAAATCCCTAAGAATTGATATCATAGAGTCTGAAGATTTTCGGTGGTTATACTTTTGTAGCCAGAATTGTGGCAATTTCTTCTTCTAATACCTCGATATTAACCCGGTATTCACGTTGTGCAGGTGATCCACGCCGGGTAAGGTTGCCTTCGTCATGCAGTCTTCGGAGGTATTGAGATGCAGTAGCTAATCGGAGGGGTGTATGGAAGGTCCGATTATAGAGTTCTTGGATGTCACTAGAGGTAAACCAGCCGTGCCGGCAGTGACGGAGTACAATATAGCGGACTTTACGGAACAGGCTCCAAGATTCGATATCCGCTAGAGTGGTTAATTCCTTTGCGGGTGTTGTTGGTGTTTCTTCAGTGCCAGATTGATTGAGTGCTTTGGATATTGATTGTGTAATGGATTCAGGCAAACCATCATCGAAGGTAATGGTCAGGTTGCAGGTTTTTCCCTCGATTGTGAGGCCTTCGATGGTAATCTTTTGCTTCTTTTTCTTCATTGTTCCGTCACCTGGTATCTTCTACCCTGCTCTCCGCGTCCCATTATATTCTGGCTTGTTCACAATAATAAAAGTGTGACGGTGTGAAGTACTAAGTTAGGGTTTATACACGAAATGTGAGTTGATGTCTTTCTTGTAATTATGGGGGTTTCAAGCTTTATTCAGAATTCTTTGGTTTTTGGTGGTAAATACGGGTTCTCTGGGTTTA
The DNA here is from genome assembly GCA_016839805.1 of Candidatus Hermodarchaeota archaeon. Taxonomy (GTDB): domain Archaea; phylum Asgardarchaeota; class Hermodarchaeia; order Hermodarchaeales; family Hermodarchaeaceae; genus Hermodarchaeum. The sequence continues at coordinate 203,744 of JAEOTO010000032.1, forward strand.
TTTTTGGATTTCAGGTACTTTCTCCATTTCTTCTCATTGTTCACAAGTTATCGTTTGTTTATTAGTTGTTTGTATTAATCTAAGGTCTTAGAGGGTAGTTCCAGTGGAAACAAAGGGGTGACTATCTGTTCACTAATGTTTTTATTCGAAATAATGGCGCGTTTAGAGAAAGATATCATAAAATAGGTTATTTTTGATGTTATGTTGACATTTAACGCGCCAAATGTGAACAAATCAACAGTGATTATTTCAAAGAATCGTTTGATAACTCACCTTAATTACGAAATGCTAATATGGAATGGGTGCACACTTCCAAAAGAAACGCTGGGATTTCCTATGGGAGCCTGGTGGAGGATCGATGATTTATGGATGACCCACGCCCACTTGATCGCATCTTCGAACGTTTTAGTACCGGGCCCTCCCTCATTCGTGATAGGAAAGTTCTCTGGCATTCATATGTTCCGGATGAATTACCTCATCGTGAAGAACAAATCACCCAGATTGGAAGCATTTTGGCAACTGGGTTGAAAGGAAGTCGCCCGTCTAATGTTTTTGTGTATGGGAAACCTGGAACGGGGAAAACGGCAGTAACTCGGTATGTCCTTCGAGAGTTGACAACTAAATTTGGAGAGCTTCAGTTACCTTTCAAATCGGTGTATTTGAATTGTCGTAACGTTGATACTGATTATCGGGTTCTGGCCCGAATTTGTGCAGAGTTGGGTCAAAAGGTTCCTTTTACTGGGTTGCCAACTGACGAAGTTCATTCGCGTCTTATTGAGTTGTTGGAAAGCCAGGATTTACTCACTATTATTGTTCTTGATGAAGTTGACCGTTTGGTTTTGAAGAGTGGAGATGACACCCTGTATAAATTAACGCGAATTAATTATGAGCTATCAAATTCACGGGTTAGTTTAATTGGGATCTCTAACGATCTTCGATTTCCTGAATACTTGGACCCGCGGGTGTTGAGTAGTTTAAGTGAGGAAAAGGTCATTTTTCATCCGTATACGGCATTACAGCTGCAGGATATCTTACGACGCCGTAGTTCTCATGGCCTAAAAGATGGAATTCTTGAAGAACCTGGTGTAATTAATTTGTGTGCGGCGCTGGCTGCACGAGAAGAGGGTGATGCAAGACGCGCTTTAGATCTATTTCGAGTTTCGGTAGAGGTCGCTGAACGCGAAGGAAGTAAAGATGTTTCAGTTGACCACGTTGAAAAGGCACGTTTAAGCATTGAGCGAGATACCGTGCTCGAAGTGCTCCGTACACTTCCTTTACAACAGAAATTGGTTCTTTATGCTGTTTACATACTGGGTCGTTACAAACATCCACATCCTGTAACGGGGGAAGTTCAAGATGTGTATGGCGATTTATGCAATGAATTAGGGATTGACTCTCTAACGCAACGTCGTGTTAGTGATCTTATCAATGATTTAGATGCCATTGGGCTAGTAAATGCTAAGGTAGTCAGTAAGGGGAGGTATGGCCGGACAAAGATAATTCGGTTGAGCGTTTCAAACAAAATGGTAGCTGAAGTTTTAGAACGTGATAGCCGAATTAAAACGCTCTCAAGTTATATACCGAAAAATCTTGGAAAATAATTGTCCGGTAATGAGGGTTCTTCTATGTTTGGTGTTCCACGTGGTTCAATTCGTTTGGTGGGTTATGCGTTTCGGGCCTTAGGAAAAAAAACTATACCTTTGCAGCAATTAATTTTTTTTCTCTCTTTTGATTTAAGACAAATGACTCCTTCCAAAGCAAAGAAATTTATTCACGATTTACATGCTGACGGAAGAATTGTATTTAAAGACGATTTGGTCTCATTACCTCCTGACCTTGTGATTGAATCGGAACAGCCTACATCTAGTTCTACTGAAAACTTAGGGGCCTTACTCCAGCACTTCGTTAGCAATTCACGCCTTTCTCGGGCAGTAGGGATGAGTAATCAAGCCCTAGAAATTAAAATAGCTTCACAAAACCCATTAAGACTAGAAGCTAAAGTACATGGGTCCCAGGATTATATTCTTGTTCTTGATGAGGCCCTAAGACAAATTCAGCATAATTGTCCTGATTGGAAACGAGTAAGTGTGCTTCACCGGTTTTGTAAGCATGTGGCGAAACTCTTTTTGTTATTAGAAAAAGATGAGTCGATTAGGGTTTTACAGTCTTTGCAAGAGGAATCGTGGGATTTTGTTCAGCTTTGAGTGAAATTCAGAGTTTTCACATTAAGGGTTTGAAGATTGACAAGTGGAATGATTCCGGGTGTTGGTTCGATTCCGATAAGCTTTTGATAATTAGTCTGACTCTGAAAGGTACCGGAATTAATGAGAAGGGTTTTCCGGTAACTTCCTACGCTGGTAACATGAACATGTCCGCAATGGAGTATATCAGGTACCTCATCGATAACTAGCCAATCACGGGGCTCGGGTGCTAATGTAGTCCCAATTCGGTCGTCTTTCTTTTTTCCGTAAATTGGGGCAAGGTGTCGACCACGAAGCATCTCTCGCATTGCAACGAACCTTGCCTCCATTTCGGGTTTAGAAAGAGCGGCCATGATATCTACTAAACTGTCACCATGATAGATGAGGACATTGACTCCATGAAGACTCACTTGCGAAGGGCATCCTAGCGAAGTTACTTCAGTTCCTGAATCGTTGAGTACACTTAGAAACTTCTCATCGATTGCAGGTCGAGGTAAAGCTAACCGAACTCCATCATGGTTACCAGGCGCTATTAAGACTTGAATGTGATTAGGGATTTCTTGAAGAAGACGATTCAGTCCCTTGAATTGACTATCAAGGTCATGAATGGTAATTTCAGCAAGTTGGTTCGGGTAAATTCCAATTCCATCAACAAGGTCGCCATTTATTATGATATATTTCACGTTACCCGCTAGCTCAATATGTTCCTTACTACCTTCCTTTCCCTGCAGCCAATCAAGAACTCTTTGGAATATTTTATCCAGAAAATGCTGGCTTCCAAAATGTATATCGGAAATCAGTAACGCGCTAATGTCCTCTTTAGCACGATTATTACGGCGATTAGATGGGATGTCGGGTAGAAACAAATCCTTTGCAATGAGCATTTCAGAGCTGATGATCGCACCTTCTATGCAAAGCACTTGGTCGAGTAAAACTAATTGTACTTTGGAAAAGAGATTCGGGTCCCGATTCTGCACTATGACAGTGACTCGTCCTGTTAGGTCGTCCAATTCTATAGCAATATTCCCACTCTTTGTCATAGTCTTTTTCGTGACTTGACCAACAATTTTGATTGTTCTATCTTTATCATTCGTTGTGTTCTTCTTTGATTTCATTGCATCTTGGATGTCAATTATTCCCTTTCCATCTACTCGTTGGCTTAAGATGTCACGTAATCGGTAATATCGATCCTGAAAATTTGAAAGAAAGTCATCAATAGTGCCCTTGCCACGTAATTCGGGTGTAGGATCTTTGAGAATCTTGATTTCCGATTTTATGCCTTCTGCCGGCTGTCTTTTTTTTGTTGGCTGTGTTATTGGTTTCGTTGGTTTAGCGTCTTTTTCTTTGGTTATCTCAGGCGGTTCAATCCGAGGTAATTGAAAATGTGTGGGTTTGAGAACAGGAGTTTCTAAAGGGTGAATTTTGTTTGTTGATAGAAAGGTATCCACAATCTGGTTTGGATTTGGTTCTTTTTGCAACATATCTAAGGTTTCTGGGCTAATTTGGAATCCGGCTTTGATTAATTTCGCAACAGCTGTTTGTACGTTGGTTTCTTCTGTTGACACGCCTTATCGCCAATACATCAATGGGCAGTTATCTTTTTTGTAGAGTTCGGTTAGGATGATATCATAAGGAACCTTAACGAATATTATCAAGAACTCGATTTATGGTGGTATCCATGGAGGCAAGGAAGTTACAGCAAGTTGGGGCGACTTTTCTTCTCTCAGTTCCCAAACACTGGGTCGAAGAACAAGGCCTGAAAAAAGGTTCGATGATTATTGTACATGAACGCGTGGATGGAATGCTGATAATTGATCCTGGTCTAGTTGAAGAACCATTGAAATTACGAAGTGTAATCACTAATCCGTCGAATTTGGGGCGTAATATTTTAGCAGGGTATCTTGCGGGGAATGATGTTATTGAGGTTAATCTTGGGAATGAGATGACTCCGGTACTAAAACGTGAAATCAAGCGTATGTCTCAGTTTTTGGTTGGAGTTGAGATTATGGAAGAGGATGCGTCTACAATGACACTCCAATGTCTAATTCCACGAAGTATTGACTCTCGAACTTATTTGCGACGTACTTATGGTATCGCTGCAAAGATGCATGAAGACGCAATACGTGCTTTTATTCGGAATGACCAAGAATTGGCACAAGATGTGATTAACCGAGATCGCGAAGTGGATCGATTATATTTCCTTGTTGTTCGTCAGCTCCGGAAAGCTATTGCATCACCCACTGGTGACCTTATGCTTTCCCCACTTAATCTCCTCGATTATCGGCTTGTTGCCAAGGAAGTAGAAGCTATTGCAGATGGTTGTGCAAGTATCGCCGAACAAGTGATTACAGAAGGTTATGTGGTTCCTCCTCGTCCATTTGCACGTGTTCTAACGGAAATCAGTCAACAAGTCCTCCTCGCACATCGAGAGGCTATTACAGCGGTTATTAAACAAGATAATAACCGGGCACGGCGTGTTATTGCCCTTCAAGAAAAAATTTCAAGGCTTGTTGTTGAAATAACTGAGGTATTAGCAAAACAGGACACATCGGTATTACCCGTCTTTGATCGGGTAATCCATAATCTTGAAAGAATCTTTGAATCTAGCATTGATATTGCGGACCTTGTAATATGAATAAATATGGAGTGGCGCGGAGTAGGGGATTTGAACCCCTGCGACCAGATGGTCACTGGATAACCCGATTTATCTCGAGTCCAGCGCGTTACCGCTCCGCCAACTCCGCTAGAATTTTGAATATGACGGTACTCGCCAATAAACGTTTTTTCTCCTCTTTATCTTGTTTCACCCAAACACTTTATTTCCTGGGACGAGTCCCACAACTCAAATAGGTGAATCTCTTTGGTCCAATCAAAAGACGTAACAGCTATACAAAGGAAGTATAAAATCATTGGGCGCCAAGACATAATAACTCAATGTCTTGCTTCGGATCAGGCAGATAAACATCTTCTTATCGAAGGACCAGTTGGTGTTGGCAAAACCACGATTGCTTCAGCTATAGCTGATTTCTTAGGGCGCTCTTTTTTCCGTGTTGATGGGGATGAACGTTATACTTCAGCAAAGCTGGTTGGTTGGTTTGATCCCCCCGTTGTGTTGCAACAAGGCTATACACGCGACACTTTCGTTCCGGGTCCATTAATTGAAACTATGGAAACTGGTGGGGTACTTTTTATTAATGAAATCAATCGGATGCCTGAAGCAACGCAAAATACATTACTCCCTGTCATGGATGAAGGGCGCTTACATGTACCCAAATTAGGAACAATCCTTGCAAAAAATGGTTTCCGCATTATTGCTACACAAAATCCTGAAGCCAGTGTGGGTGTTACACCTCTTGGTGAGGCGCTTCGTGATCGCTATGTCTGGTTGTACTTGGACTATCATTCTGAATCAGAAGAGCAAGAAATTGTGAAAATAAATACTGGCGTTAAAGATGAAGAAATTCTCAATATTGCTGTAGCTATTACACGTGCGACACGTGATTATGTCGACATTTTACGAGGGGCCAGCGTTCGGGGTGCAATAGATACCGCTAGTTTATACAAACAACTTCCTGGGGATGGTCATAAAATTTGGGAACAAGCAGCGGTGATGTCGCTGGTGCCAAAAATCGAATTGAATGATAATGCCCAAAAATCACCAGTTGAAGTGATATTAACCTTAGTAAAATCAATTTTAGCAAATTTTTGATCACGGAGGAGGCTGTGCCCTCCGATGACGTGCCTATTGTACTGTCGGGGACCATTTCAGATGAGAAACTATTTGAATCGGAAATCCGTGCTAGTGGGCGTGATTTTCAGTACTATCTTCGGCTGGGACGGACATTTGACTATCCTGCTGCTAAACAAATGGCTGAACTAGCCATCGAATTCGGTAACGTATCCGCGTTGCAAGCCTTGGCTCAACTCCAACCTATTGCCACTAGTGAAGCGATTTCCAGTCAAAATGGCGTTCACTTGATTGCGCGTTCAGCCCGAGAAGGTAATGTCGCTGCGCCCTTACTTTTTTTCCAACTCCGACATCAAATTCGAGGTAAATATCGAGAAACTTTCCGAAAACTTGCCCGTGCTACCATTATCCATTCAGCGCTCCGGATTAGCGGTCGTGGTTTACGACCTGAAACAATTCAAAATGTTCCTTTCCATCCAGGTCTCAATGAATTCGATCTGGATGCTACACTAGAAGAAACCCTTCTAAAACCTGAATACGTTAGTTATACCGACATTGTCGGCATCGAGCGTGTAGCTCGAAGAAAAATCGGTACCATCATTCTCGATACTTCAGGATCCATGGCAGGTCTCAAATTGCTTACTGCCGCAACAGCAGCTGCGGTTGCTGCTTACCATCTTCGGCACGATAAATACGCGCTCATCGCTTTCAATACTGTCGCAAATACTGTCAAATCAATGGATCAACATACCACCATTGATTCTATCGTTGACACAATCCTCGATACCGAACCCGCTGGTTATACAAATATTGCTGACGCTCTCAAAACGGCTTATACCCAATATGAGCGCTCTCACCGGTATGAATCCTGGGCTATTCTCATTACTGACGGTATCGCCAACCGTGGTGGGTCACCAGAACCCTTTGCTCGTAAATATCAAAACCTCCATGTTCTTCAGACACCTGGGACTCATCCCCAAGGTGAAGAAACCTGTCAACGCATCGCACTACTCGGTCGTGGACGTCACATTAAGGTAAACTCCTACACCGAAGTGCCACGTGCCCTAATACGACTCTTACGACATACATAACAAGAGAAAGTTGGTTAATAGGGGAAAGGACAAACGCCTAATGGACCAATTTCTTCTCCAGGAAGAGGATACACATAATTCACCAAAAGTTGGTGTGTAATTTCATACTTAAACACCAAAACATTTCGTACTATAGTATCGAAACAAAACCAAACTCATTTACTCAATTTTACAAACGAATCTAAACAAACTTCGTAAGGCCAAATTACTTGCAAAAACTCTCTCAAAATCTCGTAAAAATAGTCCAACTCTTTTCGTGTAATTTTCTTTGTTTATATAGAATTTTAGAACGGCTCCTATAGTAATAACAACTATGGAGGCATCTAACAAAATGTACCCCCCGCAACATCCCTTCCCTTATTAAAAACTATTTTTCCTCCTTTTTTTTGACTTAATTTTTGGTAGTGTATTCTCTGTCCATACCCATTTTTTTGCATCAAAATCATAGTACTTTGGTTGAATTGGTGATTCAAAACCTGTCATTGCCTGCCAAGTAGGTTTCACTTGAAATGCTACATTGATTTCCTGGTTTGAAAAGATTTTTTGTAATGTTGATAGAACATCAACAGCATTATGATTCGGGACATAAAGGAAAACATAACCATTACCATTTTCAAGAATTACTCCACTAATATTAGGAAGTATATGAAGCGATTGAAGTACTTGTATAGTTATTTCTCGTGGTTCGAAAATGTAAATTTGGATTACTGTGTCCAAGCCCACGTGGTAAAGAATCAATCCTTGTAGTTTGCTTACGTTGTTTTTTTCTAATTTCTTTATTTGTCTCCTAAATTTCATATGAGCTGAATCTGCAAGACCTGCGTAACGGGCTTCAAGTGATGGTTGTGCTGCTACTCGATCTGTGCTGAGAATAATTCTGTGATCTCGTCTAAAATATATGAAATCCTCAGGATTCAATTGAACAGGGAATTTCTGAGTGCTCTGTAATAAGTTGTAGGAAAATTCCAGTGAATACGTTTTTGGTATTTCTTCAACTGGTATCTCTTCTGATAAAATTGTACGAGATTTTTCGAGAATAACCGAAAAGTCTTGGGGCCATCCAATTTCGGGTATATATGAACTAAGATTCCAGTTGTTAATAATCTCAGAGCTTCGTACGTTCATTAATATTGAGATCTTCTCTTGAACCACGAGGTCTTCTAACCAATCGTTAAAGGTCATTCTTTGGTTGTTTGGGATAAGTACTCTACAATGAAGTAGGTTATCCTGAATGAGGTTAATTAACCAGGTGTAACAAATTTCAGAAAAGAAAGATGAAATCTGCTGGCATTTCTTTTGGCTTGGTATCTGTAGAATTACCTCATGGGGAGTTAATCCGATTAATGGTAAGTTGATAAAGTGATATAAGCGAAGTAGATGTCTTTGAGCAAGTTTATTCAACGCTTGACTAAGAGCAGAAGGGGTCATTTGAAGTTGTTTAGCAAGTTTGCTTTGATGGAGGGTAGTTATGTGTTTCAGCGTCAAAAGGATACGTAGCTCACTACTCGTAAGAGGGGTATGGGTCTCAAGCATCCACCGTTCAAGGGCGGCAGTATAGGTTGATGTGGCGAGGGGAGTGCCGGTGCTTGTGGGACGAATAGTGTTAAGCCAGTGGAGGGCGCGGTGGAGAAAGCTGCCGGCAACAACTTGATCGAAGAGGGGGAAGCCTAAGGGCGCGTCGTATATGTAGTGCTGGTAGTGTTGGGGTGGGGACACCTGCTTCCAGATCTTGGTAAACGCCTTATATTCAGATTCGGTATAGTTGCCGTAACGGAGACCAGCGTAGAGGCCAAGGTCAGCCGCTTCGGGGATGTGACGTAGGTGAGGTAGAAGAAGGCTTAGGAGGGCTTCCCGCCAAAGCACCCAATCTAAGACATGGGAGTCAGCATCTTTGAGGTCCCGGGCGAGGGCAACGTACCAACCGCCGCGTAGTTGGTTCGCAAGTTGTGTTTCAAGAGCGCCAAAGCGTGGGCGATCATAGATTAACGGGTTGTCACCCCATACGAGGTAAAGAATACGGTCTTGCTTCCGGAATAAGGAATCCATAATGAGCTCGGTGGCTAATTGATCCTGTTTACGATGGAACCTTTGCATCAGCTCACGCGACCTCGATGACAATATTTAGCCATCCAACCACACGATGACTATACAAGGGATTCAGGTTAATTTTACCTTCCGATTATCCTTGAAGTATCAATAAATAAAAGAAAGGAAGGAAACCATCGAGGTTTCCTTTTAGTAAGTACTAAGTAGGAATCGATGTATGTCCCTTTTTATTTCCTAAATATCATGAGGGTCAGGACGACGAGGGGGCCACATTGTTTTGATGCCTCCGAGGGTTATCTACTCTTCATTTCATGTAAGTTTCCCTTTAAAGACCGAAAATTATTTGCAAAAAGTAGGATGGATTTTTTTTCTAAATGGACTTTTTGTGTAATAATCTGGTTATTGGTTGTTACATTCATGAATAATTATCAGGTGCGAGGTAGTGGCAAGGTATCTTTTGTCCATATCCACATGTTTTTTCCAAAGTCGTAGTTAACAGAATCTATAGTATATGGTCCCGTCCATCCATAAGCTTCCCACGCAGGTCTAATTGCTGTAACGGCCGGAATTTCAAGGGCAGTGAGTAATTCGTTTAAGGAGATTTGTAGATATACAGCGGACTCAGAAGGTACAAGAAGTGTAGCAACACCAGCTCCATCATCGAATATTCTTCCTGCAACGTGTGGAAACAGTTGACACGCAGTGAAGATTAGGCGAGTTTCCTCTATTGATGATTCAAGGTATAGATAGAGAGCAGTATTTAAGCCAATATTTAACAACCCAAGTCCGAGTGGTGGGCTAATTACTTCATTTTTTTCAAGATATTTGACACGTCGACGATAAGCCATGTGTTCAGATTCTTTATATCCAGCCTGCCTCAACTCATGGGACTCAAAAAACTTCATGTGCTCAGTAGCGAGATAAGCATCAGATGCTCTTTGCATGAAAAAGAAATCTTGTTGTTTAATCTCGATGCTTTTTTTCGAATGAGAGGAAGCCAGCTTGTAAAAGTTAATGGGTGGTAAATGTGGAATCCATTCTTCTGATATTAATCTCGAAAAATTGTCAAATATTGATTCGATTTCAAGGGACCAGCCATCCTTTTGGGGGTCGTACAGATTAAAGTTTCGAGCGTGCATTCTTTCTGAAATCATTCGTAGTTCCGGTGAGCTAAGACCATAACTTGAAGACACTTGTTTAAGCCATTGGCGGAATCGTGTCATTCGTTCTGTTGGAATTAAGAATGAAGCTAAAAGCTGATTATTGAATTCTTGAATTGCAAGTGCATAACGAATTCTAGAGATTATTTGCGTCAGGGAATTTTTAATTCTCATATTCGAAGTAGAAAATTTGACTGTGATTGGTTGAAGACCAAGTATCGGATAATTTTCGAAGATAACAAACCGTAAAAGGTGTTTTTCTGCAAGTCTTTTAATTACTTGACTTATTGTTGGCTGGCGGATGTTGAGTTTATCAGCTAATTCGATCTGTGAACAGGTAAGACAATTGTTAATGCCCTTTAGGATTTTAAGTTCTATTGGTCGTAAAATTCTGTGATAGTTGAACATCCAGCGTTCGAGATTCTCAGCATAAGTCTGTGTGGTCATCTTCGTTGATAGTTGAAAGAATGGTTTGAACCATAGTTTGGTCTTCTGGAGAAAGGTACCATCTACAAGTTTATCGAAAAACGGAAACCCTGCTGTGGGAAAATAGCGGTAAAAGGTATATTCTATAGGTGGTGATGTAATTTCCCAGATTTGGAGAAACCAGTGTCGCTGCTTCTTGGTTCTGAGTGCATAGCGGGAGTAGCAATATAGACCGAGATCAGAGGCTTCTTTTACAGAGCGTACTATTTTGGGTATGTGGAGTAGATAGGCTTCACGCCATAATACCGCATTAAGAAGATTCCTACGTTCAGTAAGCAATTCTTCCGATAATTCCAAAGTTAATTGATTGTTGGTGCTTGTTTCGTTAGCACCGAAGCGTGGTCCGGTGAGTTCGATTGGGTTTTGGATCCAGCGAATAGTAGTATACGTGTCGAGGGATTCGGTACCAATAATCTGTTGTAATTGTCGTGCGATTTCATTAAAACGATGCAAAGCTTCTGTCTTTCGTTGCTTAAGGATTTCATCTGAAATTTTAGAAGGATTTGTATTCATTGTGAGAGTTCCCGTGGTTTTCCCTAGACTAGTCTATTCATGAATATGACATCTTAATAGTCTTAGGAAGAATAAGTGATTGAAGGTGTGGAGTTTTTCTATTCTATAGTCTTGAGATGAATGGCGCGACTGCTTGGTCGTAGTCCGGGTGGCTGAGCGGTGTACAATCTGTGGGGTGGTTGGATGCCTCGCAACAATAATCGATTGCACATCTCCCCTCGTTGGATCCGACTGCCGATTGAGGGTCCGGAATCGTGCCGGGGGTACAATACGGTAGTCGGAGCACGGCCACTACGTTAGCCAATTTTTATCAGAAATTGCTAACAGTTCAAATAGCAGAAGAAGTGGTAGCGGGGGGTTGATTTGAACAACCGATCTCGGGGTTTCCCAAGGGGATTTATGAGCCCCGCGGGATATCAGGTCTCGGTGAGGAACACCAAGATATCCTGGCTACCCCACCCCGCTTCCGAAGATAATGGGAATCGTTAGAGAAGAGCCGGCGTTATTGATTTAAGCTTTGTGCCTTGAAGAAGATAAGCAACCGGTTCGCTTTGAGTGATGGAGAAGAAGTAGTGGTGGGTCGGACGGGCTTCGAACCCGCGACCTCTCGGTTATCAGCCGAGTGCCCTACCAAGCTAGGCCACCGACCCACTCGTTGTTCGGGATTGCGCGTAGGGTTTTTCGTTTATATGGGTTTTGCCGATGCAGTGATGGGGTGAGTTGGTGGAGTGGCCGGGATTTGAACCCGGGGCCTCGTGTGTGCGAGACACGCGATCTACCGCTGATCTACCACCCCACTGGGTTCGGGGTTATTTTGGTGGAAGTATTTGTGTGTTACCCTTTGTGGTGAATTCTAGGATCTCGATGTTGTGCATCTGTTTCAAGTCATTAGCATAGGGTTGTAGGTCTTTGGTCGTGGTGACTCGGGGTATTACCTCACGAAAGCTCATTTTGTGGTCTTTTTTATATTTCCATACATCTGCGTTGAACTGAGTTAATGTGTCAGTGGGATGGTCTTGGTCGATGATAGCAATAGGTTCGGGAAATAATTGTTTATGAATCGAACTGTCAGGGCTGTAGAGTGTGCGATGGATTTTATCGGTGATGTATGGGCAGATGGGAGCAAGGAGTTTGAGAATACTATGGAGCACGGAATGGAGAGTATGCCAAGCAGCGTTACGCTCAGCGGTATCTTCTTCACTGTAGGCACGACCCTTAACTAGTTCAAGGTAGTGACTAGCAAAAATGTCCCAAGTGAAGGTTCGGAGTTCACGGGCGGGGATATGGAAATCGAGTTTGTCATAACCCTTGCGACTTTTTTTTATGAGGTTGTTGAGTTCAGTTAGAATCCAGTTATCGGTAGGTTGAAGGTCATCCTTGTCTGCGTTGATATAGGGGAAACCGGAGATAAAACGGGAAATGTTCCAGAGTTTAGTGAGGAATCGGTGAGCGCCAGCTAATCGACCTTCACTATATCGGAAGTCAGAGCCAAGAGAGGCTTCGAGCGCGCCCCATAGTCGTAAGGCATCAGCTCCAAACTGGTTAATGATAGGGTTAGGATCGATGGTGTTACCACGAGATTTACTCATGGCTTCACCCTTTTCATCGAGTCCGTGACCACTAATCCAGATGTATTTGAAAGCGGGAGCTTTGAAAAGTTGATAGATTCGGAGAATGGAATAGTAGAGCCAAGTTCGAACTATATCCTTGCCTTGTGGGCGAATGCTCGCTGGGAAGGCATGTTCGAAAAATTCATTATCTTTGGAATAAAAGATTGTAATAAGGGCGCTTATGGATGAATCCATCCAAGTGTCCATGGTGCGGGTTTCGCCTTCGAATCCTTCGGTAGCTCCACATTTGGGACATTTTTTGGTTGGTGGTGGTGTTTTCCATGGTTGATAATAAACACCTGGTGGTGGAACGATGGTTTCATTGCATTGAGTGCAATACCAGAGCGGAATTTCCGTTCCATAAAAACGGCGTCGACTAATGGGCCAGTCATGGGTGACACTATTAATCCAATCAATGAGTATTTGTTTGTGTTTTGGTGGGAAGAATTCCATCTGGTCAGTAACAGTTAGGAGATCATCAATGTATGGAATTTGCTTCAAATAATATTCAGGCATAGCCACAAATTCAATGGGATTTCTGCTTCGCCAACACGTAGGGGTTCGATGGATGGTGGTATCTTGTTTGATAACAAGATCCTTTTTACTTAGGTCTTTGAGGATTGCGCTTCTTGCCTTGTTGACGGTCATTCCCTTATATGGGCCCGTTACTTCCGTCAGTTTTCCGTCGGGACCAAGTGCGTTAATAGGTTTAAGTTGCAGGTCTCGAAAGAGGCGCACGTCAGTATAATCACCATAACTGCACACCATGACGACTCCGCTACCAAATTCGATGCGCGCCTCATGGTGAGGGATAATTGGTACATTCTTTTCGTATAGCGGTGTAACTGCTGTTTTGTTGTGGAGGTGTTTGTACCGTTCATCTTCTGGGTTAACAAGCACAGCTGCACATGCAGACAACAGTTCCGGTCGTGTTGTAGCAATCGGTAATTCTTCATTCGTATCCTTTACAGAGAATTTTATTGTCGAGAGGGTTGTTTCGATGTCCTTGTATTCGACCTCGGCATCAGCAATGGTGGTTCCACATTCAGGACACCAATTGTTTGGTCGGTCATCGATGAAAATTTGGTTTTTGTTGAAGAGTTCTATGAAGGTGCTTTGTGTAACGGCTCGATATTCAGGGCTATCGGTTCGATACATCTCATCATGTTTGAAGGAGTTACAACTCAATCCTAGACGCTGTGCCTGAGCCACGACTAATTCTTCATTTTGATCCAAGAATTTTGCACACATTTCTAGAAACTTTTGTCGCGGTATATCATGCATACTAATATTGTAGGCTATTTCGACTTGAACTTCAATAGGTAATCCGTTTCGGTCTAATCCCATAGGAAAGATGACTTCATTTCCTTCCATGCGTTTTGTACGGGCAATCATATCAATTTGAGCATAGTGAATTGCACCTCCAACATGGAAGGGACCACTCAGATAAGGGGGTGGTGTGTCAACAGAGAAGATGGGGTTTTTAGTATCTCTTTCAAAAGTGTATAGCTGCTCCTTAGTCCATAACTGAAGGATTTCCTCCTCGATTTTTGGCTTCCAACGCTTTTCTTTTAGCAGTATCTTTTGCCCCATCATTTCTAGCCTCTGCACCATTCTTTAACTGAGTTACATGAAAGGAGCCATATTTGGCACTTGTTGTATTTTTCTTTTTAACTAGGAGACGGCATTCTTTCGTATATTAAAAAGGCTTTCTCCAAGAATTTCTGACCTAAGCCTGTTCAGCCCATCGTAAAATCGCTGCAAAACCTCGAAATGCACCTAGTAATTGTTTTCCTTCCTCAGTCTCAGGCGAGATGATTTCCAGCGTGGACCCAGTTTCTTGTGCTAGTTCGTTAAACTCTTCAATGATGTCTTGGGCTTTTTCAATTCCAAGGGACTGGTTATGACAGTTAGGACATTGTTGTTCTGCTAATTGATCTTCAAATTCGGAAATGGAATCAGGCTCTAAAGTTTTCTCGGAGCTGTAACCACAAGAACTACAAGTAATGGTAGCACGTTCATAATCAATACCTTCAGAAACTAATATTGTGTCAACAGCTCCTCGATCAAGAGCTTCTCGGACTTGTTTTTCTCCATATGTAGCACGACCTGTATCACGGGCGAGTTCACTGAGAAACCGTTGGACCAGGCGCTTTTCTTTAACAAGTCGTTGGTTTCGTAGAATTTCCTCAGATTTCTCTACCAGAGCCCTAATGCCTTCTTCTCCCGCATATGCTGTATCGAGAACAGCCAAGATTTTGTCTTTGAGGGGGCTAGTGAGATAACCTTTCTCAGCAAAGACTGCCTTGGTAAATCCCGGTCCTCCGATAATTATTCCACTCAAATCGGAAATTTCCTCGAACAGTTCTCGAGTCAATTCGCTTGATTTAGTGAGAAATTCGTGAGCTGCTTGTTCGATTAGCCGTTCAAATCGTCTCTGACTCTGACCTCCTGCTCGGTGTTTACCCATAATTCCCGATTTAAGCGTTTTAACAATCTTTAAATTAGTTCCTCTGAGGAGAGCCCATGCTGATTGACTACGATCGATTGAAATTAGCCCATAACTGCTTTTAGGGCTTAACATATCACGGAGGGGATCAAGCCAGAACTCAGAGGCACATTGGTAGATATACACATTGACCGGTTCTGGTGGTTCAATGAGGTAAATTTCCATTTTTTCGCTACCTGGTGCCCCTTTCGGGATTGCGCCAGCAAATACTGCAAGTCCATTTGGAGGTGGTTTAGGAATGATTTTTAATCGCTGGATGACGGTTTGGATGGCGTCCATTACATTTTTTCGTGTCGATTTCGACTTGATGTTTGTTGCGGTCCCGTATTCAGTGCGTAGTGTTCCAATGACGTCACTTATTTGCCGGTCTGAAGGAATATAGAGAGTGATTAATTCCGTGTGTAGTCCTTTTTTTCGTGCTAAAGTGTCCACTACCTTCTTGAGTTTGAACCGCTGATACGATTCACTAGTAGTAGACATAGTGTACAACCCTTTTTATCGCGTAAAACGATATGAATACGCCATTGACTGCGAGCAGCAACACATTAAAGGTAATCATAAACTTTTCGAACTAAAGAGGCATCTCTATGAAGCTTGTTCTCAAAATTGGTGGGTCACTCCTTTTTGGCAAAAACCAAGAATTCAATATAGATCGATTTAAAAAATTTGCAGAAGTTATTCGGAAATTGAAAAATCAAAATCACGATCTAGTCTTGGTGGTTGGCGGAGGGATATTGGCAAAATCTTTGGTTGAACTGGGAAAAGTGTTAGAAGCCGAACATGATGACCTGGATCGCCTGGGAATTGCAGCCACATGGGTTTGTGCACAACTTATGATTGCTGCTTTAAGTGACATAGCTTATCCTATCCCGATTATGACAGAGCAGCAGCTGACACGTCTCAAGGGAACTGAAAAAATCCTTGTTTTAGGAGGGTTGCTTCCTGGGCAATCAACCAATGCTGTTGCCGCTTGTGCGGCAGAACTAACTAATTCAAGAATTCTGATCAATGCCACAGACGTAGAAGGTGTCTATAATGGTGACCCCAAGAGGTCCACGAAAGTAAAACTTCTTCCGGAATTGACAATCGAGCAATTACGCGTAATCGTTAGCTCGTTAGAAAGTGAACCAGGAACATATCCGCTTTTTGATAAACGTGCTTTGGATGTCGCTAAACGGGCTCATATTGAGGTTTGGTTTGTTAATGGATCAAATCCTGAGAACATACTCTTAGCAATAGAAAAGAGAAAAATCGGTACACGGGTTGTGCCGTCGTGAATTTCATCAAGGGAGATATCTTTCGAGGAACACTTTTTTCCTCACAGCTCCTTGTATTGGTAATAGCTTTCTTTCTAGCGGTGAGGTTGGCTTCATCCAATGGGTCGATTAAAAGAGCTCTTCGGTGATACTCCACAGATAAGACTATTAGAAGTGCTAATTGAACAAAAGGATACGACAATGCATCTTTCAATGTTAGCCCGGCGGGCTCAAGTATCTGTCTCCTCAGTGGAGCGGTGTCTTCTGCCTTTGATTAAAGTAGGTATCGTTTCTGATATTCGGTTCTTTCGACGACGAAGAATTTTGCATTTAAACCCGAAACATCCCATCGCGAAATTACTCGTGTCCTTTAAAGAAGAACTTGATAATGACTGGGGTTCTAGGTAACACGCCTTTCTAATTCTTTGAACTGGCTAGCGCTTTTAATCGGGAAAGCATCCTTTTCGGGTGAATAACTTCTGCCCAGCGCTTTCTCTTTCCAATCTCAACATGTACTAAAGTGTCTGATTTCCTAAAGGCACGTTGGACATAACCCAAACCAACGCCTTTTTTAATTAATGGTGAGATTGAGCCACTTGTGACCTCCCCGATCATTTCGCCTTTTGAAGAAATTGGGTTTCCTGTTCGGGGGATACCTTTTCCTAGCATAATGAGCCCAATGCGTAATTGTTGAGGCTTTTCTTGTTTTTCGGTTACTAGTGCTTCTCTTCCAAGAAACGTTTTTTTCTTTAAATGGACGATAAAACCAATACGGGCTTGGTATGGTGAAGTCTGTTCATTAATGTCGTTACCATAAAGAACCATCCCCGCTTCTAAGCGTAATGTGTCACGGGCTGCTAATCCAACAGGGACAAGTCCCTCTTCTTGTCCTTTATCCAGAATTCTGTTCCATAGATTAACCGCCTTTTCCTTTTCATCGAGACTCACATTTAGTTGGGCAATTTCAAACCCATCTTCACCGGTATATCCACTACGTGTAGCAATGACTTCATGCCCGTCTAGCTTTATCTGAATAGAACTAAAACGTGGCACAGATGACAAGTCAGTCGTAGTCAGTTTTTGCAGGATCATAACTGCGGCTGGCCCCTGGAGAGCAAACATCGGAGTAATGTCAGAGATATTAGCGACTTTTACTTTAAACCCGTCTGCATGTTTATTCATCCATGCAAAGTCTTTCTTGCGATTAGCACCATTTACTACAACATAATATTCATTTTCGGCGAGACGAAATAGGAAAAGGTCATCTACGATTCCTCCCTTCATTGTACAAAAAGTGCTATACGTTCCTTCCCCTGTTTCTAGTCGCTGAATTCGAGTAGGCAAGAGATACTCTAGATATTGAGTTGCTTCGGGACCTGTAATCATAGCTCTACCCATATGGGTAACATCGAAAATTCCCGCGGCTGTCCGTGTAGCAAGATGTTCGGGAACGGCTGCCTTGTACCACAAAGGCATATGAAAACCAGCGAACTCAACCATTTTTGCGCCATGTGCTACATGCCAATCGTGCAAATGGGTTGTTAATAACTGTGAGCTCGTCATAATGCTGACCTCTTTGAAACGGTCGAGTTCTTATTTAAGCAAGTGGCATTAAGTTTTCGGTGACTACAAATGGGTCCCTTCCAAGCACAACTTGGTCCTGTAACAGTTGGTGATCATGAAGACGTTGCAGTCATGGGTATTATAAATCTGGATCCTTACTCCTTTTATCAACCATCTTATTTTGCCTCTTCGAAAGAGGCTCTTTCCGCAGCTAAAATGATGATCGAGGAAGGCGCTGATATCATTGACGTTGGAGGTGTATCCACAGCACCTGGGTCTCCAGAAGTATCCGTTGACACCGAAAAGCGTCGTGTTGCCACGATTATCCAACAGATAGCACAAAATTGGGATATCCCAATTTCTATTGACACCCAACGGACTCAAGTCGTTCAAACTGCAATAAGGTATGGAGCCACTATTGTTAACGATGTATCTGGCTTGAAATATGACCCTGATATGGCAAAGACGATTCAGGATAGTGGTGTAAGCTGTGTGTTAATGGCGGCAGGAAATCGACCTGGAGATCGGGCCACACTTCCTGAGATCATCTCGGCATTAGAGGATAGTCTTCAAATAGCTTTGTCTGCAGGAATTCCTTCTAACCACATCGTCGTGGATCCAGGGATTGGATTTGGCAAACCTTTCAAATGCGATCTTGAAATACTCCGAAATCTTCGGCGGTTTCGTGTTCTCGAACAACCAATTCTGCTTGGCGTATCAAGAAAGCATTTCATCGGTGAAGTGCTTGGTTACTCTTCGCCGCATGATCGGCTCTATGGGACTCTTGCTGCTTTGACAATAGCGCTCCAGGAAGGAGTGCACGTTATTCGGACCCATGATATCCTTGCAGCACAAGACTGTGTAAAGATGGTTAATGCCCTTCTGTCAAACAAAGAGGGTGAATGAAATATGGAGCTCTATGGACTTTCAACACCAATTATACAACCAGGTGATAATTTAGTTCGGATTGTCTTAACGGCTATGGACCAACAGGGATTAGTACCGAACACACATGATATCTTCGTAATAGCCGAAACGGTAGTTGCCACAAGCCAAAATCGAATTCGCGAATTAACAAAAGTAACAGTTACCCCACATGCTCTGGAACTTTCAGAGCAATATGGGCTAGATGCATCCCTTGCCCAACTAATTCTAGACGAGGCTGATGAAATACTTGGTGGAGTCCCCCATGTGCTATTAACAATTAAAGATAACACCTTAATGGCAAATGCTGGAATCGATCGCTCAAATGCACCACCAGGTCATGTCGTCCTTCTACCCATTCAACCTACTGATGAAGCCTGGCGAATAAAAACCGAATTAGAAAACCAAACCGGTCACGAGCTAGGAATAATTATTGCTGACAGCCGAACTCAACCACTCAGACTAGGAACGGTTGGGCTAGCTGTGGCAATCGCTGGGATTGAACCAGTCAAAGATTTTCGAGGGCATCCCGATTTGTATGGCACACCACTACGAATAACTCGCTCAGCAATAGCTGACAATCTTGCCTCGGCGGCTCAACTATTATTCGGTGAAGCCAATGAACAAGTACCCCTTGTGTTAATTCGAGGAGCACCCGTAACTTTTACAAAAAAACGGATACAACCAGAATCAATGACCATCGATCGACAAGATTGCTTGTACATGACGATATTCAAAGATTATAGTGATTCAATTAGAATCTGAGCATTTGAAAAGGCGGAGAACGGCTCAGTACTCAAGATCCTTATCATCCCTAATAGCACGCTACAGGTCGTAAGGGTCAGGTCTTCACAGCCAATCTCCAATAAGAATCATATTTTCCTTCCTTTTATGCATTCGCAAAAGAAAATATGGTGCGGCTTCCGGGATTTTCGGTGACTTTACAAAGCAGTCAAGCATTCGAACCCGGGTCTCAGGCGTGGGAGGCCTGGGTCATAACCACTAGACAAAAGCCGCATGGTTCTAATGTGAAGAAGTACCAAGTAAACCTAAAATCATTTTGGTAGATTAATCCTTAGATAACCTATTTTACACCTAAAATGGAAAAAAATCTATGAATAGTGTCACGTCCTCACAAGAAGGAATCTATCATGTCTTCCAAAGTTGAAGAGATTGCTATCATCGCCATCATCATTGGTATTGTTTTGATTATCGCAGTTACTCTAGCTTGGGTCTTTTTACCTCCACCTACCAATTACACCATAGGAGGAGGGATTTTTGTGGCAGGTGTAATAGTGTTAATTGGTGGGGTTGTAATAGTTACAACGGCCAGGACCTGTAGAACGAAAGACCTTATAGAATAATGTGGAACGAAGCTTGGACAAGTGGCACAAGTTCTTAACAAATTCGTTCCTGAAGTCACGCTTCTCAAATCCGTCAAGAGCCACCTCTATGCAAATGCAATTATTGTTGTTCATAGATGGAAAATTTTCCGTGGTGTTTTTTGTACTGATTGAAGAGATAATTGACGTAGGTCATCTGTTATTTTGGAGTATAGTTAAAGAATGCAGATTACGGTGTGCGGTAGAATATTTCCTTCAAAAGAAGAAGCTGGAAAACTGGATCTCCTAATGAAACACCAATCAACTTGTATGCGATCAGCTTACAAACGTATTTGTGAAGGAAAAACCAAATCTGAAATAGACCGATTTCTGAAAAATTTGTATCCTGAATTGAACTCCCGTTATCGTAGAGATGGCTATTTCAGAGCGCTGGTC
This sequence comes from Candidatus Hermodarchaeota archaeon, assembly GCA_016839805.1. GTDB lineage: Archaea > Asgardarchaeota > Hermodarchaeia > Hermodarchaeales > Hermodarchaeaceae > Hermodarchaeum. The sequence continues at coordinate 224,569 of JAEOTO010000032.1, forward strand.
AACTATGAAGTAGCAGTGAAATTAGAAAAAATCGGTCTACTTAATTCTATTGAGAAGGTAATATTCGGTGGTCGAAAAAACTTCCAGCGAAGAGAGCAAGGAAAACTTACATCTGAGGAATGGAAACGGCTAAGGAATAATCAACTTTTTTCAAGGGGCGACAAATCCAAAAAAGGGAATCTTAACCTGCGATTTTTAGAATTAAATGGGCAATTGTTTCTTCGTGTGAATACAGGTAATCGTACCTGGGTTAACATACCCGCTTACCTCCCCAAACATGTAGAAGAAATCGTCAACAGTGTAGTACCTTACGGAGTAAGGATCATAAGGAAAAATGCTTCGTATGAATTACGCGTTAACCGAAGACAAGATTTCGATAATAAATTTAATTTTGAATTAGGGGCGGTGGGTGTTGATTTCAATCATAATACGGTTGATTTAGCAGTTACCAATAAACAAGGACAACTGAAGAAGCAACGAACAATAAATTGCCAATCATTAACTTGTGCTCGTAAAGGAAAACGGGATTGGCTAATTGGGAACCTGGTCAAACATATTGTCTATTATGCCAAGTATTGGAAACGGGGACTAGTTATTGAGAATCTGCATAAAGTGACTCAAGGTCAATCAAATCACCATGTGTTCACCTATCGAAAATTCTCTGAAGCTATTAAACGACGTGCCAAAAAAGAAGGTGTACAGATTCGAATAATAAATCCTGCATATACCTCTATTATAGGACGATGGAAATACGCCCCCTATTATCATCTCACGGTCCATCAATCCGCCGCTTTAGTAATTGCGCGGCGGGGACAGGGCTTTTCCGAACATCTCCGAAAGCTCAAGTCTTTAGTCCTCGAACCAATGGAAGGAGGAGAGGCTAGAGAGCATTCACCCCGTCGTCGGGTACATGCATGGCGTTTTTGGAAAAAGTTGGGAAGCCTACCCTCCCATAACGGGATGAACACCCGGCACTCCAACCAACCCTGTAAGATCAATAGGATGGAAAGTTGGAGAACAAGGAGTTCACACGAAAATAATCTGGATACAGACGACATATCCAGAGGGAAGATCGTCATCCCTGGTAGCGGTCCATCACAAAGTGATGTGAATAGGATCCTACATTCCTCAGAAATAGAATCGTAAGGATCTGAGTACCAGGCCTAAATCCTGACCACTAGACCACGGTCGCGATAAATTGTGTGAAACTGGAAGAAAGACCCTATAATAATTTCCGATACTAAGTTCTCTATGGTAAGAAGTCAGTTGTCTTCTGTTGCAGGTGGAGAATACCGGTATTGCTGTTGGGTTTTTGCCTTTTCAATAGTTTCAGGGTCAATCCGTTTGAGTTCACGTTCAGGAAATGTTGAAAGCATTTCCCAACCCAAATCAAGGGTTTGTTCAATAGTGCGTTCTTCGAATTCACCCTGATTTAGGAATTGTGTTTCAAACATTTCTATGAAGTTCAAATACACCCGATCCCGGTCTGAGAGGGCCCCTTCACCTACAACTGCCACAAGGTCTCGGAGGTCTGAACCTTCGCTAGCAGCATAGTATAATTGAGCTTGAACCTCATTATGATCTGCACGAGTATGCCCTTCCCCAATTCCTTCCTTCATTAATCGACTAAGACTCGGTGCAGGGTCAATTGGAGGGTAGATTCCTTTATTGTGAAGGGAACGACTTGTAATAAGCTGTCCTTCAGTGATATAACCGGTGAGATCAGCTACTGGATGCGTAATATCGTCACCGGGCATTGTTAGAATGGGCATTTGTGTGATAGTACCTTTTCGTCCAATGATACGGCCTGCTCGTTCGTAGATAGATGAAAGGTCTGTATAGAGATATCCTGGATACCCTCTACGACCAGGTACCTCCTCTCGGGCCGCTGATATCTCACGTAGGGCGTTTGCATAGTTGAGCATGTCTGTTAGTATAACGAGAACATGCATACCCTGTTCAAAGGCTAGATACTCAGCAATTGTGAGGGCAGTTCGTGGTGTAATAATTCGTTCAATCGGAGGATCATCTGCAAGATTTAACACAAGCACACTTGTGGCTAACGCGCCCGTCTCTTCTAAAGTCTTCATGTAAAATTGCGCAGTTTCAGCTGTAATTCCGATTGCGCAAAGTATTACGGCAAACTGTTCCTCTTTACCCGGAATTTTTGCCTGGCGTGTGATTTGGGCTGCAACCCGATCATGTGGCAAACCGGAACCACTGAAAATTGGGAGTTTCTGACCACGAACGAGCGTGTTAAGTCCATCAATGACGCTGAGGCCTGTTTGAATAAATTCTCGTGGATATTGTCTTGCATCGGGGTTCATTGGTGCTCCATTGAGATCCAATTCGTCATCAGGGACAATCGGTGGTCCCTTGTCAATAGGGATTCCAGAGCCTGTGAGAACTCGTCCGAGTAGATCAATGGTAACCGAAGTTCTCATCGTTTCACCAGTAAGACGTACTCGAGTTGCCTTCGTGTCAAGTCCACGAGTTCCTTCAAAAACTTGAACTATTGCACGCCCTCTCATAGCCTCTAATACAGTACCTCGACGCAGAGTTCCATCTGGTGCAGTTACTTCGACAAGCTCATTGTACGCAACATCTCCTACCTTATCCAGAATTAGCAGGGGACCTGAGACAGTGGTCACAGTCTGATACGTCGGCTTCAAGGCAGAGGTTTGTTTGTCAGTCATTATTAGCAGCCTCAAATTTTGAGTTTATGTGTTCGAAAATATGACGGGCTTCGGTCACTAGGCTTGTGCAACTTTTAAGCCTTACTTTAAGACGAGAAAAAACTTTGGAATTTGGTCACTCCTGAAATAAACTAAATTTAAAGATCACGTTTTCAGAAGTAATGCAGTTTTAGCAATTCCACTATTATAGGCCAACATTTCTTCCATTCGATCAAGAATTATCTGTGTAATGACTGAATCTTCCATAACATCAACGATGGTTTCGGTTTGTCGCTTCCATTGTCGTAGGAGGGGAATTTCATCAAGTACTTGGCGAACAGTTTCTTGGTTGCGTTGAAGAAAGGCGGAAATTGCCTTTTTAAAATTATCACAAACCTTTGCTAAAGCTGCAACAGCAATTTTGGCTTGATCGTCCGGTGGTTGGCGACGGGTTAACGCCTCAGCAATATGCTGAGTATTCTCGTGAATGTTACTTAATTGAAGTACAAAATATGCAGTATCAAAAACATCCGCGGTTTCTAATTTCAAGCCTGGCGGGCGAATGCTCATAGCTTTTCTTAATGCACGTTGAGCTCGAAGATAATTCCCGCGTTGGCGCCAACTGTCCTCGATTAATTCATTTGCCATCTGTTCCGTTAAATCGGGACCGGCTCGTAACCCAGAGATGAGTTTTTCAATTAATTCAATTGTGGTTCGGCTACTCATCTTAACAAATTCCATGATGTCGTGTCCGCGAATGGCACTTACTCCTTTGATAACGATTCTCCTGTCGGTGGTTTCTAATATTTCGTATCCAGGAAGCTGATTTACAATCTTATTCAAAATCTTTCGAACGGGTTCGTTCAATCGGCGGCTACTCTCGATAGTTAGTTGATCATAGCCTACGATGTAATATGTTTCTAGAATTGTTGTAAGCGTGGTTTCGTCCTGTTCTAGGAGACGGATTGTGGCCATTTTTTCAGAAGGTGTTTCAGAAATTTGTAAGGGAGTGATTCGTAGAGATCCTTCAGTTGCTTCTTGAATGCGAAGTTGTGAGTCAGGTTCAATGGCATATTTCTTAATCCAGCGACGAGGTAAGCTCACTACCAGGGTTTTACTTCTCCCCCATTGGATAGCTTTTCGGGTTTCATCGATCATTGGAATACGCCTTTTCCCTGACGGGGAGGCTAGTTATCAAGTATATTGACCTGATATTGATTATGTAACTAATTCGCTTCAATGGAAATAAATTCGTTGTTAATCTCACTTTCGAGGTCTTGGAAGTATTTCAGCATTACATCAAGATTCTCATGAGGTTGAACTTTCATACGTGCAATTTTTCCTACTACGGGGAGTGCTATAATCCGACGGAGTGCAGTTCCCTCATCAATTGCTTGCCGCATACGGTTCCAGAATTCCATGATAATCTTTAGCATCCAATAGCTTTTGGTCTCAGGGCAATAGGTATCAATGGGATGGAGTGCTGATTGCATTAGGTAGTCTTCCTTAACCATACGTGCTGCCTCTAAAATCGCACGTTCACGTTCAGGTAAAGCATCTGGACCGACTAGTTGGACGATTTCACGGAGTTCTTTGTCATGTTGAAGAATTGATAGCGCTTCTTCAGTAATTTCGGGCCAATCATTTCCCATCTTGCCTTGGTACCATGTTGCTAATTCGTCTTTGTATAATGAATAGCTTTGTAGATAGTTAATAGCTGGGAAGAATCGCCTTGAAGCCATATCCTTATCAAGTGCCCAAAAGACCTTCGTTATCCTTAATGTTGACTGAGTAACTGGTTCAGAAAAGTCGCCACCTGCTGGTGAGACGGCTCCTGTGACTGTTACACTCCCTATTCGCGTTTCTGAGCCAAGTGTTTCCACACGGCCTGCGCGTTCATAGAATTCAGCTAATCGGCTTCCAAGATACGCTGGGTATCCCTCTTCACCTGGCATTTCCTCTAATCGACCAGAGATTTCACGTAGTGCTTCAGCCCAGCGGGACGTGCTATCCGCCATCAGAGCAACGTCATATCCTTGGTCTCTGAAATACTCTGCTATGGTAATTCCAGTGTATATTGAAGCTTCTCTAGCCGCAACTGGCATATTACTTGTATTAGCAACAAGAATTGTTCTTTCCATTAGCGATTTTCCACTTTTGGGGTCCTTAAGCTTAGGAAAGTCCTCAAGGACTTCTGTCATTTCATTTCCTCTCTCTCCACAGCCAACATAGACAATGATATCAGCATCAGCCCATTTCGCTAATTGATGAAGAGTTACAGTATTATGAAGTGTAACGGGTAGAACACCACCAACGAAATTATGAGTTTTTTCCACCGTGATGTCATAAACTGGAACGTTTGTTTCAGTAATTTCTATTTTCTTAATTCGGTCAAAGTAGACTTGCTCGAGGATGTTCAAAATACTTTGTAGTTGTTCTCTTGTTTCTTGAGAGACTTGGGTATTGTTCGCATCTATTATCTCAAAGATAAGTCGTAATGTGTCGTTAGATGGTGTTTCGTCTAATCTTGTATAATTATCTAAGCGTAAACCACTCATTTTTCTGAAAACATCGTGACCTTGAGGAGTTTTTCCTTCTGTTTTGAGAGAAAGTAATAGTTGTTGGTTAACAGGAACGACATCTAAGCCAACGAAGTGTGTAATTTCTTGTGATGCATATTCATATAACCGTTGAATTTTGATGTAGGGATATACTCCATTATCCTGCATGCATTTTGAAATACGTTCGGCAAATTTCCCATCAATTTCAATTACATACGAGTCATTCTTCTGTCTAGCCCGGTAAATCAGTCCAAGTCGTGTTAAGAGGTACCCTAAATCGCTATGAAGTTGATGGCTTGCCGTACTTAGTTGAAGGGAATATTTCGAGAAATGTCCATCACCAGCAATATATCCAGTAAGAAAGTGAATGAAGTAATCTTCTGGTGCAATTCGAATACATGAAGGAACACGAACGGTGTGGGATTTATCATCTCTTGGAAGATCAAGGGAGATTAGGAATTTCTTGAGGCTGGTATTTCGAAGATAGGCATATGGAGTTCTATCAGATGAATCTTGATCGATTTTTGGTTCTAGACCAAACACAATTAAGGATAATTCTTTGAAACGATACAAAATTTTTGGAGAAGAATTGTATAAGTAAATCCCTTGATATTTTCCTTTGAAATGTCCATCAGCCACAAATAATCCAAGCCATTCTGAAAGTTCCTTAGTAAGCTTGGTTGGAATGCGAAAGGGTTCTGACCCTCTTTCTGCTTTAACGAGAGCAACAGGTATTCGAGGTTTACCTACGAATTTCACTAATTTATCAAGAAATCTGAGCGTGGGTTTATTTTTTCCACTCTTATAACCAATGAGGACATCATAAGAAACTTCTAATTTCTTTGACAGAACTTTTAGTGTCATCTGTTTTTGGAGACTCTGAATCAACTCTTGCATCATTTGAATAGCTTGTGGGTCGACTACACGCAAAGAGAGATCTATTTCATAAGAGTCAAATTGGGGGATTTGACCGGGTATGTTTAGTTTTCTTGGTACGACGAGGTGATCACCTACATTTAATTGCTGAGCTTCAACTTCTTCGATTATTTCACCATTAAATCGGAAGAGCTTGTGAACTGGTGTAACCTCTACAGTTCGTCCAGAACGAGTAGTAATCTTCACAATCGCAGGAGTTGTTCCTCTGTATATGTGAGTTGCTTTAGCGGGAATGTATCTTGCTCCATCAAATGATAGGATTCGAAGAGGAGTTTTCAGACTAATAAGTGTCTCATCTTCTGAATCTTGTTCAATAAATTCCCCTTGTTGTAAGAATTTCTTGTATAAGACTTGAATTGGTGTGGTGTCGCCATTCGAAAGTAAAACAGGAGTATCACCTGTCACACATTTTCCGGTGCCAAACCCTCCAGGAATGGCTCCAGTTCCACCTTTTGCAACTGGGAAGAAGGTATCAATGACACGTTGGCCTGTGTATAAGGGTACTTCGGTGCTAATTTTTGTTTTATAGGGTCGACCAATACGTACGGGCCATCGTTGGGTTAGTTTAATGTCACTTTTACCCGAAGGGGTTTGAATCTGTGCGATGACGTCCTTGATAGTGTAATCACCGCCATTGACTATCTGCGTTACTTTGCCCTCAATCCCAGGCGGTACAAGGATGCGGTGAAGAAATACGCTCGTTTCTTGTACCGTTCCTATTACATCACCAGCCGCGACTGTTGCACCCTTTGTGACAATGGGCTTAAATGTCCATGGTTTATCCTCTGGGAGCGGTGGTGCAGTAACTCCTCGTGTAATGAAGTCTCCGATCTGGTTTTTGATACTGGGGAGTGGTCGTTGAATTCCATCAAAAATAGAGCCAACTAAGCCTGGACCAAGTTCAACGTCAAGAGAAGTTCCAGTAGCAACAACCGGTTCTCCCGGTTTTAATCCAGATGTTTCTTCATAAACTTGAATATAGGCTCGATCACCTACAACTCGATTGACTTCACCAATTAATTCCTCTGTCCCAACTTTACAGACCTCAAACATAGTAACTCCAAAAAGTCCATCAGCTTCGATGAGTGGACCCGCAATTCGTTGTATATTTCCTGTTCGTGTAGACATAATCAACCGCCTTTTTTGAAACTCTGCTAACAAGTGTCACTATCAGCTATACTCAATTGACAAAAAGTTTATGGTAATTATCCAGTTTCAAAATCCTTCTAGTTCTACTCCAATTGCACGTTTGACTAGGCGTCGAAGTGGGCTTTCTTTCTTTGCAAGGCGACCACTTTTTTCAGGAATTTCCACAATTACTGGATATGGACGCTGAGAAATCTCCTCAATATTCTCTCGGATATCTTCTGCCAACGGTTCAGTGATGATTATTATCGAAACATCAGAATCACGCGAAAAATCGAGTAAAGCTCTCCGAGTTGATGCAGGATCAGTTGGAATATCTGATTTGAGAATACCTGCTAACCTAAATCCCACAACAGTATCGATGTCACCAATTATGGCAATTTTATCAGTCATTTTGATTCGTCTCTTTTTTTTCGTTGAGAGGAGATTTTTGCAGAGTGTGCAATCGACGTAACATCGCTTCAATTGATTCCATTCGAGATATCGCCAAGGGAACCCGTTCTCTGTTTGCGAGCTCGATTGCAAGATAATCGATTTGTTCTACACCATGTAATACAAAAAGACTTGGTTTTATTTCCCCCTTCACTGCAACTAGGGGCGATCTACCTGTTGATACATGGACAAGAATAAGAGCTCGGTCAGTCGTTGCTTCAAAAAGTTTGAGAAATCCAACGCTAGACAATACGTCAAGTGCTTTTGTAGTGTTTACCACCAAGTATCCGAGAATTTCTCGGTCGAGAAGCTCTTCACCAGCCACAACCTGACCCCGGATACATTCAATGAAATCTTGTACTTTTACACTTTGGCTGAACTCTCTAATATCAATAATAATGTTCGTGGGTATCTCAACTCCCATTAAACGTTGAAAGGCATTGACTATTTGCCCTCCATTTTGTTCATCTAACATAATGATGGCTTCTACAAAGCGTTTAATGGTTTTAGCACCCGGCGATTGGCGACGCCCGCTCTCATAATCACTGATAACCGAAGGAGACACACTTCGTTCTCGCCCCTCCGAATCTGTATAGACTAGTGACTCAGCCAATTGAATTTGTGGAATGTGAAACATTTCACGCCATTTACGCATAACACGACCTGGGTTTTCCGATAATGAAATCTCGCCTGCAATACGTCGAGCAAGACGCTGTCTAATTTGTGCCGCCACAGGCATAGCTACACGCACTCAACCATACTTTAAGTGCTTTACGCAATTTAACGAAATATACTAGATTTCTAACAAAATTGACGAATTTTTATGAGAAAAAAAACGCTTTCAGGTAGAGGAAAAATGGTGGGCCGACGGGGATTTTCCCAAGATGGCAATTACCATCTAGCTTTGAACCCCGGATCTCACGGATTGTCGCTATGGGTTTGGACTGACCGCATAGTCCCGAACCGCGAATCTTCGGCGGTTAGAAGGAACTGGTCCTTTCACTTATACCATGCTAGTCCGAAAAAGTGAATTTTTCGGTTATCTAGACCATCGACCCATTGCTGCAGTCTACCGTCAAATACTGATTAAAATTTTTCTTCCTTGGTTTTTCTCCTCGATTGAAGGTCTTCGAGTCTTCCCAATGGCGTGTGATCAAGCAGAAAGATTTCCGAATTATTCATTGAAAGGTGTCGAAACAAGGGGATTCCCAGATGATTTTCTGTTACCTCACTATTAAGGACGTGACCTCTAAGCAGATCAAGGAAAGCTGGTAAAATTAGTACCCTCATATTAAGCAACTGATCAACGTTTGCCCTCCTTGAGTCAATAGTTGCTTTTCCCAACCATTTTTTCATTGCATCAATTATAGTTGGTTTCCATTTTGCCTTAACCCAAACCCGGTGAGTAGTAATCCGGTTTTTTAGAGATGAAATGGCAATAACTGGATGAATATGGGCCATTAGAAGACTACTACAATCGAGGATGTCTTGTGTGGGTTGGGCATGACCGTGAATAAGAAATACTTGCTGGGAATCAAAGCTGAGTTTGAAACCGGAGGCTGGGATAATCTGGGTGTCATCGGGAACGACCAATTCTATGTCGGCATCATGATTTCCCCGCACAATGGTTAATGATGCCTTTTGTTTAATTTGGTTTAACAATACAGCAACCTTATGGAACTCTTGCGGTGAAAAATCACGAATTGAGTGTTTTAAATCGCCTAAAATAATCACTTCACTAGGCTTGACATTGGCAACCAATTGTTCAAAACGTTGAATAATCCGTTCTGCAAGGTTTATTGAATATTGATCTTTCTTAAAGAGAGTGCGCTCGTAACCGATGTGTAAATCTGCGACGACAAGGATACGACGCGATTTTTCTTGAAGTAATAGTGCGGGTTCGTTTTTTATTAGTTTCAAATGCATAATATCTCTAAAGTATTCACTTGATAGGTATTTTTTTCTTTGTGATATGAAACAGGTGTAGCAATGAAAGACGAAATCAACGTTGTGATTCAAACAATTCGAAAAAAACAAGGCATTTCAGGCTCAGAACTTGTTGTACTTGCACAGTTTTTTGGAGATCGGTTTTGGAAGGCTCTTCAGGCCGTAGTTAATGATTTAGTGAAAAAATACACCTTTGAACCAAGCGGAAGAGATGCATGGATTGTCGTTGGTAAGGCACGGGACTACCGCGTTTTATCTGAGGTTTATTGTGATTGCGACGATTTTTACATCAACGTAATTGTGAAACGCAGCGCTGATCTTTGTTACCATATTCTAGCAAAAATCCTCGCCGAGGCCCTTGGGGTGTTTTCTGAAATTTGTGTGGATGATATGATGTATGATACGCTCCGCGATGAATGGGAGGCAATTCCTGAACCTCAATCAACTAGAAAAGGCAAGAAGCGGAGCATTGAGTAAAAGTTTTAAACCTGCTAAGGGATTTGGCAGAACGGTTCTCCCCATGAATCTAATATACCAGATTTACTATCTTGTGGCTCTCGGATTAGCAATTATTAGTGGATTTCTTATCTTAGCGTATCATCTCCTTAGTGGTCGCGAGGAACGATAATTCAGTGATATCATTCTTCTATTGGGATTTTGGTTCAGCCCACCATTCGCGGGTTCGGATAAACTGCTTTTCATTTTCTAATATGAGACGGAAAAACTCACTCTCTGAACGATCATGACTCCCAGCCAAAACTCGTTTAACAACCGTCGGTCCAATACCTCGACCTGCCATCGCAATTAACGCAGGTTTCCCATAAGCCAACACTACGTTAGCATTCTCGCGACCTTTGCGGAGTGTTTTTCGTTCTTCTGGCGATAATTTTTCACCTGCCCTGTGACGACGAATTGCACGTTCTAAAAGATCATCAGTTGGAAACACTCCTGCAACTAACCTTGACTCACATTTCCTACATTGGGGATGTTCTCCTAGGTGTTTTATAGTACGTACACTTGCCCATTGACCACAATGTAAACAGACCAGTTTGACTTTTCGATTAATCAAACGCTTTTTAGTTTGCTCAAGGATATAGGCCTCAGGAACTTCGGGCTCGAGAAACTCCCCAAAACGTGCAAGAATCTGACGAGCAAAGGGAGATGGTCGTTTCCGGAATAATCGTTGCAAAACAACTTCGCCGTTCTGGATTGCCTTCAGGAGATCCTGGGTTTCTTTCAGAGACAGCTTATCTATGTAAAATTCACGAAGCGCCTCTTCAATGATTGGAGTTCCAGTAAAATATTGTATCATTCTCAGTAATTGAGTACTTCGAAGATTAGCCTCTCGGGAAATGACTCCAAATCTTAATGCGATGTGTACAAACCGTCTAGCAAAGTATGGAGACCGTAATAAAATGAGCTCCAACAAATCATCCATATGGGTAGGTTCAAGCGATTGGAGGCCCTCACAAATAGCTTCACCAACTTCATATCCTCCTCCACGTTCAAACCGGAAAAGAATACGGTACTGGTCAGCATGAAAAACGACTTCGACGCCTAATTGTGAAGTTAGGAGACCGGCAAGGACTCGTCCAAGAGTTTGATTAATGCGTGTACCGTAGCAAGAATGAATTACTACAAGTTCATGCCCAATCTCGATGTAGATTCTTTGGTTATCTGGGATAAAATCCTCTTCAAGTTGTTTTGTGATAGTTTTTATTAAAACTTCACGTGCTTGAACATCATAATCGATCTTAAAATCGATGGATTTCGGGTGATCTAGATTGTCAGCGATGGTATTCCAAAGATCTGCAACTCCTTTGGCCACGTTTTTCGATACTGGAATTAGTTCTCCACTCCATCGCGGAATTCGACCTTTTGTATGATTGATAGCTGTAACATAGACTTTCTCGTCATCTTGTTTGACAACCTCCCATGGACGCCCGCGTAGAACCAGAATATTTCCTCTTTGTCCATATTCTTCGGCAAAACCGGAATCGAGTCGACCAATAGGTCTGCTAGTAGCCATGTTAACAACACGATGAAACGGGATGTCTGGAATGACTGAGAGATTTTCGAAATAATATGCATAAGACTTACGTCTCGGTCTGAGTATGAACTCATCTCTTGCTAATAACCCCTCTTTTTGAAGGAAATATATGACCTCTGTTATTGTATCTTGTTCAAGTTCGTTATAGGGCGTTGCTTGTTTTATAATCTCAATTGCGCGTTGGTATGGGAGGGTTTTGTATTCAATAGCCAAACCAACCAGTTGGTGAGCAAGAATATCAAGGGCAAGATTATGGATAGGAGGTGTTTCAAGCCGACCTTTCAGGGCTTGTTGTGCAACCACTAGACTCTCACAAATATCATCAAACCGCGTAGTTAACATAACCCCCTTCGACTCTCGGTCTAACTGATGCCCAGACCGTCCAACGCGTTGAAGTAATCTAATAACTTGACGGGGGGATCCAAATTGAATTACCAAATCAACAGTGCCAATATCGAGACCTAATTCCAAGGATGAAGTACAGACTAAGTAGGGAATGATGCCCTCTTTAAAGTGGGTTTCGGCTTCAATACGGGCTTCGCGAGAGAGAGAACCGTGGTGAACTCCAAATTCATTCCCATGAAGTTTTGCCAATCTAAGGGCTAATGCTTCAGCTGTTTGTCTTTCATTACAAAATATAAGCGTGGACCTGTGTTCAGTAACAAGCTCCCATATCCGTTTCGCAGGTCCATCGAGTGGAGATTCATCCGAATCCCCATATGAAAAGGGAACATATTCAATGTGAAAACGAAAATCTTTGGGTGCAGGGGATTTAATAATTCTGACCTGTTCTCCCCCACTCATAAAAGCTCTAATTTCGTCGGGGTTTCCGATAGTTGCAGACAGACCAACTCGTTGAAACGCTTTACCTGTTAATGCTCGGAGCCTTTCTAATGCTACCATTAGCTGAACTCCGCGTTTGCTGGTAGCTAGTTCGTGAATTTCGTCGATGATAACACACTGAATATGTTTCAAGTGCTCTCGAATACGTTTTCCTGCTAAAAGGGCTTGAATTGTCTCAGGAGTTGTGATGAATAGTTGAGGAGGTTTAAGTGTTTGTCGTCGTCGTACTGAAGGTGAAGTGTCACCGTGACGGACTTCGACGCTAATCTGAAGTTGCTTTGCAATCAGAACTAATCTTCTCAAAATATCCCGATTTAAAGCACGTAATGGTGTAATCCAAAGAATTTGTACGCCTTTCTTGTTGTTAGGTTTTGTGAGAAGACGGTGGATTAGGGGGAGAAAAGCCGATTCGGTTTTTCCATGACCAGTCGGAGCAATGAGTAGGACGGATTCCCCGCGAAGTATGTGGGGAATACTACGTACCTGTATAGGTGTAGGGTTCTGAAATCCCAGTCTTATGATTTCCTTGTAAAGCTGAGGATTCAACTTTTTAAATACGTCCTCGACCACATTTCGCGCCTCTGAGATAGCGAGTTCAAAGAGAGGTTTTTAAACATTGGTAGTAAAAACCAGTGGTATCGAACAATCTATTATCGGAGGTTGTTTTCCCACATGTCACTTAAGCTTGCCGAAATTGTGGATTTAATTGTGAGCAAATCCGGAAAATCCAAGGATGAGGTCCTTAAGCTCATTGAAGCTAAAAAGAAAGAACTGAACGGTTACGTCACTGACGAAGGAGCCGCATCACTTGTAGCTCGAGAGTTAGACCTCGATCTCTTTGAAAGACAACAAACACCAGAGCTCAAATTAACCGTCCGTGACCTTGTTGCGGGAATGACAGGTGTTTCATTAAATCTGAAAGTACTTCGAATTTATCCTGTTAGAACGTTTCAACGTAAACAAGGAGGCGAAGGAAAAGTTGCTAGCATACTAGGCAGTGACTCAACAGGATCCATTAGAGTGACATTCTGGAATAAACACACCCAACCTATTGAGGATCAAGAATTTGACGAAGAGGATATTCTTCGAGTTATCAATGGAAGGGTGAGAACCGGGCTGCGTAATCAATTAGAAATCCATCTAGGAGGAGGAAGTCGAATAATGATCAATCCTCCTGACGTTGATTCAAAAGATTTTCCTAACGCTGTCATCACCTTTTCTAAAATAAATACACTTGCTGAGGGAATGAATGATGTTCACGCTGAAGTAAAAGTGGTTGCCAAATATCGTGTTACCACTTTCAGCCGTGGTGATTCAGATGGAACAGTAGCGAGCTTAGCTATCCGCGATGACACTGGTCAAACTAGATTAGTATTATGGGATGAACAAAGTGAATGGTTCAATAAACTTTCATTAAACGATAGCATTCGAATCGAAAGTGGCTATGTTCGATTGGACCGAAATAATGAACCTGAACTGCATTTAGGTCGTCGTGGCCGAATTCAGATGATTAGTTCCGCATCTGATCTATCTTCCTCGGTGAAGCCATCGCAGTTGCAGACTCTTAAGGATCTTAATCCTGGTGATTTCGCGAGTGCTATTGGTGTAGCTGTATTAGAGAACCAAGGTCTAAGCACATTTACTCGGCGTGATGGCAAAGAAGGAAAACGGCTGGTTTTCACATTTGCCGATAAAACTGGAAAAGTGCGGGCTGTTGCCTGGGGGCAAGCTGCTGAACGCCTTGCTGATGTCGAGGTAGGATCAACACTTCTACTAGAAGGTGCTAGTTGCCGTTCTGGGCTTCGGCAAGAATTAGAAATCCACATTAATGAATCAACACAGGTTATTCGAAATCCACCGAAATTAAAGATTTCAAGTCCTTCGGATACTCTCCTTATGAGCAGCAAATCCGATGCCCCGCATCAAATTATTGCGAATGTGATTGAAGGTAATTATGTCACAGTGAAAGGAACTATTGTGCAGGTAATCCACCAAAAATCCGTTTATGATTCTTGTCCCCGTTGCTTCAAAAAGGTATCAATTAGTAATTCAACAATATCCTGTCCTAAGTGTGGTGAAATCTCCCAATCGGAACCACGGTTAATCGCAAAAATTGTCATAGATGACGGAACAGAAAACATTCGTGCAAGTCTCATTGGAACATCAGCAGAGAAACTATTTGGCATAAGTGGGAAAGAAGCAAAAATCCTCATCGAAAAATCTGGTAACGAAGATGAACCGGTTCGACACGTAGAAGATATCTTGCTTGGAAAAGAAGTCAATTTATCTGGTCGAATTAGTCTAAATAACTTCTCAAACCAGTTAGAACTCTCGGTCAATGAAGTCTCGGAGGTTAATGCTCTTGAGACAATTAAACAGCTGATGGATATCCACGAACGAAAAGCCCAAAGGTAATGGCGTTTTAATATTTCAAGATGCTATATAGAACATCAAACTTATGCAATGAAGGGTATTCAAATGGGTCGGCGACGTAGAAAAACAACTCCCAAGCGTCCTGTTCGAACAATTCCATCAATTTTCAATTGTCCGAGATGTGGACGAAATGCAGTTCGTGTGGAACTAAACCGGAATATTGGGCAGGGAACAGTTCATTGTGGAAACTGTGATGTACAAGCCACAATTACTATTACACCTCTAACAGAACCCGTTGATGCATATGGTGAATTTGTAGATATTTGTGCAACCCAACCTGTAACCTCATCAAAGACACCAAATTCACGAGTTTCTCAGGAATAGTAAGGTTTTTCATTTTTACCCAACTACGTATCCAAATCTGAAATGGCTCTCAATTGCTGGTTTACATGATAGTCTGTTGCATCATTCCTGCTTATCAAGAATCGCGTGCGGTAGATCAGGTAGTAACAATTTCTCAGAAGTATTGTGACCTGGTGGTGGTAGTTGACGATGGCAGTACTGATGGTACAGGACAAATTGCCCAAGATGCGGGTGCCACAGTACTCCGGCATCACCAAAATCGAGGGAAAGGTGCAGCTCTAAGGACTGGATTTGCCTTTGCAATAAAACACCAATATGATGTGATAATCACCTTGGATGGGGATTTGCAGCATAATCCTCATTCCATTCCCCGGTTTCTTACACACCTTAAACAAGGATTCGATATCGTTGTGGGCTCGCGATATTCAACTCGATCTGAAAAAATGCCGTTTGTACGGAAATTAAGTAATCTCATCACTACACAAGCTCTTAGGGTGTTCTTCAAAATACCCGTGACAGATTCCCAATCAGGCTATCGCGCTTTTAGAAGAACAGTGTTAGAAAGAATCTCTGTACGTGATGATGGATTTGCAGCAGAAACGGAGATCCTCATCGACGCTCAACGAGCTGGGTTTGTAATTTCTGAGGTTCCCATTGCAACAAATTATGGGGATGAGGAATCGAAAATAAAGGCTCGCCGTGATATTGCACAATGGCTTTTAACGCTTGCACGAAACCTGGTTTACCGTCCACGTTTTTTCAGCCACAGCACATAGACAAACACTACAATCCCAGCAACTAACACTAATACTACAAAGAAAATCATAATCGACGTAGGATCTTGGAGTAAGGGAAAGGACATCCATCTAAAAATATTAGACCACAATAAGGAATTATCCATTGATTGGAACCAACTTTGATTTGTTGCAGCACAAATAGTGTCAGCAAACATTGTAGTTGATGTACATAACACAATTCGTGAATTTCCGTTTTCAAAGGCTGCTAACCATCCTGGTTGGTTACTGATGTGTTGTCCATTTATCGCCACGGCTTCTGAGGTCTCAGCTCCTGTGGAGACAAGAAGAGGGGAGATATCGGTGGTAAGAGAACCTGCCGCAATTATGATGGATTTAAGCCCCGCTGCAAGGAGGTCACGATAGAAAGTCGTATTAAAGTCTGAACCGTTTATCTGGATGTTATAAGGGATACCAATAGCGTTCATAGGATCGATTATCCCATCTCCTTGTGTATTATTACCCTCTAAGAATGTGGTAAATTGGATTCTATCTTCAGGCAGCCTTTGTAAAATCGCGTTCAATGCTATTGGATTTCCTAGCTGCCTTCCATCAACTTGATAGTCACTTAGCAGGAACAAAGAACCGCCCCGAGTTACGTAATTCGAGATGACTTCCTGCTCTGATGATGAATAGTTTTTGCCTGGATTAGGAATGACCAAAATATGAGAACGAGATAGATTTTCTGCTGTTAATCTTCCTTCTTCCAAAATTCTTACAAAATATTCTGGATACTCTTGGAGTTGATCAATGGCTTGTGAAAAGTTTCGATTTATAGGGCTAAACAATTGGTCGTGGCTAAAATCAATCACAATCGTGATTTGCCCTTCTTCTCCTGAAGTCCTTGCACCTACTTGAGGTAGCACAAATATCAGTAGAATAACCACAAGTCCGACAATAATCTGTTGGCGGGAGGTATGGGCCATTTAGCAAATTCACCTGCGTCTGATAGGCAGATGTGACAGGTGTTACACTTTAAAGCCTTTTCCTAATCGGAGTTACTAGAAATGAATTAAAAAATGAATATTAGGTGCTGTCGTCAAAACGCATAAGAGTCACCATCATCCCCTGGTTAGACAATGGCAACTCCTGTCGTCACTACTGAAGTTCAACGGAAGCTCTTTCATTCACTAATGGTTTTAGTTGTTTTAATCAACTGGTTAGGAGTGCAATTTCTTGGACCTTTACGCGGTCCCCTATTATCCATTGGGTTTACAGGCATCTGCTTAGTATTCTTTCTTGGCTTTGACATTGCACGTATCCGAGTCTATGGCTACTTCCCCTTTCGACATATTACTGACCGTGTCATGCGACCCAAAGAACGTACACGTCTTGGTGCAAGTGTATACTTTGCAGTTGGTACTATGTTCGCTTTTCTGTCACTTTATTTCATTAGTAATCTTCTTTTAATGTGGTTTAACTTGCACCTTAACTGGATGCTTTCAGGATGGCTAGCTGCTGGTGCTGTTCTCGTTGCAGCCATTGGTGATGGAGCTGCCGCAATAATCGGCATGAGATTTGGACGCCATCGCATTAAAGGAAACCGCACCGTTGAAGGAACAATTGGTGGGTTTATCTTTGGATTTCTGGGGTTCATTCCCTTATGTTATTTTATCGGTGTTCCTTTGATTTACGGATTTATTGGTGCAATTGTTTTAGTGATTGTAGATTTTATTGCCTCACCAATCAATGACAATTTATTAAACCCAATCGTTATTGCGTTTACCCTAGCAATTTTTGAAATTACTATTCTCATTTTCTTTAGTATGGGGGTTGGTTAATGCGGTATCAAGAATCCTACATCACAGCTATCAAAGATGAAGTTCAACGGCTCGATCAGACCGCAAAAAAGGCGCGTGGTAAAGGTCTAGATCCAACTCCGAATGTTGAGATGCATCCAGCTGATGATGTTGCTGGGCGCGTGGAAGGATTAGTGGGACCTCCTGGTGTTGGGGAACGAATAAGACAATTAAGTGAAACTGAACCTGCTCAAAGCGTGGCATTTGAAATAGCCCGAGAGATCATACATGGCGCACGTACTGAGGGATTGGACATTGAAGCCGCTGCAGAACAAGCCATTCGTACAGCCTTGGCAATTTTGACCGAAGGAATTACTGCGGGACCCATCGAGGGAATTGCTACTGTAAAAGTCAAGACCAATACGGATGGAAGTCGATATTTAGCCGTCTATTTTGCAGGACCTATCCGTGCTGCAGGTGGGACAGAGGCAGCACAAACTGTAATCGTTGCTGATGCAGTTCGACAAGAACTGGATTTAGATCGGTATAAACCTTCAATTGAGCATGTTGAAAGATATGTTGAAGAAGTCGATTTGTATAATCGGCAATCTCATCTTCAATACCCCTCAAAGCCGGAAGAGGTAAGGGTGGCAGCACGTAATATTCCCGTTGAAGTCACAGGTGAACCCACAGCTGAAGTAGAAGTCACCGGCTATCGAGATCTTCCCGGTGTAGAAACCAATCGACTTCGAGGGGGAGCAATCCTTGTTCTAAATGACAGTATCCTTGGAAAAACTCATAAATTAGCCAACCTCGTCGTGCAGCATTCTTTGTCAGGCTGGGATTGGCTGGAAAACTTAGCGCCTAGCGAAACAGACGAGAATTTTATTGAACACCGGATTCAGCCGGAAGAAAAATACCTTGAAGATATGCCTGCTGGACGTCCAGCGTTAGCTTACCCATCACGGAAAGGTGGGTTCCGGATAAGATATGGTCGATCGCGAAACACTGGACTAGCAGCCCTCGGAGTTCACCCAGCTACAATGGTGCTCCTAGACAATTACATCGCTTGTGGAACTCAATTGAAAATTGAACGGCCGGGGAAGGGCTGTATTGCAATGCCCGTTGACTCCATTCATGGCCCCATCGTGAAATTACATAATGGCAGTATTATTCGAGTAGATAAGGTTGATGAAGCGAACCAAATCCGTGATTATATTGCTAAAATTCTGTTCTTAGGCGACCTCCTAATTGGATTTGGAGAATTTCGTGAGAATAACCATCTACTCATTCCTGCCGGTTATTGTCCTGAATGGTGGGCTCAAGAAGTTCTAAGTGGTTTTCTCTCAGCATCTTCGGCGCAGCGTGATGAACTATTCCAAAGCGTTGATAAACAAACCTTCTCCCTAATACTTAACGAACCTTTTCAAAACTTTCCGGATCCATGGCAAGCTTTAGCGATATCCACCATTATTGGTGCTCCTTTACATCCACGATATCTATATTTCTGGGAAGACCTTTCTGCTACACAGCTACAGACATTACAAAAATGGACTCTTCAACTTACTGTGAAACATAATAAGTCGCGGGTTATAGAGCTCCATGGTCCATTAGACACAGAGATAGAGCAAATTATCGATACTCTATGCATTCCTTGCGAAATTAAAGAGAATAAGATAGCCTTCAAGGAAGCTGCTCCTATTCTTCATGCACTCTTCTTGGGTGAAACTCGATGCAAATTCACATCTTCACTAGATGACACAATTGATATCATGAGCTATTTGCAAGCTAACTGGGTAATCCCCATTCATCCTAAAGGTACGTTTTATATTGGCGCTCGAATTGGACGTCCAGAAAAAGCAAAACGCCGAAAAATGGACCCACCACCTCATGGTATTTTTCCAGTGGGAAATGCCGGAGGAGCTACGAGGGATATACGAAAGGCTGAGAAAAAGAGTTCGATTACAGTTGAAACCAATATCCGCCTCTGTCCTAGGTGCAGAGAAAATACCTTTCTTCGAATATGCCCCGAGTGTGAAATCGAAACCGAATCCATTCGTTGGTGCCCTACTTGTAAGCGACAAACTAAAGCCCAAACTTGTGGAGAATGCGGAAATTCAACCAATACGTATGGTCAAATCGAACTACACCTAAAGAAGTATATGGATCGAGCGCGGAAATGCTTTGGTGAAAGACTTCCTGGACGAGTAAAAGGCGTGAAGGGGTTAATGAGTAAACACAAGACCCCAGAACCTCTAGAAAAAGCTATACTCCGAGCACGTCACGATCTTTTCGTCTATAAAGACGGCACAATCCGGTTTGACATGACAGATGCCCCTTTAACCCATTTCAAGCCATGTGAGCTTAACGTCTCATCGGAAAAACTTCGTGAACTAGGGTATGCATTCGATAGACAAGGAAACACTCTAAACACCAAAGAACAAATCCTCGAACTCAAAACACAGGATATCATTATTCCCTATGACTGTGCAAAACACCTCTACCGCGTATCCAAGTTTATCGACGACCTCCTCGTCCAGGTTTATCATCTCGATCCCTACTATGAACTCAAAGCTCCTGAGGATCTTCTTGGACACTTAGTCGTGGGTCTCGCACCCCACACCTCCGCAGGCGTTATCGGAAGAATCATCGGATTCACCCCACTCCGAGTATGCTACGCACACCCCTTCTGGCACGCAGCGAAACGACGCAACTGTATTGACGGAAGTGAAGAGATTCTGATTTGGGATGCAGAAAAAACCAGACTTCTCAGACGCCCTCTTGGGAGCACAGTTGAAGAACTCATTAATCAAGAAGTAAAACAAAGAATTGTTGATGATTTCGGAACCATTGCAATTGATAATCCCTATCATAATTGGTTTGCTCTGAGCTTTGATCCGGAAAAATTACATCCAATACTACAGCCAATTAAACATTGGATTAAAGGGCAAAGTACGAACTGGGTTGAAATCACAACGCAATCTGGCAGAAGTATCAAACTGACACCAGATCATGGCATCTACAAATGGAATAACACCACGAAAGCCCTTGAAAAAGTCAAAGCACTCAATTTGAAAAAAGGCGATCATATTCCTGTCATATGTTCAAATCATATACCTTCGGATTATTCCATATCCTCATTTAACGTCCTTCAAGAGCTGGTTATTAACCTCCCCCATACAAAAAAATTCCAAAAGTTTAAACATGCCACACGACTTCGTGAAGCGTCCAAATGGATGAAGTCTAAACTTAACCAGTTTGGTCTGAGTCTTCTACAAAATAAGACTAAGGTGAATTTGCAACCGAAACCAGGTCAATGGAAAATTTCTAACACTTTACGAAAATATTTCCAATCCAAACTTCCAAGACGACCCTACAAACAAATTTTCAACTACAATTGGTTCAACTCTATTCCATTATCCCACTTGGAGATCCTTGAAAAAGAAGGCGTGTTCAAATGGGAAGAAATTCCAAACACGTCCAAAATTGGAATGGCACGTGATGCAAAGACAATTTCTCCTTATATCCCATTTACAGATGAATTTTGTCGTCTTTTAGGATACTATGTCACTGAAGGTTACATAAGGGATGAACCTAGCTGCTACCAAACCAACTTTAGTGTTCCCAATCAGGAGATTCGTAATCATCTTAGAACACTAATTAAAAACATTCTTGGCTCGAAACCTTACTACAAGCAAGATAATCATCAACTAGTTCATTCAAATCGTATTCATGCGTATTTGTTGGCCTACGCATGGGAAATGGGCAAAAAAGCACTAGATAAACGAATACCAAATTTCATTTTCAATGCCAAGAAACAACACCAACTTCATTTTATATCAGCCCTCATCGATGCGGACGGATCAATAATTCCCCAAGCATGCCGAACTACCCTCTATACGGGTAATAAAAAACTAGCAGAAGATTATTGTCTCCTTTTCTCGTCCTTAGGAATTTTTGCCCGAATTAGTCCTGTAAAAGGTGGACGCTTTGGTCAAAAAGTGTTAGAAAGATACGATGAACTTGGGATCCCACCGAAGGAAACAACGGGTCTTTACCACGTCAATATTCCCGGATGGGAGAACATACCACTATTACCAAATCTATTATTGGTTCATAGGAAAAAATCTGAAAGTGTCCAGAAAATAATCAGAGAGGGGTACCCCAAGTCGCAAAGGATTTCAAGAATTAGTGACTCGATGATAGCTGATCAAATTAAAAATATTGAATATTCCCATGAAACTAATCCTTCATACTGTCTTGAAGTTCAAACGGTGAACGAAGAAGTTCCTGCTTATCATAACATCGCTCAAAACACAATGTTATGCGTTGCTCAATGTGATGGTGATGAGGATAGTGTGTTGTTGGCTCTTGATCCGATGATTAATTTTTCGCGGGAGTATCTTCCAACGTCGCGGGGTGGGACGATGGATACTCCGTTGGTGCTCAGTGTGTCGATCACTCCGAAGGAAATTGATGCTGAAGCACATAACATTGATGGAAATGGGATTTATCCGCTTGAGTTTTATGAGCGGACGATGCAATTCGCAGATCCCAAGGATGTCGAAGATATCTTTGATTTAGTAGCTCATCGGGTGGTTGATCATCGAATTAGTCCTACAGCAGAGTCCTATGGCCTGCAGTTTTCACATCCTACAGGTGATGTAAATTATGGTCCACGGATTACTACCTATACGAAATTGAATACAATGCAAGAAAAGGTTGAGCGCCAATTCGCTATTGGAAGGCGAATTGCAGCAGTGGACGTCCAAGACATGGCTAGGAGACTTTTGGACTCCCATTTCCTTCCTGATATTTTTGGAAACATTCGGGCTTTCTCCACTCAGCAATTTCGGTGTACAAGTTGTAATGAAAAATATCGGCGTATACCATTATCTGGTAAATGTTCAGTGTGTTCAGGAAAATTGGTATTAACTGTCACTAAAGCTGGAATTATCAAATATTTGGATTTAGCAACCAAAATCGCTCAAGAATATAATCTACCTCAATATTACCAACAACGATTAGAGATGGCAGCCAGAATCGTCGATTCGCTCTTTCCTCCTGAAGAAGATAAACAACAAACCACTCTAAAGCGGTTTTCATGAAGTTACTCAGATTACATGCTATGGTGGTTTTTGTAAAAGAATTTTCATTAAATTCTTGTCACGAATGATACCAACTAGTTCACCTTGTGCAGTGGTGACTGGGAGTTGATCAATATCGTGTCGGCGCATGATTTTGGTGACCTCACCAATAGTGGCCTGCTCGTATGTGGTGATGATTCCGCTTATCATCACTTCTGTTACAGGTTTATCTGGAAGTTGTAATTCATTTGTTGTAATATAGAGCACAGTTGTGGCGTCCCAAGACCAATCCGTTCCTTCGCTTGCTGCGGACGATGTCGATCTGCGTTCACGTACAATTTCACTTAGGTTTATTATATCGCTTACAGAGATGATTCCCACAAGGTCACCTTTCTCTGAGATAACAGGCAAAACATCAGTAGCAGCTAACCGCATTATCGTGTACGCGGCTTTCAGAGGTGTATTTTCCCAAACAGCTGTTACTTGTCGCTCAACAAAAGGTGTGATTGGCTCATCGACATATTGCACGCTTATGACCTTTCGGATTATCTGATGGACCGTAATCATACCTTTCAGGCGACGTTTTGAATCAACTACCGCTAGCCGTCGAATTCCTTGGTCCAGAAGAATTCGAACTGCTTCTTCAACGTCGTTTGTCTGAGAGATTACAGGTGGGTTTCTATCCATTAAGAGTGCTAATTGATCCTCATCGGCTTTTCGCATCAAGTCAAGACGTGATACCATTCCTGCCAGCTCCTGGGTATCCTTTTTCACTAAAGGAATAGCCGTTTTTCCATGATCTGACATAATCTGGAGTACAGTGTCACGAGTACCAGGAACTGACGCCTGAGCAAATTCCGTCTTCATCACTTCTTTAACTTTCATAATAACGCATCCCGAGGAGCAATATCACTGACAAAACAGCATGATATTGAAAACCTTAAGTTATTGGACACAGACCGTTAAAAAGGGTTGCTAATCGGATTTTCATCGCATTTTGATATAATCATAGGCATCGCGTGCTGTATCAAATGCGTAAAAGACCTTTTGAAACTCTTTACGAAACTGAGCAACATCTTTAGCAACCTTGTTTGTAGCTTCTTGGTTAAAGACAATTCTACGCATGAATTCTGCTATTTGTGTCATCTCCGGTTCTTTCATACCAAGGCGAGTAATTTCGCTAGTACCCAATCGTATTCCGCCTGGGCGGATATAATCTCGACCAAACCGTTTGTCCCATGGAAGTAGATTTCGGTTTATGATAATATTTGCGTCTTCTAATTTTTCTTCTACAGCACGCCCGTTTCGAAGGGGCGTATCTGCCACTTCAATTAATAGAACGTGTGATTTGGTAAATCCCTTATGTTCTGCAAGAACCTTGAATCCTTCTTCGGTTAAGGCTTGTCCAAGGGCTTGAGCGTTCTTAATGATTTGTTGACTATACTCTTTTCCAAATGCCAGCATTTCAGCCATCACAACAGCTTTCGCGGCAACGTGGTGTAGATGATGGTTACTGTGAAGTGCTGGAAAGACGCCTCGTTTAATACGATCAGCAAATTGTTCATGCGCAACAATACATCCTCCTTGGGGACCTGGAAGGGTTTTATGCGTGCTGAATGTGAGACTATCTGCCCCTTCACGAAGAGGATCTTGGAAATTATCAGAAGCAACTAATCCTGCGACGTGCGCTGCATCATAGTTTACATAAGAACCATTTTCCTTGGCAACCTGTGAAATCTCATCTATTGGTTGAGGAAACGGAAACACTGAGGCTCCAAACATAAAGAGGTCAATATGCTTGCCCTTTTGCTTTAACCGTTCGATTTTTCTTATCGTCGCATCAACATCAATGTTCAACTCGTATTCATCATACTTGAAATACTGAACTTTAAGGCCTCGTACACGGCCTGCTGTGCCCCATAAACGATGACGAGCTGATGAAATGTGACCACCAGTTGGAATCGATAAACACATCATTCGATCGCCTGGTTCAGTAAACGCTGTGAGGATACTCAGATTTGCTAGTACTCCACTAATTGGGCGAACATCAGCAAATTCCGCTCGGAAGAGCTCTTTCGTAAGTTCGTTGCCTAAAATCTCAACCTCATCAATGTATTTCGTCCCAGCGTATACGCGTTCGCCAGGCCAGCCCTCCGCATAGCGGTCGCTGAAATCTACTTGCATTGCTTCCCGAACTGCAGGAGAGTGAACATTCTCAGAGGCAATTAAATTGATAGTTTCTCGCATCCAGGAATGGTGCTTTTCTAGGAGTGAGAATATCTTATCATAAGCTGAACGGGGGTCATCTGGAGTCATCATAATCTACTCTTGCATTTTTCAACTAGCCAGAGATAATTGTTAATTCAAGAAACCTTAAAAACGGATAGGATTTAAGAATCTCACACAATTACTATGCCGGGATTGCATGCCAAAATCAAAAAAGAAACGACAATCTGAAGGTCCAATGCCTGCTGCCGGAGCAGGACTTATCCGGTTCTTTGCTGATTCTAGTGAAGGCATAAAAGTGGGTCCAATTACGGTTCTCATACTTTCAATTTCGCTAATGGTTATTGTACTATTAGCCCAACTTGGAGTATTAGCTTTCTTCTTCCCAACTTTCTAGCCTTATGATACAGTGTTTCTAGCAGGCTTAATTAGGGAAAATGCTTATTCCTGCTGATAGTAGATTCTCCTTAAAATGTAGCATGGGACCTAAGAATGTGGCAGTCCTCCTCTGATTTCAAGCTGGTTAGTTCACGAAACCTAGTTATTAGCGCAGGTAAGCAACGATTTCTATTTGATCCAACTGTAGTTAAGAGTCATTGGCGATCACAAAATACGATTGCATGCATTTCCCATGCCCATACAGATCATATCGCTGCATTTGAAAGCTCGCTTCAGAAAATCGTGACTCCTCCAACTTTGGATATATACAGAGCTCTTGGAGGTAAGCCCAGCAAATTTCACCCTATTGTACCAGGTGAAGAATTTTCATTAACAGATGGGGGATCAATACAGGTTCACCCAGCTGGTCATATGCTCGGTGCAGCACAATTTGTTCTCGAAAAAAATGGGGCAAGACTTGTTTACACTGGTGATTTTAATCTCACTTCCTCCCTAACTGTTAATGGTGCGAATCCTATACGATGTGATGTTCTATTAATGGAAGCAACTTATGGACGACCTGATGCTGTATTCCCACCCCGCGAACGTGTATACGCTGAAATCGCCGAGTGGACCAGTCATGAATTAACCAAGGGAAAAATTCCAGCATTTCAGGTCTATGCTCGGGGAAAAGCTCAGGAGATTATTCAGATAGTAAATACGTATCTTACAACACCAGTAGTTGTAGATTCGACAATTGCTAAGGTCAGTGAGATATATCGAAAATATGATATTCCCCTCGAATTCATCAATGAACGCTCTGAGGAAGGACGAGAAGTAATGCGTCAGGGCGGATATGTATACATTTCATCAAAGAGTTTACGTTCACCAAAATCGATTTTCAGGCACCAGTATGTTCGAGCCGCAGCAACAGGATGGGCGCAACTATACCAATTGAAAAAAGTAGACAGGGCATTTCCCCTATCAGCACACGCAGATTTTCAACAACTAGTTCAATATGTACAAGCTGCTAAACCACGTGCAGTGTATCTTACTTGTGGGGACACCGTTACTTTTGGCGCAGTGCTTGAGAAATTAAATGTGAAGCAAATTGTACCTCAACGCCGTCGACAATTAGAGCTTTTGGATTTTGTTTAAGATTTAGAGAAGCTATCGAATTCGCGCACAGTGATGAATCAAATTTTTTTAATGGATTTAACAGAGTGATGATTACATTGATATTCCAGAAACATAGGGGGCACCCCCTAGGACGGCTTGAGCGGCTTTCCCTACGCGTTGGCGAAAAGGCGCAGTCGTATAAACACGAATAATATCGAGATAGCCCTTTAATGAGGAAATCACTCGAGATAACTCCACTATATCGACTGCCACTTTCTTTTTCCCGATATATGCAAAACCAGGGATTTTCATTGGATCTAATTGAGTGGAATGACGATAAGGTACCGAAGGAAGAATCGGTGAATCCAGATGCACCTTATCAACATTAACCTTCGCCTTAGCTGCAATCTCTTCTTCTATCTGTCTTCGGACACTTTCCTTATCTAACAAATCGATGGTTGGATGATCCTGGACAAGAGATTCAACAGTATACGCGCATTTGAGTAATTCTCGTCGCTCAAGGCGCTCGATAATTGGTCGTGAAGCCTTACATTGTTTTAATCCGGTCCAAGTTGTATAGTCATCCATATTTAGATAATCATCCGGGTTCTTAAACGCTGATAAGCCCAACTCTTCATCTGCAATCTTCAGAGCGTCAGCTAACATGCGTTGTACTCCGCGGCATACCCGATGATAATAGATGCTACGAAAACTCAAAACTCTTGCAATTAAAAACGCCTCAAGGGTTGTAATTGCCGTGATATTTACAGCTAAATTCCCCTGAAATGGCTCAATAGTATAAATTAACCGAAAAATGTCAACACTGCCGTATTCAGCTCCAGTATGGAAGGAGTCACGTACAATATAATCTAACTTATCAGCATCCACCGAACTGCGAATAACTTGGTTGAGAAACGTTCTAGTTTTCTTTTGCAATTTTCCAACAACAAGTTGGCTCAAATCACCAGTATTGAATCCCGCGTCTTTCAAAATATCAGCTAGCTCTGTAGATTGGACTAGCCAAGTGGTTATATCCTCATGGTTCCGTCCCTGCTTTACTAAAATTTCTTCGAAAATGTGACTAAAGGGACCATGACCAATATCATGCAACAATCCAGCTAATCGTAATGATTGTATTTCATTTTCATCATTAGTGATATTCTCCGCCATCAATCCTGCTAGATGCATTGCTCCTACGCTGTGTTCAAATCGTGTATGATTAGCACCAGGGTAGACAAATTCCGCTCCAGCTAATTGCCGTAAACGACGTAACCGTTGTACAACTTTGGTATCGATAATACGCTTTTCCAGTGGAGTGATTGCTACATAACCATACAAGGGGTCTTTGATGAACCCCCACCTTTCACGAACCAAATAATAAACCTCCTTAACTATTGAACACTGTTCTACAATTACAGATAACTTTACTGCTCAAATTACATTTGAAATCACTCTAAATTCATCGCAAGAGTCTCTTCGCTATCTAATTTCAACACAACTTGTCGTACAACCGATAACACAGACGACACTTTACTCGCATTTTTTTGTGATAAAAAGAAATTCACAACAACAATTCCCCCCAACTTTTGAGCCGCAACATCTGCAATCGCCCGCACCTCGGCTTGATATCGCGTTCCTACCATACACGAGGTCGCCGTTGGCGACAACTCTCCGAACGGTGTCGGAACCCCAATCGCAATAGTTCCAAACCGGTGTTCTCCATCAGTTATCAACATCAACGTCCCATTTGCCAAACGACTCACAGCAATACTAATTCGAAGATCATCAACCTCTACAGACTCTTCTACAAACTCCGGAGTCATTCTACCACCAACCTTTCATACCCTTATTTCCAACGGCTTCAAAAAGGATGCTATATCAAGGAAACCAAGAACGGTAATTTAACAACCAACTCGCTTTTTCAGAATCTCCCATTCACGGTTAATACCACGCTCAAACTCCTTCACACGTTCAGGATCTTTAATGAGCGTCCGAAATCGACCCTGCGGCTTCAAATAATCCATCAACGGCTTCCGCTTTATTTTACCCTCTGCAATTCGCTTACTAAGACCCAAAAACCGCCACTCATCTCCCTCCTTCTCCCACATGATCCATACACCAGTTTCAACCGCTAGTTTACCAAATTTAACACTGTCCCAGGTCGCACACCGCCAACCTGTCGGGCACATCGCATGTACTTCAATGAAACGTGTTCCAACAACATCCTTGGCTTTGGAATAGGTTTCAAAAACCAATCGAGGATATGCAGCCGAAATTGACGCCGTATACGGAATCCCGTGTTCCGCCATAATTCTAGCCATTGGTTTACGGTGCTCTTGTTTTCCGATAATTGGTGTAGTTGTGCTAAACGCACCATAGGGAGTAGCGCCAGAACGTTGTTGACCAGTATTGCCATAGCTCTCATTGTTGTAACAAGTGTAGATGAAGTTAGTCTGTCGTTCGGCAGCACCGCTGAGGGCTTGGATACCGATATCATAGGTTCCCCCGTCACCAGCCCAAGCCATAACGTTGATATCTTTGTCTTTGCCCATAAACTTGAGACCAGCAGCAATACCTGAGGCAGCTGCTCCGGCTGTTTCAAAGGCGGTGTTTAGAACGGGTAAATGGAGAGCATTTTTGGGGAATAGTCCTTGGATGACGGACATGCAACAAGCGGGAACTGTAAGAATAGTGTTACCGCCGAGTGCTTTTAGAGCATGGCGAATTGCAATGGTTGCACCACAGCCTGCACAGGCAGCATGACCAAGTTCAATGTATTCATCCCGTGGTAATTCTTTGATGGTTACCATTGTTGTTCACCTTTTTAGTCCATAGAAAATATCGGGTTTTACTTCACCTTTATCGGCGGCGTCAAAACCGAGGTGTATCAATTTCTTAATGTCAGTGTAGCGAACGTCTCGACCACCAAGTCCAGCAATGACGCCTTGAACAGGGATAGTTTGACCGCCTCGGTAGAGGGCAGAACGGATTTCTGTGACCGCACCACCCAGGTGTCCATAAGAAAGACTTCGGTCAACAACAACAAAGGCTTTAGCTTTGTTTGCAAGGGCTTGAATTTGTTCCGCAGGAAATGGGCGGAACACACGGAGTCGAGCGGATCCTGCTCGAATTCCTTCATTTCGAAGTTCTTCGACAGCAAGTTGGGCTTCTTCACCCATGGTTCCCATAGCAATGAAAATGACTTCAGCATCGTCACATTGGTACGTGTCGATGAAACCGCCATGAAATCGACCAAAGTGTTTCTTGAAGTCGGCTTCAACTTTGGGGATCATTTTTCGTGCGGCTTCAAAGCCTTCATGAACAGCGTAGCTTAGTTCATAGTAATATTCAGGTCCAGCAATATTTCCCGTTGCCATAGGGTCTTTTGGATCGAGCTTCCAATGCTCTGCTTGATAGGATGGGAGAAAATCGGTAATTTCTTCATGATCGTAGACTTCAATGGAAGTGAAAGTGTGACTAAGGATATACGCATCCAAAGCCACCATTCCTGGAAGCAAAACTTTGGGGGCTTCGCATAAACGAAATAGCATGAGAACAGTGTCGTAGACTTCTTGGTTATTAGAAGCGTAGAATTGAATCCATCCTGTATCACGTTGGGCCATAGAATCTGAATGGTCAACCCAGATATTCCAGGGTGGTCCTAAGGATCGATTAACTACTGGCATTACTACAGGCAATCGTGCACGACCTGCCCAGTGAAGCATTTCATGCATTAAAGCCAAGCCATGGGACGAGGTTGCTGTGAAGGTACGGAGCCCTAAAGCTGAAGCTCCAATACATGCAGCCATGGCGCTATGTTCGGATTCAACACGCACATATTCAGATTTTAAGTCACCATTTTCCACAAATTCAGCGATTTTCTCTACGATAGTAGTTTGCGGTGTAATCGGATAAGCCGCGATTACCGCTGGAATCGCTGTTCGTGCTGCCCAAGAGGCGGAATGGTTGCCTGTTACTGATACGATTTTAGACATTTTTCTTACCCGGTTTATTTCTCCACGGCTGCTTCTGCTTCAGTTTCACGCACACGACTGATTGCCTTGACTGGGCAGTTTGTTTCACAAATCATACAACCTTTGCAGTATTCGAGATTGAAGACTGGCTTATTGTTTTCGTCCATAGTAATCGCAGTATCAGGACAATACATCCAACAGATTTGGCAACCAGTACATTTTTCCTTGTCCACAACTGGGCGAAATATGCGCCAATCACCTGTCAGGCCCATCGCGCCTGCTTCAGGATAGGTAATACAGGTAAACCGTCGGTTTGGTGGATTTCGTTTAAGTGGCGTCATAATTAATACCCTATTTGAAGTTCATTGTATGCGCGTTGAGCGGCTTCAACATTAGTTTCAATAACTTTCTCTGGAAGTTCTGCTAGACCTTTACGAATGGCCTTCTTCACACTTTCAATTGTAACAATGCTTGTGGCTCGAGCCACAGCCCCCAACATAATTGTGTTAACAACAGCAATACCCGCAACTAAAATCCCCACATCGAGTGCAATTGTTGTTGCATCAACTGTAGAAATTTTTGGCTTTACTTTAAGCTTAATTTCTTGTGGGGCTTGAGGGGTGTTAATAACGACAAAGGTATCTTCGTTCATCCCTTCTTGAACACTAGGAATGTCGAGGAGTGTTTCATCCAGAATAACTATAGTTTCTGGGTCGTAGATGTAACTATGGATGCGGATGGTTTCGTCAGCAACGCGTGTGAAGGCCATCACTGGGGCACCACGTCTTTCAGCCCCGTAATGGGCAAAGGCTTGAAAGTGTTTGTTTTCTAGCCGGGTGGCATCACCTAGAATTTTTGCCCCGGTCACCGCACCTTGGCCACCACGACCATGAAAACGAATCTCAAACAAATTCATAATTGAATCCGCCCAAATTAGATATCGTTACAGAATCACAATCATCTAAAAAGGATTATGAACCGTTAATTTCAGATGGGAAGCGGGAGAACGAAGAGAAGTAAGATGAGGGAAATGATGAACGCAACTGCATAGATGATAATTCCCCACCTTTTTGCAACGCTTGCTGAAACGGGAATAAGGCTCGTTAGCTTATCAGCAGTTCCTTGACCCATTACTACAAGGGGTTCAGTGGTTCCCTGGTAAAGTGCCACATTTCCTGGCTCAAGTTTTGTGGTCGCTTCTCTTACAAGTTCGATAATTTGGCTTGTCAGGTCCTCGTGAGATATTAGTTCTCCTATGGGACTATACCCATTAGAGGCAGAAATTGCAGCGGTTTGGTGGGTATCTGAAGTCATGATTTCTGCAGCGTCCACATGTTGTGGAACAAGAGCGTTAACAATTTTTTCTCGGAATCCCACTACCATGTTATTTCCATCGAGGAGGACATAAGCCATCTTCTGACCTGCCACTTCAATAATCGAAACAGTAATCCCTTCTGAACCCATTCCTTCGCCTTCCGTATACCCCGTTTCTGTTCTTTGCGCAACTCCTATCTCAGGTTTACCCCGTGCAGTTTTTAATGCCTCACGAACAGCAGTTTTTGCAGCGGCAATCATATCAGGAATTAACTCAGATCCTTCATATACTGATTCTTTGAGCTCACTCATACAATTATGCGTATCAATGATAATACACCGTTTTATGAGGCTCTTCAATTCCGAAGTAATTTGCTCCGCTACAGCTAAGCTAATGTCATCCATTTCGATGGGAGAACGAGTAAACAGGAGAACCGCAGTATCTCCAAAAACTTGACAACCAACATGTATTGTTCCCGAAGTTGTTCGACAAAATTGACTCACATCCGAAATGGGCGTCGTCTGTTCATAAGCGGTCTGAACCATATTCATGAATCGTTCGACCTCGTTCTTTGAGACGAGGTTCAAATCATGAGTGGAGGCACTGTGTGGCGAACAGGCAATTGAATTCAATGTTGTTCGTCCCCATTCACCAATTCGGGTAGGTAGTGCGCTGCTACCTGTGTTTTTAAAAGGACCCGGGTGTGCTCCCGGAATGACCGTTACCAATAATGGATCTTTGGTGTTAGTACTAAATTTCATAACCGATAACGGTAGGATTTTCTCCTGCCCTATCTGGGTAAGGCTTTCTTCCATAAGATCTGCTCTGTCTTCCATCCAAACTTCAAGGAACCCCCTGAACATCTGAATTCCATCAACACTGAAGGCTTTTTTCAATGGGTGTCCGACTGCAGTAAGCAAAATCCCTGAGCCACTAATAAATGTCAAAGTACAGAGGAAATAAATTATAAGGAAAATCCATTGTGTCGGAACAGGTTCTGTTAAAACGTACATCACCATTGCAGTTGTGGGAAAGACAAGTGTGAGAAAGACTCCGCCTGTAACGCCAACACGACTTGTGCTTAACACGATAAGGAGCAAAATCGCTGATGTAAACGCAGCCGCTAGGATCAGATTTCGAAGGTAGAATGTTGTCGCAATCCCTCCACCTGCTAGAGGACCATAATGAAGCTTGAAAATAATCTCAATTGTCCATCCAATAAGTGTTGAAAGAAACCAGATAAGTAAGAGAACAATGACCGCTGTTGTTACGACTCCAAGGAGTCGATGCCAATTCAAAATAGTTCCCTTGCGTGTACCAAGACGGAAAGCAAGCAAAGTTAACAGCGCTGCAGGTATTGTGATTATCAACCCACGGATTGCCCCTCTCAGAAACACCATGCCAGTAAATGGACTGCCACCAAGGTATCGGAGAAGCTCTGTTAGGCCACCAACAAGAAGTGATGCCCCGAATATTATTATAATTTGCGTACGATTCCTCGGCAAACTAAAGAGCCGTTTGTAAAGCGAAATCGTGCTCTGGACATCCTCGCTCATGGTATATCGCTCATCAGGAATTCTAAAGGGAAGTTACCCATCCTAAGTAGTTCTTGAAAAGTTTTTCTTGTAATTTACAGGTAAAAACGATTTGAATCGGCTACTTTAATATGCGTATAATGAAGGACATTTACCACGAAGGCAGTCTTCGCATTGTATACAATTTTCTTCAATAATCCGCCCTTGACCCGTATCTATTGATATCGCGCCATTTGCACATAGAGACTGGCATGTGCCACAGGCAGTACAAAGCAAACCTCGGAGTACTGTTCGAGCAAATTTAACAGCATCTTTCTTCATAACGGGACCTGATAAGGAAAAATGACCACTTTCGAAGAGATAGGCTTTGATTTGTTCATCTTTCTTTGTGATTGAAAGTTCAATCATATTCCGTTCTAAATCTAATATTACTTTGCCCAATGCTGGAAGAAAGGCAACGGCTCGATTCAAATCTATAGGTTCATTGAATTCTCCTCTAATCAAATTCTCCTCATATTGGTCTTTGGACCCTAATACAAATGAGAGGGTTTCTCCTGTACGATTTGGATCTATTGAGGGCAACTCAATCTCCATGTTCTGCGCTAACTCTCGGATTTTAAGTGGATGAGTTTTCCAACGCCAGAATCCATGAGTCAAATATTTCTCGCTCATCCCATATTTTTTAGCAACTTTTTCAGCATTAGATTGCCAACGTTGCCATTCTAAAGGACAATGATCAGCAATGACCATTAACTCGCTCATAGTTGAGGCGGGGCAAAACATGCATCCAAGTCTTTCAAACCCTTTTTCGTATAACGGGTTATAACTTACAGGTTCTTGGAAAATGTAAAGCCAAATCATCATTGCAGTCCAATTGTGAATTGGACTAGCTCCAATTTGTTTTGGAACCCACGGATTTTTCCAAATTCGTCTGCTAGCTGAACGCCGATGAGATTCATAACGTCGTTGACCAATGAAACTTAAACATCCATCAGGAAAATGTTCCTCAATGAGTTGGCTTGTGGGTCCAAGTTTAAGGGTTTTACAGCAGACTCGATAATCTCGGGCTACAAAACCATACAAATCAAGCACTCGGAAAAATTGGTCCTTACCAACATTCTTCACTAATAACTGATTTTCTAAATCAAAATGTGCTACTGTTGAATATACATTTTCAACGGTTTCAGGAAATTCAATACCTGTATCGATAAACATGACATGAAATGATTGATTTGGGAGGGCCTTTTGCACTAATACAAGAACAGCTAAGCTGTCTTTACCACCAGAAAATGCTACAACTTTTTGAAAACGATATTCATGGGCAGTTTTTTGAATGAAAGTAATTGCTTCCTTTTCTAAGCG
Organism: Candidatus Hermodarchaeota archaeon; assembly: GCA_016839805.1. GTDB lineage: Archaea > Asgardarchaeota > Hermodarchaeia > Hermodarchaeales > Hermodarchaeaceae > Hermodarchaeum. The sequence goes on from JAEOTO010000032.1 coordinate 259,424, forward strand.
TTCAAGAAGCTCTGAGTTAGCTTCTAATACGTCTTTCCAAATTTGACTTCCAGGAAGAATATGTGCTGGATGAGGTTCACCTTTATAGCGTTTTCTGATGACCATCCCTCGCCCTTGTCGTTGCATATCTCTGCCAGTCATCGCAGCAATTCCAACAAGAATGGCTTCTCCTTGTTCAGTAACACCAATTACATAATCTCCAGAACTGATCGAAGAATCGGCAGTTTTAACGCCTGGTCGAAGAAGATTCGCCCCCCCAACAATGAATTTAACAGCGGAATCCTCGATGACGACTTGCTTATTCTTGGTCAGCTGAACAAGTCGGCGAGCCCCTTCTAATTTGGGAACGAATTCCCAAGAAAGGGTTTCAATCCGAAAGCGATGAAGCCCGATAATCTGACCGTCCACAATAACTTCTTCACAACAATCTATATCAGGAATAGCATTAAGAAGTATGATTTTGTCAGCAGGGACAAGTTGTTCAGCTACTTTTCGGTCATATTGTTTCGAGATTGAATCAATGATCTGCTTGCGATCAGTTTCAAAGGCTGGTCTGGCATCGCCAGGTGGAGCTACGTTAACCGGTCTGGTTTGTCCCCCACAACGCCCACATCGCACCCTTTTAGCTAATGGAACATTACACTGATCACACCACGCTAGTAATAGTGGTCCCAGATATGGCTTCTTTTTCTTCACAGTAATCGAACCCTGCCGGTCAAACGGTTCTAAAAAGTAAGATAAAATCTCTTGTTTTTCTATAATAAACTGGTTCTAGCGAATAATGAGCCCTTGAACCTCTTTCCACGTTTCTTCTCGTAAGCGTTGCACATCTGCAATGGAAATCTCCTCGGCTTCTTTCACGGTATTAGACAATTGAATGACGTTCCCAACAGCAGAAATATTTGTGACATCAACAGGAAGCTCCACACCCAAGCCCTTGACCTGCAACTCCACCTTGCCTGGAGGAAGTGTTACTCGAAGACTCCGGACAATGCCGATACGCCGTGCACTCCCATCAATAACTTCCTTTCCCACAATATGACCAGGCATCTGTAATTCGTAAACTTCAGCCTCAGCCATGGATGGAACACCTGATTTCGACATAACTTTCACACTCCATATTCCATAAGACGTGGAATATAGTGTAATATAAATGCGGGTAATAAAAGGATTTCAGGTAAAATCCTAGTTTAACTAAACAAAATTGTGCTGCGATTAGTATGTCCGGGACGGAATTTGTCCAACATCCGCTCATCAAACCGAATTCTATCACAAAGAGATTGTATCAAGAAACAATCATTGGTACCGCAATCAAATGGAATACGCTAGTAGTGCTTCCGACTGGGGTCGGAAAAACTGTTATCGCAATTTTAGCCGCTGCATACCAGCTTCAAAGATTTCCTAATTCAAGATGTGTTGTTCTTGCCCCGACTAAACCTCTTGTTCTCCAACATCTGAAAACCTTTCAGGATTTTATGACCTTACCAATGGATAAAATGGAAATAATTACCGGCGAAGTTACTCCTCATAAACGTTTGAAGCTCTGGGATACACTCCAGCTCGCTTTTATGACTCCCCAGGTTCTTCAAAATGATGTATTGGCAGGACGCTATCGATTGGAGGATGTATCATTATTAGTTGTAGATGAAGCGCATCGCGCTATTGGTGATTACGCCTATGTCTTTATTGCCGGACAATATTTGAAACAATCGAGATTTCCTTTGTTGTTAGCATTAACGGCGTCACCAGGCTCTGAAATTCAAAAAATACGAGAAATTGTAACCAACCTGGGCATCACGAACATTGAATTAAGAACACGAGATAGCCCAGATGTTGCGCCTTATCTCCCACCACTTGAATTCGAATGGCAAGAAGTCAAACTGCCTGAAAGATTCAAGCAAATTGGGGATGCAATTAGACGCGCCATTAAAACCCGCCTAGTCCCAATCAAAGAAGCCGGGTTCATTAACACCAGTGATATTCGAAGGGTATCCGTTCGTCAGATTTTACAGCTTCAGCGTGATATTCAACAACGTATAGCTGTAGAAACATCGCCACCAAGTCACCTATTCCAATTAGTATCTCATTGCGCTGCATTATTACGACTTTATCACAGTGTGGAATTATTAGAAACTCAGGGTGTAACTGCGCTTCATCGCTACATAGAAGGAATTCAAAAAGAAGCGCAGCGTGGAAAAACTTCGAAAGCAATTCGAGGACTTGCACAGGATCCCCACTTATTAGAGGCTCAGCAAATTCTTAGGGAATTAATCTCTGATCACGTCGAACATTCCAAGCTACCAGTCTTAGTCAACATCGTCAAGAACCAACTGAAAAACAACCCCAGTTCTCGAATTATGGTCTTCACACGGTATCGTGACACAGCAAAACTCCTTGAAACAACCCTTTCAACTTCAACGAGTTCGCGACCAATACGATTTATAGGACAGGCCAGTCGAGGAGACGATCGAGGGTTAACACAAAAAGAACAAGGTCAGATTCTCCAATTGTTCCGAGAAGGGACCTACAACGTTTTGGTTGCAACTAGCGTTGGCGAGGAAGGCCTTGACATTCAAGAATGTGACTTGGTACTTTTTTATGAAGCAGTTCCTAGTGCTGTACGGTTAATCCAACGGCGTGGACGCACAGGTCGTACTCAACCCGGTCGTGTAATTGTACTTGTTGCTTTAGGTACACGTGATCAAGGATATTACTGGGCGGCTATTCACCGTGAGGCAAAGATGAAAGAGCTCTTAAAGGAGATGAATGTGATGTCGCGCGAAATTGAACGAGAACGAAAACAATCCACGTTGAAAGAGTTTATGAAATCCCAGGCAAGTGATGAATCATCTCAAGATAAAGATCTTATCACCATTGTTGTGGATAATCGGGAACTTCGTTCGGCGATTACGAAGGCTTTGAAGGAACTGGACGTAAAGCTTGAAGTAGAGGCTCTTGAAGTCGGCGACTATCTCCTCTCGGATCGCGTTGCTGTCGAAGCAAAAACATCAGACGATTTCGCGCAATCAATAATTGACCGACGTCTGTTTACCCAATTGGGGCATCTTAAAGAAAGTTTCCCAGTTCCTCTTCTTCTAATTACAGGTTCAAGTTTGTATGGATCCAGCGCCATTAACCCGGCTGCAATACGTGGTGCACTATCATCCGCAATTATTGACTTCAATGTACCAGTTGTAAACGTCCGTAATCCAAAGGAGGCCGCTGCACTTCTCTTTGCGATCGCACGGCAAGAACAAAGTACACGAAAACACACCCTGAGCATCCGTGGAAAAAAACCAGTTCTAACTATGGCTACACTCCAGGAATATATTGTAGCTAGCCTTCCTGGAGTAAACACGACCCTAGCAAAACGTCTCTTAACCCATTTTGGAAGTATTGCTACGCTTGTCAACGCCAGTCCTAAACAACTTTCCGAAGTCCATGGCATAGGAAATACAAAAGCTCAGAGTATTCGGGAAGCTTTTGATACCAAATATGAACCTGAAAACTAGCTTTGTAATGCTCGAATTCCGCGCAAAATCTCTACTAAATCCTTCACAACTGCCGCAAAAGTGCGTATTTCCTCTGGATGTGGCTTTTTGGGCAAAGATCTAGTATACTCTTCTAAGATGATAAGCACCTTAGTTGCAAGTTGGTTAAGGATGTCACCACTCGCTCCTTCTTGAATCGTCGAAGGAGTAGTTTGTTGCTCGATAACTTGCTTGTCACACTTAGCACAATACATCGTCCCGTCTTTTAGTCGTAAAAGTGGAGTATTGCATTTTGGACAGGCTGTAATTAGAAGAGCAGCTCCTTTTCTCAGCAATTGTCCCATACGTTTTGTTACGTTTTCATCTGACATATAATCTAATTATCAGTGAAAAAAGCTTTTAAGTAATCTTGATACCTCCAAAACTCAATCCCAAAAGCATACGCCGGGGGGAATAGATTTGGCTGATCCGAATAAATCAGAAGAAGTATCAGATGAAACTATGCAAAAAATCGATCAGACTACGCTGATCTTATCTCAGATTGGTGAAGATAGTACTGTCCCACGGAATATTCGGCGAGCAGCCAATGAAGCAATTGACCTGCTTCATAGTGAATTGGGGTCCGCAGCTGTGCGTGCATCCAATGCAATTTCTCGGCTTGGGGATGCTACCCTTGATCCGAATTGTCCTAGTCATGCGCGAACAGGTATTTGGAATGCGGTGTCTATTCTTGAAACGATTAACGATTAGGAACCAAGCCATAGCATGTTTAGCTGCTCTTTGTTTTTCCTATGAGTGCTAATAGATGTGTTGAAAATTCGGTGTCGCGGGCCGCAACGTATGCATATCGCGCATCATTTGTGCAGGGTCCGGTAATGGCTGATCCTTCTGGGTTGAGTAACGTTGCTCCTGCTTCTTTTAATATCAAAGCTGGTGCAGCTAAGTCGGTTCCGCGGAAAACTCCGCGGAGATCAACGAAACCATCAAGTGAGCCATCTGCCACATAACACAATTCGAGGGCGTTGGCTCCGAAATGTCTCGTATATTGAATGCGTGAAGTGTTTGATTTTAGCTGATTACTCTTAACGTGTGTTTGAGGGAATTTATCATCTACTCCGACCAAACTCGGTTTATCCGATGTAGAATCTGCGGGTTGAATCCGTTGTCGGTCCTTGAAGGCGCCCGTTCCATTAGTAGCATAGTAACAGGTTCCAGAAAACAAATCGAGTACTACTGCGGCTTCTATTGAAGTAAATAATAGTTCAGAAGCAAAAGCAATTGCAATACACGCAAATGAGATACCATGGCTTACATTTGTACTCCCATCAATTGGATCCATAATGATAAAGCCCTCAGGTTTAGGGCCTATCCGTTGAAGACCAGCCTCTTCACTAACCAACGTAAATGCTGAAAATCTCTTAAGATACTCTACCATGGATTGCTCTGCTATAAGATCAAACTGCTTGGTTACGTCACCACCAGCTCCAGTTCCCACTGCATCCTGACAGCTACTAGATTTTAGACACGTTAGAACATGAAGTCGAGCTAATGTTGCGGCATTCCGAAGGTGCCTGGTCCAGAAGCATTGGTTGGTTAATGTTGAATTTGACACAATTACCCGAGTACTTCTTGTAAGAGAAAAAGTTTATCTCATATCCTGAAGTAGCTCTTCTATTCCGAAGCATTCGCAGGGGTGCCAGAGCTTGGTCAATCCAGTGAACGGCTTATAGATAATTGCTATTCGTTCCATGGACCATAAGGGCTGGGTTCAGGCCCCAGTGGCGTAGGCCTGCGCGGGTTCGAATCCCGTCCCCTGCACCAATCAATTTGTTAAATCTATTTATAATAAATCGAGTTAAAAAGAAGTGGCGGGCTCGGCGGGACTTGAACCCGCGACCCTCGGGTGTCTTTAGAAGACTGCTAGAAGCTCTTCTCTAAAAGCCCGATGCTCTGACCTTACCCACGCCGGAAACCCGGTACGTGTCTGGCTAAGCTACGAGCCCGTATAATCTGTTGATTTTCTCGGTGTTCAGTCACCTGCACTTTGCTATAAACCTTTTTGAGTTAATATGTCTTGTAAATGAACTATAATGGTGTGCAGTGGAGTCTGAGTGTTAGTGTTGGTAGTTCGAATCACCAATGAGGGGTATCGACTGATTGACGATCCAAATTACAAGGAAATTATCCAAGAGCTTAATGAACGGTGGGATCACATCTTTGAAGAAGCGCGATGGGGATCTATTGATAAAGCTATGGATATGTATTCACAATTATTCGAATGGCTTGATCAATTTGGTAAGAAAGTCTCACGATACCCTTATCGGGCAGACGCAGTGTTACCCCCAAGAAACATTGAAGCAGATGAATTAAAGGCGCTTCTGGGTAGCGAACGACGTTGACTTTTTTCTAGATATCAACTTTCTGCAGCAATGAGGGTTACAGTTTTGTCAACCTCAGGAAGCTGGCGAATTTTTGAGATGATTGTGTGTTTTAGTTGTCGGATATCTTTTACAATGATTTTCGCAACAACATCAAAATTCCAAAGAACTTGATACGCTTCTTTTACTTCCTCTATACTCATGAGAGGTTCAAGCAGGTCATCCTTTTGCACGCCTTTTTTGGCCACAATTAGTACGTACGCTTTTGGCATGGTGTTCGCCCCACATAAACCCATTAGTGCTATTATCACCCACCAGTCAAAAGCCTTATCGTACATTAATCCTTCATTAATTAATAAACAGGAAGGATATAAAATGCCAGCTACGCGAGCTTTGTTAGCAGAAGAAATGGCTGCTATCGAATTGAATACAGAATTCTTAGGAGTTAGCCGATTACTTCAAATGGAAAACGCAGGTCGTGCCGTCGCCCATGAAATCCTTCGGCGTTTTAAACAATTACCAACTGTTGCAATTTTTGCTGGCCTAGGTGGCAATGGAGGAGATGGATTCGTTACAGCTCGACATCTTGCTCCCAGTTGTCGAAAAGTTCACTTGATAATATTAGGGAATCCGTCTACCATTGAAAATACTCCCGCTGCAAAAAATTGGGAAATCATCCGAAAAATGCGCCATTCAATAGAGCTCTATATTGTTCAGGATACCTCAGAACTACCAAAATTAACTACAACAGTGGTTGTTGACGCACTCCTTGGTACTGGTGTGAAAGGAAAACCACGGCCTCCTCTCATTAAAACCTTGCAAATAATGAATCAAATGGAAGGATTCAAGATTGCCATTGATGTGCCAACGGGAATCCATCCTAATACCGGTGAACCTACCACAAAAGATGCATTTCAACCCGATTTAACCATAACTTTTCATCGTGCAAAGGTCGGATTAGTGAAAAACAAGAAAAATGTGGGAAAACTAGTAGTTGCTGATATTGGTATTCCACCAGAAGCTGAAATATATGTGGGACCTGGCGACGTTATTCGAGCCACAAAACCTCGTCCCTTTTTTACGAAAAAAGGTGATTTTGGCCGCTTGCTTGTAATTGGGGGTAGTCCGAAGTTTATTGGCGCCCCTATTCTTGCCTCAATTGGTGCGCTTCGAAGCGGCGTGGATCTCGTATACTTAGCTGCCCCATCACATGTAATTGCAGCTGCCACCTGTCAATCCCCTGATATTATTCCTATTAATTTGGAAACAGAACAATTGGGTAACGATGATATTCCCCTTATTGAAGATACCCTTACCAATGTGCAAGCCGCTCTAATTGGTCCAGGGCTAGGGGATCACCATGAAACACTCGATACGATAGGAAAGATACTCTCTATTACAAACCGATTGAAAAAACCCTTAGTAATTGATGCAGACGCTCTAAAAACGGTGTCTCGGGTCATGAAGATTGGCCCGAACACCATTATCACTCCTCACGCAGGTGAGTTCAAACGCATCAGAGGGATTGAAGTAGCAAAACCCCTACTCAGACGAGCACAACAAGTACGAGATTTAGCAAAAACGCTCAAATGTGTAGTTTTACTAAAAGGTCCTGTTGACATCACTTCCACATCCAAAGAGACGAGACTAAACTGGACAGGACACCCGGTCATGAGTGTAGGTGGTACAGGCGATGTACTCGCTGGTTTGGTTGCTGGATTCCGGGCTCAGGGAATAAGCTCATTTCTTAGCGCGTGCGTCGGAGCCTTTACTAATGGAGCTGCAGGACTTTTAGCCTATCAAGACAAGGGACCCGGCTTAATTGCGTTTGACTTGGGGGATTACATTCCGAAAGTGTTAGCCAATCCAATGGCAAGTCCCATTGCCTATAGTCGTCGAATTCCCGTAGATGAATAACTCAAAGACCCTCACGCTTCTTCGGTAAAAACATCCGGCATATACGCACGCTGGCGTTTAACGATCTCGTAACTATTCGCTGCACTTTGATAATCAGAAAGAGGATCAGCGTTAAGATCAAAGAAATGAGGACCCCACTTAAAGAGCTTAAGAAGCGATTTTGCATCCGTCGGATATCCTAAAATAAATAAAGCGGCTGCGGCTGCTTCAGCCGTGCTCAGCTTTCCTACTTTTCCGTAATTAACCGGGTTCGCAGCTACTAAGTAAGGCAGGCACCGTGATTCTCCACGCAAACGGTTTTGGAACTTTTCAATGGCATCTTTCCAAGAACAGTCTAACACTAATATTCCCATTTTTTCTGCCTGAACTCGGTCACCCGGCGAAAATGCCCTTGATACAAAGGGATTCAAAATAATCGGTCGACCCCGAATTTGCCGTGGACTACGAAATAATCGAACCAGTCCATGCCGTGCTAATTTCAAAGCACTGCATTTTTTCGGGTCACAACCCGGAAGCCTTAACACTAGAATTTGTGGTACTGTCACTGTTCTCCACCAATAAGAGAAAAGGTGCGGTCCAGTGATAAGAATAGCCCATCTTCTGTTCAACCATGTGAGTTACCTTACATGGCTTGACGGCATCTAGCTAAGCACCCTACCCGACACCTCAGCAGGCGCCTCATCGGTGGCCTATTTGGGCTTGCTCCCACGGTGATAGGCCGTTTCATCGGTTCCAACGCCGTCCTCAACAGGTTAACCAGTGTACTGTTACCAGCACACTGCTTAGATTAACCTTGGATTAATCCTCTACTGCATCATCGTCATCTCAGCGATGGTCGTGTCGTTGCTGTTCCTAGAGCAGAATTCTCATTCTACGGCTCACGCCGTACCGTTGCCTGTAGGAGGATGGAGCTTCCTCAGACGCTGTGCGTCCGGCAGCCGTCCTTTATCACTGAACCACGATGTACAGTTTAACTGCGTATTATTTGACTGTTACGTGTCATGTTCAAATCACGCGATAAAATCATGGCAATAGAGCAAAATTCAATTTAGTGAACGCTATGAAATCACTTAATGAAGTGAACAGTTGTGCAGCAAAATAAGGAACAGATACGTGTATTGCAAATAGTTGCTATTCTAGAAGCTCATTACCCCCAAGAACCATTGATGCCCAAAGCCCATACTCCGCTAGAATACTTAGTCGCAACTATGCTTTCAGCGCAGTCAACGGATGTTCAAGTTAATCAGGTGACTATTCGGTTATTCAAGAAATATCGCACACCAGAAGATTACGCCTTCGCTGACCCACTAGAACTACAACAAGATATTTTTCGCGTTGGATACTATCGGCAAAAAACAAAGCATCTTCAAGCCTCTTGTCGAATGTTAATCGAAGAGTTTAATGGTCAAGTTCCCAATTCAATGGAGGAATTGATCAGGTTACCCGGCGTGGGGCGAAAAACCGCAAATATTGTTCTTAACCGAGTATTTGGCATCGTTGAGGGTATCGCTGTAGACACACATGTTTTTCGAATATCAAGACGACTTGGGCTCAGTGAAGAACGCAATCCTGAAAAAGTAGAGAGAGACTTGATGGAACTTTTACCCCGAAAACAATGGGGTCGCGTTAATCGACTTTTCATTGCTCATGGTCGGAGTTTGTGTACTGCACGGAATCCACAATGTTTTATTTGTCCTTTGAATGCTCTCTGTCCATACGCTGCTGAACAAACCCTTACAACCTAAGTTCAACTCTTTTCATTACCTCTCAGATCATGACGACAGCTTTAAAGGCGATATTCAGCAACTAGCGATTAGCGGGGTATCACTTTGACAACCGACACCCCAAATCAGTATCGTTTCAAAATCATTGTTTGCGGTGATTGGGCCGTTGGCAAAACCTCCCTTATCCGTCGGTTTGCTACTGACACCTTCACTCATGATTATTTAACAACAATTGCCGTGAACATTGTAAAAAAAGAATTATTTGTCGATGGCTTCAATATTGATTTACAGATGTGGGACACTGGCGGTCAGGAACGATTCAGCCATCTACGCAAACGGTATTATCGGGGAGCAGAAGGCGTAATCTTCCTATTTGATATAACACGTCCAGATTCGTATCGGAATATCGAGAAGCGGTGGATCCCTGAGGTTGATGAGGTTATCGAAGACTACATTCCTGCAGTATGGGCAACGAAAGCCGACCTTGTTGATCAACGCGTGGTAAGTACCACTTCAGGCGATCGCTTGGCACGCCGGCTGAAGGCTTATTTCTTCGAAACTTCAGCGTTAACAGCGCAAAATGTAGAGAAGGCTTTTACTAGTTTATCACGGCTCATATTGAGTAAGGTATTGACCTCTTCGAAAAAAAGGAAAATAGTTTCATAGTCTAGGTCCTTTTGAATGCTCGAGAAACACAGCTTAATAGCCGATAAGCGGCTATGCTTATTGCCGAGGTGAACTGGCAACGCCAAAGAAGAAAATCCATCGAGACCAGAATAGGCTTAACGCATTAGATGGAAAAACCTGGACGCGTTATTCCATTAGCATTTGGGATGTTAGTAAAACTTCTGAAGAATCTGGATTGCAGCATCCGGCTTTGTTCCCTCAAAAACTTGTTCAGCGCTTATTAGAAATTTATACAAAACCCGGTGACACCATTCTCGATCCATTCATGGGTGCAGGAAGCACACTAGTTGCCGCCCAACAATTAAATCGATCTAGTATCGGCTTTGAAATTGTCCCACATTTTATCAAAACAGCTCAAAAACGGCTCGACAATATTCCAATGAAAATGGGTCAACTAGCCAAACCCATTATCCATGCAGAGGATGCTCGAAACCTAGTACAGCTTGTAAATCCAAACTCGATAGATATGGTTGTGACTTCCCCCCCGTATTGGGATATTCATCGTCAACGACGTACCGCGGATAGAAAGGATTCCCGTCCCTACTCTTCTTCCTTCCAAGACATGGGAAACATCTCATCCTATACTGAGTTTCTCAATGCATTAGACACTGTAGCAAAGCAACTATTCACCGTAACCAAACCAGACCGATGGTGCGCTCTTATTGTAATGGACCTCCGCAAAAAGAAACACTTCTATCCATTTCACATCGACTGTGTACAATTATGGAAAAGTAATGGCTTCGAATTGGAGGATATAATAATCTGGGATCGTCGTAGCGAGTATCATAATCTTCGACCCCTTGGTTACCCAACAGTATTTCGTGTCAATAAAGTGCATGAATACATCCTGCTCTTCCGCAAGCCTGCTTGATGAGTCACCAAACCTTAAGTATCTCAACTCATGAACTAGCAAGGAGGAACCGACCATAACCACTACTGAATCGGAAGGCGATGTTGCCTGGGAAGGCGCATTAACTTGCCCTTGTGGACGCCCCTATATTTTACTAAAAGTTGATGAAGTTCAAGTGTCAAAAAACCGTGAACTTCAGCCCCTAGCCGCATACGTGCGCTGCCCAATCCATCGAAGAGTTCGCCGCCTTTTCC